>JBFMCU010000085.1:0-123996 GCA_040754415.1 Planctomycetota bacterium
GCCAGCGGCGCCTGGCCGAACGCCAGGCCGTCCTGGCCACGCTGGAACGTCATGAACTCATCACTCAACACCGAGGCCGCGCCCCTTCCCAGGCAACGAAAGCGGAAAGTGTTTTGTGAGCGGCACATGGCGTCGGCGATCATGTAGAGGAGCAGCGTGGTGAGGAGCTCGGGGGAGAGCGGTCCGCCGCGCGAGAAGTCCCGCGGGTCGCGCCGAAAGGATTTGACATTCGCGCGCGAACGGACGCTTGACACCAGGCGGAAGAAGGTGCTACAATCCGCTAGCCTGGCACGGGACTTGGCCGAATTCTGTACCACTCATGGCCATTTTCCTCAGGTTTGGCAATTCTGTTACATGGGCCGGCGCACTCTCGTGTGTGCCGGCCCTCATTCTATATCGCCTATTCCCTTTGCGCACGATCGAAACCGCGGACCGGCGTGAACGATCGAGAACATCGCACACGCCAGCAAGCCGTGTAGGCATCACTGCAGCCACTTCATCTCGATCTCCCCGACTGACACATCGCGATGGGCCTCGCCTCCGCACCACGTGCGCCCTCACGGCCCCGCTAGAGGGCTACTGGCATTGGGGAGCCAGAACCGCCCCCGGTTACCGGACCGCCGCGCGTAGCTCGCGCGTGGTCCTCATTCGCTGACAAGCATGCGCTGAAGCCGTGCCGCGCGCTGCCGACTTGGGAAGAAGGGCTGGGCGGAGGCGCTGCGCCCTCCTGGGGCCCTATGTTGCGTCCTGAAAACCGTGCCGCGCCGGCGGGTGCCCGAGGAAACCGTGCACCGCCCCAAACCGGTCTGACGGTCCTGTACTCTGAGGTCCAATGAAGGCAGGGAAGGAGCGCGGGCGCATCGGCCCGGCGGTGGCGTCGGTGCTGGCGCTGATCGCCGCCTGCGCCCTGGCGACCGCGGTGCGGATCGAGGTCGCCTTCTCCGACCCGAACTGCGACTGGAAGGACCCGGCGGGGATGCTCAAGAGCGATCCCGCGCTCCTCTACTACATCACGGAGCGGATCGTGGAGGCGGGGGGACGGCCGCCGGCGGACTTCCGGGCTGACCCGCGCATCCAGCACCCCGTGCTCACCGACATCCCCGGGGAGTTCACGGTGGGGCAGGAGTTCCTCGCCGCATGGGCCTTCCTCGCCTGCGGGGGCGGGATGGCGCTCCACGCCTTCTGCGTGGTGCTCTTCTCAGCCATCGCCAGCCTCGCCGCGGCCGGGGCCTGGGGGCTCGCGCGGGAGGTCACCGGCTCACGCGCGTGGGCGGCCGTCGCCCTCGCCCTCTTCTGCCTCCTGCCGGCGAACTACCGCACGATCGGCTTCATCCTGATCCGCGAGGACCTCTCCTTCCCGCTCTTCGCCGTCCATCTCTGGCTCCTCGCCCGCGCGGCGCGGGTCCCGACGCCACGCGCGTTCCTCCTCGCCGGGATCCCGCTCGCCGCGGCCCTCGCCACCTGGCACGCGATGTCGTTCGTCGTCCTGCTCGAGGTCGGCTGCGCCCTCCTCTGGTTCCTGCGCGGGGGAGGCGGGCCCTTCCGCGTCCCGGGGGCGGCGGCGCTCCTCGTCGCGCCGATCGCCGCCGCCGTGCTCGTGCCGGCGATGAGCCGGGCCGGGCTCCTCCTGTCGGCGCCGATGGTGCTCGCGCTGGCGCTCCTCGCCGCCGGGATGGTGCACCGGCGCGGCGGAAGACGGGGCGGAGCGCTCCTCGCCGCGGCGGCCGTGGCGGCGGGGGGCGTCGCGCTCTCCCGGTGGGGCGGCAGCGCGGCCTATGGCCACGTCTGGGACGTCCTCGCCGCCAAGGTCGTCCACCTCGGGCGGCTCCCCGCCGATCCGGACGCGCTCTCCTTCGACGCCCGGCTGCTCTGGCAGGGGCCCTTCGAGACCCTCCGCAGGCCGGGGGCGTGGCGCCTCTTCGGCTGGGGGCTCCTCCTGGCGGCGGCGGCGATCCCCCGCACCGCGCAGGTCTGGTGGCGGGGCGAGCGGCCGGGCGAGGCGGGACTCTACGCCCTCCTCGCGGCGTCCCTCGTTGCGGCGTGGATGATCGAGCGCACCTCGATCCTCGCCGGGCTCCTGATCCCCGTCGCCGGCGTCGCCGTCCTGTCTCGGCTCGCCCGGCGGTGGGTGGCGGTCGGGCTCGCGGGGGCGTTCCTCCTCCTGCAAGGGGGCGCGTTCCCGGCGGTCCTGACCGGGCATCCCCTCCTCTGGTACGTGCCGCGCTGGCGCCAGGCGGAGATCGCCGCCCTGGTGGAGTGGGTGGGGGAGAACGTCCCGGCGGAGGAGGCGATCGCCGGCGACTTCATGAACTCGACCGCGATCCTCGCCCACACCCGCCGCCCCATCGTCCTGCAACCGAAGTACGAGACCGAATCGAGCCGCCGGCGCGCCCAGGCCTTCTACGAGACCTTCTTCCAGGGGACCCCCGCCCAGATGCGCCGGCTCGTCCGCGACGGCTTCCAGGCGCGCTACCTCCTCGTCGACCGCTACGCGCTCGGCAAGATCGCCCGCACCCTCGGCGGCCTGCCGGACGACGATTCGCCGCCCCCCCCGGGCACGGCGGCGGCGGTCTTCCTGAGCCAGGACGGCGGCGCGCTCGCCGGCGAGCCCGGCTTCGAGCTCGTCTACCGCAGCCCGCCCGAGATCCGCCAAACGGGCGGGGCGCCCACCGACCTCTTCCGGCTCTACCGGCTGTCCGATTGAGGAGGCTTTCCGCGGGTCAATCCGCCTCGTACCACGCGTCCGTCTCCCGCGCGATCCGCTCGATCTCCGCGCGCGAGTGGAGGCGGCCGCGGCCGACCCCCGGGCAGAAGGGGGCGACCGAGGCGTTCCAAACCCGCGGGTCGAGGTTCTCCGACCAGAAGGGCCAGGTGGCGCACTGCTTGGGGCGCACCGGGTAGATCGAGCACTCGCCCCCGGGCGCCAGGAAGAGACAGGCCGGCCGGTCCATCCGGAGGATGGTCCAGCCGTCCTCGCGGCGGCAGTAGCGCTCGAGAAAGGCGGCGGGTTCGAGCCCGAGGTGGGCGGCGATCGCCGCGACGTCCCGCCGGGCGAGGTAGACCCGCGTGTAGGCGCCGTGGTTTCGGCAGCAGCGGCCCGATCGGGTGCATGCGAATCGCAAACCCGTCTCGTACCAGGGTTTCGGGCGCATCGGGGGGATCCAGCGGGGGCGGGGCGGAAACTGTGCGGTAACCGAACAGGGGGAGGCGATTAGAGGGAGGGCGGTGCGGAATCGCACCATCCTCCCCCCGCGCCCCATGACCTACCACATCGAGCTCGCCGTCGTCGAGGAGGGAGCCCGCTCGTGCCTCTCCTTCGCCGGCCCGACGGTGCGGATCGGCCGGGCTCTCGACAACGAGGTCCGCCTCTCCGACCCCCTCGTCTCCCGCCACCACTGCCGGCTCGAGCTCGGCCCGGAGGGGACCTTCCTCGTCGACCCGGGTTCGGCGAACGGCACGCTCCTGAACGGCCGGCGCACCGAGCGCGCGCCGCTGGCGGCCGGCGACGTCGTGACCGTCGGGAGCACGGCGATCGCCGTGGAGCGGATCGGCGAGGAGACCCGGCCGGCCCGGCCCGGCGACACCCAGCGCATCGCGGCGGCGGACGTGGCCGGGGCGCTGGCGGAGTCCGCCGGGGAGGGGCAGGGCGGATTGCGGACCCTCACCGGCGAGGCGCTGCGCCAGCGCGAGCACCTGCGCGTGTTCGCCCGCATCACGCGCGAGCTCGTGCGGGAGACCGACTCCGAGGCCCTCTTGCGGAACATCGTGGACTCCGCCATCGATCTCGTCGGGGGCGAGCGCGGTTTTCTCCTGCTCGGACCCCATCCCGCCCCCGATGGGGCCGCCCCCGATCCCGCCCGGATGCAGGTGCGCGTGGCGCGCGCCTTCGACCAGAGCGACATCCCGGTCCCCGCCTCGCGGCTGTCCACGGGAATCGTGCGCCGGGTCGCGGAGAAGGGGCGCCCCCTGCTCTCCGTGGACGCGGGGTCCGACGCGCGGTTCGAAGGGATGGCGAGCGTGGAGGATCTGCGGCTGCGCTCGGTCCTGTGCCTCCCGATCGGTATCGATGGACGGGTGGAGGGGATCCTCTACCTCGACAACCGCCTCCAGCGGGGGGCGTTCACCGCCGACGATCTCGACCTCGCCGAGCTCTTCGCCGGTCAGGCGGCGATCGCCATCCACAACGCCCGGCTGGTCGCCGAGCTGCGGGAGCGCAACCAGCGGCTCGTGCACTCCGGCAACCAGATCCGCAGCCTGAACGAGCAGCTCGGGCGCAAGATCCGCGACCGCGACAGCGAGCTCTCGGTGATGCGGGCGGAGCTCGAGCGCGAGCGCGGCCGTTACGACTACGGCTCGATCGTCGGCGCCTCGGATCCGATGCGGAAGATCTTCCGGGAGCTCGATCGCATCATCGAGACCGACCTACCGGTGTTCATCTGCGGCGAATCGGGGACCGGGAAGGAGCTCATCGCCCGCGCGATCCACTTCAACGGGGCCCGCAAGGACAAGCCGTTCGTGGCCGAGAACTGCGCCGCCCTGCCCGATTCCCTCCTCGAGTCCGAGCTCTTCGGGCACACGCGCGGCGCCTTCACCGGGGCGGATCGGGCCAAGAAGGGACTGATGGAGCAGGCCCACGGCGGCACGCTCTTCCTCGACGAGATCGGCGACATGTCGGCGGAGATGCAGAAGAAGCTCCTGCGCGTGCTGCAGGACGGCGAGCTGCGGCCCCTGGGCTCGAACCAGCGCATCCAGGTCGATGTCCGCCTCCTCGTGGCGAGCCACCGGGATCTCGATAAGATGGTGAAGGCGGGCGAGTTCCGGGAAGACCTCTTCTACCGCGTGAACGTGCTGACGCTGCGCCTGCCCCCGCTGCGGGAGCGGCGCGACGACATCCCGCTCCTCGCGGAGGCGCTGCTCGCGCGCGCCGCCCGTGAAGCGGGGCAGCCGACCGCCGTCCTGCCCCACGAGGTGCTCGCCGTGCTGACCGCCTACGACTGGCCGGGCAACGTCCGCGAGCTCGAGAACGAGATGCGCCGGGCCCTCCTGCTCGGCGGCGACGCGATCCGGCTCGAGCACATCTCGCCGCGCGTGCGCGAGAGCCTCGGGACCGCCGCGGTCGCCGGGACCCGCGCCGATTCCCCCCTCGTCGTGGGCGACCTGCGCGCCGCCGTCTCGCGGTTCGAGCGCCACGCGATCGAGGACGCCCTCGCCGCGGCGAGCGGGAACAAGAGCCGGGCCGCCAAGACGCTCGGGATCAGCCGCTTCGCCCTCCAGCGCAAACTCGACAAGTTCGGCGGGGGGAGCCTCATCGGCGGCGGCGGAGGCGCCGCGGAGGTGTGAGCGCCCGGCCCCCGCCGGACGGGTGGACGGTCGAGCGGACCCGTGGGAGGATGGAGCCGGCCGCCTTCGCTTCCGCCATGCGCGCGCTTCGCTCCGCTCTGCTCCTCCTCGTCCTCGTCGCTCCCGCCGCCGGGGACGTGGTCGTCCTGAAGGACGGCCGGAAGATCGAGGGCGAGGTGGTGCGGCGGACCGCGACCGAGGTGGTCGTGCGGACGGCCGCCGGGGAGGTGAGCTTCCCGGCCGCGGGTGTGGCGGAGGTGCTCGAGCAGAAGACGCGGGAGGAGGAGTACCGGGACCGCCTCGAGGCCTGCCAGAGCGGCGAGGACTTCTACCGCCTCGGGCTCTGGTGCCGGGAGGCGCGGCTGCCGCAGCGCGCCGCCAAGCTCTTCGCCCGCGCGATCGAGATCGATCCCGATCACGCCGGCGCCCGGCAGGAGCTGGGATTCGTCCGCCACGACGGGGAGTGGATGACGCCCGCCGAGCGCGACCGGCGCGTCGCCGCCGCCACGGCGGCCGCGATGCAGGAGAAGGGCTTCGTGCTCCACGACGGGCGGTGGGTCACTCCGGAGGAGAAGGCGCACCTCGAGAAGGGCGAGGTGCAGCACGAGGGGCGGTGGATCCCGAAGGCCGAGGCGATGCGGCTCCAGGGCCTCGCGGAGTTCGCGGGGGAGTGGCTGCCGATCCCCGAGGCCCGCGCCCGGGAGGCCGCCGCGGGAGCCGCCGCGACGGCCGGGACGCCCTTGGAGTTCCACATCGACTCCCTGGCCCTCGTCTGCGGGACGATCCCGGCGGAGGAGCTCGCCGCCATCGGCGCGGGGATCGGGGCGGGGCGGGCGTGGTTCGACGCGGAATGGCTCGTGCCGCCGGGCCGCGGGCTCTTCGGGGGGCTGCTCGCCGAGTTCTACGTCTTCGCGGAGGACGAGCCCTACCTGCGCACGATCCCCTACCTCGCCGCGCGCTCGTTCCACATCCCGCGCGGCTGGGCCGAGGCCGTCAGCCGGACCCACGGCTTCGTATGGACCGATCCGATCGCGATCTCCTCCGCTCGCCAGCGGGGCCGCAACCGCACCGACCTGGTGGGGCAGTGCTACCACCACCTCGGCCACCTGATGCTGAACCGCCTCGGCTTCGAGGGCACGCTCTTGCCCCCGTGGTACGACGAGGGGGTCGCGGCCCTCACCGAGCTCCACTGCCACGGTCAGAACGCCGTGTTCTGCCGCTCCGGCGCCGGCGGCGGCGAGGGGAGCGCGTCCGGGCGGATCGGCGTCGCGTTCGACTGGAACGTGTTCCGCGACGGGACGTGGCGCAGCCGACTCGCGAGAGAGGTGCGCGAGGGTCGGCTCGAGCCGTTCGACAAGCTCGCCCGACGCGAGTTCGGCCAGCTCGAGCTCCTCGACATCGCCGCGGCGATGGCGATCGTCGAGTGGCTCGACTCCCAGGGCGCGGGAACTCTCCTGCGCTTCCACCGGGGGCTCCGCACCGGAGCGCCGCGGGCGCCGCTGCGCGTCCTCGCCGACGGGCGAGCGCGGCAGGAGTACTTCGACCGGGCGTTCCGGCTGGCGGTGGGGCTGGACCATCGCCAGGCGGACGAGGCGTGGCGCCGATGGCTCCTGAACCGCTGAAGGCCCCCGGGCGCCCCGCCCGCTTCCCGGAGATCCCCGGGTACGAGATCGAGAGCGTGCTCGGCCGGGGGGCGACCGGGGTCGTCTATCGCGCCCGCCAGGGGCGCGTCGGCCGCGAGGTGGCGCTCAAGGTGCTCCACCCCGAGCTCGCGGCGCAGCCCCGCGTCGTGCAGCGCCTGCAGCGCGAGGCGCGGACCACCGCCCGCCTCGCCCACCCCCACCTCGTCACGGCCGTGGACATGGGCGAGATCGACGGGCTGTGGTGGTACGCGATGGAGTACGTCGATGGGCCCTCCCTCGCCCTGCGCCTGCGCGAGGAGGGACGGATCTCGGAGCGCGAGGCCCTGCGGCTGTTCATCCCGCTCTGCGAGGCGCTCGAGCACCTGTGGGAGCACGGGGTCGTGCACCGCGACATCAAGCCCGCCAACATCCTGATCGACCGGGCGGGTGGGGCCCGGCTCGCCGACTTCGGCCTCGCCTTCGACGATGCCGACGACCAGGAGCTCACCAAGGACGGCGGCATGCTGGGCACCCCGGCCTACATCTCCCCCGAGCAGGCCGTCGAGCCCCACGACGCCGACGTGCGGAGCGACCTCTGGTCCTTCGGCGCCACCCTGTTCCACGCCGTCTGCGGCCGCCCGCCCTTCTCCGCCGAGAGCGCGGCCGAGGTCATCTCCGGCGTGCTCTACGGCCGGATCCCCCGGCCGCAGGAGCTCTCGCCGTCGCTGTCGCGGGGGCTCTCGCTCGTCTTGCGCAAGTGCCTGACCCGCGATCGGGACCGCCGCTACCAGACGCCGGGCGAGCTTCTCGCCGATCTGGAGCGCATCCGCGAGCGCCGCTCCCCCCGCGTCCGCCGGGCCCACCTCGATCCCGTGCAGCGGCGCCACGATCCGCGCGCCACCTGGGCGGTGGCGGGGGTGCTCGCCGTCGCCGCCGTCGCCGCCGTGGCGTGGGCCGTGGGCCGCGCGGCGCCGGACGAGGGGGAAGCGGACCGGGCCGCGGCCGCTCCCGCCGCCCCCTTCGCGCCCCTGGAGGAGCTCGCGGGGCGGGCGGGGAGGGAGCCGGGGCTCCTCGCCCAGGAGCTCTCCGAGCTGGAGGCGATGGAACCCTACGTGCCCGCCGCCCACCACGAGCGCTGGGCCGAAGTGGCGCGGGACTTCCAGGGGAAGCTGCGCGCGGAGACCCAGGGCCTGCAGGACGGAGTGCAGGGGCGCGTCGAGGCCGCGCTCGCCGCGGAGGACTTCGCGACCGCCTGGACCGCGATCGGGGCGGAGTTCGACTCCGGCCTCCTCGCCCGCACGGGCTACCGGCGCGACGCCCTCGCGGGAGAGCCCGCCCTGAAGCCCCTCGGCGCCTGGCTCGACCGCACGATCGGGCGCGCGGAGGAGGCGGAGGGCCTCGCCCTCGAGCGGCTCTCCGGCGCCTTGGCCGGCCGGCGGGATTCGCGCTTCGCCCACGTCGCGCGGCTCCTCGAGCGCCAGGAGTGGAACCTCGCCCGCGCCGAGCTCCTGGTCGACGGCGCGGAGCTGCTCGGGGAGGCGGGCTTCGCCGCCCACCGCCTCCGGCCCGAAAAGTGCGCCGGCGTCCTCGATCCCGTGCTCCTGGAGATCGGCATCCGTCGCCAGCGGCTGGACGACGACTGGCAGGCGCTCGACCACGCCCTGCGCCGCGACGTGATCGCCCGGAGCGAGCTCCTGGAAGCCGAGCTCGCCCGCCAGGGGATGCGCCAGCCTCCGGCGTCGACCGTGCTCGCCGAGGCGTTCGAGCGGATGCTGCAGGAGCGGCGGCTGCGGCGGGAGAAGATGCCCGCCGGCCTGCGGCACGTCGCCATCGAGGAGTTGGCGGAGCGAGTCGCCGAGCTCGTCGGCATCGAGGACCGGCTCCTCGAGGAGAACGCGCGCCGGGCCTTCGCCGAGACCCGCCAGCTCGCCGCCCCGCACTGGCGCGGGCGCGAATACGCCGCCGTGGCGGCGCTGTGGACGGAGATGGCCGGCCGCCTCGACGCTCCGGGCGGGATCCCGGCCGCGCCCTGGCGCCAGGAGCTCGCCGAGCTCGGCGCCCTCTACCGGGGCGAGGCGCAACGCCTGCAGGGGGTGCTTGAACGGGCGGCGCGGCGGGTGAGCGAGCTCGACGGCCAGGCGGTCGACCTCTGGGTGCGCGGGATCCGCTACGAAGGCCGGACGATGCGCGCGGGAGTCGATCCCCTCGCGGAGGGATTCGCCCTCGACGGCCTCGAGGAGCGCCTCGACCTCCGCCGGCTCTCCACCGCGGAGCTCGAGACCCTCGCCGGGCTGAAGGGCGAGGAGACGCTCGACCCCGCGGAGCGGCTGCTCGCCGTCCTCCTGCGCTACCACGACGGCGACTTCGCCGGCGCCCAGCGCGCGCGCCAGAGCGGCGACCTGCCCGACGCCGGCGAGGCGGGGCGGCTCGCCCTCGACGTGTGCGTGCGGATCACCGAGGCGATCGAGGAGCTCACCGCCGAGCAGAAGTCGGGGCGCGAACGGGCCCGGGAGCTCCTCGAGCGGGTCGGCGACCCCGCCCGCCAGGAGCGCGAGCCCCACAGCGTCCTCCTGTGGATCGACGAGCTCCTCGAGAAGCACGGCGACCTGGCCGAGGTGCAGCGGCGCCGGGGCGAGCTCCTCGTCCTCCGGGAGCGGTTGCGACCCCCGGCGAGCCGCGCGCGCCCCGAGGACTACGCGCGCGTGTACGGTCCGGCGCGGGTCGAGCTCGAGGGCGCGAACAAGATCCGCCTGGAGTACGAGTTCGCCGACGCCGCCGCCGGGGCGTGGGATCGGGGGGACTGGGTGCTCGAGAACCTCGGCTGGACCCCCGATCCCGGCGCGAACGTCACGCGGCTCGAGGACCTCCGCCGGCAGCGAGGTCCCACCCTAAACCTGGTCTGGCCGATCGACACGGGGGGAGGCGAGCTCGAGCTCGCCCTCTCGATCGCGGCGCCGGCCTCCGACCCTACGCGGCTCCTCACCATCTCCGCCGCCGGGTTCCACGTGGCCTTCGTCGGCACGCACCTCCCCGGCGGGGCGGGCGAGCGGCTGCTCGTGGAGAGCGGGAGCTTCGAGGAGCTCCTGGAGCATGTCGCCGCGGGGCGAGGGACCGCGCCGGCGCGCCGCCTGAAGAAGGGCGAGACCCACGAGATCCTCCTGCGGCTGGCGCCGCGCTCCGGCCGGATCGCCGTCCTGCTCGACGGCGAGGAGATCGCGAGCCCCGAGCTCCCCCGCCCCGACACTCGCCCGGCGAGCATCGTCCTGCGCGCCATGGAACGCGTCACTCTGCGCCGGGCGACCCTCCTGGTGCGGCGCTAGCACTCATCGCCGCGCCACGATCGCGAGGAGCGCGGCGAGGCGCTTTGGCGCAAGGAGGTCGCCAACGGCGAGGAGGGCGCCGGCGAGGTCCTCCGGATCGGCGCCGCAGCGGATCGCCCCCCGGGCATGGGCGGCGAGCTGGCGCTCCTGGTCCAGGGCAGCGAGGCAGGCGACCCCCAGGAGCTCGCGCTCCGCGGGCGACAGGCCGCCCCGGGTGAGGACGCGGCCGTAGGCATGCCCCCGGATCCAGCGGGCGAGGGCCGGGTGGTAGAGAGCGAGCTCCTGGCCCACGGCCGGCGCGTTCTCGGCGTAGATCGCCGCGAAGAGGGAATCCCCGGCGGCGAGGTCCTCCGTCTCCGCGCCCTCCGTCTCCGCCGCGCTCGGCGTGCCGAGGCCTCCCGCCGCGCCCAGCACCCGCCAGGCCTCGACGACGCGCGGGAAGCCGGCGAAGAGATGAGCCTGGAGCACCGCTTCTCGCCAGCTCCGATCGGGCGGCGCCGGCGCGGAGCGGCGCAGCGCGGCCACGACGTCCCAGCGGCCGAGGCAGATCGCCGCGGACAAGCGGAGGAGGCAGCGGTCGCGGTCGGTGAGGGCCATGGGCCGGGGAGCTCAGACGCGGCGCCCGATCGCCGCCCCCAGCCGCACGGGCGTCCCGGCGGCGAGCCCCGGCGCGGGTGCGGCCATGCCGGGCGAAAGGAGGAGGACCACGGTGGACCCCATCTCGAACCGGGCGAGCTCTTCGCCGCGCACGAGTGGCCGGGGACCGCCGGCCGGGAGCGCCGCCCCCGGTTCGACGCCCACCACCCGCAGGCGGCCGACGTTCAGGGCCCCGACCAGCACGAGGATCGCCGCCCCGCGGCTCGTCGCGAGGTGGAGGACGGCCCGCTCGTTCGTCGCCAGGACGCGGTCCCGGCGCGCGACCACGCGCGGGGCGACCGAGCGGCGGGTGCCCGCGACCCAGCGCACGAGATCGAGGGTGCCGGCGAGCGGCGCGTGGACCCGGTGGTAGTCGCGGGGGGAGAGGTAGATCGTCCACGCCCAGCCCCCCTCGAGCCCCCGCGCGTCCGCGGCGCCGGCGAGGAGCTCCTCGACCGCGTAGGCGCGGCCCTTCGCGGGCAGGATCATCCCGCCTGAGACCGGCCCGACGGCCTGGATCCGCCCGTCGCAGGGGGAGACGATCGCGCGGGGATCGGGATCGAGCGGCCGCGCCCCCGCGCGCAGCCGGCGCACGAAGAAGGCACCGAGGCTCGGGTAGTGGGCGAGGGGGAGCTCGGCCTCGGCGGAGTTCGCCCCGGTCCACCACGCGAAGGCGCGGTAGAGAGGCGCCCGCAGCGGCCCGGGCACGCGCCGATCGGCCAGCCACCCCACGAAGTGGGAGAGACGCTGGGCCAGGGGAGTCTCCGCGGGGTGCGGCACGGGCGAGGAGGATACCGCGCGACCTCCCCGGAGCCCCGCGGCAGCCGGCGGCGTGGGACGTTCCACCGGCGGCTTCAGATGCCGCCGCGCCCGCCTCCCCGCCCTCCGCCCCCGAAGTCGCGGCCGGCGCCGCCGAAGGGGCTGCGAGCGCCGCGGCCGCCGTTCTCCTCCTGCCACTTCAGGACTTGCTGGGCGACGTCCGCCCCGAGCTTGGCCGTGAGCGCCTGCTGGCGCCAGTCCTGGATCGCCTGCATCTCCTGGCGCATCGCGTCCCGGGACTCGGGCCCGAAGTTGCCCGCCCGCATGGTCTCGAACAGGGCCTCGCGGCGGGCGTTGTCCTCGAGGAGCACGCCGTAGAGGGCGTCGGTCTGCCCGCCGGCGAGCCCGATCGCCTGGGCGATGCGCTCCGCCTCGCGCAGTAGGCGCTCCTCGTTGCGCCGGCGCTGCTCCTCCTCCCGGGCGAGGCGGTCGGCCTCCTCCTTCTGGGAGAGCACGTGGAGGACGAAATCGCGGGCGACCGGGTCGTCCGGGAGGGCGAGGCTCTCCGGCGCTTCCCCGGCGTCCTCCACGGGCCGGCGGAGGTTCGCCAGGGCCGCGAGCTTGCTCTCCAGGGTCGCGACCCGCATCTCGAGCTCCCGGACGGTGGGGCTCGGGGCACCGCCCGCGAGCTCGCTCGGGGCGGGCTCCGCTCCCTCCACGCGAAGCGCGACGAGGGCCAAGTCGCCGTCCGGCGGGAGGATCCCCTCGTCGGGGGCGGAGGAGGGGTCCGGATCGGAGAACACGAGGAAGGAGCCGGCGGTCAGGAGCGCCGCGACCAGCGCGGCGACGAGGGCGGGGACGAAGGTCTTCATGGTCGATGGCGCGGGGCCGGGCACCGGGGACGGGGCGCGCCGCCGCCCATCGTATCGACGGGGCGGGCGGGCGGCGCCGCGATCCGACCTGGAACCCCGTCTCCGGCGGCCGGGTTCCGCGGGCGGGGAGGAATCCGCGGGAGGAGCCTCGCATTGACAGCTTCGCAGGGACCCCTTACAACGTTCCCCCTTTCCCTCCTCCCGGGCGCCGCGTCCGGGATCCCCTCCCCCCGCGTCGCGCACTCCATGGGCAGAGCCGCCACGGTCGTGGTCCTGGCCGCCGGCCAGGGCACGCGCATGAAGACCGCCGGTCCCAAGGTGCTCCACCCGCTGTGTGGGCGCCCGGTCCTGGGCTACGTCCTGGACCAGGCCCGGTCCTTGGATCCCGCGCAGATCCTCGTGGTCGTGGGTCACGGCGGGGAGGCGGTCCGCACCTGGATCGAGGGGGCGGAGCCGGACGCGCGGATCCGCTGCGTTCCCCAGGCCGAGCAGCTCGGTACCGCCCATGCGCTCCGGCAGTGCCTGCCCGCGCTCTCCGAGCGTCCCGGCCCGGTCGTGGTGCTCTACGGCGACATGCCGCTGCTCCGCTCCGAGAGCCTCGCGGCCCTGTGCCAGGCGAAGGAGCGGGCCCGCGCGGCGGCGATCACCGCCACCCCCCGTCGCTCGCGCGGCTTCGGCCGGATCCGGCGGGAGAACGGCGAGTTCCGGGGCATCGTGGAGGAGAAGGACGCCACCCCCGCGGAGCTCGCCATCCGGGAGGTGAACGTCGGGGTGTACGCCTTCGCCCGCGAGGATCTCGTCCTGCTCCTGCCGCGCCTCGAGAACCGGAACGCCCAGGGCGAGTACTACCTCACCGACCTGCCGGGGAGGATCGTCGCGCACGGCGGCACGGTGGCCACCGTGACCCTTGCGGACGAGAACGAGGCGATCGGCATCAACGATCTCTCCGACCTCTCCGAGGCGCGGGCGGTCGTGCAGGAGCGCATTCACCGCGCGCACCTGGCGGCCGGCGTATTCCTCGAGGATCCGGCGACGACGTACATCGACCACGGCGTCGAGATCGGTCCGGGGACGCGAATCCTGCCCTGCACCGTCATCCGCGCCGGGGTGAAGATCGGCGCGGGGTGCGAGGTCGGACCCTTCACCCACCTGCGACCGGGCACCGTCCTCGAGGACGGGGCCGAGCTCGGCAATTTCACCGAGGCCAAGAAGGCGATCGTGGGCAAGGGCACGAAGGCCAAGCACCTGACCTACCTCGGCGACGTGCGCATCGGCGCGAACGCGAACATCGGGGCGGGAACGATCGTCGCCAACTACGACGGGAAGCGAAAGAACCAGACCGACATCGGCGATCGCGCCTTCATCGGTAGCGGCACCGTCCTCATCGCCCCCTGCCGGGTGGGCGAGGGCGCGCTGACCGGGGGCGGCGCCATCGTGACCAAGCACTCGGACATCCCCCCCGGGGACGTCTGGGTCGGGATCCCGGCCAAGCCGCTGCGTTCCCGGAAGAACGCCGCCTCCCGCGAGGGCGGCCAGGCCCCGGAGGCGTAGGGGGACCCGCTGCCGTGCCCACCAGCTACAACGAGACGGTCCGGCTCATCTCGGGCACCGCGCACCCCGAGCTCGCCGAGGCGATCTCGCGGGAGATGGACATCCCGCTGTGCGACGCCTACGTCGGCCGGTTCCCAGACGGCGAGATCGACATCAAGATCAACGACGATCTGCGCGGCACCGACTGCTTCATCCTCCAGCCCCTCTGCCCGCCGGTCAACGAGAACTGGATCGAGCTCCTGCTCCTCCTGGACTGCCTCCGCCGGGCCTCCGCGGGGCGGGTGACGGCCGTCGTCCCCTACTACGGCTACGCCCGCAAGGACCGCAAGGACGAGGGGCGCGTGCCGATCAGCGCGAAGGTCGTGGCGAACACGCTGTCGGCGGGAGGCGTGGACCGGGTGCTCACGATCGACATGCACGCGGCCCAGATCCAGGGCTTCTTCGACATCCCGGTCGACCACCTCTACGCCAAGCCGGTTCTCCTGAAGGCCATCGAGGCCATGAAGATCGAGAATCCGGTGGTGGTCACTCCCGACGTGGGCGGCATCCGCATGGCCCGCTCCTACGCCAAGGTCATGGGGGCGGGGCTGGCGATCGTCGACAAGCGCCGGCTCACCGGGTCGATGATCGAGGTGGAGCACGTGATCGGCGACGTGAACGGACGCAACGTCATCATCGTCGACGACATGATCTCCACCGGCGGGTCGATCTCCGAGGCGGCCCGCATCTGCCGCAAGCACGGGGCGAAGAAGATCGTCGTCGCCGTCTCCCACGCCGTGCTCTGCGGGCCGGCCGTGGAGCGGCTCGAGTCCTGCCCCGCCGACACGATCCTCGTCACCGATACGATTCCCCGGCGCGGCCCCGCCCCGCGGCAGATGCGCGTGGTCTCCGTGGCCGGCCTCCTCGCCCGGGCGATCTCCAACCTGCATTTCTCCCGTTCCCTCAGCGTCCTCTTCGATCGTTTGGAGCCCGAGGGCGACTGACCTCCCCTCGGGCCGGGCGGACCGCCGCCTGGTCCACGGCTCCATCCCCATCCCCCCTGTGCTTCGAACCATCCAGGGAGACCAACCATGAGCGAGACCCTCCGGGGCTTCGTCCGCGAGAAGCTCGGCACGCGGGACGCGCGCCGTCTTCGGGCCCTCGGCCGCATCCCCGCCTGCGTCCAGGGCGAGGGCAAGGCCCACGTCAATCTGTCCCTCGACCGCGACCAGTTCCTCGCCGCCCGCCGCCACCACCAGCACTTGTTCGACATCGAGCTCGATCGGGGGGAGCAGGAGACGGCGATGGTGCGCGAGCTGCAGTGGAGTGCCTTCGGGGACGAGATCGTCCACGTGGAGTTCCGCCGCGTGGTGCAGGACCGCCTGACCGAGGCGGAGGTCGAGCTCGAGTTCGAAGGGCACCCGAAGGGCGGCATCCTGAACCACCTCGTCACCCACCTCCTCGTCCAGGCGATCCCCGCGAAGATCCCGGATCGAATCGAGGTCAAGGTCGACGAGATGCAGATCGGCGAGCCCCTGCTCGCCGGGGCGATCTCCCTGCCCGAAGGCGTGACCCTGGCCATGCCGGCCGATCTCCCGGTGGCGGTCGTGGTCATCGCCCGGGGGGTGATCGAGGGGCCGGCGGGCGAGGAAGCCGCCGCGGCCCCGGCGGCCGCCGCGGCCCCGGCCGGCCCGAGCGAGCCGGAGGAGTGAGCCGCCCGGCCGCGAGACGGCCCGCCCCCCGCCCCTTGCGCGCGGCGGGGCGGGCACTAGACTGCTCGCCCCCTCCGCTCCGGTTCGGCGCGGGCCATGGAGGCTCGTAGAACCGTGCGGCGGCTGGTCTGCGGGCTCGGCAACCCGGGTCCGGACTACGCGGACACCCGGCACAACGTCGGCTACCGCGTTCTCGATCACCTCGCGCTCCACGAGGGCCTGCTCTTTCTCTCCCCGGCGACCCTGGACGGCTACGGCGGTCCCCGTTCCTTCACCTGCGCCCGCGCGTTCGATCCGGATGCGCTCCTCGTGAAGCCGGCGACCTTCATGAACCGTTCCGGGGACGTCGTGGCCCCCCTCGTCCGGTGGGCGGGGGTCGAGCCCGGAGACCTCCTGGTCGTCTACGACGACCTCGATCTCCCCTTGGCGCACCTGCGCCTCCGTCCCGCCGGCGGGGCGGGGGGCCACAACGGCATGCGATCCATCATCCAATCCCTGGGCACCGACCGGTTCCCGCGCCTGCGCGTGGGCATCGGGCGAGGCCCGACCGCCGCGGCGCGTCATGTTCTCTCGCGCTTCCGGCCCGACGAAGAGGTCGAGATCCAGATCTCGATCGCGGAGGCGGCGGAGGCCGTCCTCCTCTTCCTGCGGACCGGAGACATCGAAGCGTGCATGACGCGGTTCCACAGCCGCTGGAACCAGGGCTCGGGCGAGTAGCCCCGGCCAGCACGAACCACGAGGAGTCCGTCAGAGATGTCACGAATCTACGAGGCGATGTTCCTGATCGACAACGATCGGGTGCGGGCCGGCTGGCAAGCCACCAAGGCGGCCGTCACCGGTCTCGTCGAGAAGCACGGGGGCCAGGTGAAGACGTCCCGCCGCTGGGCGGAGCGCCGCCTCGCCTATCCGATCCGCCGCCGCAATCGGGCGACCTACCTGCTGACCTATCTGGACCTGGAGCCGGGGTCGATCCCGGCGCTGAACCGCGATCTCGAGATCAACGACATGGTGCTGCGGCACCTCTTTCTGCGGACCGCGGCGGTCCCGGCCGCGGAGATCGAGCTCTCGGCGGCGGAGAGCGCGGCGGACTTCATCGTGCCCGAGCCCCCGCCCGACGACGCCGTAGACGAGCCCGAACGCCGGGAACACCACGACGAGGACCTCGACATCGAGGATATCGACGACGACGCCGACCTGGAGGCCGCGATCGAGGGCGGGCGCCGCGAGCGGCCTCCGATCCGGCGAGTCGAACCGGCGATCGTCGCCGCGACCCCCGAACGGACGGAGGGCTGATCCATGAGCGCACGTCCCACGAGGCGGAAGTTCAGCAGCGGTCGGGCGCCCAAGAAGCTCAAGCTCGGCCTGAAGCCCGACGACCCCATCGACTACAAGGACCTCGACCTGCTCCGCAAGTGCGTGGGCTCCCAGGGGCAGATGTTCTCGCGGCGCCGCACCGGCCTGACGGCCAAGCAGCAACGCCGGCTCAAGGAGGCGATCAAGCGGGCTCGCCACCTGGCTCTCATGACCTTCGTCGGCTGATCCAGGGGATCGGAGGAACGCCATGAAGAACGTCAAGGTCCTGCTGCGGGAACATGTCGAGGAGCTGGGTACGATCGGCGACGTCGTCGATGTCTCGCCCGGATTCGCCCGCAACTACCTCCTGCCCCGGGGCTACGCCGTCGAGGCCACCCCCGACAACGTCAAGGCCATGGAGCGCCGGCGCAAGGGCTTCGAGGCCGCCCGGGCGGCTCTCGAGGCGGAGGTCGCGGCCAAGCTGGAGATCCTCGGCCGGCTCACCCTCAACACGCGGGAGAAGGCCGACGAGACGGGCACCCTCTACGGATCGGTGAACGCGGCGGCGATCGCCCGGCTCCTAACCGAGGCCGGCTACCCGACGGACGAGAAGCACGTGCGCCTCGAAGAGCCGATCAAGACACTGGGCGAACACGAGGTGCCGATCCACGTGCACGGCGAGCACTACGCGGGGATCCGGGTCGTCGTCGAAGCCGGATAGCGGGGCGCGGGGGGCGCCGCCCCGCAGTTCTCCACCGGGTGTCCACGGCCGCGGCTGTCGCGCCGGGCCGGGAAGAAGATCGGCGCTCGCCACGCTCCGGGGCCGGGGGTATCCTCGCGCCCCGCGAGCGATGGACGAGGGAACTCTCAAGGGGCGGGTGCCTCCGCGCAGCGAGGAGGCGGAGCGGGCGCTCCTGGGCGCCATGCTCCTCGATTCCGCACGCATCCCGGAGGTGTGCGAGATCGTCACCGCGGACGACTTCTCCGAGAAGCGCCACGTCGCGATCTTCCGCTGCCTGCAGGGGCTCGCCGACCAGGGAGTCCCGGTGGACTTCATCAGCGCTGGCGAGAAGCTGCGCGCGATGGGCATGTTCCACGAAGTGGGCGGAGCGGAGTACCTCGTGGACCTGGCGAGCCAGGTGACCTCCGCAGCCCACGCGGTCCATCACGCGGGCCTCGTGGCCGACACCGCGGTCCTCCGGCGCCTGATCCGGGTGGCCTCCGACATGATGTCCGAGGCCTTCGACACCCACCCCGACGGCGATGCCGTGCGGCGGCTCGTGGACGACTGCGAGCAGCGGATCTTCTCCGTGGGCCGGCGCGAGGAGGGCGGCGGTGCCGCGGCCATCGCCGATGCGATCCGGGACGCGTTCCACCGGATCGACGCCGCCTCCCACCGCGAGGGGCTCACGGGGCTGACCACCGGGTTCGTCGATCTCGATCAGCTCCTCTGCGGCCTGAACAGCGGAGACCTCGTCGTCCTCGCCTCCCGGCCCTCGATGGGGAAGACGGCCATGGCCTTGAACTTCATCGAGAACGCCGCCATGTCGCGGCCGGCCTGGCTCGACCGAGCCCCGGTCATCCTGCTCTTCAGCCTCGAGATGGGGCGCCAGCAGCTCGTGAGCCGGATGCTCTGCTCGCTGGCCCGCGTCGATGCCCACCTCCTGCGCTCGGGGCGAATCCCCAAGGAGGATCGCTCCGAGCTGACGTCCGCGGCCGACCAGCTCTCCCGCACGCGGATCTTCATCGACGACACGTCGAACCTGACCATGATGTCGCTCCGCGGCCGAGCGCGGCGGTTGAAGGCCCGCGAGGGCCTCGACATGATCGTCGTCGACTACTTGCAGCTCCTCTCGTTCCCCGGCCTCGAGAATCGCCAGCAGGAGATCAGCACGATCTCCCGGTCGCTGAAAGGGATCGCCCGGGAGCTGAACGTGCCGGTCGTGGCGCTCGCGCAGCTCTCCCGGCAGGTGGAGCTCCGGGATCCGCCGCGCCCCAAGCTGGCGGACCTGCGGGAGTCCGGCTCCATCGAGCAGGACGCCGACGTCGTGCTGATGCTGTACCGCCCCGAGTACTACGACCCGCAGAAGGAGGATCTCCAGGGCGTCGCGGAGGTCATCTGCACCAAGCAGCGCAATGGTCCCACGGGCACGGTGAAGCTGCGCTTCTTCCAGAGCACGATGCGCTTCGAGAGCTGGGCGCCGACGAAGACCGAGCCCCTCTCCATCTACTAGGAATCCGCGAAGGAGACCATGGCACTGCCGTTCGGATGTCCTCCGTCCCCCCGCCCGCCGGCGCGGCCGCCCGCTCGCTGACCGCATGGAGAAGAGAGGCCGTCCCCCCGCCGCGCCGGGCCTCCCCGCCTTCCGAGCGGCGGCGGCCGTTCTGGCGCTCCTCGCCGGCGGCGTCCTCGGCGGGGCCCTCGCCGCCCAGGCGGGCCCCGGCGGCACGATCGAGCAGTCCGCGGGCGAGGAGCGCCCCGTCGTGCATCGGATCGCGATCGCCGGCCCGCACCGGGCCGACGAGGCCCAGCTCCTGCGCGCCCTCGGGCAGGAGGTGGGGCGGCCCATCGACCCCCCGGCGATCGACCGCGGGATCGAGCGCCTGTGGGAGCTCCACCACCTGCACTCGGCCGTGTACAAGCGCCCGCTGGAAGTCGACGGCGTTCCGGGCCTCGAGCTCCTCTTGGTCACGCGCGAGCTCCCGCTCGACCTCGAGCCGCGCTTCCTCGGCAACGTGAAGATCGACCTCGAAGAGCTCTACAAATGGACGGGACTGCAGCCCGGGCAGGAGCTCCACCTCGACGAGGCCGACCGGGTGCGGGAGCGACTGCTGCGCGCCTACCGGAACGAGGGCTACTACTTCGCGGAGGTGCGGGCCGTCGAGCGCGTGCCCAGCGTGGACGAGGCGTCCGAAGCCGAGATCGCCCCCGACGTCATCCTCGAGATCCGCGAGGGACCGAAGGTCCGCGTCCGCGACGTCGTGATCGAGGGCAACCGCTCTATCTCGAACCGCAGCTTCCTGTTCTTCAGGCGGGGGCTCTCGAAGCTGGCGGGGATGAAGCTGCGGGGCCCGCGCTTCTTCGGGCTGTTCAAGAAGGCGTTCGTCGAGGAGACCCTCGAAGCCGACCTCATCGGGCTCCGGACGGTCTACCGGGATCAGGGGTGGCTGAACGCGGTGATCGACGTGAGCCAGCTCGAGTTCAGTCCGGATCGCCGCTGGGTGACGATCCACGTCCTCGTCGACGAGGGGGAGAGGTTCACGATCGGCTCGATCGCGATCGAGGGCGTGGAGAGGGTCCACGACGGCGAGACCTGGGAGGAGCGCCCCGCCGAGCTCTTCTTCCCCGCGGAGGAGCTGCAGGCGCTCCTGAAGACGAAGCCCGACGACTTCTACGAGCAGACGGGTGTGCAGGCGGATCAGGCCGCCCTGCGGCGCTTCTACGGCGAGCACGGCCACATCCAGCACGAGAGCCTCGGGTCGGCGGACCGCTGGGAGTTCCTCGAGCCGGAGATCGTCCTCGCGGAGGACCGGCCCGTGGTCCACGTCGTCTACCGCCTCGCCCAGGGGCGGCCGATCTTCCTGCGCGAGATCCGGATCGCGGGGAACCTCCACACCCAGGATCGCGTCGTCCGCCGGGCGATCTCCGTGGAGGAGGGCGTGCTCGCCGATCCCTCGGAGATCGAGCGGTCGCGAAACCGCATCGAGGCCCTGGGCTACTTCTCGAACCCCATGGACCCCCTCGCGCACCGGGAGCCGACCTACCGCTTCGAGGCGACCTCCGACCCCAACTGGAAGGACCTGGTCTTCGAGATCGAGGAGGGGCAAGTCATCCGCTTCAACATCAGCGGGGGAGTGAGCTCGAGCACCGGGGCGTTCGGCCTAATCTCCTATACGCAGCAGAACTTCGACATCACGAACCTCCCGCGCTCCTTCGGCAGCTTGATCGGCGACGTGGCCTCTCGGGAGGCGTTCCACGGGGCCGGTCAGTCGATCACCCTGCAGGCTTCCCCCGGCACGGAGGTCTCCTACTTCGACATCAGCTTCACCGAGCCGGACCTCTTTGGGCGGCACCAGGACCGCATCTCGGGCTCGGTGCTGGCGAGGCGGCGGCGCCAGCTTTTCCGCTCCCACGGCGAGGAGCGCAGCGAGGTCGGCTTCCAGCTCGGCCGCCAGGTCACGATCGATTCCTCGATCTACGCCGGCTACTCCTACGAGACAGTCGAGATCAGCGACCTGGACCACGCCGGCGAACCGACCCTCGGGTCGCCGCTCAACGTCCCGACCCTGTTGAAGGACCAGGAGGGCGAGAGCAACCTGGGCTACGTGGAGTTCGGCTACCGACTGAGCACCGTGGACAATCGCCTCGACCCGCACAACGGCGTGCGGGTCCACTGGATGAACCAGCTCCACAACGAGAAGCTGGGCGGCGACCACGAGTTCGTGAAGTCGGATCTGCGGCTCGACTACTACGACGAGATCGGGCCGGAGGAGGAGGAACAGGAGGAGGCCGCGGACCGCTGGCACGTCGGGATGCGCGCGGCGGTGGCCACCGGCTACGGGGACACCGACGACGTCCCCTACAGCGAGCGGTTCTTCGGCGGCGGGAGCAGCTACTGGCGCGGCTGGCGGTACCGCGGCGTCGGGCCGAACGAGAAGGGATACCCCCTCGGCGGGGAGACGATGCTCTTCGCCACGGTGGACTACCGCTGGCCCCTGGTGACGACGACGCAGCCCGGCACCTACCGCGAGATCGAGACGTTCAACATCGGCGTCTTCGTCGACGCGGGGGTCCTCGATCCGGACGCCTTCTCGCTCGATTTCGACGAGCTCCGCGCGTCGGTGGGGGTGGCGTTCGGCATCACCGTGCCGATCCCGATCGTCTTCAGCTATGGAGTCCCCATCGAGAAGGGGGCGGGCGACGACACGCAGCGCTTCGCCTTCGATATCGGATTCTAGAGGGGAGGGACGAGCAGAGCATGTTCGATCCGAACCGGGAGCTGCTGAGCACGCTGGCCGCGACCTGTGCCGCCCGGCTCGCCGCGGATGCCGGCGACGATGGGGCCTGGCGCGAGCTGGGTGAGGCCCGGGCGGCCGCCGGGGACGGCGATCCCGACCTGGCGGCGGCCATCGCGAGCCGGGACCCCGCGAAGCTGCACGCGCTCGCCGAGCAATGGGCGGCGGGCGGGCGCCTCTTGCCCGCGGGGGACCGCGAGACCCTCAAGCGGGCCATGAAGGCCTTCCGCAAGAGCTTGAAGGTGACGCAGCTCGATGCGGAATCGAAGCTCAGCCGAAGTCCGATGACGAGGGGCGCGGAGTCGGGAATCGTGGGCATCGAGCCCCCCCCGAGGTACTCGCGCGCGGTCTGGGAGGAGCTCGTCCGCCAGGGGAGACTGGTCGCCGGCCGGCGGGGGACCTACGAGCTCCCGCCGGGCGGTTGAGCCCGCGCGGCGCGGGGATTGCTCGCCGGCGCGATCCAGCCTATGCTCGGGCCTCCGCCTCGCCGCGGAGCGCCCAGCGACCGGAGATCCATGAAGTCCATCCGGAACAAGACCCGCAAGCCCCTGCGCATTCCGCTGCCGGCGGGCAAGACGCTGCACCTGGGCCCCGGAGCGACCGCGCCGCTGGCGGCGAAGGCGGCGGAGCATCCCCCCCTCCGGAAGCTCGTCGAAGCCGGCGAAGTCGAGATCTTGGAGGAAGGTCGCCCGTCCGGGGATCGATACGGGGGCGGCCAGAAGGGCCTGAGCGAGAGCCCGGGCCACCGGGGGTCCGGCGACGTGCGCCACACGGGGGATCGGTAGCCCGGGCGATCCAGCCAGCGGCGAGCGAGACGCCCGGCGCGCCCGCGGGGGCGGGAAACGCAGGAGGGCCGCAGGCTTTGTGCCCACGGCCCTCTTTGGCTCGGCCGGTTCGGCCGAGTGCGTTGGGCGGTCTACCAGCGATCGCCGCCGCCACCGCTGCGACGGCGGCCACCGCCGCCGCCGCCGCCGGGGCGAGGCGCGCGTTCCTGGGCTTCGTTGACCTTGAGCTCGCGGCCGTCGAGCTTGGAGCCGTGGAGCGCCTTGATGGCGGCCTGGGCGTCGGCTTCGGTGGCGAACTCGGCGAAGGCGAAGCCGCGGGGGCGGCCGGTCTCGCGATCCGCGACGATGTGGAGGTCCTTGACCTGGCGGCCTCCCTCGGTGAGGGCGGCCATGAGGGAGTCCTCGGTGGTCTCCCAAGACATGTTCCCGATGTAGATTCTGGTTCCCATAGTGGGGTGGTTTCCTTTCCGTGGTGTCTGCGCTCGCTACCTGTCCTACCAGCGGAAAGGCTCGGATACGCGGATCATCAGGCTCGGATTCAGGGTTGGTGATGAGCCGCCCGGAGGTGGGCCGCTCGACTGCCACGTCCCGCCGGTGACGCGCCCGCAGGCGGTCGGGGAGAGACGGTGCTCGGGAGGATCGGGGAGGGGGTGGGCGCGGCGCGGTGCACGGTCGGGGCGAGCTGCGAGCAGGAGGATGGGCCGCGCAAGGGAGGAGCAGGGTAGCACGGGCGCTGGTCTCTATCGGCTTCTTTCCGCCGGAAGCTCTGGGGCGGCCGGTCGAGGCCGTCTGGCGGGCGCCAGAGGCCGGTCCGGGGGCCCCGGGCGGCGACCATCCGCGGGAACGGGGCCAGGAAACGGGGGGAACGAGGCCGCGCCGGCCTCGGTTGACAGGGGCGCGGCGCCCGTGCCACCCTCTCCCCCCCCCCCCGCTCGCTCTCCCCCCCCGCTCGCTCTCCGCCCGCGGCCGCCGCACAGTAGGAAGGCCGCCCGGGGCCCCTGGGCCCCCGCTCATGTTCACCCGCACTGTCTCCGAGATCGCCGCGCTCTGTGGCGCGTCCCTGGAAGGGGATGGGTCGAAGGTGATCGTCGGACCCGCCGCGCTCGACGAGGCAGGACCCGACGAGATCAGCTTCCTCGCCAGCGCGCGCTATTCCGGTGCCCTCGAGCGCACGCGGGCGGCCGCGGTGCTGGTCGCTCCGGAGGTCGCCACCGGCCGGCGAGAGCTCGCGCTCCTGCGCTGTGCGGATCCGAGCCGGGCGTTCTCCCGCGTGATCGAGGAGTTCCGGCCCCGCGAGGTCCGTCCCGCCCCCGGAGTGCATGCGACGGCGGTCGTGGCGCGGACGGCCCGCATCGGCGCCGGGGCGGCCATCGGGGCCCAATGCGTCGTCGGCGAGGGGGCGCGGATCGCGGAGGGCGTCGTGCTCCATCCCGGCGTGGTGGTCGGGCCGGACGCGCGCATCGGGAGGGACACCGTCGTCCATGCCTCGACGGTCGTGTACTGGGGGGTGGAGGTGGGAGAGCGGTGCGTCCTTCACGCTGGCGTCGTGCTCGGGTCGGACGGGTTCGGATTCGAGCCGACCGCGGAGGGGTGGCGGAAGATCCCCCAGTGCGGGACCGTCGTCATCGAGGATGACGTCGAGATCGGCGCGAACACCGCGATCGACCGGGCGCGGTTCGGAGCCACGCGCATCCGCCGCGGCGCGAAGATCGACAACCTCGTCCACGTCGCCCACAACGTGGATGTGGGGGAGGGCTCGCTGCTCATCGCCCAGGTCGGCGTCGCGGGGTCGGCCCGCATTGGACGGGGGGTGATCCTCGCCGGGCAGGTCGGGGTGAACGGGCATGTGCGCGTGGGGGACGGCGCCCGCGTCGCCGGGCAGTCCGGGGTCACCAAGGACCTCGGGGGCCATGGGGACTACTCCGGCACGCCGATCCGGCCGCGGATGCAGGCCTTGCGCGCGCAGGCCGCCGCCCAGCGGCTGCCCGCGCTCCTGGAGCGCGTGCGGCGGCTGGAAGCGCGCCTCGCCGCCCTGGAGGGGGAGCGATGAGCCGGCCGCAGCGGACCCTCCGGACGGCGGTCGAGCTCGCGGGCGCAGGCCTCCACAGCGGCGAGCACGTCCAGGTCCGCGTCCTTCCCGCCCCCCAGGGGACGGGGGTGGAGTTCGTCCGCACCGACATCGTCGACTCCCCCCCGATTCCCGCCCATATCCGCTACTACTCGACCCAGGACCGGCGCACCCGGCTGGAGCGGGGCGCGGCGGAGGTCGACACCGTCGAGCACTTCCTCGCCGTCTGCCACGGCCTCCAGCTCGACAACTTGCGCGTCGAGCTGTCGGGTCGCGAGATGCCGGGGCTCGACGGGAGCGGCCGGATCCTCGTGGAGCTCTTCGGGCAAGCGGGCACGACCGAGCAGCGCGCCGAGGCCCGCACCTTCCGGCTCGAGCAACCGATCTACGTGCGGGACGGCTCCGCGACGCTCGTCGCGCTGCCGGCCGAGAACCCTTCGCTCACCCTCCAGTACATCGCCTCGTTCTCCGATCCCGAGGTCGAGGGAGGCTCCTTCCAGCTCGAGGTCACCCCGGAGCGGTTCATCGCCGAGATCGCGCCGGCCCGCACCTTCTGCCTCGCGTCCGAGGTCGACCGCCTGCGTCGGGCGGGGCTGGGGAAGGGAGCGGATCGCGAGAACACCGTCGTCCTCGGCGATCCCGAGACCGTGCTGCGCATGCCGGGCGAGCCGGTCCGCCACAAGCTCCTCGACCTCCTGGGGGACCTCCATCTGCTCGGCGCCGACCTCCACGCGCACATCATCGCCACGCGTTCGGGTCACCGGACCAATGCCGAGCTCGTCCGCCGATTGCTCGACGTGATGGAGGCCCAGGAGACCGGCGGCCTGATCCGGCGGGAGAGCGGGATGGACGTGCGCGAGGTGATGCGCATGCTCCCCCATCGCTACCCGTTCCTGCTGATCGATCGCGTGGTCGAGATCGATGGCTATCAGCGGGCCGTGGCGATCAAGAACGTCTCGATCAACGAGCCGTTCTTCGAGGGGCACTTCCCCGACAAGCCGCTTCTCCCGGGCGTGCTCCAGCTCGAGGCGATGGCCCAGCTCGCGGGCGTGCTGCTGCTCCGCAAGCTGGAGCACACGGGCAAGCTCGCCGTCCTCTGGTCCATCGACAAGGTGAAGCTGCGCGCGCCGGTGGAGCCCGGGGATCAGCTCCGCATCGAGGTGGAGACGACGCGAATGAAGGGCGAGCTCGCCCAGGTGCGGGGCAAGGGCCTCGTGGCGGGCCGGCTCGTCTGCGAGGCGGTTCTGACCTTCACCATGGTCGAGCCCTGACCGCTCACCACGACTATCGACGAACCATGGCCACCACGATTCACCCCCGCGCGGAGATTGCGAGCGGCGCCGAGATCGGGCAGGACGTGCACATCGGTCCCTACACGGTGATCGGTCCGGACGTGCGCATCGGGGATCGCACGCGGATCGGCCCCCAGGTCGTGATCGACGGCGTCACCACGCTGGGGGAGGACAACGTGATCTTCGGCCAGGCGAACATCGGAGGGGCACCTCAGGACCTCACGTACGAGGACGAGCCGACTCACCTCGAGATCGGGGATCGCAACACGATTCGCGAGTTCGTGACGATCAACCGGGGGACGGTCAAGGGAGGGGCCCTGACCCGGATCGGCAGCGACTGCCTTCTCATGGCCTGCAGCCACGTGGCGCACGACTGCGACGTGGCGGACTGCGTCACGCTCGCGAACAGCGTTCTGCTCGCGGGGCACGTCGCGGTGGGCAAGGGCGCCATCATCAACGGGGCCGCCGCCGCCCACCAGTTCGTGACGATCGGCGGCTACGCCTACATCGGCGGTTTGACCCGGATCATCCAGGACGTGCCTCCCTACCTGATCCTGGAGGGGCACCCCTCCCGGATCCGCAAGGTGAACGTGATCGGCCTCGAGCGCGCGGGATTCCCCCCCGAGGAGGTCCAGGAGCTGCGGGTCGCCTACCGGCGGATCTACCGCTCGGGCGAGCCCCGCCACCGGGTGGTCGAGGCGCTGAAGCAGGAGAGTCCGGGGCCGCTGGTGCGCGGTCTGCTCGAATCCCTGCAGCAGACCGAGCTCGGGTCGAAGGGGCGCTACCGGGAGACCCTGCGCGAGCAATTCCTCCGCCGGGGCCGGGAGCGGGTACTCGGCGGGGCCCTCTCCCGATGAGCGCCTCCGCCCCCCCCGTGCGGGTGGCGGTCGTCGGCGTCGGCCACCTCGGGGCGATCCACGCTCGGATCTACGCCGCGAATCCCCGGGCGGAGCTGGTGGCGGTCGCCGACCCGGACCTCGAGCGGTCCCGCGCGCTCGCCGCGGAGCTCGGCTGCGCCGCCTACCGCGACGCGAGCGAGCTGCCCGACGGTCTGGACGCCGCCAGCATCGTCGTCCCGACGAGCCGGCACGCCGAGGTGGCCGTGCCCCTCCTGGCGCGGGGCGTCCCCTGCCTCGTCGAGAAGCCGCTGGCCCGCGACCTCGCCGCGGCGGACGAGATCCTGCGTGCCGCGCGAGAGGGAGGCGCGCTGCTCCAGGTCGGCCACGTCGAGCGATTCCAGCCCGGCGTGCGCAAGGTGCGCGAGCTCGGCCTCGAGCCGCGTTTCATCGAATGCCATCGTCTGTCCACGTTCTCCTTCCGCAGCCTGGATGTGGGGGTGGTGCACGACCTGATGATCCACGATCTCGACCTCGTCCTCGACCTCGTCGGGTCGGAGGTGGAGAGCCTCGACGCCGCGGGCGGGAGCATCTTGACCGATGCCGAGGATCTGGCCTCGGTGCGGCTGGTGTTCGCCAACGGGGCCCGGGCCAACGTGACCGCCAGCCGCGTGTCGCTGGCGCCGATGCGGCGATTCCGCCTCTTCTCGCCGACGAGCTACGTGAGCCTCGACTTCACGAAGAACTACGGGCTCCTGGTGCGCAAGGGACCGCGCTGGGCGGAGGGGCGCGAGGCGCTGCGGAGGATGGATCCCGCCGAGCTCGTCCGGCGGCCGGATGCGGTCGCGGGCGACATGCTCGAGGTGTCCGAGCTCGAGCTCGCGGGGGCGGGGCGTCCCCTGCAGGCGGAGCTCGATCACTTCCTCGCCTGCGTGGGCGAGGGGACGGAGCCCGAGGTCCGGGGCGAGGACGGCCGGCGGGCCCTGGCCCTCGCCGAGGAGATCGTCGCGCGGATCCGCGCCCAGGGATGGTAGGGAGGCGCGGGAGCTCCCTCTCGCCGGCCGCGGTGCGGGCCCCCGCGTTGCTCGGCCGCGGGGCCGATGGTAGGGTGGAGCCCCGGAAGTCCCCCTGGCGGGGCAGGTGACGCGGCCGCAGCCCTAGAGCCTAATTCGACGATCCCGGGCCCTCTCCATCCCAGGCGGCAGGACCGCCGGGTGTCGGGCCCACCTGGACCTCTGGGTTCAGGGATGGGCCGCGCACGGCTCCGCCGGGAGCTTCCGCTGCGGGGGTCGGACGCCCGCGGCTGTCGCGGCGGCGGCGAGCGCCCGACCCCCCTCACCCTCCCCACCCCCACCGATGCGCTCCCTGGCCCTCCTGCTGGTCGTCGCCGCCGCCCTCCTGCTCGTCCTCCGCTTCTATCCCTCCTCCCCGGTCGAGGGTGCGGGAGGAGATCCCGCCGGCGCGGCCCCCGCGGCGGGTTTCGAGGACCAGTTCCTCGCCGACGCCCTCTCCACCGGGCCGGCCAGCGCGACCGCCCCGGCGTCGCCTGCCCCCTCCTCCCCGGCCCTCGCCTCGCCGCCATCCGCCCGGGACGCTCTCCCCCCCGAGCCGCCGGTGGCGAGCGCCCCCGCCCCCTCCAGCGCCGAGACTGTCCTCGCGGGAGCCCTGCTCCATGCTCGCCCCGGCGAGCTCGCCGAGACCCTCGCGGCGCAGAAGATCGCCGGGGCGCGGCGGACGTGCCTGGAGGCCTTCGCCGCCGCGATCGCCGGGGATCGCGAGCGGGCCAACGCCCTGGCGGCCGGGCTCGCGGCCGGAGCCGACCTCCCCGCCGAGGAGCGGCAAGCCCTCGATCTCGCCCTGGGCGAGGCGGGTGCCGTGCCGCGGGCCGCGCCGGCGCGGACCGATGGTCCCGTGGTCCTCGCGATGCGCATGGCCCTGCTCGCCCAGGAGGCCCGCGGGCTCCTCGCCGCCGGGGCCTCCGCCGCGGCGGCCCGCGATTTTTCGGAGCTCCTCCTCCTCGAGATCGAGGCCCCCTGGCCGAGCGACCGGGCGGTTCTGGCCGCTTGGAGCGAAGGGCTGGCCGCGGCCCAGAGAAACCACCGCTGGAACCCCCGGGGCGACTGGCCCGCCGTCGAGATCACGGTGGAGGAGGGGGACCACCTCACCGCCATCCGCAAGCGCTACCTTGCGGAGCACCCGGACCGGCTCGTCTGCACCGGCCTCATCGCGCGCGCGAACCGGATCGCGGGCCCCATCCATCCGGGCGACGAGCTCCGGATCCCCACCGAGCCGGTCCACGTGATCGTCGACCTCGGCGCCCGCTGGGTCCTCTACCTGCATGGGACCGAGGTGGTGGGCGCCTGGGAGGTCGGGATCGGCCGGCCGGGGGAGGAGACGGTCACCGGGAACTTCGTCGTGGGGGAGAAGAACGAGGACCCCACGTGGTTCAAGCTCGGGCAGGATCCGGTCCCCTTCGGCGACCCGCGGAATCCGCTCGGCTCCCGCTGGATCGGGTGGAACCAGGGCGGGCGGCCCACGAGCTACGGCTTCCATGGCACGCGGGACCCGGAGAGCATCGGCCAGGCCGCCTCGGATGGCTGCATCCGGCTCCTCGACCGGGACGTGGAGGAGCTCTTCGAGATACTGCCCGTGGGGGCGGCGATCCGCGTCCAGGGCTGACCCGGGGGACTCCGGTGCCCCGCCGGCGCGCCGGGGCGCCCCCGGGCCCGGGCGCTGGGCCTCCTGGCCGCGCGGGCGCCCGGGTGGCACAGGAAGCATGAGATCGTAAACGCTTGGATAATCGAGGGTTATGGCCTTCAATCGGGAACCGGCGCGAAAACCCTCCGGGGCCTTGACGGCCATCCCAAATCGCCTATGATGCGCGGCCCGCGGTCGAGAGGCAGGGCACCTCGCGGTCGCGGCAGAAAAACCGGATCAGCCCAGCGGCTGAGGAGCGCCTGTCGTCCGGACGGGGGGCTCTTGGCCCACCGCGGTCTCCGGGCGGCCCCGTCCCCCGAGACGCGGCGCGATCCCTCGCTGGGCGCTCTTTGACAATCAGGGTGGCCCTTGAACTCGTGCGAGCATTGGTCGTGCGGATCGGGGCGGGGTGCTCCTTCGGGGGCTCTGCGGCCCGCGATCTGGCGACCTCCAACCAAGAGATCAAGACCGATTCAAGACAATTGAAGGGTTTGATCCTGGCTCAGAACGAACGTTGGCGGTGTGGATTAGGCATGCAAGTCGAGCGCGAAAGCCTTCGGGCGAGTAGAGCGGCGGACGGGTGAGTAACACGTAATCAACCTGCCCTCGAGACCGGAATAGCCGCTGGAAACGGTGGGTAATGCCGGATGGCCCCGGGAGCTGGCATCGGCTTTCGGGTAAACGGTAGCTTCGGCTTCCGCTCGGGGAGGGGATTGCGGCCTATCAGCTAGTTGGTGGGGTAACGGCCTACCAAGGCGATGACGGGTAGCCGGTCTGAGAGGACGATCGGCCACACTGGGACTGAGACACTGCCCAGACTCCTACGGGAGGCTGCAGTCGAGAATCTTCCGCAATGGGCGAAAGCCTGACGGAGCGACACCGCGTGCAGGATGAAGGCCTTCGGGTTGTAAACTGCTGTCACGCCATAGGAAAGCCATGTCGTTAATAGCGGCATGGTTGACCAAAGCGAAAGGAAGCACCGGCTAACTCCGTGCCAGCAGCCGCGGTAAGACGGAGGGTGCGAACGTTGTTCGGAATCACTGGGCATAAAGCGCACGTAGGCGGTCAGGCAAGTCCGTTGTGAAAGCCCCCGGCTCAACCGGGGAATTGCGTCGGATACTACCTGGCTCGAGGACGGTTGGGGTGAGTGGAACTCCTGGTGGAGCGGTGAAATGCGTAGATATCAGGAGGAACACCGGTGGCGAAGGCGGCTCACTGGACCGTTACTGACGCTGAGGTGCGAAAGCTAGGGGAGCGAACGGGATTAGATACCCCGGTAGTCCTAGCCGTAAACGATGGGCACTGGGTAGGGGGGATACCTATGGTCTTCCCTGCCGTAGCAAATGTGTTAAGTGCCCCGCCTGGGGAGTACGCTCGCAAGGGTAAAACTCAAAGGAATTGACGGGGGCTCACACAAGCGGTGGAGCATGTGGATTAATTCGAAGCAACGCGAAGAACCTTACCTGGCCTTGACATTCACGGATTAGCTCCTTGAAAGAGGAGTGACAGCTCTTCGGAGTCGGAACGTGGACAGGTGTTGCATGGCTGTCGTCAGCTCGTGTCGTGAGATGTTGGGTTAAGTCCCGTAACGAGCGCAACCCTTGTCGCTAGTTGCCAGCGCGTAATGGCGGGGACTCTAGCGAGACTGCCGGTGTCAAACCGGAGGAAGGTGGGGACGACGTCAAGTCATCATGGCCCTTATGGCCAGGGCGTCACACGTGCTACAATGGTCTGTACAGAGGGTTCCGAGACCGCGAGGTGGAGGCAATCCCATAAAGCAGGCCCCAGTTCGGATTGCAGGCTGCAATTCGCCTGCATGAAGCCGGAATCGCTAGTAATCGCGTATCAGCCATGACGCGGTGAATATGTTCCTGAGCCTTGTACACACTGCCCGTCAAGCCACGAAAGCGGGGAGCGCTCGAAGTCGCTATGTCTAACCTCCGGGAGGACGGCGCCGAAAGCGAGTTCCGTGATTGGGACTAAGTCGTAACAAGGTAGCCGTAGGGGAACCTGCGGCTGGATCACCTCCTTTCTAACGGGATCACGTTAGATGCCCGGCCGGCCTTTATCTTCGAGGCGTGCACGCCCGTGCGCGCCCGGAGTATGGGAGCTGTCGGGCAGCGAGCATAGGGATGCGAGCACGAAGACGAGGGCCACCCTCCTATACACCAGTTCGACGGGTCGGATCGCCCGCGATCGAGGGGCTTGTAGCTCAGCTGGCTAGAGCGTCCGCCTGATAAGCGGGAGGTCAGAGGTTCAAGTCCTCTCAGGCCCACCAACTCAGGGGCGCCCCCCTCGGGGCGGGGCTCGGCCAGCGCGGATGCGCGTCGGCGCCCCTGCCGCAGGGGACGCACCGTACCGGGTACCGGGGGGGCGTAGCTCAGTTGGTAGAGCACCTGGTTTGCAACCAGGCGGTCGTCGGTTCGAATCCGGTCGCCTCCACCACTCGCGGCCCCTCGGATCCAGAGAGTGGCCACCTTGACCGGAGGCGCGGCGGTGACCATCGCCCTCGAACTGGGAACTCGCCCCGAGACCGGGGTGGGGAAAACATCGCGAGGCGGGGGCCGGCTTCGTCCCCGCCGCGCGAAGCTCTTTGAGAACAAGGTGAATCGGTTCGCGAAGTGGCAGCCACGAAAACAGCAAAGAGCGTGGTTAAGCTACAAAGGGTGCATGGTGGATGCCTAGGCGTCCAGAGCCGATGAAGGACGTGGCACAGCTGCGATATGCTCCGGGTAGCCGTTAAGCAGGCAATGACCCGGAGATCTCCGAATCGGGCAACCGACCAGGGCTCATCCCCTGGTATCCGCGCAAGCGGAGGGGAACGCAGGGAACTGAAACATCTCAGTACCTGCAGGAAAGGAAAGAAAACTCGAATCTCCAAGTAGCGGCGAGCGAACGGAGACCAGCCCAAACCGATGCAGTGCCAAGGTCAAGGCCGTTGCTGCATCGGGGTCGCGGGACTCACCGGGCGACCTTGAAAGCCCAAGGAAGTCAACAATCTCGTATCTAGACGAACGGCATGGGAAGGCCGGCCGCAGAGGGTGACAGCCCCGTAGTCGAAAGGTATCGAGACTTCCGTGAGTATCCCAAGTAGCACCGGACACGGGAAACCTGGTGTGAATTCGCGGGGACCACCCCGCAAGGCTAAGTACTCCTGGACGACCGATAGCGTAATAGTAGCGCGAGCGAAAGGTGAAAAGCACTCCTTTTAGGAGGGTGAAATAGTACCTGAAACCATGTACCTACAAGCTGTCGAAGGCCTATGGCCCCTCGGGGCAACGGCTGACGGCGTGCCTTTTGCATAATGACCCGGCGAGTTACTCTGTCTGGCAAGGTTAAGGGCCTCAGGCCCGGAGCCGAAGGGAAACCGAGTGCGAACAGCGCGAGATAAGTCAGGCGGAGTAGACCCGAAAGCGAGTGATCTATCCATGGGCAGGCTGAAGCGGATGTAACAATCCGTGGAGGGCCGAACGGGTATAGGTTGAAAACTGTTCCGATGACCTGTGGATAGGAGTGAAAGGCTAATCAAACTCGCAGATAGCTGGTTCTCCCCGAAATAGCTTTCGGGCTAGCCTCTGGTGATAGCCTGCGGGGGTAGAGCTACTGAATGGGAAAGGGGCCCGTCAGGGTACCCTTCCCAATCAAACTCCGAATACCGCATGCCGTATCCAGGGAGTCAGTCTACGGGCGATAAGGTCCGTGGTCGAGAGGGAAACAACCCAGACCGCCAGCTAAGGTCCCGAATATGGGCTAAGTGCAGAGAAGGAAGTGGAATCTCAAAGACAGCCAGGATGTTGGCTTAGAAGCAGCCATCATTTAAAGAGTGCGTAATAGCTCACTGGTCGAGAGGTTCCGCGCCGATAATGAACGGGGCTCAAGTCCATAACCGAAGCTGCGGCTTGCCAGGCATCGTCGATGCCGGGCAGGGGTAGGGGAGCGTTCCGAACGGGTGAAGGGCGACGGCAACGACGCCTGGACGTTCAGGAAGCGATTATGCCGGGATAAGTAGCGATAAAGCAGGTGAGAATCCTGCTCGCCGTAAACCCAAGGGTTCCTGGGCACGGTAAATCCGCCCAGGGTTAGTCGGACCCTAAGACGAGGCTGAAAGGCGTAGTCGATGGACAACAGGTTAATATTCCTGTACCGCTGGCGTCGCGTTACCACCGATGGGGGGACGCGGAGAGAAAGGTCATCGCACTGACCGAATAGTGCGTACAAGCCTGAGGGAGGCACGTAGGAAAACCCGCGTGCGGAATCCCAGGGGTGATGCCGAGCGCTTCATGCGCGAAGTGACTGGACCGACCGCCAAGAAAATCCTCTAGGGAGTGATGCCGGCGTCCGTACCAAAACTGACACAAGTGGGTGAGGTGAAAATCCTAAGGCGCTCGAGAGAACTGCTGTTAAGGAACTAGGCAATCTAACCCTGTAACTTCGGGAAAAAGGGTGCCCTCTACGGTGTAGGCCTGCTCGGCTGAAGCCGCGGGGGGCCGCAGAGAAATGGCGCTGGCGACTGTTTACTAAAAACACAGGTCTGTGCGAACTCCGAAAGAGGAAGTATACAGACTGACGCCTGCCCAATGCCGGTAGGTTAAGAGGAGGGGTTAGCGCAAGCGAAGCTCCGAATTGAAGCCCCGGTGAATGGCGGCCGTAACTATGACGGTCCTAAGGTAGCGAAGTTCCTTGTCGGGTAAGTTCCGACCCGCATGAATGGCGTAACGACTGGCGCGCTGTCTCAACAGCAGACTCGGCGAAATTGTAGTCGTGGTGAAGATGCCACGTCCCCGCATCAAGACGGAAAGACCCCGTGAACCTTCACTATAGCCTGGTATTGGGGCTTGTTATGCCGTGCGTAGGATAGGTGGGAGACATCGAAGCCGAGCTCTCGGGCCCGGCGGAGTCAACGGTGAAATACCACTCTCGGCATGATAGGTCTCTAACGCTGCGCCGTGAATCCGGGCAGCGGACAGTGTCAGGTGGGTAGTTTGGCTGGGGCGGTCTCCTCCAAAAGGGTAACGGAGGAGCGCGATGGTACACTCAGCGCGGTTAGCAATCGCGCACAGAGCGTAAGGGTAGAAGTGTGCCTGACTGCGAGAGACATGACTCGAGCAGATACGAAAGTAGGCCCTAGTGATCCGGCGGATTCCGAGTGGAAGGGCCGTCGCTCATCAGATAAAAGGTACTCCGGGGATAACAGGCTGATCTCCCCCAAGAGTTCATATCGACGGGGAGGTTTGGCACCTCGATGTCGGCTCGTCGCATCCTGGGGCTGTAGGCGGTCCCAAGGGTTTGGCTGTTCGCCAATTAAAGCGGCACGTGAGCTGGGTTTAGACCGTCGTGAGACAGGTCGGTCCCTATCTGGTGTGGGTGTAGGATGACTGAGGAGGTTTGCCCCTAGTACGAGAGGATTGGGGCGGACGACCCCCTGGTGCTCCAGTTATCACGCTCGTGGTACAGCTGGGTAGCTATGGTCGGAACGGATAAGCGCTGAATGCATCTAAGCGCGAAGCCCTCTCCAAGACGAGTCATCCCCATCAGTCCCCTGGTAGACCACCAGGTTGATAGGCCGGCGGTGTAAGCACGGTAACGTGTTGAGCCTACCGGTACTAATCGGACGATCGGCTTAACCACCTTTTCCCATCCGGTGGACCCGCGTCATCGACGCGTTCCGCCGGCGTGGGAATGGGCAGCTCAGACTGTCGCTGGCGCTTCGCGGCCGATTCACCTTCTTTGCTCAGGTTGCCGCTGGCGCGCCCGTCTGCCGTTGATGGACGGGCGCCCGCGGCGATGGGCATTCCCGGTGACCATGGGCACTCGGCCATACCCGTTCCCATCCCGAACACGGTCGTCAAGCGAGTGCCGCCGATGATATTGCTTCGCGCGAGAAAGTAGGTATTGCCGGGTTTTCACAGGCCCCGGGGGACTGCGGTCTCCTGGGGCCTCTTCGTTATTGGACGGGACCGCGGCGTGGCCGCCCCCTTTCATCGAGGACCGGATCGCTCCTGCATCGTGCCACGGGGAAGGACCGGGGGGAGACGGTCAATGCCGCGCAGAGTTGTGGTATAAGACGATCTGCGCATCTTCTTGGGACACGATCTTCCGTTCCGGGTGTCGGGACCCGGGCCGGATGCGACGGAATCACCCATGTGCCCAGACCTCGCCAAGGTGGAGGCCATCCTCGGTCGCTATCCGAGAGACGAGTCGTCTCTCGTCATGGTGCTGCAGGACATCCAGGAGGAATTTCGGTACCTGCCCGGCGAGGCCCTCCAGAGGGTCGCCACGATCCTGGACATCCCGCGGGCGCGGGTCTTCTCGGTCTCGACGTTTTACCGCGTGTTCAGCCGGGAGCCGCAGGGGCGGGTCCTCGTGCAGGTCTGCAAGGGAACGACCTGCCATGTGCGCGGCGGCGAGCAGATCGAGCGCGAGATCTGCCGGGAGCTCGGAGCCGCGGTGGGGAGCACGACCCCCGATGGGCAGTTCACGATCCGCACCGTGAACTGCGTGGGGGCCTGCGCCATGGCGCCCGTGGTCGTCGCCGGGGATCGGTACCACGGTGAGGTTCGGGCGAGCCGCGTGCATCGGATCCTGCGCGACGCGGCCCGCGCGCGAGAGGCGGCCGATGCGGGGACCCCGGCCCGGCGGGTCCCCGACGTGCCCAACCTCTCCTCTCCGGGCGACCTCTTCGCTTTTCACGCCCGCGCGACCGCGGTCGCGGCCGAAACGGCGCGGGTGCGGGTCTGTGGCGGTCCCGGGTGCCTCGCGGCGGGGAGCCGCGCGGTGCGCGACGCGATCGAGGACGCGGCCGCCGCGGAGAATCTCCCCCTCCGCACGGACTTCGGAGGCGGCCCCCATCGTCCGGGAGAGCGGCTTCTCGAGCTGACGGGGTGCCAGGGGCTCTGCCAGCAGGGGCCGCTGGTCCACCTGGCTCCGGAGGACCTCCTCTACACCCGAGTGCGGCCCCGGGATGCGAGCGAGATCCTCCGGGGGCTGGCCGCGGGACGGGCGGTGGAGCGACTACTCGGCGAGACGTGCGGGCGCGCGGGGCACCCCTTCTACGCCGGCCAGCTCCCCCTCGCCCTCTCCACCTGCGGGGCCGTGGATCCCGACAGCCTGGAGGAGTACGTCGCCTCCGGCGGCTTCTTGGCCCTCGCCGGAGCGTTGGCGCGCGGGAGCCCCGCGGGGGTGCTCGCCGCGGTCGAGGCGTCGGGATTGCGCGGTCGCGGCGGCGCCGGCTTCCCGACCGGTCGCAAGTGGCGCTCCGCGCTCCACGCCGCCGCGGACTCGGGCCACGCACCCTACGTACTCTGCAACGGGGACGAGGGCGACCCGGGAGCATTCATGGACCGCGCCATCATGGAGGGCTCGCCGTTCCAGGTCCTCGAGGGGATGCTGCTCGGGGCCTACGCGGTCGGCGCCCGCGAAGGCTGGCTGTACGTGCGCGCGGAATACCCGCTGGCGGTCCAGCGGCTGGAGCACGCCGTCGCCACCTGTCGCCAGGCCGGCCTCCTCGGCGAGCGCATCCTGGGAGGCCCGCTCTCGCTGGACCTGCGGATCTCGCGGGGAGGGGGTGCCTTCGTCTGCGGAGAGTCGACGGCTCTGATGCGCAGCATCGAGGGCAAGGCGGGCGAGCCGCGCGCCAAGTACACGCGGTCCGTGGAGCGGGGCCTCTACGATCGCCCGACGGTGCTCAACAACGTGGAGACGTGGGCTCTGATCCCGGGGATCGTGCGCCACGGGCCGCAGTGGCTGTCCTCCCATGGCACGGCACGCTCGAAAGGGACCAAGGCCTTCTCGCTTTCGGGACAGGTGCGGCGCACCGGGCTCGTCGAGGTTCCCATGGGCACCACGCTGCGCGAGCTGATCTTCGGTGTGGGCGGCGGGATGCGGGACGGACGCCGGTTCAAGGCGGTGCAGACCGGAGGTCCGTCCGGAGGTTGCCTGCCGGAGAGCATGCTGGATCGTCCCATCGACTTCGAGGAGCTCGTCGCCGCCGGCTCGATGATGGGCTCGGGCGGCATGATCGTGATGGACGAGAGGACGTGCATGGTCGACGTCGCCCGCTACTTCGTCGATTTCCTCCTCGAGGAGTCGTGCGGAAAATGTGGGCCCTGCCGATTGGGGCTGTCCCAGCTCTCCTACCTCCTCGGCCGCGTGACCCGCGGCGAGGCCCGCGCCGCGGATTTCGGGCGGATCGAGGAGATCGGGGCGGGCATGATGACGAACAGCCTGTGCGGCCTCGGCAAGAGCGCCCCCAATCCCGTGCTCTCGACCCTGCGCTATTTCCGGAAGGAGTACGAGGAGCACCTCCAGGGTCGCTGCCCGGCGGGCGTGTGCCGGGCGCTGATTCGCTACGAGATCTCCGCCGACTGCCCTGGCTGCCTGCGATGCATCGAGGCCTGTCCGAATGGAGCCATCACCGGAGAGGTGAAAGTCCAGCACGTCATCGATCCCGCGAAATGCGACAAGTGTGGCATCTGCCAGGCGATCTGCGACAAGTACGACGCGGTCCGGATCGTGTCCGGGGAGGGGCCGTGGACGACCGCGTGACCCTCGTCATCGACGGCCGCGAGATCCGGGCGGCGGCGGGGACCTTCGTGCTTGGAGCAGCCCGGAGCGCGGGAATCGAGATCCCCACCTTGTGTGACCACCCTGCCCTCGAGCCGGCCGGCGCCTGCCGACTCTGCATGGTGGAAGTGAGTCACCCCGACTGGAAGGAGTGGCGGGGGTTGGTCACCTCGTGCCTCTATCCCGTGGTCGAGGGGCTGGAGGTTGCGACGGGGAACGAACGTGTACTGGCGGCGCGGCGCCAGGTGTTGACGTTGCTCGCCGCTCGCTGTCCGAATGCTCCGCTCATCCAGGACCTGGCCGCGCGTCACGGCGTGGAGACCGCTGGGCTCGCGGTCGACCCCGCCGCCGACAACTGCATCCTCTGTGGATTGTGCACGCGGGTATGCGAGGCCCACGCCACCGCGGCCATCGCCACCATCAACCGGGGCGTGAGCAGGACGATCGGCACCTTCGCGGATGCTCCTCCGGAGGACTGCGTCGGCTGCGGCGCCTGCGTGCTCGTCTGCCCGACGGGTCACCTCGCGGACGAGCGCGGAGCGAGCGGATACCGCATCTGGGAATGCACGTTCGAGACCGCCGCCTGCGTCGTCGAGCGCACCCGGTGCCTCGGCTGCGGATCATGCGAGGAGGCTTGTCCCTTCGCGGTGGCCCGGGTCGTGCTCCATGCCGATGGGCGCCGTGTCGCCGTCATCCCCCCCGAGCATTGTCGAGGCTGCGGCGCCTGCGTCGGTGCCTGCCCGAGCGGTGCCATCGACCAGGAGCACTTCGGTCGCGCGGCGATTCTCTCCCGCCTGAATACGGCGCGCCGATCCGTCTTCGCTTGTGGGCGCGCCGATCTCACCCGCCGGTCGCTTCCCGCCGGCATGGGGATCGTCGGCCTTCCGTGCACCGGCCGCGTGAGCGGGATGCAGCTTCTGGCGGCCGTGACGCGAGGGGGAGAGGGGGCCCTCGTGCTCGGCCGCCAGCAGGAGACCTGCCGGCTGAACGGCGCCGAGGACCCGGTGTGCTCGCGCGTGGAACGCGTACAAGCGGCGCTGCGCGCCGTTGGCCTCTCCCCCGCCCGGATCCGATTCGCGGTGCCGGGGGCGGGACGAGAGGGTGCGATCGCGGCCGTGCGGGAGTTCGCCTCGGCCCTCGACGCGCTCGGCCCCCACCCCGTGCGCGACGCGGCGCCCGAGGGGTTGTTCGAAGACGAAGGTCTCGATTCCGAGCTCGCGGTTCTCGGCTGGCTGTCGGGGCGCGAAACCCTGCGGCCCGACGGGTCGGCCTGGCTCGCCCGCCACGGCCTGCCCGGCCTCGCGCCGGACGGCGATCTGCTTTTCGCCGGCATCCTCCCCTACCTCTCGATGCTCGCCGATCCCCTCTTCGCGCCGATCTCCCTCCCCGAGGTGCTGCGCGATGCCGTCGCCGTGCTCCGGGCGTTGGGCAGCGAGCGCGTGGGCGTCCACGTGGGCGGCTGTGGCATCGTGGCCCCGCACCATGTGTCCACCTTCCCCGCTGCCCGTCGCGTGATCGCCCTTTGCTTCGGCGAAGCGGATGGGCTCGCTGCGGTCGGGGTGCGGGCCGTGGCCATCGATCGGTTGCTCCTCGAGCGGGCGGGCGTTTGGCCGCGGCCGGCGCGGGCGACCCGCGTCGCCTGCGACGGCTCGGAAGAGGCGGAGCGGTTGATTGCCGAGCTGGGGCACGAGCCGGTCGACGTGGGTCTCGATCCCTTGCCCGTGGGCTTCCGGATCTCGCCGGTCCGCCGGCGGGAGGCCGAGCGGCGGCTGGCCGCCGCCGAGGCGGGAGGGGCGCGCACCTTGCTCGTCCCCGATCCGGCGAGCCTCGCCCGCTGGGCCATGGTCACCCGCCGCGGCACCTGGCGCTCGAGCCGGATCCGGCCGGTGATGGCGCATCAACTCTTCCTGCTCGACCCGCGCGACTGGGGGCGGTCCCGCCCACTCGTCGCGCAGCTCGTCGGAGGTGAGCGGTGAGCCGGAGCTTGCGCATCGAGAACCATCCCGTCCTCGCGTCGCTGCCGCCGGCGACAGTGCCCTTCTCCTTCGACGGCCGCGCGCTCCTGGCGCGGCCCGGCGAGGTCATCAGCTCGGCCCTCTTCGCCGCCGGGATCTCCATCTTCGGCCACCACCACCGCGACGGCGGCGCCCAGGGCATCTTCTGCGTGAACGGACAGTGCTCGCAGTGCATGGTGCTCGTCGACGGTCGTCCTCTGAAGGCATGCATGACTCCCGTGCACGAGGGGGTGCGTGTGGAGAGCTGCAACGGACGGCCCGTGCTTCCGCCGGACGACGAGGCGGGACCGTCCGGTCGTCCCGGCGAGCACCGGACGCGCGTCCTGGTCCTCGGCGGGGGGCCGGCCGGCCTGTGCGCTGCCGTCGAGCTCGGTCGCCTGGGCGTCGAGGTCCTCGTCGTCGACGACAAGCAGGAGCTGGGCGGGAAGCTCACCCTGCAAACGCATCAGTTCTTCGGCTCGGTGAAGGAGTGCTGGGCCGGCGTCCGGGGCATCGACATCGCGCGGGTCTTGGCCGCGGAAGTGGGCGAGCTGCCATCGATCCAGGTGTGGCTCGACAGCACGGCGATCGGGGTCTTCGCAGACCGAAGGGTGGGGATCGTCGGACCCTACGGCTATCGCCTCGTGGAGTTCGACGCCCTGCTCGTCGCGCTCGGGGCGCGCGAAAAGGGGCTCTCCTTCCCCGGCTGCGACCTGCCAGGCGTGTTTGGGGCGGGCGCCTTCCAGACCCTGGTCAACCGCGACCTCGTGCACGCTGCGGACCGGCTCTTCGTGCTCGGCGGCGGCAACGTGGGATTGATCGGGGCGTACCACGCCCTCCAGGCCGGCATCGACGTCGTCGGCCTGGTGGAGGCGCTGCCCCAGGTCGGCGGCTACAAAGTGCACGCCGACAAGCTGCGCCGGTTGGGCGTTCCCATCTGGACGTCGCATACCGTGGCCCGGGCCGATGCCGACGGCAAGGGAGAGAAGCTCGCCAGCGTGACCATCGCGGCCGTCGATGCCGGCTTCCGTCCCGTACCGGGAACCGAGCGTACGTTCGGCGTGGACACGCTGCTCATCGCCGTGGGGCTCAACCCCTGCAACGAGCTTCTCCTCAAAGCTCGGGAGCTCGGAGTTCGCGCCTACGGGGCTGGCGATACCGCGGAGATCGCCGAGGCTTCGGCCGCGATCCTCAGTGGGCGAATCGTCGGACGGGAGATCGCCAACGACCTCGGGATCCCGATCGCCATCCCTCCGGACTGGCCAGGCATGGCCGCGACCCTGCGCCACCGGCCGGGAGCTGTCCAGGCGCTCGAGCTCGTCGACCGGCCTCTCGCGGTCTTTCCCGTCCTCCGCTGTGTGCAGGAGATCCCCTGCAATCCATGCGTGGACGTGTGTCCCGAGGGCCTGATCACCATGGACGGGTCGATCCTGGCGACGCCCCGGTACCACGGGACGTGCCTGGGCTGCGGGGAGTGCGTCTCGGTCTGCCCGGGCCTGGCGATCACCCTGGTCTACAATGACTACGACCTGGAGGGCGAGAAGGCGCTTCTGATGCTGCCCTTCGAGTTCGACCTCGAGCGAGTTCCCCTCGGCGCCGAGGTGCGCACCGTGGACATGGAGGGCAATCCCGTCGGCAGGGGGTGCGTGGTCGCCATCCGCAGCCGCGAGGAGCAGGACCGCCGCCATCTTCTTCTCGTCGAGGTGCCCGCCGCCGACAAGTTCCTGGTGGCGGGGTTCACGATCCGCGAGCCATCGACGCCGATCGGTGCTCTCCCTTTCGACGATTCCGCCGATCCGATCGTGTGCCGCTGCGAGCGCGTACGCAAGAGCGACATCGTACGCGAGATCCGGCGTGGAGTGCGCGACATGAACCAGCTCAAGGCGGTCGTCCGGGCGAGCATGGGGGGGTGCGCAGGCAAGACCTGCACCGACCTCGTACGGCGCCTATTCGTCGAGGAAGGGATCGATCCCGCGGCGATCACTCCGGGAACCATGCGCCCCCTCGTGGCCGAAGCGCCGCTCGTCGCCTTCACGCGAGGCGAGGAGATCTAGGATGAACACGGCGAGCGGGGCCTACGACGTCGTGGTGGTGGGAGCGGGATCGGTCGGCGTGCCTTCCGCCTACTATCTCGCCCAGCGCGGCCTCAAGGTGCTCTTGCTCGACCGTCGGGCGGCGGTAGGACAGGGTGACAACAAGGCCGCCATCGGCGGCGTCCGCGCGACGCACTCCGATCCCGCGAAGATCCTGCTTTGCACGCGCACGCTCGATGTGGTCCGCTCGTGGAAGGAGGAACACGGGGACGAAATCGGGTGGAAACCCGGCGGCTACTGCTTTCCAGTCTATGAGGAAACGCTGGAGAAGAAGCTGCGCGGGCTCTTCGCGATCCAGCGCCGTTTTGGGCTGGACAACCGCTGGGTGGATGCCGGAACGATCGCCGAGCTCGTGCCGGGGATCGCGCCCGAGGGGCTTCGGGGAGGCACCTATTCGCCCGCGGACGGGCAGGTCTCCCCACTCCTGCTCCCGGTCGCGCTCATGCGGCACGCGCGGGAGATGGGTGTCGATGTGCACGTGAAGGAGCGCGTCACGGGATACCTCGCCACGGGGGGAGCGATCCGGGGGGTGGTCACCGATCGCGGGACGTACCACACCCCGCACGTCGTCCTTGCGGCCGGTGCCGACGCTGCCGAGCACGGCCCGTTGCTCGGCATCGAGATCCCCGTCGCGCCCGACAGCCACGAAGCGGGCATCACCGCCCCCGTCGAGCATTTCCTCCGGCCACTCGTGGTCGACATGCGCCCGGGAGCGGAAGGTCGGACCGCGAACTTCTACTTCGGCCAGAATCACGAGGGGCAGATCATCTTCTGCTACACGCCGAAGGAGCTCTTCGTGGGCACGAATCGCGAGAGTCTGTCCGAGTTCCTGCCCGTCCTGGCGGCGCGCATGATCAGCCTGGTGCCGCGTCTCAAGAACCTGCTCGTGCGGCGCGTCTGGCGCGGCTGCTATCCCATGAGCCCGGACGGCGTGCCCATCGTGGGCAACGTGGACGAGATCGCCGGGCTCACCTTGGCCGTCGGCATGTGCGGCCAAGGCTTCATGCTCGGCATCGGCGTGGGGCAGGAGGTGGCTTCCCTGGTCGTGGACGGCTCGTATTCGCTGCCTCCGGAGGCCTGGGAGCCGATCCAGGTCGGCCGCGAGTTCGCGGCGGGGCGAACCGAGGCCCTGAAGTAGGCCGCGTTGCGGAGCGCGGGGCCCGGTCCGTCAATCGCTGGTGCTCGGAGCGCGAGCGAGTCCTGTCCGAGAACGTGCCGCCGCCCGGTCAGGAGATACGCCAGCGCGCATCGGGGGGGCTGCAGCGTGGATTCCGCTCAGAGAGCGAGCAAGAATTGCTCGCGAACGGGCGGCAGCGCCGTCAGGCGATGCGCCAGAAGGCATCTGAGAGGCTGTAGCATCGATTTCTGCCCAGCCTCTCAGCCTCCCAGCTCCGTGGCGAGCCGGCGCTCTACCGCGCGCAGGCCGTTGGCGACCACGATGCCGCCGGGGTCGACCAGGAAGACCTCGCTGCCCCAGAGCATCTCGACTCCGAAGAGGATCTCGGTCTCCCGAGCGTCGGTGATCACGGGGTAGGGGACGGCGTAGCTCTCGACGAAGCGCTGGGCCCGCTCCAGGGGCGCTTCCGTGACGCCGACGACCGAGAGTCCCCTACCACTGTACTGCTCGTGCAGAGCCGCGAGCCGAGGCACCTCCTCGATGCAGACAGAGTCCCAGGGCCGGAAGAAGGCAACCAGGGTCCAGTCGCGGTAGCGGGTCGACGCCTCGACGGTCCGACCGCCCCCGATCCATGCTCCACCCCGGAGCTCGGGCGCGATCTGGCCGACCATGTCCTCGTTGTGGTAGTCGCGCACGGAGCTCTGGAGCTCGGCGCAGCTCGCTGCGGCCACCGTCAGAACGCCTGCGGCCAGAGCTGCCGCGCTTCTCCGTCTTCGTCCCGCCATATCGTCCACTCCTCCGGTCGCGCGGCACCCCCGGGGGCGGGCGACCGATCTCCCCTTCCTGTACCATCGCCGAGCGGGGAAGGGAACCGTCGGGGAGCCTTCCCCGCGCCGGCCCGGCCGTTCAGCAGCCGAAGACCTCGGCGCGGACGGCGTCCACCGCCGTCTCCCCGCCGATACGGGCGGAGCGGCGAATCGCTTCCATGGTGCAGAAGGTCTCGAGGCCGTCCTCGAGGTCGGGAGCGTGCGGAGTGCCGTCGATCAGCGCCCCGGCGAAATGCTCGGCGTAGTTGGCGAACTCACCGTAGTGCATGCCGTGCGCCTCGCTGTTGAAGTAGTGGTGGCGCAGGGCATAGAGGGGATCTTGGGTGACCTCGGTACCATCGGGGCTCGTGTGGACGAAGCGCATGTCGTGATACTGGGCGAGGGAGGTGCCCGCGCTGCCGAAGAGCAAGAGCTCGATCGCGTTGCGAGCCGTGGGCAGCTCCGCGAGCCCGTAGTGCCCCATCACCCGCCCGATCCGTCCGTCGCGGGCCCGCAAGTTGGCCATGTAGACGTCGTATCCCGTCAGTCCGTAGCGGCGGCCGAGGCTTGAAGTGTGGCCAAAGGCGTGGACGGTCGCGATGGGACCCAGGTACCAGTAGGCGAGGTCGACGGGATGGCTCAGGCCGAGGAAGGTCCAGTCGGTCTCCGTGACGGCCCAGGGGCTCTTGTCGTAGAACCAGTCCATGCGGTGGACGTAGTGGGCGTCGAGCAGCTCGAGCTCGCCCACCTCGTTTCGCTCGAAGGCCGCCCGCTGGCGAAGGAAGGGCTCGAAGAAGCGCGTACTCTGCCCCACGAGGAGCTTGCGACCGGTGGCGCGCGCGCTGGCGAGGAGGCGCCGAGCGCCCGCCGAGGAGTTCACCAGGGGCTTCGTGCAGATCACGTCCTTGCCGGCCTCGAAGGCCGCGGCGACATGCTCGGCGTGGTGAGCGTCGGGCGTGTAGACGGCCACGATCTCCACCTCGGGCCGAGCGAGCATCTCCGCGTACGAGGTGGTCAGGAAGAGCTCCGGAGCCCGGCGGCGGACCTCGGCGAGCTTCTTTTCCTCCCGGTCGCAGCCCGCCACCGCTCGGATCCGAGTCGCGCGGGCGAGGGCGGTGAGCAGGGTTGCTCCCTCGTGCAGCCCGAGCACGCCGAGGCCCTTCTGCACCGGGGCGGGGGGGAGGGGGAACGTCCGCTTGACGCCGGGGATGGGCTCCATCGTCGCCTCACGATAGGGATCGCCCGGGCCGGGAGGACAGCGCGGCCTGTCCGGAGGCGCGGACTGGGTCGGGGGCACTCGCCCCAGACCGGCCGAAGAGCAGGCGCCAGCGGCGCCTTTCTTCGGCCTTAGGATGGCACAGGTTGGCGCCGGGCGGCGCCCCCCGTGCCATCCTAGTACCGGCGGATCACGCCGATGACCACGCCACGGATCTCCACCTCGGGAACGATCAGGGGGGCGTGGGCGGTGTTGGCGGGTTGGAGCCGGATCCGGCCGTCGGGCTCGCGGTAGAAGCGCTTCAGGGTCGCCTCCTCGCCCGGGAGCACCGCCACCACGGTCTGGCCCGGCCGCGGATCGTGGCGGCGCTCGACCACGACCAGGTCCCCATCGCGGATCGAGTCCTCGATCATGGAATCCCCCCGGACACGCAGGACGTACACGTCCCGACCCGGGGGAGCGAGCTCCTCGAAGGGAAGGACCTCGGGGGTCTCGAGGGTCTCGATGGGCGCGCCGGCGGCGATCGTGCCGAGGATCGTCAGACCGCCCCGTTCCCCGTTCCCCCCGGCCGAGGGGTCGGGGAAGGCCGCGGCCGGGCCGGCGAGCTGCAGACCGCGGCTGATCCCCGGAGCGGCGCGGCGAAGCACGCCCTTGCGCTCCAGCTCCTCCACGTGGCCGAAGATGGTCACCTTGGAGAGATCGAAGTGCTGGGCGACCTCCTCGAGCGTGGGACTGATCCCCTCGCGGGAGATGTACTGGCGGTAGAAGGCCAGAATGTCGCGCTGGCGCCGGGTCAGGGGGGGAAGGGCCGGGATGGGGGGAAGGGCCGGGGTGGGTTGGGCCATGGGAGCGGGCAGGGAGGGGGGTGGCCAGTACCGGGCCACGGCAGGGGGGCGGGCCGGGTGGAAGAACTCAAAACAGAAAGGTGGCGGCGATCAGAACCGCGAAGAACAGATAGGAGAAGATCTCCCTCCGGGCGTTGGTGAGGAACTCCGTCATGGCTCCCTCCGGGGATCCTCCAGGTCGGTCTCGGTTGCCGTGATTCGGTCATGGGACCCCCCCCGGGGATCGGGTCCTGGCAGGCGCGCCCCGGGGGGGTGGAGGGGCGTCCTGCCAGAAACCCGAACAACGGCCGAATCTAAGGGGGGCTCGCGGGGAGCACAAGGACGGAGTTCGGAATTTTTTCGGGGCCGGCCTTGGACTCGCCGGAAGGGGCCCCCGGGGCCGTCCTCGGCCCCCCCGGGGGGTAGAATCCCCCCCGTTTCGACGCCGATGAAGAGCCCTCTGCTGCCTCCGAGCCCCGTGGAACGCCACGTCCCGCTCGACCTCGAGGACCGTCTCCTCTCGGTCGATTCCCGCAAGGTCCCCCTCTTCCGCTTCGACATCCTCGTCGTGGGCACGGGGGCGGCCGGCAGCTCCGCGGCCCTGGCCGCGGCCGAAGCGGGGGCGGAGGTGGCGATCCTAACCAAGGCGGACCCGGAGGAGACGAACACCCTCTTCGCCCAGGGGGGAATGGCCGCGGTCTTGGCCCCCGAAGACTCCCTCGAACAGCATGTGGCCGACACCTTGCGGGTCGGCTACGGGCTCGCCGAGCCGGAGGTCGTGGAGGCCGTGGTCCGAGGCGGGCCGGCGGCCGTGAAGCGGCTGCTCGGCTGGGGGGCCCGCTTCGATCGCCGGGGGGACGGGGAGATCGACCTCTCCCGGGAAGGGGGGCACACCTGCCACCGGGTGGTCCACGCCCGGGGCGATGCCACGGGCCGCGAGATCCAGGAGGCGGTCCTGCGGGCCCTCGGCCGCCATCCGCGGATCACGCTCTTTCCCCACACCTTCCTGATCGATCTCCTCCATTCCCCGGAGGGCCGCGTCGTGGGGGCCCTGGCCAGCACGCATGGCGGAGACCTCGCCGTGTTCGCCGGGGGCCAGACGATCCTCGCCACCGGGGGCGCGGGGCAGCTCTTCCGCGAGACGACCAATCCCGCCATCGCCACCGGCGACGGCGTCGCCGCGGGATGGCGAGCCGGGGCGATCCTGCGCGATCTCGAGTTCGTTCAGTTTCACCCGACCCTGCTCTACATCGCCGGGGCGGCGCGCGTGCTGATCAGCGAGGTCGTGCGCGGGCACGGCGGGCGCCTCGTAGATCGCCACGGGGTCCGGTTCATGCCCGAGCATCACCCCGACGCGGAGCTCGCCCCGCGCGACGTGGTCGCCCGCGCGATCTTCGAGCGGATGGTGCAGACGCAGGACACGAGCGTCTACCTCGACCTCTCCGCGCTGGACGAGGACCCGCACCGCCTCTTCCCCGCCATCAGCCGCATCTGCCGCTTCTTCGGCATCGACATCGCGCGCGACCCGGTGCCCGTCCGCCCCGGGGCCCACTACATGGTGGGCGGCCTCGAGGTGGACGTGGACGGTCGGACCTCGGTGACCGGCTTGTGGGCCGTGGGGGAGTGCGCGAGCTCCGGGCTGCACGGCGCGAATCGGATGGGGTCGAACTCGCTCCTCGAGGGGCTGGTGCTCGGCACGAGGGCAGGGGAAACCGCGGCGACCGAAGCGGTGGATCGGGGCCTGCAGGATTTCGAGGTGCGACCGCCCCGCGACCGCGAGGTTCCCCCGGCGGGGATGCAGGTGAACATCGAGGACGTCACGTACTCCCTGAAGTCCCTGCTGTGGCGCCAGCTCGGGATCGAGCGAGACGGCGAGCGCATCCGGGACGTTCTCGACAAGATCGCCCTGTGGACGCGGGCGGTCAGTGCCCTCGCCCCGCCTCAACCCCGCACCTGGGAGCTCTGCAACATGCTCACCGTGGCGCGGCTGACGGCGATCTCCGCCCTCGTGCGCGAGGAGTCGCGCGGCTCCCACTATCGCACGGATCACCCCGCGCCCGATCCGGCCTGGGTGGCCCACACGCGCCTCGTTCCGCGCTTCTCGGGCGACCGGCTCGAGGGGGTCGACGTCTCGCGCGCGCCGGTCGGCGCCTCCGCCCCTGCCGTATGAGATCCTCGTCTCCGACGCGTCGTCCTCGCGAGCGCATCCTCGTCTGCGGCATGCTCCTGCCCGGCCAGGTCGAAGAGCACGACGGCGTCTTCTCCGAGGCCCGCGGCCTCGTTCTCGCCGCGGGCGCGGAGGTCGTCGACGATGCCACAGGGCCCCTCGTGCAACGCCGGGCGCGGCCGACCGCTTCCACGCTCCTCGGGGCGGGGAAGGTGCAGGAGGTGAAGGGGGCGATCGCTCGCACGCGGCCCGACGCGGTGCTCGTCGACAACGATCTCTCCCCGGCCCACGTCCGCAATCTCGAGAAGACGTGGGAGAAGCGGGTCATCGACCGCTCCGAGCTCATTCTCGACATCTTCGCCGCCCGGGCGCGGACGCGGCAGGCAAAGCTGCAGGTGGAGCTCGCCCAGATGGAGTACCTGCGCCCGCGCCTGCGCCGCATGTGGACGCACCTCGAACGGACGGAGGGAGCGATCGGCACGCGGGGGCCCGGCGAGACCCAGCTCGAGACCGACCGGCGCCTGATCGACAAGCGTATTCGCGACTTGCACCACCGCCTCGCGGAGATCGAGCAGCGCGCACGCCAGCAAGTCCGCGCCCGGGCAGAGGTGTTCACGGCCGGCCTGCTCGGCTACACGAACGCCGGCAAGTCGACCCTGCTGAACCGTCTGACCGGCGCGGACGAGTTCGTGGCCGACATGCCCTTCGCCACCCTCGACACACGCACGCGGCAGTGGGAGCTTCCCGACGGCCGAGTGATCCTCCTGTCCGACACCGTCGGCTTCCTCCAGCGCTTGCCCCACCACCTCGTCGCTTCCTTTCACGCCACCTTGGAGGAAGCGACGAGCGTGGACCTCCTTTTCCATGTCGTGGACGCGTCCCACCCCGACGCTCGCCACCAGATGGCGGCGGTCGACGAGACGCTTGCTCGCGTCACCAACCGGCACGCCGATCTCCTCGTCCTGAATAAGCTCGACCGCGTCGCCGACCCCATCCTCCTCCCCCTCTTGCGCGAGGGCCGCCGCGAGGAGGTCGTGCACATCTCCGCGCAGACCGGCGAGGGGATCGACCGCCTCACTCGCCTGGTGACCGGACGCCTCGACGCGCGCACCGCGCTCGTCGTGGCCTCGATCCCGCTCGCCGATGGCCGGAGCGCTGCCGCCGCCCGCGCGGCCGGCGTCGTCCTCGCCGAGGAGCTCGATGGCTCCGACGGCCGCCTCCGCCTCACCCTTCGCATCCTCGAGGGCGCGCTCGGCAATCTCCGGCGCGCCGTGTCGCGCGAGGTGGCGATCGATGTCGTCGAGCCCGCGGCCGAGCCATACGCACGGGACGAAGTCGGCACGTGAGCCCGGCCGGCGAGGGCTCCGCTATTCGACGGTGACCTCGGCGTCCTCGACCATCAGATCGTAGGCGTAGCCGAAGCCGAAATCGCGGTCGGCGACGAGCGTGCCGCGCACGAGGACGGTGTTGCCCACGGCGGCGAGGGCGGCGGTGGTGATCGTGAGGTCGTTCGACCCCTCTCCGCCCGTGCCGTCCTGCACGTGCAGCCAGTTCTTGCCGAGGATGCCGGCGTTGAACCGGACGACCTTGGCGCGCAGGAGGATCTCCGTGCCGACGAGCGCCTGGCGATTGGCGTAGACCTCCGTCACCGTCCGTCCGCCTTCCGGCTTCACGAGGCCCGTGAAGTCGATGCCCGCGGGCGGGGTCGCGGCGGGATTCGCATGGGCGGCGCCCGGGCCACCGGCGAGCGAGGCTCCGGCGAGGGTGATCGACTGTGCGAAGTGCACGACCTCGAAAGTCCGACCGAGCGTCGGGCTCCGGTAGTTCGCCATCGGCATCGAGCCGTTCACCACGACCTCGTCTCCGACCGCCACGGCGAACTCGGGCGCGACGGCCCACGCCTCCCCGGCGCCCGTGTCGATCCGCACGTAGGTATAGCCGCCGGAATCCATGGTCTCGAGCACGGGGCCAGCCAGTCGCGCGGGAGGGGTGGCCGGGGCGGCCGGCTCGTCGACGGGCGGCGCGCCCTCGGCAGCGGAGGCGCTACCTCCGGACCGACCCGAGCAGGCGGCGAGCAGAACGGAGACCGTGAGGAGGGGGATCGGCAGGGGCTTCATCGGGGATCGGGCTCCAGCGGAGAGAGGTGGTTCTTCCCGGGGGGGATCGGGACACCAGAGGAAGCGGAGATCCTATGCGCCGCGGTTCCTTCGGGGCAACTCCCAGCGTACTGTTCCGCGGGCCGCCGGCCGGGCTCGCGCGTGCGAGGCGGAGGGGCGGCCGGCGGGTTTCCGGAAAAGAGAGGGAAACGGAACGAGGGCCGACCCGGTACTCCGGCCGGAGGCCAAGGCGCGACCGTACGTGCGGACTGCCGGCGGTCCTCCGGAATCAGGAGAGAGCAAGGAGGCAGGAACATGACCATCCGCGGAGTGGGAACTGGCTCGTTCGTCCTGGCGTTCCTCGTGCTGGCGGAGGCCGCGAACTCGCAGACCGTCTCGAGAGGGACGTTACTGTCTCTCGGAGGAGACGCGCACGTGGGGGGGCTTCTCGATGTCGGCGAGACCCCGAAGCCGAAGATAAACCAGGGGCCGAACTGGGACCTGGAAACCGAGATCTACATCCCCTTCGATGACGAGGACACGGACGAATGCAGCTTCATGGGCTACGGCGAGGGACGCGCGGCCGTGGGATCCACGGGAGGCCGCGTAGTGGGCGAGGGAACGGACTGGCCGCGTACAGGACCGGTCTACGACTGGTGCGTGGGGGAGGAGATCCTCGTTCAGATGGCGGGGACGGGCACCTACAGCCAGACGTACGAGTACATCGGCGACGCCACCCCCGTCGTGAACGTGAAGGGTTCCCTCACCATCACCGGCCGGGCGGAGCTGATCCAGGGGGAGTGCGGGGCAGCGGCCCTCGGATACGTGAGATTCGAGTCCTCGATCACCGAGCCCAAGGAGGCGAAGCTCGCCGAGTCCAGCGGGGAGACATCCTCCGATCTCCTCTTCAATCTCGGCGCGGCGTACGATGGCGGGGGGGTCACCGTCCCCATCCGCATCAACAAGGGCCATGGCACCTTTTCGGATTCGGATTCCGACACGTTCGACGGGGAATCCGATGAGTGCCGGCGTCTTGGGTATACCATGCAGGCTCGCGGGCTGATTCTCGCCCGGGCGGACGGTCCGGCCTGGCTGCTCACCGCCGCCGAATGCAAGGCCTGGATGCAGGGTGTCATCGCGATGGAAGTCACTCTGGGTGAGCGGTGATCGGCCGGGCCGGGATCGACGGCGCGATCCCTCCGGAGCTCTCCGGCGCGGGATTCCACGCGCGGTAGCCCGGACACTCCTCTCGCGCGCCGGCGGGGGGTCCATGATCATGAAGGACATCCAACGGACGAAGCACACGGCGTGGGTCCTGGCGGGAGCGTTCGCGTGCCTGCTCGCGATCCTCGCGTTCCTACTGGCGGGCCGGCGCGGGGATGACCGCCATCCGATGCCCGGAGGGACCGGAGTGTCTGGCCCGTTCCTTCCACCGGCGAGCACGGCCGGCGAGGGCGAGACCGCCGCCGATCCCCCGGATCCCGATCTTCCTCCGGGAGGCCGTGAAGTCCTCCTCCGGGAGTCGGTGGGCGTCGTCGTCCTGGACGAAGCGACCGGCGCGCCGCTGGCGAGGGCGGTGGTGGACGCTTGCCCCCTCCTCGATCCGAGCACCGTGATTCCCGATCTTGTGCGCGCCCTGACCGGGGGTCGAGGTCCGGAGCGGACCTCTCTCGTCACCAATCGCGATGGAGTCGCGTGGCTCCCGTCAGGTGGAGGCTGGGAGGTCATCGCTCGCGCCGATGGGCACATCCCGCGGATCGAGATCGGGGAATTTGGCTCCCAGGGGCTCGTCCTGCGACTCCGCCCGGCGGCCGCGCTCGAGCTCGTCTTTCGCGATCCCCAGGGGGAACCCGTAGAGGGCGTCGAGGCGGTGGCGCTCCCCCCGCGGGCTCCCGGAGAGGAGTGGGGGAACGACTGGGGCTTCGAACTCCGGGAATGGCAGGCACATGAGCAGGAGATCCGCGACCGCCTCGCCGCCGGTGCCGAGCTCCCGGATAGCCGGGCGAGCTCTCCTCCTGGGCTCGGTCCCGGAATGGCCGAGCTCCTGGGGATCCTCACGCTCCGTCGCCGCTCCGACTCCGAGGGACGGATCACCTGGTCGGACCTTCCCCCGGGCGAGGGCTGGAGATGGGCGTTGGCCTCCCGCCATCACGCCGCCCTGCGCCCCGAGTACGAACGCCCGCGGGTGAGCTTCAAGCCCGATGGGGCGGTCGTCCGCCACGCCGGAATTCCCACGAGGATCTCCGGTCCCATCTCCCTCCAGGCCGGGGAGCCGACGGGGATCGAAGTTCTCGTGACTCCGGGCATAGCCGCTTGGGGCCGCATCGTTCCTGCGGCACCGGGGTTCACCGAGCGGCCCGTGATACGGCTGCTGGCCAGCCGGGAAGTCGTCTCCCCGGGGGGAATCGCGGTCCGCGAGCGCGAGCACGAGACGAACGCACGGGCGGACGCGGAGGGGAGGTTCCTCTTGGAGAACCTCTCCCCGGGAGAGAAGCTCCTCCGCGCGACGTGGGTCGAGGGAGAGGCCCAGCATTGCTTCGCGAGCCTCGAGTTCGCCCTCGTCGAAGGAGAGAGCATGGACCTGGGCGATCTCCGCGCGCAGGCGGGAACGGACCTCCTCCTCGAGATTCGCGTGGTCGACGAGGCCGGCGAGACCCTGGATCCCGCGGGACTCTTCGATCGCCCGGAGAAGGCACGGGTCATGGTTCACCTTTCGGCGGGGACGGTCCGGGTGTCCCCGGCCCGCAAGACGAGCGAGGTCCTGGAGGTCCCCCTGAACGAGGTGATCACCCTCGCGGGACTGCCCGGGACCTCCGCCACGCTCTGGGTCGCGACAGGACGCGAATGGCCGAGCCTGCGCTCTCCGGAGCGCGCCCTGCGGTGGCCGAAGCAATTCACCATCGAGCTTCCCCACTCCGGACCCCTCGTCGTCCCGCTGATCGTGCAAGAGCTCGTACCATGCACGATCCGCATGCCCTACCCGGCCGGCGAGAGGCCTTTCGACGCGAAGGCGTGCGTCGTGTTCAGCGCTGAGCGGCGGACCGAGGACGAAGACCTGTACCCCCCTTTCGCCCCGGAGGCGGGGGAGGCGACGGCGACGATGTACCTGCCGGCCGGCCACTGTCACCTCCTCGTGCACACGCAGGCCCCGCGCGAGCCGGAGGGAACTGCGAGCTACTATTTCATCGACGAGATCGACGTTGTACCGGGGGTCGAGGTTCTGGCGAACCTGCAGAAGGGCGCGATGATCGAGGGGCGGCTGCTCACCCCCCGCGCCGAGCCACGGGCCGGCGAGTTCGTCACGGCCGCCTTCGGGCCGTGGCTGGGAGACGGGAGGGACCGCAGCGGCGCCCCCTACATCGCGATCACCGATGGACAGGGAAGGTACCGGCTCCGCGGCCTTCCGCCGCGAGTGGAGATGCGGCTCTCCGGAATGGGGTTCGGAGCCAAGGTTGTTCGAACGGGGGCCGAAGGGAGCTCCACCGTCGTCGACCTCGTCACCGATCCCTGATCGGCTTCGCTCACGCCTCCGGCCGGGGGCCGCCCAACCCGATCTCCGCCATCATCCGCGCGAAGTCGTCCGGCCGCAGGGCCTGGGGGCCGTCGGAGAGGGCCTCCTCGGGACGGGGGTGGACCTCGACGATCAGGCCGTCGGCACCGGCGGCGATCGCCGCGCGCGCGAGGGGGATCACGAGGGAGCGCACGCCGCAGGCGTGGCTCGGGTCGGCGATCACCGGCAGATGCGTGCGCTCCTTGAGGTAGGGGATGGCCGCGATGTCGAGGGTGTTGCGCGTGGCCCGCTCGAAGGTGCGGATGCCGCGCTCGCAGAGGACGACCAGGGGATTGCCCCCTTCGAGAACGTACTCGGCGGCGAGCAGGAACTCCTCGATCGTCGCCATCATGCCTCGCTTGAGCAGCACCGGCCGCGCTTGGCGTCCCACCGCCCGCAACAGGCTGAAGTTCTGCATGTTGCGCGCGCCCACCTGCAGCATGTCGGCGTGCTCGGCGACCAGCCCCACGTCGTCGGAGTCGACGACCTCCGTTACGACGGGCAGGCCCGTCGCCTTCCCAGCGTCCGCCAACAGCCGCAGGCCCTCGGCGCCGAGCCCCTGGAAGCTGTAGGGCGAGGTACGGGGCTTGAAGGCGCCGCCGCGCAGCATCAGTGCGCCGCGCTCGGCCACGATGCGGGCCGTTCTCTGGATCTGCGCCTCGCTCTCCACCGCGCAGGGGCCGGCGATGACGACCGGCTTGCCGCCGCCGAAACGAGCCCGGCCCACCTTCACCACCGTGCGTTCGGGGTGGTAGTCGAGCGAGACGAGGGCGTAGGGGAGGCTCATCCGGCGCACCTCGCGGACACCGGGCATGGCGGCGATCACGGCGGCCAGGCGTCCGGGATCCTTGCCCACGACACCGATGATCTCGGTGCCCTCGATGCGGTCCACGTGGACCCGCAGGCCCTCACGCTCGATCAGGGTGACGATATCGGCCTTCTGCCGCAGGGTGCAGTCGGCGTTCAGGAAGGCAATCATCGGGGATCCTCCTCGGGGGGCGGGGGTCGCAGGGAACGGAGGAAGGGCACGGGGTCCTCGCCCCGGGCCAGGAGATCCACGACCGCCGTCCCGACGACGACCCCATCGGCGTGGGGGGCGATCTCGCGGATCTGGGCCGCGGCCCGGATGCCGAAGCCGGCCGCGACGGGCAGCTCCGCGACGGCCCGCAGCCGATCGAGATACGCGCCGATCTCCGCGATGCGGGTCGCAGCCCCGGTGATGCCGGCGCGCGTCACCGCGTAGACGAAACCGCGGCTTGCGCGGGCGAGGGTGCGGGCGCGATCGGGCGGCGTGAGGGGAGTGACAAGCTGGATCAGCGCCACGCCAGCGGCGTCGCACCGCTCCTGCTCCTCCCCGGCCTCCTCGAGCGGGAGATCGGGGACGATCAGCCCGGAGAAGCCGGCCGCGGCGATGGCGCGCACCGTCGCCGCGAAGCCGCGGGCGAGGAGCGGATTCAAGTAGCTCATGAGGACGAGCGGCGCGGCGATCGCCCCGCGAAGGGCGGCGACCTCCGCGAGCAGCCAGGGAAGGGTGGTGCCCCCCGCGAGCGCCCGCCGCCCCGCCGCCGCGATCACCGGCCCGTCGGCCACCGGATCGCTGAACGGCAGCCCCACCTCGACGACGTCGGCCGCGCCCGTGACCCGCACGAGCAGCTCGCCGAAGCCGTCCCGGCCCGGGAAGCCGGCCAGCACGTAGGGCATCAGCGCCGGCCGGGCGCCGGTGCGCGGCGTACGGACGGCCGCCGCGAGAGGCGCGCCGGGAGCGCTCGTCGCCCGCGCGCTCACGCCGGGCCTCCGGCAGCGTCCGCGAGGATGCCGATGTCCTTGTCCCCGCGCCCCGAGCACCCGACGAGGACGCGCGCTCCGGGGTGGGCCTCCAGCCATTCGCGCGCGCCGGCCAGCGCGTGGGCCGACTCGAGGGCCGGGAGGATTCCCTCGAGACGGCAACACTCCGCGAGCGCGGCGAGCGCGGCGGCGTCCGAGGCGGAGACGTACGTCGCGCGGCCCGTTTCCTTGAGCCAGGCGTGCTCGGGCCCCACGCCCGGGTAGTCGAGGCCGGCCGAGATCGAGTGCGTCTCCTGCACCTGGCCGTGCTCGTCCTGGAGGAGGTAGCTCCGGGCGCCGTGCAGCACGCCGGGGCGCCCGCGCCCGAGCGTGGCGGCGTGCTCGCCGAGCCCCTCGCCGCGGCCCCCGGCCTCGACGCCGACGAGGGCGATCGCGGCGTCGGCGAGGAAGTCGTAGAAGAGCCCGATCGCGTTCGATCCGCCGCCCACGCAGGCGATCACGGCAGCGGGGAGCGCCCCGGCCTGCGCCAGGATCTGGGCCCGCGCCTCGCGGCCGATCACCCGCTGGAGCTCGCGGACCAGCAGGGGATAAGGGTGCGGTCCCACCACCGAGCCGAGCAGGTAATACGTGCCCTCCGGATCGCCGGCCCAGTCGCGCAACGCCTCGTCGATCGCCGCGCGCAGGGTGGCGTCGCCGGTGGTGACCGGCACGACCTCGGCGCCGAAGAGCCGCATCCGCTGCACGTTCGGCGCCTGGCGTTCGACGTCGACCGCGCCCATGTAGACGCGGCACGGGATCCCGAGGCGCGCGCAGGCGGCGGCGGAGGCGACACCGTGCTGGCCCGCCCCGGTCTCGGCGACGACGCGGGCCACCCCCATCCGCCGGGCGAGCAGCGCTTGGCCCAGGGCGTTGTTGATCTTGTGGGCCCCGGTGTGGGCGAGGTCCTCGCGTTTGAGCCACAGCTCTCCGCCCCACGCCGCCCCGAGCCGCTCCGCGCGCGTCAGGGCGGTGGGGCGGCCGGCCCAGGTCGCGAGCTCGCCGGCGAGCGCGATCTGGAAGGCGGGATCGGGGAGGTGCGTCTCGACCGCGCGCTCGAGGCGCTGGAGCGGGGCGATCAGGATCTCGGGGACGTAGCGCCCCCCGTACGGCCCGAAGCGGCCGGACGCCGGACCCGACCGCGCCGGCGTCGTGACCGGCCGCGTCATCTCCCGTCCTCCTTCGCCGCTCCCGCGGCCCGGAGGTCCGCGGCGCGCACCGCGGCGACGAAGTCCGCCATCCGCGCGGGATCCTTGATCCCCGGCGCGGTCTCGACGCCGCTCGACACGTCCACCGCCGCCGGCCGCACGCGGCGCACGGCATCCGCCACCGTTTCCGGGCGGAGCCCGCCGGCGAGGACGAGGCGCCCGCACCGCGCGGCGCGCGCCGCCCGGACGATGTCGACCGGGATGCCCTGGCCGCCCCCCGCCGGCCCGTCGACGAGGAAGGTCCCGCGGAACGAATCGCTCGCTCCGTCGCGCGGATCCGGGAGGCCGGCGGCGAGGGGAACCCCGGCCGGCGCGAGGATCCGCGCCCGCGCCTCGAGATCGACGCCGTCGCGGAGCACGGGGAGGAAGAACCAGCCCGCCGGCAGCTCGCGGACGCCCGCCCATTCCGCGTCGGCCTGCAGGCCGTCGAACGGGAGCGCCGCGATCCGGGCGAGCTCGGCGGAACGCGGCGCGCGGAAGACGGCGATGCGCTCCACGCCCGCGGGGACCGCCGCGAGCAGCGCGCGGGCTCCCTCCGGCGTCACCTGGCGGGGCGAGGCGGCGAGCACGAGCCCGATCGCATCGGCGCCGGCCGCGACCGCCGCCGCGATCTGATCCGGGCGCGTCAGCCCGCAGATCTTCACCAGCACGCGGCTCACGCCCGCTCCTCCACGGCGCGCCGGCCGGCGGCGAGGAGGCCGCGCACGCTCTCGGCCGGTTCGGGCGCGGCCATGAGGCTCGTGCCCACGAGGGCGAGCCGGTAGCCGGCCCGCGCGACCCGCGCGGCGTCGGCGGGCGTGGCGAGCCCGCTCTCGGCGACCGCGGGGACGCCGGAGGGGAGCGCGGGGGCGAGATCCCGGCAGCGCTCCGGATCCACCTCGAGGGTGGCGAGGTCGCGTCCGTTCACTCCGACCAGGACGGGCGGGCCGCCGCTCGGCCTCGGAAGGGCGAGGTACGCGGCGATCCGAGCGAGATCCGCGGCGTCGAAGGCCTCGAGCAGGACGAAGAGCTGCGCCGCCCGCGCCGCCTCCACCATCGCGGCGAGCGCCTCGTCGTCCAGCATCCGCACGATGAGGAGCACGCCGCCCGCTCCCGCGTCGCGCGCTTCCCAGATCTGGTGCGGATCGACGAGGAAGTCCTTGCGCAGCACCGGCACGCCGACGGCCCCCGCGGCCGCCCGCAGATGGTCGAGCGCGCCGCCGAAGCAGGTCGGCTCGGTGAGCACGGAGATCGCGGCCGCTCCCCCTGCGGCGTACTGCGCCGCGCGCGCGGCGGCGGCCGCCGCCGAAGGCGTCGCCGTGAGCTCGCCGCGCGAAGGCGACGCGAACTTCACCTCGGCGATCAGGTCGAATCCGGCCGGCGAGAGGCGCAAGGCGGGCGGCACGTCGCCCGCGGCGCCGCGGGCCCGCACCCGCGCCTCGAGGACGGCGGTCGAGGTGGCGCGCCGCGCCGCTTCCGCCCGCGCCGCGCTCGCCTCCGCCATGGCGGAGAGGAAGCCGGAACCCGCGCCGGACGCGTCAGCGCGCACCCCCGCCCTCCCGCGCGCCGTCGGCGCACAGCCGGTCGAGGAGTGCGGCGGCGCGGCCGTCGGCGAGGACTCGCCGCGCGCGCGCCGCGGCCGCCGCCGGGGCGGCTTCGCGGCCCGTCAGCAGGAAGGCGAGGGCCGCGTTGAGCACGATCGCGTCGCTCCGCGGCCCCGGCTCGCCGGCGAAGAGCCGCCGGGCGAGCGCGGCGTTCGCGGGCGGGTCGCCGCCGGCGAGATCCGCCGGCCGGCACCGCGGGATCCCGAACTCGGCGGGATCCACCGTGCGCTCCGCCACTTTTCCGTTCGCGACGTCGAGAAGCAGAAACGGGCCCACCGGCGTCGCCTCGTCCCAGCCCGGCTCGCCATGGACGACGAAGGCGCGGGCGAGGCCCATGCCGGCGAGGGCCTGGGCCATCAGGCGGGCGGTCTCCGCGCTCCACGCGCCGACGAGCTGGTGGGCGGGCCGCGCGGGGTTGGCGAGCGGGCCGAGCATGTTGAACACCGTGCGGGTGCCGAGCGCGCGGCGCACCGGCATCACCGCCGCCGTCGCGGCGTGGAAAGCGGGCGCGAAGAGGAAGGCGAAGCCGTGGGCGGCGAGGCGGCGGGAGGCGTCGGCGGGGGTATGGCAGAGAGGCACGCCCAGCGCCTCGAGAAGGTCCGCCGAGCCGCACTGGCTCGAGACGGAGCGGTTGCCGTGCTTGGCGACCGGGAGCCCATCGGCGGCCAGCAGGAGCGCGCAGGCAGTGGAGAGGTTGAAGCTGCCGGAGCCGTCGCCGCCCGTGCCGCAGGTGTCGACGAGCGGCCGCCCGCCGCTCTCCACGGGCCCCGCCGCGGCGTCCCGCATGGCCTGCGCGAGCCCGCGCACCTCCTCCGCCGTCTCGCCCTTCATGCGCAGCGCGGTGAGGAAGCCCGCGGAAAGGACCGGGCTCGTCGCGGGATCGGTGAGGCCGCCGAGCGCCGCGTGGGCCTCCGCTTCCGTCAGATCTCCGCCCGCGAGCAGGCGCTCGAAGGCCGCGCGCAGCGCCGCGCTCACTTCGGCCCTCCTCGCTGCTCCTCCTCCAGGTCGAGGAAGTTCTTGAGCAGCCGGTCGCCGTTCGGAGTGAGCACGCTCTCGGGGTGGAACTGGACTCCCTCCGCCGCGAAGATCCGGTGGCGGATGCCGAAGATGTCGCCCTCGGCGCCGTACGAGCTGATCTCGGTTCCCGGTCCCAGCCCCTGCTCCTCGACGCGCAACGAGTGATAGCGGCCGGCGGGGAAGGGATTGGGCATGCCCACGTACACCGTGCGGTTGTCGTGGAAGACGCGCGAGGCCTTGCCGTGGGTCGGCCGGGGAGCGCGCCCGACTCGGCCGCCGAGGACCCGGGCGAGGGCCTGGTGCCCGAGACAGACGCCGAGGATCGGCACCTTGCCGAGCATGGCCTCGATCATCGCCATGGAGATGCCGGCGCGGTCCGGAGTGCCGGGGCCGGGGGAGACGACGAGGTGGGTGGGGGCGAGCCGGTGGGCGCCGGCGACGTCGATCTCGTCGTTGCGCCGCACGAGCACCTCGGCCCCCAGGACGCGGAAGGCCTGGACGAGGTTGTAGGTGAACGAGTCGTAGTTGTCGACGAGGAGGATCCGAGCGCTCATCGCTAGAGCCCCTCCGCAGCGAGGCTGAGGGCCGCCCGGAGGGCGTCGCTCTTGGCCAGGACCTCGTCGTGCTCGGCGCGCGGCCGGCTGTCGGCGACGATGCCCGCGCCCGCCTGGTAGGAGTACGTGCCGGCGCGGAACACCAGGGTGCGGATGGCGATCGCCTGGTCCATCGTCGCTCCGTGGCCGAAGTAGCCGACCGTGCCCGCGTAGAGCCCGCGGCCCACGGGCTCGATCTCGTCGATCAGCTCCATGGCCCGCACCTTGGGGGCGCCGACGACGGTGCCGGCGGGAAACGTGGCGGCGAAGAGGTCGAAGGCGTTGGTCCCGTGCTCGATCACGCCGCTGACCGTCGAGACGAGGTGCATGACGTGGCTGAACCGCTCGACCTCGCGGTAGGGGTCCACCTTCACCGTGCCCGGCACCGCGACCCGGCCGAGGTCGTTGCGCGCGAGATCCACGAGCATGACGTGCTCGGCGGCCTCCTTGGGATCGGCGCGGAGCTCGGCCTCGAGGGCCTGATCGGTGTCGGCGGTCGGTCCCCGCGCGCGCGTGCCGGCGATCGGCTGGAGGGAGGCCTTCCGTCCGGCGAGCTTCACCATCGCCTCGGGAGAGGCGCCGACGACGGTGAGATCGGCGAACTCCTGCAGGAACATGTAGGGGGACGGGTTGATGAGGCGCAGGGCACGGTAGGCCGCCACGGGGTCGAGGTCGCACTCGCCCTCGTAGCGGGTCGAGAGGACGAGCTGGTAGACCTCGCCGGCGTTGATCTCCTCCTTGGCCCGGTCGACGGCGGCCAGGTACGCCTCGCGGTCGAGGCTGGGCGTGGCCTCGCCGATCCGCCCTCCGCGCTGGAACTCGGGGACGGGACCGCGCAGCATGCGGAGGATCTCGCGGCGCAGCTCGCGGTGCGCGACCTCGTCGCCGTCGGAGAGAAGCGCCATCCGGCGGCTCAGGTGGTCGAAGACGAGGAGCGAGCGGGGGGCGAAGAACGCGCACTCGGGATGGAGGGGGTTCGTGCGGCGCGCGGGGAGCCGTTCGAAGCGGCGGACGAGTTCGTAGCCCGCCACGCCCACGAGGCCGCCCTGGAAGGGGAGCTCCCCCAGGGCCGGATGCAGGCGGGGCGCTTCCGCGAGGGCCCGCCCGAGGGCGGCGAGGAGCTCGGCGCGCGTGGCCGGGGCGGCCTGGTGCACGTCCCCGCTGTGGAGCCCGGCCGCGTCGAGGCGGACCTCGCGACCCTCGCCGAAGCCGAGGAACGAGTAGCGGGCCTGCTCCGCGCCGCCGATCACGCTCTCGAGGAGAAAGCGCGGCCGGAAGGGGCGCAGCTTCAGGTAGGCGGATACCGGGGTGTCCAGATCCGCCGGGATGTCGAAGGGAGTCTGCATCGCGGGGGGAGAAGGGGTTTTCGGCTTTCTGCTCGCGGGACTCCGGGGATGGGCACGAAAAAACCCACCCCCGGGAGGCCCCGGAGGTGGGTTGTTTCCAGGCCGCGCGCGCTACCGGGCCCCCACCCCCAGGGCGGTGGACCAGGGCCACGACCAGGCGGCCGCGCGGGGCGGCGAGGTGAGGTCGGGGGGCGGGGCGGGGCGAGGGACCATCGTGCCTCCAGGGTGGCCCGGGACCGGCCGGGGGGGAAGGGGAATCTCCGGATCTTCTCCCCGCCGCGGCTAGACGGCCGAGGCGGTGCTCGCCGGCTGCCGCCCGAGCTCCTCGCTCTTCCGGGCCCGCCGCCGCGCGAAATAGGCGTCGAACCAGATCAGGGCGGGGGTGGCGATGTAGATCGTGGAGTAGGTCCCCGTGACGACCCCGACCATCATGGCGAAGGCGAAGCTCTCCAGGACGTTGCCGGTGCCCACGTTGAAGGCGTACAGCACGGCCACCGCCAGGAACGTCGTGAACGAGGTCATGATCGTCCGCGACAGGGTCTGGTTGATCGAGATGTTCAGCACCTCCCGCAGCGGCGCCTTCATCCGCGGCAGGTTCTCGCGGAAGCGGTCGAAGATCACGATCGTGTCGTTCAGCGAGTAGCCGATGATCGTCAGGAAGACTGCGATCATCGTGAGCGTGATCTCCCCGTTTAGGAAGCCCACCAGGTTCAGGAGGGTCATCACGCCCAGCGTGATCAGCACGTCGTGGATCAGCGCGAGCACGGCCGCGAAGCCGTAGCTGTACTCGGCGAAGCGCACTCGGATGTAGAGCACGATCACGAACAGGCTGAAGGCGAGCGCGATCAGGGCCTTGTCCCGGAGCTCGCCCACGACCTGCGGTCCGACGCTCGACGACGAGGTGATCGGCGTCGCGAGGCGGAACGCGGCTCCTGTCGCGTCCACCGGGTCCTGGAACGCCCGGCGGATCGCCTGCAGGAGCTCGGCGCGGTCCCGGTTCGGCGCGGTCGAGCCCGCGACCTGGTAGGCGAAGGGCTGATCGGGGATGGGAACGACGCGGGAATCGCGGATCCCGGCGGCCTCGCCCAGGATGTGCTGGATGTCGTCGGCGGGGTGGTCTTCGGAGAAGGAGAGGGTGAGGTTGGTCGCTCCCGAGGCCGGGTCGTAGTCCAGGAGGACCCCGTCGGGGAGGAGCACGTCCTTCAGGAGCTCGGTGACGAGCTGCTCGAACTGGCTCTCGCGGTTGCCGCTGGTGCCGACCTCCGCCTCCTCCTCGCTCTCCCCGACCTTGAAGACGAGGCTGAAATCCGTGTAGCGGCCGTTCTCGACCTCGGACTCGATGACCGCCTTTACCTCCGCGTCGCGCACGTAGCCCTCGGCGGTGGCGACGAGGTCGCGGAGCTCCTGGGTGGCCATGGGCCGGGCGCAGCGCACGCGCACTTCGGCGCCGCCGAGGAACTGGATGCCCAGCTTCTCGCGGTTGGGAAGGGCGATGAACAGCGCGAGGCCGGCGGCGATGAGGACGAGCGAGCCGGTGACGGCGTACCTCCACTTGGAGAGGAAGTCGTAGTTCGCCGTGACCATCCACCGCCCCATCTTGTGCTCCTTGATCCCGCGGACGAGATCGAAGTGCACGAACACCCGCGTGACCACCACCGCCGCGAAGACGGACGCGAGGATCCCCACCATGAGGGTCACCGCGAAGCCGCGTACCGGACCGGTGCCGACCTTGTAGAGGATGATCGCGGTGAGGAACGTCGTGATGTTCGAGTCGAGGATGGCGGAGAGGGCCCGCTCGAAGCCGGTCTTGGCGGCCTGGCGGGGGTTCCGCCCCTTGTCCTTCTCCTCCCGGATCCGATCGAAGATCAGGATGTTCGAGTCCACCGCCATGCCGACGGTGAGGATGAGGCCCGCCACGCCGGGCAGGGTGAGGGTCGCGTTCAGGAACGAGAGCGCCCCCATCAGCATCGTGAAGCCCAGGAGCATGGAGATCGCCGCCCACACCCCGAGCCGGCGGTAGTAGGCGATCATGAACCCGAGCACCAGGATGACGGCCAGGATCCCCGCCAGGACTCCCCGGTCGACGTAGTCGCGGCCCAGGGTCGGCCCGACGAGCTCCTTGTTCTCGAGCTCCGGCCGGATGCGGAGCGAGCCGGAGTGCAGCACGCGGATCAGGGCGTCCCGCTGCTCGGGGCTGAACTGGCCGCGGATGATGCCCTGGCCCGGGAGCGGCTCGTCGATCCGGGGCGCCGAGTCCATCTCGCCGTTCAGGACGATCGCCATCAAGCGGCCGGTGTTCTCCTCGGTGAACTCCAGGAAGTCGTTCTTGCGGGCGTCCTGGAACTCGAAGCCCACCGCGGGGAATCCCTGATTGTCGGAGGAGGGGGTGACGCGCAGGAGGTCGCTGCCCCGGAACGACCAGGAGAGCTGCCGGGGGCGAAGGATGGGCACGGAGCGGTCGACCTCGGCGATGTCTCGCGCCTTGTCCGGCAAGGCCTCCGGATACCACTCGATGCTCGGATGGGGGCCTCCCTCCGCGGGGGAGAGGCGGTTGAAGGCGGCGATCGGCACGCCGGGGTTCTTGGCCGCCCACTCCCGCAGCTTCTCGGTCTCCTTGGTGATGTCCGTCTCCTGGCTGTCGAAGTCGCCTGCCTCGGCCACGATCTGGAAGGAGAGGTCCCCAAGACTCTCGATCGACTCCAGGATCGGATCCCGCGCGTCGATCTGCACGGCCGTGCCGGCCGGGTGCGGAGCGGCCTTCGACCCCCCCTGGGCCCGGGCGAGGTTGTGCAGCGCAGCGCCCAGGCGCCGGCCGTAGTGGATCCGCTCGTTCCCGAGGACGATGCGCCCCCCGTCCTGGGGGAAGCCGGCCAGCGCGGCGGCATCCGCGGCGGCGAGCTCGAGGGAGGTCGCGCTCTCGTCCAGATCGGCGGCCAGGGCGGAGACCGCGCCCTCGCCGGCCGTCCCGGTGATGCCGGGCAGCTCCACGACCATGCGGTCCGTGCCCTCGCCGCGTACGATCGCGTCGATCACGCCCGTGGGATCCACGCGCTCCTGGATGATGCCGACCGTCTCCGCGAGGAGCGCGGCCTGGTTCTGCATGTCGGCGGCGGTGATCTGCCCGCTCTGGAGCGCGCCCTCGAAGTCCAGCCGGTAGACCAGCCGCAGCCCGCCCTTGATGTCCAGGCCCAGGTTGAAGGGCGTCTCCGGGACCACGAGCAGGGCGATCGAGGTCAGGACGAGGACCAGGATCAGCGTTATCTTGCGACCGACGTTCTCGAGCATGACGGGCGGCTCCGGTGGAGGGGGGCGGGATCAGGCCTGGACGGCCGCGGGAGCCGGCGCGGGGTCGCTCGCCGGGGGGGGCGCGGCGGTCTCGACCGCCGCGGGCGATTCCCGCTCCTCGGCGGCGTCGGGGGCGGCGTCCGCGGCCAGGTCCGGCTCGCGCCCGCGGCGGGCCTTCCCGCCGACGAGCTCCTCGACCCGCGTCTGCTTGCCGACCCGCTCGCGCAGGTAGAAGAGCCGCGCCTGGCGGACCTTGCCGCGCCGCGCAACGGTCACGTCCTTCACCCGCGGGCTGTGCAGGGGGAAGGTCCGCTCGACCCCCTCCCCCTGGACGATCCGCCGCACGGTGATGCTCTTGGCGACGCCGCGGCCGGTGATGGCGAGGATCGTGCCGCTGAAGATCTGGACGCGCTCCTTGTCGCCCTCCCGGATGAGGTAGTGGACCTGAACCGTGTCGCCCACGTGCACGGGGGGGAGCTTCTCCTTTCCGTGTTCCAATCCGATGTCGTCGATCAGGCTCATCGCTCGTCTCGTTCAGGGCTCGGCTCCGCGCGATCGGGAGCCGCCTCGGGGGCGGTCAGGTCGGGTCGCCGCTCCTGCGTCCGCTCGCGGGCCCGCTCCTCCCGCCAGCGGGCGATCCGGGCGTGATCGCCTTCCAGCAGGACGTCGGGCACCGCGTGGCCGCGGTAGAGGCGTGGTCGGGTGTACTGGGGATGGTCGAGGCCGCCCCCGCCCTGGAACGACTCCTGCACGGGCGAGAGCTCGTCCCCGAGCACCCCCGGAACGAGGCGGACGACCGCCTCGGTCACGGCGAGCGCCGGAACCTCGCCCCCGGCCAGCACGAAGTCGCCCAGGGAGATCTCTTCCCACTCCATCACGGCCCGGATCCGCTCGTCGAAACCTTCGTACCGACCGCACAGGAGGAGGACCCGCTCCTCCTTCGCCAGCGCGCACGCCCGTTCCTGGCGGAAGGGCGTGCCCGCGGGGGTGAGGAGGATCTTGTGGAACGGTCCCCAGCTCCGCTCCAGCCATTCGACGCAGTCGATGATCGGCTCGGGCTTGAGGACCATTCCGGGTCCGCCGCCGTACGGACGGTCGTCGACCGTGCGGTGCCGGTCCCGGGTGAAGTCCCGGAAGTCCACCGCCCGCACCTCCACCAGCCCCTTTTCCTGCGCGATCCCGAGGATCGAGGAGCGGAGATAGGGCTCCACGGCCTCGGGAAACAGGGTGAGGATGGCGAAGAGCACGGCCGGGTCGTCCCGGGAAAAGGGCGGGGCAGCGTAGACGGATTTCCGGGGAGGGTCAAGGTCGGGGGTCCGCTCCGGTCGGCCGCGGCGGCCGGCGGAGGGGGAGGCCGGCCGCCCGGCCGGGTCGCGGCCGGGGAGCGCCTCCTCCTAAGTCCTTGCCGCCACGGGGCTTGTGTGGGAAGGTCTCCGGAGATGTTCACCGGCCTCGTCGAAGCCTGCGTCCCCATCCGCTCCTGGCGGGTCCGGGGGACGGGCGGCGTGCTCACCGTGCCCGCCCCGGCGATCCCCGCCGGGGAGGGGGAGCCCTGGACCGCCGCCCCCAAGGAGAGCGTGGCGGTCAGCGGCTGCTGCCTCACGGTGGCGGCGCTCGAGCCCGACCGGGCCATGGTCTTCGAGCTCTCCGCCGAGACGATCGCCTGCACGTGGTTCGGTGAGCTCGTTCCCGGCCGGGTCGTGAACCTGGAGCGCGCCGTCCGGCTCGCCGACCGCCTCGGCGGGCACCTGGTCAGCGGGCACGTCGACGGGAGGGCGCGGATCGCCGCCATCGCGGACGCCGGGGACGGCGGGAAGCTCTTCACGTTCGCGGCGAGCCCCGACTTCGCGCGCTACCTCGTCCTGAAGGGGAGCGTCGGCGTGGACGGCATCAGCCTCACCGTCGTCGCCCCGCGCGGGAGCACCTTCGATGTCGCCGTCATTCCCGAGACCCTCCGGCGCACGAGCCTCGGCACGGCGCGGGTCGGCCAGCGCGTCCACCTCGAGGCGGACATGATCGGGAAGTGGGTGGAGCGGCTCCTGGAAGCGAGGGGGGGCGCCGGCGTCCGGCAGTAGGCGAACGCCGGCTTTCGCCGGCTTCTGATCCGCGACCGAAACGGCCTCGTTTCAGAACCCGGCGAAGAGCACGCTCGTGAAGGCCGTGATCGGCGCCGCCTCGCGGTAGTCCTCGAGGCTGCGGGTCAGGAGCTTCACGGCCCCCAGGAGCTCGTCGTAGAGCTCCGGGGACGTCACGAGCTTGCCCAGGGAGCCCTCTCCGGCGCGAATCTGGGCGACCGTCTCGCGCAGGTCGGCGCTCGCCGTCCGGATGTCGGCGACGATCGCCGAAACGTCGTTGGCGAGCGCCTCGTCGGTCAGGAGCCGGCCGAACACGCCCTCGCCGGCCTCCAGGCCGTCGACGAGGCGGGAGACGCCGCGGACGGCGCGGTCCACCTCGGCGGCGAGCTCCTCGTCGTAGAACAAGCGGCCGAGCGTGCCCCGCCCCGCGCGCAGGTCGTCCGCGATCCCCCGCAGGTCGGCGACCGTGGCCCGCCAGTTGGCGGCGAGCTCCTCGTCGTAGAGCACGGCCCCGAGGAGGCCCCGGCCCTCGCGCAGGCCGGTGCCGACCTCCCGGGCGTCGGCGGAGAAAGCGCGGAGGTTCTCCACGGACTCGGACACGCCCCGCGCGAGCTCCTCGTCGGTGAAGAGTCGTCCCACCATCCCCTGGCCGGCCTTGGCGGAGGCCACCATCTCGCGCGCGTCGGCCACCATGGCGTCGAAGTTCTCAAGGGAGCGCTGGAAGGTCGCGCGGTTCTCCTCCACGAGGTCGCCGACCGATCCGAGGGCCGCGATCGGGTTTTTCTGCACGGAACCGCGGAGTCCGCCGTCCTCCAGCCGGGCCGCCGGCGCGCCGCCGAAGGGGCCGGGATCGATCTCGACGTGGCGGCCCCCGAGCATCGTCGACTCCTGGATCTCGATCGCGTAGCCCTCCCGGATCGCCACGGGCTCATCGAGGTTCAGGGTCGCCTGGATGCGCATATCGAGCTTGCGCCGGCTGTCCACTTCCAGGTGCTTGACCCGACCGATGCGCACGCCCGCTACGAGGACCGGGTCGCCCTCGCGCAGGTAGTTGGCGTGCGGGAAGTAGACGATCTCCTGCACCGGCTTGCGGAACAGGGTGAAGTCGGTCAGGAAGAGCGTGTAGAAGGCGAGGATCGACAGCGCGGAGAGGAAGAAGAGGCCGAGCAGGAACTGGCGTTTGGTGTTCATCGGTCAGTCGTGGGGCTTGGCGAGGAAGCGCTGCAGACGTTCGTTCGGATTCCGAATGAACTCCTCGGGAGTGCCTTCGGCGAAGACCCGCCCTTGATCGATCAGCACGACGCGGTCGGCTACCACGAGGATGCAGCTCACGAGGTGGGTGACGACGACGGCGGTGATCCCCAGCCGGTCCTTGAGGTCGCGGATGAGGTGGTTGACCGACATCGAGATCTCGGGATCGAGGCCGGTATTGGGCTCGTCGAAGAAGACGATCTCGGGCTCGGTGACCAGGGCCCGCGCCAACCCGACGCGCTTCCGCATGCCTCCCGACAGCTCGGGCGGCATCAGGCTCGACGTGCCGCGGAGCTGCACGAGCTCCAGCTTCTGCTCCACGCGCGCGCGGATCTCCGCCGCGGAGAGATCCGTGCTCTCGCGCAGCGGCAGCGCCACGTTCTCGCCCACCGAGAGCCAGTTGATCAGGGCGCCCTCCTGGAAGAGGTAGCCGATGCGCCGGCGCAGCTCGACGAGATCCTGGCGGGCGATCGTGGCCATGTCGTGCCCCTCCACGCGCACCGTGCCGCGATCGGCCCGCAGGAGGCCGACGGCGTGGCGCAGGGTCACCGACTTGCCGATCCCCGAGGGGCCCATGATGGCGAGCGTTTCTCCTCGGCGCACGACGAGGTCGAGGTCGTTCAGGACGACCTTGTTGCCGAAGGCCTTGCAGACCTTCTCGTACTCGATGACGACTTCGCTCACCCGCGGTAGAAGAACCAGGTCATGAAGTAGTTGAGGACGATGACGAGGATGATCGAGTCGCGCACCGCCGCGCGCGTCGAGTTGCCGACCCCGAGCGCGCCGCCCTCGGTGCGGATGCCGGAGGCGCAGGAGATCACGGCGATGACGATCCCGAAGACGAAAGCCTTGATGAGGCCGCAGTACACGTCCTTGGGCAGGGCGATGAAGTCCCCGGGCGTCTGCAGCGAGTCGATCACCGTGTCGTAGTAGAGAGCCGCGCCGACGCCGAGCTGGGACCGCGCCACGAATCCCCCCCCGACGATCCCGATCGTGTCGCAGATCACGGTCAGGGCGGGGCAGAGGACGGCGAGGCCCACGACGCGGGGCATGACGAGGTAGCTCGTCCGGTCGATGGAGAGCACCTCGAGCGCCGCCAGCTCCTCGCTGACCGCCATCGTGCCGAGCTCGGCCGCGATCCCGCTCCCCACCGCTGCCGCCAGGATGGTGGCGGTGATAAAGGGCCCCATCTCGCGCACCATCGAGAGCGCGACGAGCGTGCCGATCTGGTTCTGCTGCCCGATGCGGGCGAGCTCGAGGCCGGTCTGCAGCGAGACGACCATCCCGATCGAGAAGCCGACGAGCAGGACCACGTGCACGACCTTGATCCCGCCCACGTAGAACTGGTCGAGGACCAGGGCCCGCCGCCGGAAGAGATGGTGCAGGCGGGCGAGGGCGGCGAGGAAGAGCTCGATGCGGTAGCCCGCGGCGAGGATGGAGGTCGCGATGTAGGCGCCGACGGAGCGGATCATCTCGCGCCTCCCCCGTCCGCGTCGGCCGCCGGCTGGCGGCGGTCCCCGGGCCAACCGGGGCCGGGGAAGGCCGGCCGCAGCATGTCGAATCCGCCGCCCTCGGTCACGCGCCAACGCAGGAGCCCGAGGAGGAGCGACGTCTCGCGCACCCGCCGGTCCCCCTCGGCGTAGCGGCGGCGCGACCAGAGGAGGGCGAGCGAGGCGCGGTCCTCGCCGGCGTCCTTCTCCCGCCGCCAGAGCCCCAGCAGCGAGCGCTCGCGCCGCATCTCGCCCTTCTCCTCCCACTCGTAGAGCTTCCAGAGCCAGGAGAAGTGGCGGTCGACGAGCGCGTTCTTCCCGAAGGGATCGAGGGTGGGGAAGGAGCCTCGCTCCCATTCCCCGCGGCGCTCGTATTGGAAGAGGGGGAAGAGCTTGCGCCACGCGCTCTCCTCGCCCGTCTCGAGGTCCCGGCGGTCCCACGACTGCCACAGGGGCACGACGTAGACGCTGTCGCGATCGGCCGCCGCCCCGCGCTCGTGTCGCACGTGCCCGATCGGCCACAGGAAGGTCGTGGACTCGAGCCCGTCGCCCCGCATGTGGCCGTAGAAGGGCCAGAACCGCGTGCGGGTGACGTCGCCGGGTCCCCGCTGCAGCCGCACGAAGGGCCAGGGGGCGTCGAGGGCCCAGAACCCCGAGCGCGGGTCGCGGGCGTAGCCGAAGAACGGCCAAAGGACCGTGGTCGCCCGGTACGTGCCGCGCTCCTTGCGGCCGGCGAGGGGGAAGACCCACCACACCCGCTCCGGCTCCTCGCCCCCGCCCCCGAGGTAGTTCCTCTGGAAGTGCAGGATCGGCCAGAGATAGAAGCTGCGCCGGTAGCGGCCCTCGAGCCGCGTGCGCCCGAAGAGCGGGAAGAGGCGTAAGCTCGCCTCGCCGCCGCCCTGGGTCCAGCCGAGGATCGGGAAGAGGAAGTGCCGCGAGACCCGCTCGCCGCGCCGCGACTGCACGTAGAGGGGCCAGAGGAAGAAGCCGATGTGGTCGTAGGTCAGGAAATTCGAGAGGCTGCCGGCGACCGGGAACCACGCGACCTCCGTGCCCTGCCGCTCGTTCGAGCGGACCAGGACGCCGGGCAGGGCGATGAGCCCCCACTCGCTCGAGCCGTCCTCGCGCTCCGTCTCGCGCCACCAGTACACGGGCAGCAGGAACGAGGTCCCCTGGCCCCCCCGCCGGCTCGTGTAGCCCAGGGGGACGAGGAAATGGGACGACCAGGTGCGGTCCGCCGCCACGTCGAGGCTCCACAGGGGGCCCAGGGTGGCGCTCTCGAAGCGCCCGCTCGCCGCGTCGCGCCGGCGCTGCACGAGGCCCCCGAGGGCCTCGACCTCCACGCCCCCATCCGCGGTCCTGATGCGCGTGTACAGGGGGGCGAGATGGACGTCGGCGCCGGGCGCGGCGCAGCCGCCGAGCGCGGCGGCGAGCGCGAGGATGGCGCGGGCGAGGCCGCGGAACGCCGGCCGGGACCCGGCCATCCCGGGCCGGCCTGCTACGCGGACTTCCTCCCCGGCCGCGTCGTGCATGGGAGAGGTTTAGGAAGGAGCGGCGCGCGAGACAAGGCCCTGGCCGGACCCCGCCCTCCCTGGTACGGTCCCCCCCATCCCGGCGCCTCCTCGCACCGATCCATGACCACGTACCTTTCCGGCATCCAGTCCACCGGCCGCCCGCACCTCGGGAACTACGTCGGCGCCATCCGCCAGCACATCGCGCTGCAAGAGGAGGGGGGGGAGTGCTTCTACTTCATCGCCGACCTCCACGCGATGACGACGAGCCGCGACCCCGACGAGCTGCGGGCGAACGTCCGGGAGACCGCGGTGACCTACCTCGCCCTGGGGCTGGACCCGGCCAAGGCGGTCCTCTTCCGCCAGAGCGACGTCCCCGAGGTCTGCGAGCTCACCTGGCTCCTGGCCTGCGTGAGCGGGATGGGGCTCCTGGAGCGGGCCCACTCGTTCAAGGACAAGGTGGCCCGGGGCATCGAGCCGACCGTGGGGCTCTTCACCTACCCGATCCTCATGGCCGCCGACATCCTCGCCTACGACTCGAACGTCGTGCCCGTGGGCCAGGACCAGGTGCAGCACGTGGAGATGGCCCGCGACATGGCCGGCTACTTCAACCACGCGTTCGGGGCGGACGGAGAGGGCGTGTTCGTCGTGCCCGAGCCGCGGATCCCGCCGAGCGAGCTCCTGGCCCGGGTGCCGGGCATCGACGGCCAGAAGATGAGCAAGAGCTACGGCAACTCGATCTGGGTCTTCGAGTCCGGGAAGCCGCTGAAGAAGCTCGTCGGGAGCATCGTGACCGACAGCCGGCCGCCGGAGGAGCCCAAGGACCCCCCCGGCGTGCTGCTCCTCGACTTCCTCGCCCTCTTCCTGGCGGAGGAGGAGCTGGCGGACTGGCGGGAGCGCGTCCGGCGCGGCGGGCCCGGGGCCCCCGGCTACGGGCACCTCAAGGCCCGCCTGCTCGAAGCGTTCGAGGCGACCTTCGCCCCCGCCCGGGCGCGGCGGTCGGAACTCCTGGCCGATCCCGCCGAGGTGGACCGCATTCTGGCGCGGGGAGCGGAGAAGGCGCGCGAGCGCGCCGGCGCCACCGTGGACCGCGCCTACCGCGCCTGCGGGCTCAGATGATCGACCCGATGGCTCGAGGAGGTCCCCCGATGAAGAACCCGTCCCGGCTCCCGCCGGCGAGGCTCGCGCTCCTCCTCTTCGCCGGCTCCCTCCTCCTGGGGGGAGCCTGCGAGACCGTCACGACCGGCGGACCGGCGCGCCCGGAGGCCGCTCTTCCGCCGGGGTGGACCGACACCTTCCTCACGCCGGCCTTCCTCGTCGCCGACGAGATCGCCGTCGAGGGGCCCGCGGACCTGCTCACCCACGTGGCGATCGCCCAGGACACCCTCCACGCCGACTACGCGACGAAGACCACCGAGCGCGGCCTCGTCCAGGAGGTGACGCTCCGGGACGAGAGCGCCGGCGTCGAGATCCGCGCCCAGCTCGATGCCTGGGACCTGCGAGCCCTGCGCCGGCTCGTCGTCCTCCAGCGCCCCGGAGAGGTTCCGGTCCGGGTGCGCGCCGCCGGCAACGCCTGGTGGTGCCGGGCGGACGGCAGCCAGGAGGTGCGCCGGGAGATCCTCGAGTTCCAGGGGGTGCGGGGCCGGTGAGAGCGGCGGGGAGCCTGCTCCTCGCCCTCCTGGCGGGCGCCTGCGGGGCCCCCCGGCTCGCCCTCGATCCGCGCCCGGGGCGCTACGACGCGCTCCCCGGGGAGGAGCGGCCCGTGCTCGCGGCCGCCCGGGGCGCCTGGAACGCCGGCTCGCTCGCCGCCGCCGCCGCGATGCTGGCGGAGCTCGCCGCGCGCCACCCCGATCACCTCGCTGCGCGCGCCTTCCTCCAGGACATCGAGCTCGTCCTCCTGGAGGCGACGGCGCGCCTCCTCGATCTCGCGCCCGCCGCCGCCCACGAGGCCCTCTTCCGCCGCTACCGCGAGCGCGCCGAGGCGGCGCCCGGCGCCGCGGGGCTCGTCCTCGCCGCGCGTCTGGCGCCGGACCCCGAGACCGCCCTCGCCCTCCTCGATGCGGCCGGCGCCCTCGATCCCGGCTGCGTCTGGGTCCACTACGGCCGATCCTTCTGGCTGTTCGCGGGGCGCCGCTTCCCGGAGTCCCGCGAGGCGATGGCGCAGGCGCGCGCCCTCGACCCCGGCCACCTGCCGACCCTCCGCCTCTACTCCTCGATGCTGGCGAGCGCCGGGGACACCGGGCTCGCGATCCAGGCCGCTCTGGCGTGGCTCGAGCGCACGCGCGACGATCCCCTCGTGCTCCGTCCCGCGCGGGCCGAGGCCCTCGCCGACCTCGCCGCGCTCCTGGTCCTCGACGGGGAGGAGAAGAAAGCCCTGGCGCTCCTGGGGGAGATCGATGCGACGCTGCTCCAGGAACCGGCGCGCGTCGAGCTCGTGCGGGCCGCCGCCCACCAGGCGCGGGGGGATCTCGACCTCGCCCTGGCGGCGGCGCGGCGGGCCTGGGAAGAGGGAGCCGGGACCCTCCTGCCCCTCGTCCAGGAAGCGATCTTGATCGACCAGGCGGAGGGGAACCGCCAGGAGGAGCGCGAGGTGTGGGAGCGGCTGCTCGAGGCCGCGGACCGCGCCCCGGCGCGCCCGGCCGCCGGGGGCGTCGATTTCCAGGCCCTCCTGATCCAGCTCATGGCCCGCTCCCGCCTGGAGCGGCTGAAGGAGTCCGAGCCGGAGCTCGCCGGCGCTCCGCTGCCATGAAGGCGCTCGTGCAGCGGGTGTCGCGCGCCGAGGTGCGAGTCGCGGGCGAGGTGATCGCGCGGGCCGGCGCCGGCATGCTGGTCCTCGTCGGGGTGGAGCGCACCGATGGCGAGGGCGAGGCCGAGCGGCTGGCGGAGCGCGTCGCCCGCTACCGTTTCTTCCCCGACGAGGCCGGACGGATGAACCGCTCCATCCTCGACGCGGGCGGCGAGGCGCTCGTCGTCTCCCAGGTGACCCTCGCCGCGCTCGGCACAGGCCGCCGGCCCTCCTTCGACCTCGCCGCCCCGCCGGAGCGCGCCGACGCGCTCTACCGCGCCTTCGCGGCGGCTCTCGCCGCGCTCGGCGTGCCGACTCGCATCGGTGCCTTCGGCGCGCGGATGGAGGTCGAACTCGTGAACGACGGACCCGTCACCTTCCTCCTGGAGGAGGGGGGACCCGGCCGCCGGCGCCGCTAGGTCCGATCGTCACAAGTTCTTGCTTGACAGGGAGATATTGCGAATCATCATACGCCCCCGCCGCCGCCGTCCCGGGGGCGGCGACGCGCGCTGAGGGCCCCGGCGCGCGGCCGGCGGAGCGATCACCCCCCCATGCGGACGACCCGAACCACGACCAAGAAGGAGCTCGTCAACCGGATCGCGGACCGGACCGGGCATACCAAGGTAGTGGTGAAGGAGGTCCTGCAGACCTTCCTGGACGAGATCATCCGCGAGCTCGCCCTCGGGAACCGCCTGGAGTTCCGCGAGTTCGGCGTGTTCGAGGTGAAAGGCCGCCGGGCCCGGCGCGCCCAGAATCCCCGCACCCTGGAGAAGGTGAGCGTTCCCCCCAAGCGGGTGGTGAAGTTCAAGGTCGGGCGCCTCCTGCGCGAGCGCGTGTGCGACCAGCCCGCTCCGCCCGCCGCGGCCGCCCTCGCCGCCCGCCGCGACGAGCGCCCCCCCCTGCCCCCCTCCGGCCCGACGAAGCGCCGGAGCAACTCGCCGTTCTAGGCCGGAGAGGGCGCCTCCGGCGCAGCTCTTCGGCCGTCCGGTGCCACCCTTCAACCTCGAACGGCGGTCCGCGCCACCGCGAGGGCCTGCACGAGGTCGGCCAGGAGGTCGTCGGCGTGCTCGATGCCGACCGAGAGCCGGACGAGGCCGTCGGCGAGGCCGGCGCGGCGGCGCTCGGCGGCGGGGATGCTCGCGTGGGTCATGAGGGGCGGCACCTCGATAAGGGACTCGACCCCCCCGAGCGACTCGGCGAGCGTGAAGATGCGCGTGGCCGAGGCGAAGGCGATCGCCGCCTCGAGGCCGCCGGCGAGCTCGAGGGACACCATGCCGCCGAATCCCGTCATCTGGCGGGCGGCGAGGGCGTGGCCGGAGTGCGAGGGGAGGCCGGGATAGATCACCCGCGCCACGGCGGGGTGCGTCTCGAGCTCCCGGGCGATCCGCAGGGCGTTCTCGCCGTGGCGCTCCATCCGCAGGGCGAGGGTCTTCGTGCCGCGCAGGAAGAGGAAGGAGTCGAGGGGCGCGAGTTGGCCGCCCACGGCGTTCTGGTAGAAGGCGAGCTCGTCGCGCAGGGTCGCGTCGTTGCCGACGAGGGCGCCGCCCACGGCGTCCGAGTGCCCGCCGAGGTACTTCGTGAGCGAGTGCAGTACGAGGTCGGCGCCGAGCGCCAGGGGCTGCTGGAGATACGGCGTCGCGAACGTGTTGTCGACGATGCAGAGCGCGCCGCCCGCGTGGGCGATCTCCGCCGCCGCGGCGATGTCGGTGATGCGCAGGAGGGGGTTCGACGGCGTCTCCAGGTACACGTAGCGCGTGGCGGGACGCATCGCCGCGCGCACGGCGCCGAGATCGGTCGAGTCGACGTAGGTGAACTCGATGCCGTACCGCCGGAAGACCCGCGTGAAGAGGCGATAGGTGCCGCCATAAAGATCGTTCCCCGCCACGACGTGGTCGCCGGAATCGAGCCGATCGCCCAGCGCGTTCGCCGCCGCGAGCCCCGAGCCGAAGCACAGCCCCCAGGTCGCGCTCTCGAGCGCGGCGAGGTTCTCCTGCAGCGCGGTGCGGGTGGGGTTGGACGTGCGCGAGTACTCGTACCCGCCGCGCGGCTGCGCCGGGGCGTCCTGCTTGTAGGTGCTTGTGAGGTAGACCGGCGTCATCACCGCCCCGTTGGCGGGATCGGGGACCTGTCCGGCGTGGATGGCGCGCGTCTCGAAGCGCAGCGGGGATGTGACGGTCATGGGGGCGGCGAGAGGGGGATCCGGGGCGGCGAGACCCTGCCGGCGGTCTCCACGGCGTACACTGCCGGCCCGCTCGCCGGCGCGAGTTGTACCGCACGGAGACAATGTGACGAAGACGGACGAGACGCCCGGGTCCGCGGAGGGGCTCGAGCTCTTCACCGCCCGGGCCTTGGACTGGCCGGCGGTGCGGGAAGAGATCGTGCGCCACGCGCCCTCCGCGATCGGCGTGCGGGCCCTGCGGGCGCTCGGGCCCCGGGAGGATGCCGCGGCCCGGGACGCCCTGGCGCGGGCCCGCGAGATCCAGGCGCTCGCGGCGGAGGGCGAGTCTCCCCCCCTCGATGGCGGCGACGATCCCCTGCCGGCCCTGGCGCTCGCCGCCCGGTACCGCCGCGCGCTGGAGGGGGAGGAGCTCCTCGCCGTGGCCCGGCTCCTGCGGATGGCGGACGGGCTCGGGCCGTGGCTCGCGGCGCGGCGGGCCGGGCTCCCCCGCTGCGAGGCGCTGTGGGCGGGGAGACCCGACCTCTCGCCCCTCCGCGATCTGCTCGAGGCGGCCCTCGACCGGCGCGGCCGCGTCGTGGACGACGCCTCGCCCCTATTGAAGAGGCTGCGGCGCGAGATCGCGACTCTCTCCCGGCAGGTCGAGCGGACGGTGCGGGAGATGGCCGGCCGGCCCGGCCTGCGCAGCGCGCTCGCCGACGGGCATGCCGGACAGGCGCTGCGGCGCGGCGGGCGGCTCGTGCTCGCCGTGCGCACTGCGCAGCTCGGCCGCGTGCCGGGGATCGTGCACGACCGCTCCCAGACCGGGGAGACGCTGTTCGTCGAACCCGAGGCGGTCGTGGAGAAGGGGAACCGCCTGGCGGCCTGTGCCGCGGACCAGGAACGGGAGGCCGGCCGCGTGCTGACGGAGCTGACGCGCGAGGTGCTGGCGCGGCGGGAGGAGGTGGAGGAGACCGCGGCGCGGGTCGCCGAGCTCGAGCTGGCGGTCGCCTCCGCGCGCTACGCGGCGCGCGTGGGGGGGCGGCCGGCGCGGCTTCCGGACGAGGAGGGCGCGTACGGGGGGCTGCTCCTGCGCCAGGCCCGCCACCCGCTCCTCCTCGAGGAGGAGCGGAAGGGCCGCATCCCCGCCGTCGTGCCGCTCGACCTGCGGCTCGGCGTCGACTTCGAGATGCTCGTGATCACGGGTCCGAACACGGGCGGGAAGACGCTCGCCCTGAAGACGGCCGGGCTCGCCGCGCTGATGACGCGGCTCGGGCTCGCGTTCCCCTGCGGAGAAGGCACGACGGTGCCGCTGTACGACGGCGTCGCGGCCGACATCGGGGACGAGCAGGAGATCCAGCAGAACCTCTCCACCTTCTCCTCCCATCTCGAGCGCATCCGCCGGGGTCTTGCGCGGGCGGGACGGCGGACGCTCGTGCTCCTGGACGAGCTCGGCGGCGGCACGGATCCGGTCGAGGGAGCCGCGCTCTCCGACGCGATCCTCGAGCGGCTGCTCGAGGTCGGGTGCCACACCCTGGCGAGCACGCACCTCGGGCAGTTGAAGGAGTTCGCCTTCCGGCATCCGCGGGTCGAGAACGCGCACGTGGAGTTCGACATCGAGACCCTTGCCCCGCGCTATCGCCTGGTGATCGGCGCCCCCGGAGAGTCGCGGGCCCTGGCGATCGCCCGCCGCCTCGGCCTCCCGGCGGAGCTGGTCGAGGCCGCCGGCGCGCGGATGGAGCGGCGTTCCGGGGAGGCGGAGGAGCTCATGGCGGAGATGCGCCGCGTCCGGGTCGACGCCGAGCGCCTGCGCGCGGAGGCCGAGGACCGCCTGCGGGAGCTCGAGGGCCGGGTCCGGGAGCTCGAGGAGAAGCGGGACCACCTGGAGCGGCGGCGCGAGCAGGTGGAGGCGGAGGCGCAGCGGGGTCTCGAGGAGCGGCTCTCCCGCGCGCGGGCCTGGGTCGACCGCGGCCGCCAGATCCTCCCCCGGCTCTCGAGCCTCCCCCGGCACGACGTCGAAGCCCTTCTCGCCGGCCTGGAGGAGGCCCTGGGGGACGCGCAGCTCACCGACCGCCGCCGCGCCTTCCTCGACGGCTTGAAGAAGGGGAGTCTCGTCTGGCTCCCCCGCTACAAGAAGCGCTGTCTCGTGACCCGCCTCTGGCGCGACAAGCGCCAGCTCGCCGTCCGCCTCGGCAAGCGCGACCTGACGGTGGACTTCGACGACGTGACCTTCTACGAAACGCTCTAGACACCCTCCCCGCCCCCGGCCCCCCGCCCGCGGCCCCCGGCCACCCGGGGAAGGCGGGGGGGAGGACCGCGGCGGGAAGGGGGCGGTTGCCGGGAATCCGCGGAAACCGCGGCGAGGGAGAGCCGGATCGGCCGGAGCCGCGGGCGGGGCGAAGGGGGCGGGGAGCGGGGAGGCCGAGGCGGTCCCTTTGGGTTCTCCGGGCGGAGGGGTAGGCTTCCCTGCATGCGGGGGCTGCGGTGGACCACGGCGGGGGAGTCGCACGGGCGATGCCTCGTGGCGGTGCTGGAGGGGATGCCGGCGGGGATGGCGCTCGATCTCGGAGGGGTCGATCGCGAGCTCGCGCGGCGACAGGTGGGGTACGGGCGCGGGGGACGGATGAAGATCGAGGAGGATCGGGCCGAGCTCCTGTCCGGCACCCGGGGCGGGATCACCCTGGGATCCCCCCTCGCCGTCGCCATCGCCAACGCGGACTTCGTGATCGAACGCCTGCCGGTGCCCGCGAATCCGCGCCCGGGGCACGCCGACCTCGCCGGGTGCCAGAAGTACGCCCACGCGAACCCCCGCGACGTCCTCGAGCGAGCGAGCGCACGCGAGACCGCTGCCCGCGTCGCCCTGGGCGCCATCGCCCGCCAACTCCTCGAGAGCTTCGCGATCGAGATCTTCGCCCACGTCACCGAGCTCGGCGGCGTCGCCGCCGATCCCGGGGCCTTCGACCGCGCCGGTCCGGACCGCCGCCGCATCCGCGACGCCAGCGACCTCCTGTCCCTGGATCCGGACGCCGATTCCCGGATCCGGGAACGGATCGATGCCGCCCGGGCCGACGGCGACTCCCTGGGGGGCGTCTTCGAGGTGCGGGTCCTGGGGCTTCCCCCCGGCCTGGGGGGCTACGCGAACCCCGCGGAGCGGCTCACGGGCCGCCTCGGGGGAGCCCTCCTGTCGATTCCGGCCATGAAGGGGGTGGAGTTCGGGCTCGGGTTCGAAGCGGCCCGGTGCCCCGGCTCCGCGGTTCACGATCCGATCATCTCCGCCGGGGCCACGCCGGGCCCCTTCGGCTTCCTGCGGCGCGCCTCCAACCGCGCCGGCGGGCTGGAGGGGGGCATGACGACCGGGGAGCCCCTCGTCGTCCGGGTGGCGATGAAGCCCATCCCTTCCCTGCGCCGGGGCCTCCCCACCGTGGACCTCGCGACCGGCGAAGCCGTCTCGGCCACCTACCAGCGCTCCGACGTCACCTCCGTGCCCGCGGCCAGCGTGGTGGGGGAGGCGGTCGTCGCCCTGGAGCTCGCCTCCGCCTTCCGCGAGAAGTTCGGCGGCGACTCCCTGGACGCCGTCCGGGATGCCTTCGCGGCCTGGCGGGCCCGGATCGCCGGCCTGGGGGCCCCCGCCCGCCCCCCCGGGAAAAAGGAGTGAAATCCGCGCCGGGGAGTTGCACGGGCCCCTCCCGGGGTTAGGATCTCCGCCCTTCTCCGCTCGCAGGAGTCGCCCCCGCAACGGCTGGTCCCTCGAGGTGCGGAGTCGGCGTACCACGACGAACCCGGCGCGTCCCGGGCGAGCGCGGCGCCGCCGGCCGCCGTGGCCAGCGTAGCTCAACTGGCAGAGCTCCTGATTTGTAATCAGGCGGTTGCGGGTTCGAGTCCCGCCGCTGGCTCCACCGTCCGCCGCGACGAGGGGCCGGCGACGCGGGGAAGGAGGCAGGGTCGGCCCTCGACGGCCCCCCGACGGCAGCGCGCCGGACGGGTTGCTCCGTGATAACGAGACAGAATCAGCATGAGACGGGAGCGGGGTCCCCAGGTCCGCCGGCGAGAGGACCCTGCGATCGAACCGCACATCGAAGGGCCTCGACCCGCAGGCGCGCGGGGAACCCCGCGCCTCGCGGACCGCGAGGACCCTCGCGCTGTCTCGATCGTCCGGAGCCCCGATCCACCCGCTGCCCCCCTGGCGACGGGCGCTCTCCTCGAGTCTCCTTCCTGGGGGGATTCCCGAGTGGCCAAAGGGGTCAGACTGTAAATCTGATGGCACCGCCTTCAGAGGTTCGAATCCTCTTCCCCCCACCACCTCCACCTGCGCTCGCCGGCGCCGCGCTCGGACCGCCTCGACCCGTCTCACGCCGGACACCGCTCGCGGACCCGACCGCGGGCGTAGTTCAATGGTAGAACGTCAGCCTTCCAAGCTGAACGTGTGGGTTCGATTCCCATCGCCCGCTCCACCTCCCCGCCGGGCTTCCGGCGGCGGCGGGCGGCGGACCGACCCCGGCCGCGGTGTCCGTCCCTCCGCGTCCCCCCGGCCATCCCTCCGCATCCTGCGTCCTCGCGGGTGCGAGCGCGACGAAGGGCCGGGGAGCGGCGAGTGCTGCTGTAGCTCAGCAGGTAGAGCACTTCCTTGGTAAGGAAGAGGTCATGGGTTCAATTCCCATCAGCAGCTCCACTCGCCCGCCACCCGCTCTCCCCACAACCCAACGCACACTCGAACACCGCTCGCCGCGGCACGCCTCCCTCGAGGGGTCGACGACCCAATCCAGGGATCCTGGTGGCGCGCCCGCCGGGCGGTCCATTCCATCGCGGCGGCGCGCCGTGCGCCGCCGGGCGAACCCCCCTCCAACTCCGGGGGCCCAGACTCCGTGGGCGCCGCCCCAAAGATCGGCCCTCCTGACGATCCAGAGAAGCACGAAGATGGCTAAGGAAGTCTTCCAACGCACCAAGCCGCACTGCAACGTCGGCACCATCGGCCACATCGACCACGGCAAGACAACCCTGACGTCGGTGATCTGCCGCCTGCAGTCCATGTCCGGGCTCGCCAAGGCGATGGCCTTCGACGAGATCGACAAGGCGCCCGAGGAGAAGGCGCGGGGTATCACGATCGCCACCGCGCACGTCGAGTACCAGACGCAGAAGCGCCACTACGCCCACGTCGACTGCCCCGGCCACGCGGACTACATCAAGAACATGATCACCGGGGCGGCGCAGATGGACGGCGCCATCGTCGTGGTGTCGGCCGCCGACGGTCCCATGCCCCAGACGCGCGAGCACATCCTGCTCGCTCGCCAGGTGAACGTGCCGGCGATCGTGGTCTTCATGAACAAGGTCGACCAGGTCGACGATCCCGAGCTGCTCGATCTCGTGGAAATGGAGATCCGCGACCTGCTCAACAAGTACAAGTTCCCCGGCGACGACACGCCGATCGTCCGCGGATCCGCCCTCGCCTGCCAGAACGCCCTCGACGCCGGCAAGCCGGCCACCGATCCGACGTTCAACTGCATCCGCGAGCTCCTCGACGCGGTCGACAACTTCATCCCGCAGCCGCAGCGCGACGTCGACAAGCCGTTCGTCATGCCGGTCGAGGACGTCTTCTCGATCGAGGGTCGCGGCACCGTGGTGACGGGCCGGATCGAGCAGGGCCGCGTCAAGGCCGGCGACGAGGTCGAGATCGTCGGAATCAAGGAGACGCGCAAGACGACCTGCACCGGGGTCGAGATGTTCCAGAAGACCCTGGACTTCGGCGTGGCGGGGGACAACGTCGGTTGCCTGCTCCGCGGCATCAAGAAGGAAGATGCAGAGCGGGGCATGGTGATCACCAAGCCCGGGACCCTGACCCCGCACACGCACTTCGAGGCCGAGGTGTACGTCCTCTCGAAGGAGGAGGGTGGGCGCCATACGCCGTTCTTCAAGGGCTACCGCCCGCAGTTCTACTTCCGGACCACGGACGTGACGGGAGGCGTCGAGAAGCTCACCGCCCTCGACGGCTCCGAAGCCGAGATGTGCATGCCGGGCGACAACATCCGCATGGAGATCTCCCTGCACACGGCGGTCGCCATGGACGATCAACTGCGCTTCGCGATCCGCGAGGGCGGCCGCACCGTCGGGTCGGGGGTCGTGACCAAGGTGATCAAGTAGAGCCTGTCCCGGGGGGCGCTATCCGGCGCCCCCCGGGCGGCCACCCGCCTCCGCCGAGTCGAGGCCCCAGGATGACCACCTACAAGGAAGAGCAGGGACGCCTGGCCCGGATGTTCGCGTTCTGGGCCGTGGCCTTCATGATCCTCTTCGGGTGCAACTGGCTGCACGGGATGCTCGTGCGGGCCAGCTCCCTGCGGGAGCCGATCGCCGGCCTGCGCATCCCGGTCGCGGGAGTGGACGTGAACATCGCCTTCCTGATCTCCTTCGCGCTGTTCGTCCTCGGGATGGTCTGGCTCGTGCGGTGGTCGAAGAAGGAGAAGATCGTCGATCTGCTCGCCGACACCGAGGCCGAGCTCCGGAAGGTCACCTGGCCGACGACCCAAGAGGTGGTGAACTCCTCCATCGTCGTCATCGTGTTCGTCCTCGTGCTCCTGGGCTTCCTGGCGGGCGCGGACGTGGTCCTGGGTCGCGTGATCACCTACCTGATCTTCGGAGCCGTCTGACATGGGCTACAAGTGGTACTTCGTGCGCTGTCAGTCGGGCCGGGAGGACTCGATCCGCAAGCAGCTCGAGACGCGGATCACGGTGAAGGGGCTCCAGGACCTGATCCCCCAGATCCTCGTCCCCTTCGAGCGGGTGACCGAGCTGAAGGGCGGCAAGCGCCGGGTGGTGTCGAAGAAGCTCTATCCGGGCTATCTGATGGTCCAGGCCGACCTCTCGGATCCCGAGGACGCCCGCGCCGTCGAAGCGCGGGCGACTCTGCGCGAGACCCCTGGTTTCGGCGACTTCCTCGGGACCCGCGGCGAAGCGACGCCCCTCACGGAGGTTCAGGTCTCCGGGATCCTCGCCCGCATGTCGGACAGCGAGGAGCGCCCGCAGGTCGCCATCAATCTGCGCAAGGGCGACATGGTCAAGATCAAGTCCGGAGCCTTCGACGGCTTCGACGGCACGGTGGACGAGATCTTTCCCGAGAAGGGGATGATCAAGGTGACGGTCACCATCTTCGGCCGGCCGACCCCCGTGGAGCTCGAGTACTGGGAAGTCGAAGGGATGTAGCCGCGCCCGCCAACGTCTGGAGTCGAATCACCATGGCCAAGGAAGCAGTTGCCAAGATCAAGCTGCAGTGCCCCGCCGGGCAGGCGACGCCCGCGCCGCCCGTCGGTCCGGCGCTCGGCTCCCACGGTGTCAACATCGGGGGCTTCGTAAAGGAATTCAACGACCGGACGCGGGACCAGATGGGGCTCATCATCCCCGTCGTCGTCTCCGTCTACGCCGACCGCAGCTTCGACTTCGTCCTGAAATCCCCCCCGGCGGCGGTGCTGCTCAAGAGGGCGGCCAAGGTCGAGAAGGGAGCCAGCACCGTCGGCCACGAGACCGTGGGCCAGGTCACGCGGGCGCAGGTGGTGGAGATCGCCACGCTGAAGATGAAGGACCTCAACGCCCGGGATCTCGGGCATGCGTGCCGGATCATCGAGGGAACGGCGCGCTCGGCGGGCATCCAGGTCGTCGATTGACGTCACCGGCTGTTCGGAGATAGCGACATGGCCAAACACAGCAAGCGATACCGGCGAGCCGCCGCCGCGGTGGACCGCACCCGGCAGTACGAGCCGCGCGAAGCCTTGGACCTGATCAAAGGGCTGCCCGGGCCGAAATTCGACGAGACGGTGGATGTCGTGGTGCGGCTCGGGATCGACCCCAAGAAGACCGACCAGCTCGTGCGGGGCGCCGTCTCGCTCCCGAAGGGGCTCGGCAAGGCCGTTCGCGTGATCGCTTTCGCCGAGGGCGACAAGGCCGAGGCAGCCCGGGCGGCGGGGGCCGACGAGACCGGCAGTGCCGACCTCGCCGAGAAGATCCAGGGCGGCTGGCTGGACTTCGACATCGTGGTCGCCAGCCCCGACATGATGAAGCACGTCGGGAAGCTCGGGAAGATCCTCGGGCCGCAGGGGAAGATGCCCAGCCCGAAGTCCGGCACCGTGACGCCCGACGTGGCCCAAGCGGTCCGCGACTTCAAGGCCGGCAAGGTGGAGTTCCGCACCGACGCGGGAGGCAACGTCCACGCCCCGGTCGGCAAGCGCTCGTTCTCCACCGAGGATCTCGTGGAGAACCTCACGGCCTTCCTCGACCACCTGACTCACCTGCGCCCGCCGGCGGTCAAGGGGAACTTCTTCCGGAAGGTCTCCATCAGCACGACCATGGGCCCGGGGGCCTGGATCTCGTACGGGAGCTGACCACCATGCCGAACATCGTCAAACAGATGCTCGTGCGCGAGCTCACCGACGCCTTCAAGGGCGCCGAGGGACTGGTGATCGTCTCCCTGAGCGGGCTCTCGGTCGAGGAGAGCGAGAAGCTCCGGGACTCCCTCGCCGAACACGGGCTCGGGCTCCAGGTGGTTCGCAACCGCCTGGCGAAGCTCGCCCTGCAGGAGATCGGGCTCGAGGCGCCCGCCGAGCTCTTCCGCGGCAATGTCGCCGTCGTATGCGGCGACACCGAGGACGCGATCCGAGCGGCCAAGATCCTGCAGGACTCCGACGCCCGCAAGTCCGGGAAGGTCGCCCTGCGCGGCGGGCTGCTCGAGGGCAGCCTCCTGGACGAAAGGAAGGCCTTCGGCCTGACGAAGCTTCCCGGCAAGCGCGAGCTGCACTCGATGCTCCTCGGCGCGATCTCCGGCCCGGCCCGCAAGCTCGTCGGCCTCCTCGCCGCTCCGCAAGGAGCCCTCGTGCGTGTCATCCAGGCCCGCGTCGACGCCGCCGGGTCCTGATCCTTCGCGTATTCCATCCTCAGACGAAACCCCAGGAGAATGATCCCATGTCGGAAGACACCACCACGGCCGTCCTGGAGCCCGAGCTCCAGCAACTCGCCGGGAAGCTCGATGGCCTGACGCTCCTCCAGGCCTCCCAGCTCGTCAAGTACCTCGAGAACAAGTGGGGCGTGAGCGCGGCGGCTCCGGTCGCCGTCGCCGCGGCCCCCGGCGCGGCTGCGAGCGAGGCGGCGCCGGCGGAGAAGACCACGTTCAACGTCATCCTCGAGACCGCCGGCGAGAAACGGGTTCAGGTCATCAAGGAGGTCCGGGCCATCACGGGGCTCGGCTTGAAGGAGGCCAAGGAGCTCGTCGACGCCGCCCCCAAGGCGATCAAGGAGGGCGTGTCGAAGGAAGAGGCCGCCGACATCAAGACCAAGATCGAAGGGGCGGGCGGAACGGTCAAGGTCGATTGAGACCGGCGCTCTTGACCGCGACCCTCCGAGGAGCGCTCCCCAACCGCCCCGCGGCCGCCCGCCGGCCGGGGGGCGGGCCGGAATCCGTCCGGCCCGATCCGCGCGCCGCCCGCGCGGCGGCCGTCCCGTCGCGCGTGTAGAGATCCGGACCGCCCCGCGGCAGGGGGCGGCCGCACCCACCGGAGCCGCACCGGCACCACTTTCGAGAAGAGCTCAATGACAGCGACAACCGAGGGCGTGCGAGTTTTCGGACGCTATCGCCACGTCACGGGCGTTCCCGATCTGACGGAGATCCAGCGGAAGGCCTACGAACGGTTCCTCCTGGTGGACGTGCCCCAGGGAGCGCGTCCCGCGAAGGGCCTCGAGGAGCTGCTCCGCGAGGTGTTCCCGATCTACTCGTACGACAAGACCATGTGCCTAGAGTACGTGGGATACGAGCTCGGGAGGCCCCGCTACACGATCGAGGAGTGTCGCAAGCTGCGGCTGACCTACGGCTACCCGTTCAAGGTCCGCCTGCGCCTCGTCAAGCCGGAGCCCGTCGAGGAGGAGGTCTACCTCGGCGAGATCCCCATCATGGTCGGGGGCGGCGAGTTCATCATCAACGGCTCCGAACGCGTCATCGTGAGCCAGCTCCACCGGTCGCCGGGCGTCGATTTCTCCGTCGATACCACGAGCGCGGAGCGCCGGCTGCATAGCTGCTGGATCATCCCCGAACGCGGTTCGTGGATCGAGCTGAACGTCACGAAGAAGGACGTGCTCACCGTCCGCATCGACCAGTCGGGCAAGTTCTCGGCGGTGACCCTGCTGCGCGCCCTCGACGAGGAGCTCTCCAGCGATGCCGATCTGCTCCGCCGCTTCTATGAGACGACGGTGGTCAAGAAGGCCAAGCGGCAGACCGAGAACGCCTTCGCCAAGGCGATCACGGGCAGGATCGCGGTGGGGGACATTCGCGTCCTCAAGACGGGCGAGGTGCTCGTCCCCTCGGCGACGCCCATCTCGGAGGCGGCGGCGCTCGAGATCGCCGCCGGCGACCTGGCCGGAGTCGAGGTGATTGCGGCCGATCCGCAGGACCTCGACATGCTGATCGTCAACTCGCTGCACGAGGATCCGTGCAAGAGCCACACCGAGGCCCTTCTCAAAATCTACAGCCGGCTCCGGCCCGGCAATCCGCCCCAGCTCGACAAGGCGCGCGAGCTGTTCCACGAGAAGTTCTTCGATCCGCAACGCTACCGCCTCGGTCGGGTCGGTCGGTTCCGCCTCAACCGGAAGTTCGATCAGGACATCCCGGAGGACACCCAGGTCCTGAAGCCGACCGACATCATCAACTCGATCAAGTACCTGATCTCCCTGCGCAACGGCGACGGCGAGGTCGATGACATCGACAACCTCGGCAACCGCCGGGTCCGCACGATCGCCGAGCTGGCCAGCGAGGAGTTCCGCAAGGGCCTCCTGAAGCTGCGCCGCACCGCGCAGGAGCGGATGAACCTCGAGAACCCCGAGACCGTCACCCCGCGCAACCTCATCAACTCGAAGACCTTCTCGAGCGCCGTCGAGTACTTCTTCGGCCGCGGCGAGCTCAGCCAGGTCGTCGACCAGACGAATCCCCTGAGCCAGCTCACCCACGAGCGCCGGCTGTCGGCCCTCGGCCCGGGCGGCCTGAACCGCAAGCGCGCGGGATTCGACGTGCGCGACGTGCACCTCTCCCACTATGGCCGCCTCTGCCCGATCGAGACGCCGGAGGGCTCGAACATCGGCCTCATCTCGTCGCTAGCGCTGTACGCGACGCTCGACGAATACGGGTTCCTCGTGACTCCCTACCGGAAGATCGAGAAGGGCAAAGTCACGGACGACGTCGTGTTCCTCCGCGCCGACGAGGAGATGGGCAAGGTGATCTCCCCCGCCGACGCGATGATCGACGCGGACAGCGGCCTCGTGGGGCCGCGCGTCCTCGCCCGGCGGGACGGCGACATCGTGGAGGTGGCTCCGGAGGAAGTGGACTACGTCGACGTCTCTCCGAAGCAGATCGTGGGGATCTCCGCCGCCCTCATCCCGTTCCTCGAGCACGACGACGCGAACCGGGCCCTCATGGGCTCCAACATGCAGCGGCAGGCCGTGCCCCTGCTCAACACCGAGCAGGCGCTCGTGGGCACGGGTCTCGAGGGTCTCGTGGCGGAGAACACGAACCTCGTCCTGCGCGCCGACAAGGCGGGCGAGGTCTCGTACGCGGACAGCCAGGTCATCATCGTCGGCGACGACGAGTACCGGCTCACCAAGTACCGCGGCCTGAACGAACGGACGTGCCAGACCCACAAGCCGGTCGTGCGGTCGGGCGAGATGGTCCAGAAAGGCCAGCTCCTCGCCGACGGTGCCGGCACCTGCCGGGGCGAGCTGGCCCTGGGCCGAAACATCTTCGTGGCCTTCATGCCCTGGGAGGGGCTGAACTACGAGGATGCCGTCCTCGTGTCCGAGCGGCTCGTCTGCACCGACACGTTCACCTCGATCCACATCGAGGAGTACGAGGTCGAGATCCGCGAGACGAAGCTCGGCAAGGAGGAGTTCACGCGCGACATCCCCAACGTCGGCGAGAAGGCCCTCTCCAACCTCGACGAGAGCGGCATCGTCCGGATCGGCACGCCCGTCGAGGCCGGGGACATCCTCGTGGGGAAGGTGGCTCCGAAGTCGAAGAGCGAGCTGACCCCGGAGGAGAAGCTCCTGCACGCGATCTTCGGGCGCGCGGGCGTCGACGTGAAGAACGCCTCGCTCACCATGCCGCCCGGCAGCCGGGGCGTCGTGATCGACGCCCAGAAGTTCTCCCGGCGCGTGAACCTCACCGATGCCGAGCGCCAGCGCGTGCTCGCCCAGATCCGCGACGCCGAGCGCGACTTCCTGCGCGCGTTCCGTCACCTCACGGCCGAGATGCTGGAGCGGGTCGAGACGGCGCTCGAGCTGGAGGTCGTCGACGACATGACCGGCAAGAGGGTCGAGCTCGACGATACCGCCACGTTCGACACCCTCCGCCGCGTCAAGCTCATGTGCCTGGCCGCGGCCGACGACTGCGAGGACGAGGAACGCCGGCACGAGGTGCTGGCGATCATCAACGAGAACCAGGCGCAGATCGAGCGCCGCGAGAGCGACAAGAACAAGGTCGTGAACCGGCTCTCCCGCGGCGACGAGCTGCCGACGGGCGTGCTGGAGATGGTCAAGGTCTACGTCGCCACGAAGCGGCCGCTCTCCGTCGGCGACAAGATGGCCGGCCGGCACGGGAACAAGGGCGTCGTATCGAAGATCCTGCCGGTCGAGGACATGCCCTACCTCGCCGATGGGACGCCGGTCGACATCGTGCTCAACCCGCTCGGCGTGCCCAGCCGGATGAACGTCGGACAGATCCTCGAGACGCACCTCGGGCTCGCCGCGCGCTACCTGCACTGCCGCTTCCACACCCCGCCCTTCGACGGCGCGAGGGAGCAGGAGATTGAGTCCGCCCTGCGCGAAGCGGGGCTCCCGTCCACCGGCAAGTTCCAGCTCTTCGACGGCCGCACGGGCAACCCGTTCGAGCAGGAAGTCACGGTGGGGATGATGTACATGCTCAAGCTCCACCACCTGGTGGACGAGAAGGTGCACGCTCGCGCCACGGGTCCCTACAGCCTCATCACCCAGCAGCCGCTGGGCGGCAAGGCCCGGTTCGGCGGCCAACGCTTCGGCGAGATGGAGGTCTGGGCCCTCGAGGCCTACGGCGCTGCCGCCATCCTCCAGGAGCAGCTCACCGTGAAGTCCGACGACGTGGACGGCCGCACCAAGATCTACGAATCGATGGTGAAGGGCCTCAACATCCTCGAGCCGGGGACCCCGGTGTCCTTCGAGGTGCTGTGCAACGAGATCAAAGGTCTCGGTCTGAACATCGAGCTGCAGAAGAAGGCCTCCCTCTAAGGAGGAGAAGATGTCCGAGTCCCAGCAGACCAACCGGATCAACGACTACGGCAGCGTCAAGATCAGCCTCGCTTCCCCGGAGGACATCCGCTCGTGGTCCTACGGCGAGGTGAAGAAGCCGGAGACGATCAACTACCGGACGTATCGCCCGGAGCGGGATGGTCTCTTCTGCGAGCGGATCTTCGGTCCCGAGAAGGACTGGGAGTGCTTCTGCGGGAAGTACAAGGGCATCAAGCACAAGGGCATCGTCTGCGACAAATGCGGCGTGATGGTCACCCACTCCCGCGTGCGCCGCAAGCGAATGGGGCACATCAACCTCGCCGCCCCGATCGCCCACATCTGGTTCTTCAAGGCGATGCCCTCGCGCCTGGGCACGCTGCTCGACCTGAAGACCTCGAACCTGGAGCGGATCATCTACTTCCAGGACTACGTCGTGATCGATCCCGGCGACACCCCGCTCGAGGAGAAGCAGCTCCTCACCGAGGAGGAGTATCGCCAGGCGCGGGCGAAGTACGGCTCGGAGTTCGACGCGGACATGGGCGCCGAGGCCGTGCGCAAGATGCTGCGCCGGCTCGACCTCCAGAAGCTCTCCGGGGAGCTGCGCGAGGAGCTCCTGTCCACGCGCTCGAAGCAGCGGCAGAAGGACATCATCAAGCGCCTGCGCACCGTAGAGATGCTCCGGGACTCCAACAACGAGCCGGCCTGGATGGTGTTCGAGGCGATCCCGGTGATCCCGCCGGATCTGCGCCCGCTCGTGCTGCTCGATTCCGGCAACTTCGCCACCTCGGATCTCAACGACCTGTACCGGCGGCTCATCAACCGGAACAACCGCCTCAAGAAGCTCCTCGATCTCAACGCGCCAGAGGTCATCATCCGCAACGAGAAGCGGATGCTCCAGCAGTCCGTCGACGCCCTGTTCGACAACGGCCGGTGCCGCCGGCCCGTCCTCGGGTCCTCGAACCGCCCGCTCAAGTCCCTGACGGACATGATCAAGGGCAAGCAGGGGCGATTCCGCGAGAACCTCCTCGGCAAGCGCGTGGATTACTCCGCGCGCTCGGTCATCGTCGTCGGTCCGGAGCTGCGGCTGCACCAATGCGGCCTGCCCAAGAAGATCGCCCTGGAACTCTTCCAGCCGTTCATCATCCGGCGTCTCAAGGAGCTCGGTCTGGCCGACACGATCAAGTCCGCCAAGCGGATGCTGGAACGCCGCGACGAGGAGGTGTGGGACATCCTCGACGAGGTGATCCGCGACCACCCCGTGCTCCTCAACCGGGCGCCGACGCTGCACCGCATGGGCATCCAGGCCTTCGAGCCGGTGCTCGTCGAGGGCAACGCGATCCGCCTGCACCCGCTCGTCTGTGGCGGCTTCAACGCCGACTTCGACGGGGACCAGATGGCGGTGCACCTGCCGCTCAGCTACGAGGCCCAGATCGAGGCGTCGACGCTGATGCTGGCCACGAACAACATCTTCTCGCCGTCCAACGGCCAGCCGATCATCACGCCTTCCCAGGACATGGTGCTCGGCCTGTTCTATCTGACCAAGGACCACCTCGGCACCTACGACAAGGAGACCCCCCGGGTCTTCAGCAGCCTCGACGAGCTCTTCCTCGCCTTCGGCCACGGCTTCACGCAGACCCACCGGCCGGTGCTCGTGCGCATGGAGCCGGGGACGCTGGTCAAGGTGGGCCGCGAGGAAGCGCCGGTCAAGGTCGACGACGACGGCAAGATCGAGGTCGGGGGGAAGCCCGGCTACCTCCTCACGACCATCGGGCGGGCGATCTTCAACGACATCCTCCCCCCGGGGATGCCGTTCTACAACTACCAGCTCGATCGGAAGGGCATCGCCGGCTTGATCAGCGACTGCCACTCGATCCTGGGCCGGGTCGCCACGCTGCGCCTGCTCGACGATCTGAAGGATCTCGGCTTCAAGGCCGCGACCCGGGCGGGGCTCTCCTTCGCGAAGGACGACATGCGGATCCCGCCGTCCAAGAGCCGCATCATCACGGAGACGGAGGCCGAGATCTCCAAGGTCGAGAAGTCCTACCGCCGGGGCGTCATCACCGAGGGCGAGCGCTACCTCAAGATCATCGACCTCTGGACGCACGCGCGCGAGGAGCTGGGGCAGGACCTCATCACCGTCCTCCGGCAGGACGTGCGGGAAGGCGACCCTTACGTCAACCCGATCTACTGCATGGTGTCCTCGGGCGCCCGGGGCTCGATCGACCAGATCCGCCAGCTCGCCGGCATGCGCGGGCTCATGGCCAAGCCCTCCGGCGAGATCATCGAGACGCCCATCAAGGCGAACTTCCGCGAGGGCCTGCGCGTGCTCGAGTACTTCTCGTCCACGCACGGCGCCCGCAAGGGCCTGGCCGACACCGCGCTCAAGACGGCCGATGCGGGCTACCTCACGCGGAAGCTCACCGACGTCGCCCAGAACGTGGTCATCACCACGGAGGACTGCGGCACCCCGAACGGGGTGTTCAAGAGCGCGGTCTACAAGGGCGAGAAGGTCGTTCTCACCCTCACCCAGGCGATTCGCGGCCGGGTGGCCCGCGACACGATCATGGACGTGGTCTCCGACGAGATCGTCGTCCGCGAGAACGAGCTGATCACCGAGGAGGCCGGGCGCCGCATCGAAGCCCTCGGCAACGAGAAGATCCGGGTCCGCAGCCCCCTCACCTGCGAGGCGGGCCTCGGGGTGTGCGCCAAGTGCTATGGCATGGACCTCGCCCGGGGAACGACGGCCGAGCGGGGCCTTGCCGTCGGCATCATCGCCGCCCAGTCGATCGGCGAGCCGGGCACTCAGCTCACGATGCGGACCTTCCACATCGGCGGCACGGCCAGCCGGTCGGTCGAGGAGTCGGAGATCCGCGCCAAACGCGCCGGCTGCGTCAAGCTCAACAACGTGCAATCCGTAGTGAATCGCGAGGGCGAAGTCGTGGTCCTCAACCGGGTCGGCGAGATCATCCTCGTCGACGACCGGGGCCGCGAGCTCGACCGGTACGCGGCGCCGATGGGCTGCTCGCTGCTCGTCGAGAACGGACAGAACGTCGACATGAAGCGTCCCCTCTGCCGTTGGGACCCCCACCACGTGCCGATCCTGGGGGAATCCGACGGCACGGTGCGCTTCGAGGACCTCATCGAAGGCAAGACACTCAAGCTCGAGCGCGACACGCGCCGCGGCGGCGCCCGCAAGCAGGTGATCGAGCACAAGGGGGACCTCCACCCGCAGATCGTCCTTGAGGACAAGGAAGGCAACGCCCTGGCCCTGTACCCGATCCCCGAGCGCACCTACATCGAGGTGGACGACGGGCAGGAGATCAGGGCCGGCGACCTCCTCGCCAAGAGCGCGCGGGAGATCGGCGGCACCCAGGACATCACCGGCGGCCTGCCCCGGGTCACGGAGCTGTTCGAGGCGCGCCGCCCGAAGGATCCGGCCGTCATCTCGGAGATCGACGGTCTCGTCGAGCTGGGCGAGAAGAAGCGCGGCAAGCGCACGATCATCGTTCGGGCGATCGGGCCGAAGGGCGAGGTGATCGAGGAGCAGGAGCACTCCGTGCCCCAGGGCAAGCACCTGCGCGTGCACAAGGGCGACGAGGTCCACGCCGGCGATCCGCTGGTGGACGGCCCCCTCGTCCCGCACGACATCCTGCGCATCAAGGGCGACGACTCCGCGCAGGGCTACCTCTTGCGCGAGATCCAGAACGTGTACCGCTCCCAGGGCGTCACGATCGACGACAAGCACATCGAGATCATCCTGGCCTCGATGATGCGCAAGGTGCAGGTGAACGACCCCGGCGACAGCGGGTTCCTCCCCGGCGCGGTGGTGGACAAGTTCCGGTTCCGCCGCGAGAACGAGCAGCTCCGCCGGGAGCGCAAGAAGCCGGCCACCGGCCAGACCCTCCTCCTGGGGATCACCAAGGCCTCCCTGTCCTCGGAGTCCTTCATCTCCGCCGCCAGCTTCCAGGAGACCACGAAGGTGCTCACCGAGGCCGCCATCGCCTCGCGCCGCGACTTCCTCGTCGGGCTGAAGGAGAACGTGATCCTGGGGCACATGGTGCCCACCGGCACGGGGTTCCGGGACCACTACCGCACGCGGGTGAAGAAGAACATCGACTTCGGCGAGATCGGGAAGGCCGGCGGGCTGGGCGCCGTGGCCATGGATGCCCAGATGGAAGCGCTCCTCGCCGGGGGCCTGGAGTCCCTCGGGGAATCCGAGCCGGCGATGGCGGTGGCCGGCGGCGGGCTGGCCGAGGCCGGCGCGCTCGCCTCCTCCGCCTCGATCGGCGACATCGTCCCCGCCCTCCCGGACTCCTCGCCCCTCGAGTCGCTGGGCGGAGTGGAGCTCCTGGACGAGGACTGGGAGGAGACGACGGACGAGGAAGAGGAGACCACGGAGGAGGACAGCCAGCCGGAGGGCGAGGAGGTCGTGGCGGCCGAGGATGACCTCGACGCCGGAACAGCGACCATCGACGACGGCGACGACGACGAGGCCCTCTCCCTCGACGACGATTGAGAGGCTGACCCGGAATCCACGGGGAGGCGGGGGGACCCTCGCCCGCCCCCCGCAGCCGGCTCCTTGACGGTCCCGGTCCCGTTCCTAGAATCTTCGACCCCCTCCCCGAGATCACGACCCCGCCGAACCGCATCCATGCCGACGATCAATCAGCTCGTGCGCAAAGGCCGCCAGAAGGTCCGGCGGCGCTCCCGGTCCCCCGTCCTGGACGGCTGCCCGCAGAAGCGGGGCGTGTGTCTGCAGGTCAAGACCCAGACGCCGAAGAAGCCGAACTCCGCCCTGCGGAAGGTGGCGCGGGTCCGCCTCTCCAACGGCAAGGAGATCACCGTCTACATCCCCGGGGAGGGGCACAACCTCCAGGAGCACTCCATCGTTCTCATCCGAGGCGGCCGGGTGCGCGACCTCCCCGGCGTCCGCTACCACGTCCTGCGCGGCACCCTCGACACCGGACCGGTGGAGGACCGCGGCAAGAGCCGGTCGAAGTACGGCACGAAGCGTCCGAAGAGCTGACCACGATCATGCCCCGCAACTACAAGTCCACGGCCGGCTTGCAGGTCCCGGATCCCAAGTTCGGATCCGCGCTCGCGACGAAGATCATCAACAAGATCATGCTCAACGGGAAGAAGACCGCCGCGCAGGGGATCTTCTACACCGCGCTCGACCTCGCTTCGAAGAAGCTCCCCGACGTTCAGGACCAGGTGGAGATCTTCACCCGGGCCATCGACAACATCCGCCCGTCGGTGGAAGTGCGCTCCAAGCGCGTCGGCGGCGCCAACTACCAGGTGCCGCGCGAGGTGAAGAAGAACCGCCAGCAGAGCCTCGCCATCCGCTGGCTGATCGAGAACTCGCGCAAGAAGAAGGGCAAGCCGATGTGCCAGCGGCTCGCCGAGGAGATCGTCGACGCGTACAACGGGACGGGCGCCTCGGTGAGCTGGAAGGAGAACGTCCACAAGATGGCCGAGGCGAACAAGGCGTACGCGCATTATGCGCGGTGATCGGGCACGGTGATCCGCGGGGCCGTTTCGTTCCCGTGCACGTTCTGATCCTGCGCGACCCCCGGGAGTCGAGCCGCAAGTGCTCGCTCTCGCCCTTGCGGGGGATCTCCGGGATCGAGTTTTGCACCTACCGTCCCGACCGGCGGATCGATGCCGCCGGGCGCATCCTGCTCCACCCCGATGGGGAGGAGCTCACCCCCGCCGACCGGGGGGCGGATCTCCTGCTCGTCGACTGCGCCTGGCGGCGTGTGCCGACTCTGCTCCGAACCGTCGACGGCTCCCCCCTTCGCCGTCGCCTCCCCCCCTTGCGGACCGCCTATCCGCGCCGCGCCCGCACGTCCATCGACCCACCCCAGGGGCTGGCGTCGGTCGAGTGCCTCTACGCGGCCTGCGCGATCCTGGGCGAGCCGCGCCCGGAGCTCCTCGCCGCCTACCCCTGGCGGGAGGAGTTCCTGCGGGGGAATGCGCTCTGATGCGGGGCGGCACTCCGTAGGATGGCCGCCCATGTCGCTCTCCCGGCTGCGCAACATCGGCGTGGTCGCCCACATCGACGCGGGCAAGACGACCGTCTCCGAGCGGATCCTCTTCTACACGGGGGTCGAGCACCGGATGGGGGAGGTGCACGAGGGCAGCACCGTGCTCGACTGGATGGAGGAGGAGCGGCGGCGGGGCATCACGATCACCGCCGCGGCGACGACGGTGCCGTGGCGCGAGCACGCGATCAACCTGATCGACACCCCGGGCCACGTGGACTTCACGGTGGAGGTCGAGCGGTGCATGCGCGTGCTCGACGGCGCCGTGCTCGTGATCCACGGAGTGGCGGGAGTGGAGGCACAGTCGGAGACGGTGTGGCGCCAGATGGTGCGCCACCGGGTGCGGTCCGTGGCTTTCGTGAACCACCTCGATCGGCCGGGGGCCAACTTCCTCGGCGCCGTGGCCGACCTCCGCCGGCGCCTCGAGGCCCCGGCCCTCCCCGTCCAGCTCCCCCTGGGGGAGGGGCGCGAGTTCCGCACCGTGGTCGATCTCTTGACCGGCGAGGCGATCGAGTTTCCCGCCGAGGACCTCGGCAGCCACCCGCGATCGGTCCCCGTGCCCCCCCGCGAGCGGGAGGAGGTCGAGGTCCTGCGCTGGGAGCTCGTCGAGGCCCTCGCCGAGGACGACGAGGGGATCCTGGAGGCGTTCCTGGAGGACCGGATGCCCCCTGCCGAGGCCCTGCGCCGCGCGCTTCGCCGCCGCGTCCTCGCGGGAACGCTGCTCCCGGTCCTCGCCGGGGCGGCCCTGCGCAACGTCGGGATCCAGCCGCTCCTGGACGCGGTCGTGGACTACCTGCCGGCGCCGGACGAGGTCCCCCCCGCCCGGGGCGCGCACGCCGAGACCGGCGCCCCGCTCGTCCGCCCTCCCGATCCCGCCGGGCCCCGCTGTCTCCTCGCCTTCAAGCTGGTCGCCGACCCCAGCGAGGACCTGCTCTTCGCCCGGATCTACTCGGGGACGATCACGCCGGCGAGCCGGCTCTACAACCCCCGCGTCCGGCGCATGGAGCGGGTGGCCCGGGTCCTGCGGATGCACGCCGACCTGCGGACCCCCCTCCCGGCGGCCGGCCCGGGGGAGATCGTAGCCCTCACCGGCTGCAAGTTCACCGTCACCGGGGACACGCTCTGCGAGCACGAGGAGCCGCTGCACCTCGAGCGCCCCCTCTTCCCGGATCCGGTGATCACCCAGGTGGTCGAGCCCGCGGCGAGCGGCGACCGCGACCGGCTGCGCCTGGCCCTCGAACGTCTCTCCTTCGAAGACCCCACCTTCCACGTCACCGAGGACGAGGAGACGGGGCAGTGGCTGATCGCGGGTATGGGGGAGCTCCATCTGGAGATCAAGGAGCACCGCCTCCGGGACGACTTCCACCTCGCCGTCCACGTGGGCCGGCCCCGGGTGGCCTACCGGGAGGCCCCCCTCGGTCCCGGGGAGGGCTCCGGCCGGGTGGACCGCACCCTGGGCGGCACCCGCATCTTCGGGGCGGTCTCCCTGCGGGTGCAGCCCCTCGCCACCTCCTCCCCCGGCCCCCCGGCCGCCCTCGTCCGCTGGGATCCCGCCTGCCCCGTCCCCGAGCGGTTCCGAGCGGCGGTGGCCGAGGCCCTGGTCCTGGAGGCCCAGGCGGGGCCCATCTTCGGATTCCCCCTCTCGGGGCTCGCCATCGTGGTCACGGGGGGGGAGACGAGCCCGGAGCGGGACGCCGAGATGGCCTTCGTCCAGGCGGCGAGCCAGGCCCTGCGCGCCGCCCTCCAGGCGGCGAAGATCGCGCTCCTGGAGCCCCTGATGGCCTTCGAGATCACGGCCCCGGCGGAGTTCATGGGCGGGATCCTCGGGGAGTTGAACGCCAGGCGGGCCGACATCGCCGACCTGACGGCGGGGGAGGGAACCCGGAAGGTGGTGGGGCTCGTGCCGCTCTTCCCCATGTTCGGGTACGCCTCGACCCTGCGCTCCCTGTCCCAGGGCCGGGCCACCTTCTCCCTGACCCCCGCCGGGTTTCGTTCCGTCGCCCCCGAGGACCTGGCCGCCCGGGGCTTGACCTGGTCCTGAGGCCGGGATGGGGAGCCGCTCTCCCCGCCGGCCGCCGGACCGGCTCGTTCGGGGAGCTTCCCGCCCTTCCGGCCTTCTCGTCCGCCGGGAATCCCCCGCGGGGCGGTTGACCCCCCCCGGCCCGCTTGCTAAGTTCTCCGCCCCTTTGCCGTGCGCTCCGCCCCCGCGAGGGGTCGCGCGAGGAAGGAGCGAGCACCCCCCCGGGGCTCGGTTCGCCGCGACGTCCGCGGGACCGCCGTGTCGAACGGAGCCCGAAGAGCCATGAGCGACAAGATCCAGATCCGCATGGAGGCCTACGACCACGAGGCCCTCGATCAATCGGCCGTCGAGATCGTCGAGACGGCCAAGCGAACGGGCGCCCTCGTGGCCGGGCCGATCCCACTGCCGACTCGGATCGAGCGCTACACCGTCCTGCGTTCCCCCTTCATCGACAAGAAGTCGCGCGAGCAGTTCGAGATCCGGACGCACAAGCGGCTGATCTACATCTCGGAGCCCACCAGCCAGACGGTGGACGCCCTGAGCAGCCTGAACATGCCCGCCGGCGTGGACATCCGTATCAAGGCCTGAGCCTGGAGCGCGCCCGCGCGGACCGCCGTAGTCCGCCGGGGGCGTGGGATGCGACCGGGGGAGAGATGGCGCGGCGGAGGACCGCCTCCGCGCGCGTGGCCCCGTTTTCAACCAACCCCCCCTTTCCAACTACTCACGAACCACCGCGTGGCCAGGCGTCGACCGCCCGGCGACGCCCGCCGCTCCCGCGGCAGCGTCCCCGCCCGGTCCTGGTCGAACCGGTCGGAGGAAGAAGTTCAGGGAGTCATGACGCTGATCCTAGGACGAAAAACAGGGATGACCCAGGTCTTCACCGAGGACGGGACCCACATCGGGGTCACCGTGGTCTCGGCAGGACCCTGCGTCGTCACCCAGGTGCGCACGCCGGAGAAGGACGGCTACCACGCCGTCCAGCTCGGGTACTGCGACACCACCGACAAGCGGACGAAGAAGCCGCAGCGGGGCCATTTCCAGCGGGCCGGCACCGCGCCGAAGCGCTTCCTGCGGGAAGAGCGTCTGGCCGGTCCGGCCGAGCGGGCGGTCGGGGAGACGATTACCGTCGGCGTGTTCGCCGCCGGCGACCTGGTGGACGTCACCGGAACCTCCAAGGGTCGGGGCTTCGCCGGCACGATCAAGCGCCACCACTTCTCCCGGGGCCCGAAGACCCACGGCTGCATGAACTACCGCCAGCCGGGATCGATCGGCACGAAGCGCACGGGGAAGCTCTTCCCCGGGAAGCGCATGTCCGGCCACTTCGGCGCGGCGCGCCAGACGACGAAGAACCTCGAGGTCGTGCGGGTGGATCCGGGCCGGAACCTCCTCTTCCTCAAGGGATCCATCCCGGGCCCCACGGGCGGGTTCGTCCAGGTGCGGACCGCGCGGACCGGGGTGAAGAAGGGCGCGGCGGCGAAAGGCTGAGGCGTACGATGCAGGTCAAGAGCTACAAGGCGGGCAGCATCGGCGAGGTCGAGCTCGACGAGACGCCGTTCCACGACAAGACGAACCGCGCCCGCGTCCTCTTCAAGACGCTCAAGGACGCGGTCGTCATGTACCAGGCGAACCGGCGCCAGGGCAACGCGAGCACCCGCGGGCGCGCCGAGGTCGCGGGCTCGAACAAGAAGCCCTGGAAGCAGAAGCACACCGGCCGCGCCCGCGCGGGCGACCGCAAGTCCCCGATCTGGCGGGGCGGCGGGACGGTGTTCGGTCCCCTCCCCAGGGACTGGAGCTATCACATGCCCGCCCAGGCGCGCCGCGTCGCCGCGCGCTCGGCCTTCCTGGGCAAGCTCCAGGACGGCGAGGTGGTGGTCGCCGACCTCGGGGAGTTCGGCGCGCCCTCGGCGCGGGCGGCGCGCAAGATCCTCGCCGATCTCGGCTCCCCCCGGCGGGCGCTCGTGATCCTCCCCGCGCACGACGTCAACGTGTGGAAGTCCTTCCGCAACTTCCCCGGCGTGCAGGTCCGCGAGGTGCGGAACCTCTGCGCCCTCGACATCCTGAACGGCGGCCTCCTGATCGCTCCGGCGGCCGCCATCGACGCCCTCGCCCGCCGCGTCGGCATGCCGGCGGGTGCCGCGAGCGCGCCGGGAGGTGAGAAGTGACGACCCTCGAGCAGAGCTATCAGCTCATCCGCAAGCCGGTGATCACGGAGAAGGCCACCGGCGCCACGGTCACCCACAACGCCTACACGTTCCGGGTCCCGGTCGCCGCCAACAAGATCGAGATTCGCGGCGCCGTCCAGCGGCTCTTCGGCGTGAGGGTCGTCAAGGTCAACACGCTGCGCACGAAGCCCAAGTGGCGGCGGCGCGGCCGCAGCCTCGGTCAGACGCGCGCCTGGAAGAAGGCGATCGTCGTCCTCCAGGAAGGGCAGAACCTCGAGCTTCTGTAGGAGCACGCAGCCATGGGCATCAAGACCTACAGGCCGACCTCGGCGGGACGGCGTCACGGCAGCGTCCTCGACTTCGCCGAGATCACCTGCACCCGGCCCGAGAAGAGCCTCCTGCGGCCGCTGAAGAGCTCGGGCGGCCGCAACAACCACGGCCGCATGACGACGCGTCGCCGGGGGGGCGGTCACAAGCGGCGCTACCGCCTGATCGACTTCAAGCGGAACAAGGACGGCGTGCCGGGCACGGTCAAGACGATCGAGTACGATCCGAACCGCTCCGCCAACATCGCCCTCGTCTGGTACGCGGACGGCGAGAAGCGCTACATCGTCGCCCCGCTCGGGCTCGCGGTGGGGCAGAAGATCCTCTCGGGGAAGGGAGCAGAACCCCACCCGGGCAACGCGATGTGCCTGGAGGACATCCCCCTCGGCCTGCACATCCACAACATCGAGATGCAGATGGGGCGGGGGGCGCAGCTCTGCCGCTCGGCCGGATCCTATGCCCAGCTCCAGGCGCGCGAGGGCGAGTACGCCGTCATTCTCCTGCCCTCGGGCGAACTCCGGCGCATCCACGTGAAGTGCCGGGCGACGATCGGACGCATCGGGAACACCGACCACCAGAACGTCAAGCTCGGCAAGGCCGGGCGGAGCCGCCACATGGGGTGCCGGCCCAAGGTGCGGGGCACGGCGATGAACCCGGTCGACCACCCGCACGGGGGCGGCGAGGGGCGCACCAAGGGCGGGCGCCACCCCTGCTCCCCGACCGGGGTGCTCGCCAAGGGCGGAAAGACCCGCCGTCCGAGCAATCCGTCGAACAAGTTCATCCTGCGACGCAGGAAGAAGCGGAGCTAGCGAGGTACCCCGTGGGACGCAGCATCAAGAAAGGACCGTTCATCGACGCGAAGCTGGCCCGGAAGGTCACCGCGATGGAGCAGAGCGGCAAGCACGAGCCCGTCAAGACCTGGGCGCGCCGCTCGACGATCCCTCCGGAGTTCATCGGGCACGTGTTCCTGGTGCACAACGGGCGCCAGCACATCCGGGTCTCGGTCACCGAGGACATGGTCGGGCACAAGCTCGGGGAGTTTGCGGCCACTCGGACCTTCCGCGGTCACACGAACAAGAAGGAAGCCCTGCGGAAGGCGCCCGAGTAGCGAGGGACCCCCATGGCCACGGCAACCGCACACGTAGCACGACATCGCTTCGCCCGGCTCACGGCCCGGAAAGCGCGGCTCGTCGCCGACATGATCCGCGGGCAGGACGTGAACCGAGCCCTCGAGATCCTCGAGTTCTCGCCGCATCGCGCCGCGGCCTTTTACCTCAAGGTGCTCAAGTCCGCGGTGGCCAATGCGAGCATCGACGAGAACGTGAACGTCAACCGGCTCTACATCAGCGACTGTCGCGCGGACGACGGGCCGCTCCACATGGGACGCCTTCGCTGGCGGCCCGGTCCCCAGGGGCGGGCGATGCCGGTCCGCAAGCGGACCAGCCACCTGACCGTCGAGATCCGCGAACGCGACTAGGAGGCTGAGCAGAAATCCATGAACCAGCCTCTCCGATATCCCCTGGCGCATCGCCTGACGGCGCTGCAGCCCGTTCGCGAGCAATCCTTGCTCGCTCTCTGAAGGGCGCACGAACCACAATGGGACAGAAAGTACACCCCACCGGCTACCGACTCGCGGTCATCGAGCCGTGGCGTTCGCGCTGGTACGCCAAGAAGAAGAACTTCGGGCGGCTGCTGATCGAGGACGGCAAGATCCGCCGGCACATCAACAAGGAGTTCAAGTCGGCGGGCGTACCGCGAATCGAGATCGAGCGCACGAGCGAGGCCATCAACATCATCGTTCACACCGCCCGTCCCGGCGTCCTCGTGGGTCGCAAGGGGGTGCGCGTCGAGCAGCTCAAGAAGGACCTGCAGGAGATCACGGGTATGACTTGCCACCTCACGGTGCGCGAGATCAAGCGCCCCGAGCTAGAGGCGACCCTGGTGGCCGAGGTGATCGCGGAGGCCCTCGAGAAGCGAATGGCCTTCCGCCGCGCCATCAAGAAGGCGATCCAGACCACGATGCAAGCGGGGGCGCTGGGCACCAAGGTCGAGGTGAGCGGTCGCCTGGGCGGGGCCGAGATGGCCCGGACGGCGAAGGAGCGCGAGGGGCAGGTCCCGCTCTCGACCCTGCGCGCCCACGTCGACTATGGCACGGCCGAAGCGCTTACGACCTACGGGATCATCGGCGTGAAAGTGTGGATCTACAAGGGCAACGTCGAGGCCGGCCAGAAGGTGGACTGGCGCTTCGGACAGGCCGAACGGCAGGGCGGCGCCCGCAGCAGCGGTCGCGGCGATCGCCGGGGGCCCCGGAGAGGACGCGGGACCGGAGAGCACCGGTCCTGATCGAGAGGAACGCTGACCATGGCGATGATGCCCAAGCGGAGCAAGTTCCGCAAACAGCACCGCGGCCGGCTGAAGGGATTCGCGACCCGCGGCAACACCGTGGCCTTCGGAGACTTCGGGCTCCAGGCCCTCGACTGGGGGTGGCTCACCGGACGGCAGATCGAGGCCGGCCGAGTCGCGGCCAACCGGGCCACCGACGGCCAGGCGAAGATCTGGATCCGCGTCTTTCCCCACAAGCCCATCTCCGCCAAGCCCGCCGAGACCCGGATGGGAAAGGGAAAGGGAGAGGTGGAGTTCTGGGCCGCCACCGTGAAGCCCGGCACGATGCTCTTCGAGATCGGCGGCGTGCCCGAGGAACGGGCGAAGCTCGCCTTCAAGCGGGTGGCGCACAAGATGCCCATCAAGGTGAAGATGGTCCGCCGGCTGTCCACGACCTGACGCCAATCCTCCCGGAACGACACGTGAAGATCGAAGAAGTGAGAAGCAAGACGGATGCCGAGCTGGACTACGAGCTCGAGCACATGCGCAAGGAGCTCTTCGACCTGCGCTTCCGTTCGGCGACGGAGACCGCCACGAACCCGGCTCGGATCCGGCAGTTGCGGCGGGCGATCGCCAGGGTGAGCACGGTCCTCCGCGAGCGGTCGACCGGCATTCGAGGACAGGAGCGGCGCTGACCATGACCGTCACACGCAACCAGCGACGGCAGCTCTCGGGCGTCGTCAGGAGCATGAAGGGGACCCAGACGATCACCGTCGAGGTCTCCCGGACCTACCGGCACGCCAAGTACGGGAAGTACGTGCGGCGGAGCCGGAAGTACATGGCGCACGACGAGAACGGCACGGCGCAGGTCGGCGACACCGTCCTCATCGTCTCGACCCGTCCCCTCTCCAAGCGCAAGCGCTGGCGCCTGGTCGAGGTCGTCGAGCGCCCCACCTTCGTGGAGGAGGAGCTCGCCGGGGCAGGGCTGGGCGAGATCGGGGCGGGCGGGCTCCCTGCCGCTCCCCCTCCCCCTCCCGCCGATGCTGCCCCGGGAGGTGAAGCGTGATTCAGATGCAGACCATGCTCGACGTCGCCGACAACACCGGCGCCAAGCGAGTCATGTGCATCAAGGTCCTCGGCGGCACGCACCGGCGCTACGCCGGCCTCGGTGACCTGATCGTCGCTTCCGTTCGCAAGTCCATGCCCGGCTCGGACGTCAAGCCCGGGACGGTCGTGAAGGGCGTGATCGTGCGCACGAGCAAGAACACGCGCCGCAAGGACGGTTCCTACGTCCGGTTCGATCGCAACGCGATGGTCATCCTGGACAACGAGGGCAACCCCAAGGGGACCCGCATCTTCGGCGCGGTGGCCCGCGAGCTTCGCGAGAAGAACTACATGAAGATCATCTCGCTGGCCCAGGAGGTCGTGTGATGCACGTTCACAAGGGTGATACGGTGATCGTGATCGCCGGCAACGACAAGGGGCGGACCGGCGCCGTCCGCCGCGTCCTCCGCGAGGAGAACCGGGTGCTCGTCGAGGGGATCAACATGCGCTGGAAGCACCGGCGCCCGTCCCAGCGGAATCCCAAGGGCGAGCGAGTCCAGGAGGAGCGCCCGATCCACGCGAGCAACGTGATGCGGTTCGATCCGGCGACGAGCAAGGGAACGCGCCGCCGGGCGAAGGCGGAGGTCAAGGAATGACTCCTCGACTCAAGGAACGCTACCAGCGGGAGGTCAAACCCGCGCTGATGAAGCAGTTCGGTCTCACGAACGCCCTGGCGACCCCGAACCTCGCCAAGATCGTGGTCAACATGGGCTGCAAGGGGGCCGTGGAGAACAAGGGGCGCATCGACGCGGCCGTTCGGGATCTCGCGACCATCACCGGCCAGCGGCCCACCGTGCGCAAGGCGCGCAAGTCCATCGCGGGCTTCAAGCTGCGGGAAGGGATGCCGATCGGCGTCGCGGTGACGCTCCGCGGGGCACGGATGTGGGAATTCGCCGATCGATTGATCTCCATCGTCCTCCCCCGTATCCGCGACTTCCGGGGCGTGAAAGCCACGCTCGACGGGCACGGGAACTTCACCCTCGGCCTGGCCGAACAGACGGTGTTCCCCGAGATCGACTTCGACAAGCTCGAGCACAGCCAGGGGATGGACATCACCTTCGTGACCACCGCTCCCAACGACGAGCAGGGGTACGGCCTGCTCAAGGAGCTCGGGATGCCGTTCCGCACCCCCGACCAGACGGAAGATTGACCGATGGCCAAGACATCTCTCATCAACAAGGCCAAGCGCCCGCCCAAGTTCAAGTCGCGCGTGATACGCCGGTGCGGCCAGTGCGGGCGCGTTCGGGCCGTGTATCGCAAGTTCGGCATCTGCCGGATCTGCCTGCGCCAGCGGGCCCTGCTGGGCGAGGTTCCGGGCATGCGCAAGGCGTCCTGGTAGGCGGCGAGGAGCAAGAGCCATGATGACCGATCCCATCGCCGACATGCTCACGCGGATTCGCAACGCGAATTCCATGCACCGGCGTGTCGTTTCCATGCCCGCCACCAGGATCAAGGTGGGGATCGCCCAGGCGCTGAAGGACGAGGGGTACATCGAGGGCTACCAGGTCGTGGCGGGGAAGCGTGCCAGCCGCCTGGACGTGTCCCTCCGGTACGGGCCCGAAGGCGAGCTCGTCATCCGCGGCCTCGAACGCGTCAGCACCCCCGGCCGCCGCGTTTACTCCGGCGTGCAGGACCTGCCCCAGGTGCTGCGCGGGCTCGGCACGTGCATCTTGTCGACCCCCAACGGGATCCTCTCCGACCGCGCCGCCCGCGAGGGCCAAGTGGGCGGAGAGATCCTCTGCAAGGTCTGGTAGCCATGTCCCGAATCGGCAAGATCCCGGTCGCCATTCCCAAGGGCGTCACGATCGCCGAGAACGCCCGGCGCGTCGTGGTGAAGGGTCCCAAGGGCACCCTGGAGCTCGATCTCCGGCCCGAAGTGGCCGTGGCGATCGGGGAGCGGGAGCTCCACGTCGAGGTCAGTGACGCCGGCAGCAAGCAGCGGGAGACGCGGGCGTACCACGGCCTGACGCGCGCGCTGATCAACAACATGGTGCGAGGCGTGTCCGAGGGCTACGGCAAGACGCTCGAGATCGTCGGCGTGGGCTGGAACGCCCAGGTCAAGGGCAAGCGGCTCGCCCTGAACATCGGATTCTGCCACCCCGTCGAGTTCGCCATCCCGGACGGGATCGCGGTCGAGACTCCGAAGCCGATCCTGATCGTCGTCACCGGGGCGGACAAGCAGGCGGTGGGGCAGTTCGCGGCCAATGTCCGCGCCGTCCGTCCGCCCGAGCCCTACAAGGGCAAGGGGATCCGCTACCAGGACGAGCACGTCCGCCGGAAGGCCGGCAAGACCTTCGGGAGTTGATTGCGATGAGATCCACCTCGATCAAGACGAATCGCCGGGAACGCCGGCGCAAGGCAGTGCGACGGAGACTCGGCCGCCCGGGTCCCCAAGTCCGGCTGTCCGTCCACCGCTCCTCGAAGCACATATACGTCCAGGTGATCGACGATGCCCAGGGGAAGACGATCTGTGGCGTCGGGACGACTGCCAAGAGATTCGCCGCGGACCTCACCGGCAAGAGCAAGACCGAGCGAGCGCAATTCCTCGGCGGGGAAATCGCTCGCCTCGCCCGCGAGAAGGGAGTCGAGAGGGTCGTGTTCGACCGCGGTTTCACGAAGTACCACGGACGCGTCAAGGCCCTGGCCGAGGCCGCCCGGCAGGCGGGCCTGAAGTTCTAGACGGACATGAAGATCAAGCTCACCTACCTGGACACGACCGAGGCGTCGGAGCTCGAGAACATCAGCGAGGTGCTGGTGAAGATCAACCGCTCCGCGGCGGTGGTCAAGGGCGGCCGCCGCTTCTCCTTCTCGGCGCTCTCGGTGGCCGGCAATCGCGAGGGCATCGTGGGCCACGGCTTCGGCAAGGCTCGCCAGGTCCCCTCGGCGATCGAGAAGGCCGCCAAGGACGCGCGCAAGCACCTCATCCGCGTGCCGCTCGGCGAGAACGCTTCCATTCCCCACGAAGTCACGGGACGGCATTGCGGCGCCGTGATCCGGATGGTGCCGGCCTCTGCCGGCACCGGGATCATCGCGGGGACCTCCGTGCGCGCCGTCTGCGAGATGGCCGGCGTCAAGAACATCCTCACCAAGTCCTACGGCTCGACGAACCCCGTCAACCTCGTCAAGGCCACCTTCCATGCCCTGAGCCAGCTCCGGACGCGCGAGGGCGTACAGGGGCTCCGGGCCGCGGCCAAGTAGCGAGGAGCACTCCCATGGATCTCAAGACCGTCTGTCAAAAGGGCACGAAGCACCGCGCGCCGATGCGCGTCGGGCGAGGCATCGGCAGCGGGAAGGGGAAGACGTGCGGTCGCGGCCACAAGGGCTGGGGCGCGCGCTCGGGATCCCATCGCCGGCCGGGCTACGAGGGGGGCCAGATGCCCCTCTACCGGCGAGTGCCGAACCGGGGCTTCACGAATGCGCGGTTCCGCACCGAGTACACGGTCATCAACGTCGACAAGTTCCAGGGCTTCGCCGACGGTGAGGAGATCGGACTCGACGCGGTCCTCGAGCGCGGGCTCGTCAGCCTCAACACCCGTCTCCTCAAGGTGCTCGGCAAGGGCGAGCTCTCCCGCCGGCTGACCGTGCGGGCTCAGAAGTTCTCGAAGAGCGCGGCCGAGAAGATCCGCCAGGCGGGCGGACAGGTCATCCTCCTCGACAAGCAGGGACTCGAGGTTCCCGCGGAGACCGCGGAGGCCCGGGGCAAGTGAGCCAGGTCGCGCTACAGCTCTTCCGGATCCCCGAGACGCGCCGGCGCATCCTCATGACGCTGGCGCTGCTCGTGGCCTATCGGGTAGGGTTCCACATTCCCATCCCGGGGCTCGATCCCAACAAGCTCCAGCAGCTCGGGCAGGCGGCGGGCAATGCGTTCGGCATGCTCTCCGCCTTCTCCGGGGGGGCGCTCAACAACGCGGTGATCTTCTCCCTGGGGATCATGCCCTACATCTCCGCCTCGATCATCTTCTCCGTGCTCGGCAAGGTCTCGCCGCAGATCGAAACCTTGCAGAAGGAGGGAGCGAGCGGCCTGAAGAAGATCAACCAGTGGACCCGCCTGTGCGTCGTGCCGATCAGCTTCCTCCAGGCGATCATGATCTGGTTCGGCTACTTCAAGGACGGGGCCCTGGTCTCGCCGACCGCCGGCGTCGGGATGCGGACGATGCTCGTCGTGATCATGTCCCTCATGGCGGGAGCGATCCTCGTCATGTGGATCGGCGAGCTGATCACGGAGTATGGCGTCGGCAACGGGGCGTCGCTCGTCATCATGGCGAACATCGTGGCGCAGCTTCCCCCGAGCCTCCAGCAGGTGGCGCGGGGACAGGAGGACGCCTACAACGTCGTTCTGACGCTCATCGGGATCTGGGTGGTCGTCGTCGTCTTCATCGTGCTGATCCAGAAGGCCGAACGGCGGGTCCCCATCCAGTACGCGCGTCTCACGCGCGGCCGGCGCGTCTACGGCGGGCAGCGCCACTACCTGCCGCTGAAGATCAACATGGCCGGCGTCATGCCGATCATCTTCGCCGGGGCGCTGTTCATCGTCCCCAGCGTGGTGTTCTCCTACTTCCGGTGGAACATCCTCTCGGGGATTTTCAACGACACCGACGGATTCGTCTACATCACGAGCTACCTCGCCCTGGTGTTCGCCTTCTGCTTCTTCTGGAACAACTTGATGTTCCGTCCAGAGGAGATCGCGGACAACCTGCGCGAGCACGGCTCGTTCATCCCCGGCATCCGACCGGGAGCCAAGACGGCGACCTACCTGAAGACGGCGCTGACCCGCATCACGCTCGCCGGGGCCGTGTTCCTCTCGATGATCGCGGTGCTGCCCAACTTCGTCACGGGCAACATCCCGGGGTTGCAGGGGCAGCTCGCGTTCTTTCTCGGCGGCACATCGGCGCTGATCGTCGTGGGCGTGGGAATGGACCTCGTGGATCGCCTCAACGCCCAGCTCGTGATGCGCAACTACGATGGATTCATGAAAGGGAAGACCGCCGGGGTCGCGGGCCTCGGTGGCTGGGCGAGGCGGCGGTGACGTCCATGGCGAAAGTGATCATCCTCCTCGGCCCCCCGGGAGCCGGAAAGGGAACGCAGGCGGTGCGCCTCAGCGCCGAGTGCTCCATTCCGCACATCTCCACCGGGGATCTCTTCCGGGAGAACCTGAAGAAGGGCACGGCTCTCGGGCTCCAGGCCCAGGAGTATATGGAGGCGGGCAAGCTCGTGCCCGACGAGATCGTCCTCGACATGCTCTTCGACCGGGTCGGGCGGAAGGACTGCCGCCCGGGCTATCTCCTCGATGGCTTCCCGCGCACGGTCCCCCAGGCCGAGGCTCTCGACCGGCGGCTGGGCGCCGACACCGATCTCCTGGTGCTCAACCTGGAGGTCGCCGACGAGACGATCGTCGAGCGCATCGGCGGGCGTCTCCAATGCAAGGCGTGCGGCAACATCCAGCACCGCGAGTTCGATCCGCCGCGGAAGCAAGGAATCTGCGATGCCTGCGGCGGTGAGCTGTACACGCGCAAGGACGACACGGCCGCCGTCGTCCGCGAGCGGCTGCGCGTGTATCACGAGCAGACGGAGCCCCTCACCGCGTACTACGGCGCGAAAGGCCTGATCGAGACCGTCGACGGGGAGCTCTCCCCCGACGCCGTGTTCCGTGGGCTGGCCGCGCGGGCCGGGTGCGGGGATTGACCGTATGGCGAAAGAAGAACCAATCACCGTAGAGGCGGTCGTCACCGAGGCGCTTCCGAACGCCAGGTTCCGGGCGAAGCTGGACTCGGGTCACGTCATCCTCGCCCATGTGAGCGGCAAGATGAGGATGCACTACATCCGGATCCTCCCCGGCGACAAGATCACGGTGGAGATGTCTCCGTACGATCTGACGAAGGGCCGCATCGTCTACCGCGGCGATCGCCGCAAGAAGAACTCAACATGAAGGTACGAAGCAGCGTCCGTCGCATCTGCATGCACTGCAAGATCGTCAAGCGTCGCGGAGTCGTCCGGATCGTCTGCAAGGCCGACCCGACCCACAAGCAAAGACAGGGCCGCTAGACCGGAGCCCGGCCAATCGGAGCGCGTACAATGCCTCGAGTCATCGGAGTCGATATCCCCAACAACAAGCGGCTGGAGATCTCGCTGACGTACATCTTCGGGATCGGACGCCCGACCGCGCTGAAGGTCTGCGATGCCCTCGAGCTCGATCGCGGCCTGAAGGCCGGGACGCTGACCGAGGAGCAGATCCAGAGCATCGCCTCCTACATCCAGAAGACCTATACCGTGGAGGGGCAGCTCCGGCGCGAGATCGCCGGCAACATCAGCCGGCTGCGGGACATCGGCTGCTACCGGGGGCTGCGGCACCGGCGCGGTCTCCCCGTGCGCGGGCAGCGGACCCGAACGAACGCCCGGACGCGGAAGGGACCGAAGAAGACGGTGGCCGGGAAGAAGTCCGTCAAGGGGATGAAGTAGCGACCGCCATGGGCAAGTCAGCAAAACGCAAGGTCAAGAAAGCCGTCGCCCGGGGGATTGCCCACGTCAAGGCGACGTTCAACAACACCCACATCACCATCACCGCCCCGAACGGCGAGACGATCGCGTGGGGATCGGCGGGCACCGCGGGCTTCAAGGGCACCCGCAAGAGCACCCCGTACGCGGCCCAGCGGGCCGCGGACCGGGCGGCTCTGGCCGCCGCCCGCCATGGCATGAAGGAGGTGGAGGTGCGGGTGAAAGGTGTCGGCTCCGGTCGCGAATCGGCGATCCGGGCGCTGGCGAACTCGGGTCTCAAGGTGGTATCGATCGAAGATGTCACTCCGCTTCCGCACAACGGCTGCCGCGCTCGCAAGCGCCGGCGCGTCTGATCCGCATACGATCCATGGGGCGCTACATCGACAATAAGTGCAAGCTCTGCCGGCGGGAAGGCATGAAGCTCTTCCTGAAGGGCCAGCGTTGCTTCTCCGACAAGTGTGCCCTCTCGCGGCGCGACTATCCGCCCGGGGTGCACGCGCAACGGCGATCCAAGGTCACCGACTACAGCCTGCACCTGCGTGAGAAGCAGAAGCTCAAGCGCATCTACGGGTTGATGGAGAAGCAGTTCCGCATCTGCTTCCGGGAGGCGGAGCGGCTCAAGGGCAACACGGGCGAGCACCTGCTCGCGCTGCTCGAACGCCGGCTCGACAACGTGGTGCTGGCGAGCGGCTTCGCCCTCTCCCGGAACCACGCCCGCCAGATGATCAACCACGGCCATTTCCGGGTGAACGGCCGCCGGGTCGACATCGCGTCCTTCGTCGTCCGGCCGGGCGACAAGATCACGATCCGCGAGCACCCGAAGTCCAAGAAGCTGGTTTCGGAGGCCGTGGAGGTCAACAAGTCCCAGGTGGTGCCCGACTGGCTGTCCGTCCAGGCGGAGCCGGTCGCCGCCGAAGTGGTGGCGAATCCGCGGCGCGACCACGTGCCGCACCCGATCCAGGAACAGCTGATCATCGAGCTCTGCTCGAAGTAGGAGGGGGTACTGGTTCCATGAGGATTCGATGGCGGAATTTCGAACTGCCGAGCAAGGTCCTACCGGACAAGGAGACCCTGACCGACCGGTACGGCCGCTTCATCATCGAGCCGTTCGAGCGCGGGTTCGGGAACACCATCGGCAACGGCCTACGACGGGTGCTCCTCTCGTCCATCGAGGGGACCGCGGTGACCTCGGTCAAGATCGAAGGGGCGGACCATGAGTTCGCGTCCATCGAAGGCAGCTACGAGGACGTCACGGACATCATCCAGAACATCAAGCGCCTGCGCATCCGTTACGCGGGGGCGCAGCCCATGGTCTGCCGCATACGGAAGAGCGGTATGGGACCGGTCACCGGCGCGGACGTGCAGTGCCCGGGCGACGCGTCGGTGGTGAATCCGGAGCTGGTCATCGCCACCCTCACCCTGGACCGCGACTTCAACGTCGAGATGAACGTGGGGCGCGGGCGGGGCTATGTGCCGGCGGAAGACAACCGGACCGACAACCAACCCCTGGGCCAGATCCCCGTGGACTCGATCTTCTCGCCCGTGCACCGCGTTCGCTATGCGGTCGAGGCGACGCGGGTCGGCAAGTTCACCAACTACGATCGTCTCGTGCTCGAGATCTGGACGGACGGCACGGTCACCCCGCAGCTCGCGCTGACCGAGGCGGCGAAGATCTACCGGAAACACCTGAACCCCTTCGTGCTCTTCGATCCGGAATCGGGCCAGCTCCCGGTTGCCGGGGATCCGGCGAAGTCGGAGTTCAACGCCCGGAACCGGGAGAACGACGAGCTGCGCATGCTCCTGGACCGGCCGATCTCCGATCTCGAGCTTTCGGTCCGGGCGCGCAATTGCCTGGACAGCGCGAGTTTGTCTACCCTTCGCGACCTCGTGTCCTTGTCGGAGAACGAGGTCATGAAGCTCAAGAACCTCGGCAAGACGAGCCTCATGGAGATCAAGAACCGACTCGCCGAACGGGGCCTGTCCCTCGGCATGTCGATCGGTTGAGGGATGCCACGATGCGACACCGCGTAGCCGGAAGGAAGCTGGGACGGACGACGAGCCACCGCACGGCGATGACTCGCAACATGACCGTCTCGCTGATCGAGCACGAGCGGATCATCACGACGATCCAGAAGGCCAAGACCGTCAAGCCGTTCGTCGAGAAGCTCGTCACCCTGGGCAAGGATCCGTCCCAGCATCACCGCCGCCGGGCCTTCGCGAAGCTGCGCGACAAGGAAGCGACCCAGAAGCTCTTCGACGTCCTCGGGCCGCGCTTCGTGGAGCGCCCCGGGGGCTATTGCCGCATCCTGCGGCTGAACAAGCCGCGATTGGGAGACAACGGCCAGCGGGTCATCCTGGAGTTCGTCGAGCGCACGCCGGAGGAGAAGGAGGGCGAGGCGGAGGCGAAATAGCCCTCCCCCTCAATCCCGGCGGTCCCAGCCGGGCAATGGCCTTCCCGCGGACAGCCGGGGACCCGCGCCAGAGGTGGGGACTGACCGGCGAGGGCCTCCACCGGGGAGGGGACGCTACATAACTATTACCCCCCCCTTGCGCAGAGAGCAGGGACCGCGAGAATGACCCCGTCCATGGAAGCCAGCGTGCTTCTTTCCTCAGGCACCAAGGTATGGAGGTACTCCATGCAGTCGCTTTCCGCTTGGGCGGCCGCCGGCCTGCTCGCGTTGGCCGGAGTCGCGCATTCCCTGAGCCAGGCATTTCCCCCCTGCCGGATCTGCTCATGTACTCCCCCGAGTCTGGGCAAGGTCTCCGCGTGCGAGGGGACTCCCGCGTCGAAGACGAAGCTGTATCTCGACGATGCGTACGGGCAGAGCTCCGAGACCGACGTCGACGATACGAGCACCGCGGAGGTCATCTTCAACAACGTGCATGCGCGGCCGGCCTTCGGAAAGACGTGGGGAGATGTCCAGAGTGGGGGTTGCGGCAATGTCGTGCTGGAGTGCTAGTGCAGCGAAGGAGACGACCATGAAAAGAATCAGCGCCGCCGTCCGCACCGTCCTCGGTCTGGGCTTGGTCGTTGTCGCGGTGGGGGCATGGATCGCCGCGGATCGGTCGGAAACGTCCGCGACCGCCTCCCCGGTGATGGCGACGGATCCGGGGTCCTTCCGCACCCTGCGACTCTTCCAGGACCTCCCCGGTGGGCTCGGCCTCCAGACGAACCTCTGCCTGTCCCCACCTCTCTTGAGTCCGAACGAGCACGATCCGGCGATGGTGGTCCACGTCGAGCACCGGCTGTACGCCGGCGAGGAGGGAGAACGGCACCTTCAGGCCCAGATGCACCTTCACCGGGTCGTCAGTCCGGTGGGGGCGGAGCCCATCGAGGCCCGGCTCTCGTTGCCGGCCCCGGCAGATGGAAGTGCGCTGTCGGTCGTGCTCCTCGTCGAGCCAGCGCCGAATCTCTGCTGGCAGCAGGCGGCCGACGATCAGACGTTCCTGAACGTCTTGGCGCTTCTCGAGCCCGGATCCGATACCGCGGGCCGGTGACGTTCCGCCGCCGGGCGGCCGGTTGCCGGAGGACGGCCCCCGCGCCGCGCCGCCGGGCGGTTCACGAGCGCGCCAGCCGGGCCTTGCCCTTCCCGAGGAGCTGCTCCAGGGCGCGGGTGAGCTCGCCGTCGATGCGCACGCCCTGCTGGCCATTGGTCCGGACCCGGCGCGGACGGCCATCGTCCCCCTCCACCTCGAAGAACACGCGGCTCCGGCCGGGGTGCAGCGCCAGGAGCCGGGCGAGCTCGGGGAGCCGGGCCCGGTCCGCAGGCGCGAGGCGGATCACCAGGACGCCGCCGAAGGCGTCCAGCGCCGAGTCGACGTCGGACACTCCCTCGAGGAGAAGCCCCACGGCGGACGAGTCGTCGTCCTCTTCACGCTGCTCCAGGCGGGCGCGGATGATCACCATGGCGTCGTCGGCGAGGAGGTGACGGCATTCCTCGAGCGTGCGGGGGAAGCAGACCACCGGCACGCTCCCGACCATGTCCTCGATCCGGAACCGCGCCATGCGCTTGCCCGCGCGGGTCGTCGTCTCCTTGAAGTTGACGATCAGGCCGCCCACCGTGACCTCGGCGCCGCCCGGCAGGGCGGTCAAGTCGCGCGTGTTCGTCGAGGAGAGCATCTCGAAGACGCCGGCGCGGGATTCGAGCGGGTGCCCCGAGAGATAGAACCCGAGGACCTCCCGCTCCATGCGCAACGTGTCCGTGCGCGAGAGCGCATGTCGGTCGTTCACGCCGTCCCCATGGGCGGCCGCCATCTCGGCGGGATCGCCGAACATCGACATCTGCCCCGACCGGCGATCGTCGGCGGCCCGGGCGCCCTCGGCGAGAGCCGCGTCGAGCGCGGCGAGCACGGCGCCGCGGTTGTGGGTGCTCCCATCGAAGCAGCCCGCCTTGATCAGGACCTCCCAGGCGAGGCGCGTCATCGCATGGGGATCGATGTGACCGCAGAGCGCGTGCAGAGAAAGCGCCTGTCCCGCCCGTTGCAGCCGCTCCCGGCCCGCCACGAGGGCCTCGATGGCCTTCTCGCCCGTCCCCTTGATCGCCCCGAAGCCGAAGCGGACCGCGCCGCCCTCCGGCAGGAACTCCCAGGCGGAGCGCTCGATGTCGGGGGGCAGGATGCGGATGCCGGCGGCTCGCGCATCGTCGGCGAACGCCTTGATCGTGTCGGAATCGTTCATCTCGCAGGACATGTTCGCGGCGAGGAACTCGATCCGATGATGGGCCTTCAGCCACGCCGTGCGCCAGGTGATCAGGGCGTAGGCCGTCGAGTGCGACTTGTTGAAGCCGTAGCCGCCGAACTTGTCCAGCTTCTCCCAGATCTCGCGGGCGACCGTCGCGGTGCAGCCGTTGCTGAGGGCGCCGGCGATGAACTTCTCCGCGAACCGAGCCATGATCTCGGGCTTCTTCTTCCCCATCGCCTTGCGGAGGTTGTCCGCATCGTTGAGGGAGAAGTTGCCGAGCACGTTGGAGATCCGCATCACCTGCTCTTGGTAGACGATGCAGCCGTGCGTGTCGCGCAGGATCTCCTCCAGGCTCGGGTGCGGGTAGTCGATGTCCTCGAGGCCGTGCTTGCGGCGGATGAACATGTCATCCATCCCCGACTCGAGGGGTCCGGGACGATAGAGGGCCAGAACCGCGATCAAGTCCTCGAAGCAGTCGGGGCGCAAGCGGACGATCAGCTTGCGCATCCCCTCGGACTCGAGCTGGAAGACGCCGAGGGTATCGCCCCGGTTGAGGAGGGCGAAAGTCGCCTCGTCGGCGAGGGGGAGCTGGTCCACGTCGGGCGGCGTGCCGCCGGTCCTCGCCACGTTCTCCAGGGTCTTGGCGATGATGGTGAGGGTCCGCAGCCCCAAGTAATCCATCTTGAGGAGCCCGAGCTTCTCGAGCTGCGGCCCGGGGAACTGCGTGACGACGTCCTCCTTCGTCGTGCACAGCGGCACGTAGTCGACGATGGGACGGTCGGCGATGACCACTCCCGCGGCGTGAGTCGAGATGTGGCGCGCGGAACCGTCGAGCTTCTTCGAGAGCGCGAAGAGCTCGCGGTAGCGCTCGTCGCGGGCGACCTCCCGGAGCTGCGGATCCTTCTCGAGCGCTTCGGCGAGCGGCGGGGCGCCCTGCCCCTGGGGGATCATCTTGGCGAGGCGGTCGACCTCTCCGAGGGGGATGTCGAGCACGCGTCCCACGTCGCGCACGACGGACCGCGAGGCGAGGGTGGCGAAGGTCCCGATCTGGGCGACGTTCGCCGCGCCATAGCGCTCGCGCGTGTACTGCAAGACCCGCTCCCTCCCTTCCTTGCAGAAATCGATGTCGATGTCCGGCATCGAGATCCGCGCGCTGTTCAAGAACCGCTCGAAGAGCAGGTCGTAGGCGAGGGGGCACACGCGCGTGATGTCGAGGGCGTAGGCGACGATGGAGCCGGCCGCCGAGCCTCGTCCCGGCCCCACCGGGATCCCGTTCTCCCGCGCCCAGCGGATCAAATCCCAAACGATGAGGAAGTACGAGACGAGCCCCATCTCGCGGATGACGCGCTTCTCGTATTCCAAGCGTTCGCGGGCCTCGGCGTGATCCGGGCCGTAGCGCCGGCGGAGCCCCTCCTCGCAGAGCCGCTCGAAGAGCGCGCCGGGATCCTCGCCGCCGTCGGGGACGAAGACCGGCAGGTGGTACTCGCCGCCGAGGCCGAGATCGACGTCGACCTGCTCGGCCACGTCGAGCGTCGTGCGCAGGGAGTCGGGGAGATCGCGGAAGGTCTGCCCCATCTCCTCCCGGCGGGTGAAGTAGAGCGTGTCGGTGTCCATCCGCCACCGGTCCGCGTCCCTCCGGCGCGCCCCGGTGTTGATGCAGAGGAGCACGTCCTGCGTGGTGCAGTCCTCGTGGCGGAGGTAGTGGATGTCGTTCGTGGCGACGAGCGGGATGGCCGTCCGGCGCGACAGGTCCACGAGGGATTCGTTGACGGCGGCCTGCACCTCGATCCCGTTGCGCTGGATCTCGATCCAGAAATGCTCGGGGCCGAAGATGTCGCGCAGCTCGGCTGCCGCGCGGGCCGCGTCCGCCGCCCGGCCGCGGGCGAAGAGCTGGTTGACCTCCCCGGAAAGGCAGCCGGACAGGCAGGAGAGCCCCGTGCCGTGGCGGGCGAGCAGCTCCCGATCGATGCGCGGCCGGAAGTGGAAGCCCTCCAGGTAGGCCGCCGTGGCGAGCTTCAGGAGGTTGCGCCATCCCTCGAGGGTGCGGGCCAGGAGGGTGAGGTGGCTGTAGGGGTTGTCGCGCTTGTGATAGGGCTGGAGGCGCGTCTCGCGCGCGACGTAGACCTCGCAGCCGATGATCGGTTTGATCCCGGCCTTCCGGCACCTCTCGTAGTGCTCGACCGCCCCGAAGAGGTTGCCATGGTCGGTGATCGCGAGCGCCGGCTGACCGTCGTCCAGGCACGCCTGCACGAGGTCCGCGATGCGGTTCGCGCCGTCGAGCAGGCTGTACTCGGTGTGAACGTGGAGGTGGACGAACTCGGGGCGGGACATGGGGGGCGCGCCTTCAGAGAGCGAGCAAGAACTGCTCGCGAACGGGCGGCAGCGCCGTCAGGCGATGCGCCAGAGGACATCTGAGAGGCTGTACCATCGGTTTCTGCTCAGCCTCTCAGGGTATCCGATCGGGCGCTCTGGACCAGGCCCGGATGGCGCGGGTTGGCGCCGGGCGGCGCCTCCCGCGCAGACCGGCGGCAGCAAGGCCGGCCGGCGAGACCGGCCGAGGAGCGATGCCGGGTCGGCATCCTCCTCGGCCTCTAGATGGCGCGGGTTGGCGCCGGGCGGCGCCTCCCGCGCCATCTAGCGCAGGAGGTGGGCGAGGAGGGCCATCTGCGAGGGGAGGCGATTGGCCGCTTGCTCGTAGAGGAGGCTGCGGGGGCCGTCGATCACCTCGTCGGTGGCCTCGACGTTGCGGCGGATGGGCATGGCGTGCATGAGGCGCGCGTCGTTCCCCACGGACATCAGCTTCTCGTCGATCCGCCAGTCCTTGTGCCGGGCGACCTGCGTGGCGGCGAGGGTCGCGTTCCCGTAGGAGTCGAGCGCCTTCCACGACCGGGCGTAGACCACCCGTGCCCCGCGCACCGCTTCCTCGCGGGGGAGCCCCGTGGCGAGGGATCCGGGGCCGGCCGAGGCGAGCTCGCGGGCGCCGGCCAGCACCTCCGCGTCGAGATCGAAGCCCGGCGGATGGGCCACGCGGACGTGCATGCCGAAGCGCAGCGCGGCGTGGACGAGCGAGTTCACCACCGACGGCGAGGCGGGCGTCGGGGAGTGGGTCCAGACCACGGCGACCGTCTCGCCCGCCAGCCGGGAGAGCGTTTCGCGCAGGGTGAGCAGATCGGCAAGGGACTGCAGCGGGTGCCAGAGGCTGCTCTCCATGTTGATCACGGGCACCGAGGCATGGCGCGCCCAAGTCTGGATCATCTCGTCGCGCCGATCCACGCTCCAGGAGATCCCGGCGGGATCGGGTCGAATGGCGAGGGCGTGGACGTAGCGGGAGAGGACCGCGGCCGCGTCGCGGATGTGCTCGGGGGCCGAGCCGTCCATCACCGTGCCCTCCCGGCTCTCGAGCTCCCAGATGTCGGCCATCCCGGTGAGGTTGACGGGATGGCCCCCGAGGCGCTGGATCGCCGTCTCGAAGGAGGCGCGGGTCCGCAGGGAGCGGCGGAAGAAGAGCATCCCCACGCTCAATCCGGCGAGCACCGGGCGGGGGGGGCGGAGCTTCAGGCGGGCCGAGAGCTCGAGCACATCGTCGAGGACGTCGTCCTCCAGATCGGCCAGCCGGATCACGTGGCGAGGGGAGGCGGCGGCGTCCATGGGCCCACTCTATCGCTCGTGGAGCGGGTTTCCACGGCACCGGCGGCCTCCAGGCGCCGGCCCGGGCGATTCGCGAGGTGGCGAGCGGCGTCCGGCCGGCCGTCCCCGCCTTGACAGGCGGGGCGGGGCGCGGCTACAACCTCCCCCCCTCCCGTGCACCCATAGCTCAACTGGATAGAGCATCTGACTACGGATCAGAAGGTTAGAGGTTCAAGTCCTCTTGGGTGTACCACGCTCAGCGTTCGGGCCGCGCTCCCGCCGGCCCGGACGATCCGCGCGGGGCGGGGCCGGCGGGCCCGGGGGACCGCCGGGCGCCGCGCCCCGGCGCCTGCCCCCGCTGCTCCCGACCGCCCCGACCGCTGCCCTCCGTCCGACCTTTGAAAACGAGTCCCTGAAGCGTTGGTCCCCGCCCCTCCCGGTTCCCCGCCGCCCCCGTCCCTTCCCGTCGCCCCCCCGGCGGACGAGGATTGCATGGCGCTCGCCCTCGAGGAGGCGCGCCGGGCCGCCGCCGAGGACGAGGTCCCCGTCGGGGCGGTGATCGTCTCGCCCCCCGGCGAGGGCGGCGACCGCCGGGTGCTCGCCCGCGCCCACAACCGGACGCGGACCCTCGGCGACCCCACCGCCCACGCCGAGATCCTCGCGGTCCGGGAGGCCGCCCGCGTCCTCGGCTACCAGCGGCTCGACGGCTGCACGATCTACTGCACGGTGGAACCGTGCTTCATGTGCGCCGGAGCCCTGGTGCATGCCCGCGTCGAGCGGGCGGTGTGGAGCGTGCGCGATCCCAAGTTCGGCGCCGGCGGATCGCTGGGAAACGCCCTCTCTCACCCCGCCGCGAATCACCGGGTCGCGACGACGGAAGGGGTCCGGTCCGCCGAGGCCCGCTCGCTCCTGCAGGAGTTCTTCCGCCAGAAGAGGTGAGACCAGCCTTCCCCGCCGGCGCGCGAGAACACCGGCTTCCGGCGGCGGAGAGGTGCCAGAGCGGCCGAATGGGCTGGTCTCGAAAACCAGTGTGTCCACTGGGCACCGTGGGTTCGAATCCCACCCTCTCCGCCATTCCCCCCCACAGGTCCGCGCAAACAGGCCGGCGCGAACGAGAACGAACACGGAGATCCTCCGGAGAGGTGTCCGAGTGGCTGAAGGAGCACGCTTGGAAAGCGTGTGTGTCGGATTCCGGCACCGAGGGTTCGAATCCCTCCCTCTCCGCCATCCCTTTCATCGCCGCGGCGAGCTCGCCAGTGGGTCCGGTCCCCCGCGATGGGGCCGTTCCGAATCGGGTCAGGCCGGGAACGGAGCAGCCCTAAGGATCCGGCTCCAGGTGCGGCCGGCCCGGGCCCACTGGCGCGCTCGCCCCACCGCCGCGCTACAGTAGACCGCGCCCCGCGAGCCCTCCCTCCCTCGGGCTCCCGGACGCCTCCTCCGGCCCATGTCGTATCTGGTTCTCGCCCGCAAGTACCGGCCGCGCACCTTCGACGAGGTGATCGGCCAGGAGGTGGTGGTCCGCGTGCTCTGCGGCGCGCTGAAGGAGGGTCGCGTCGGGCACGCGTATCTCTTCGCCGGGGCGCGCGGGACGGGCAAGACGACCCTCGCGCGCATCCTGGCCAAGGCCCTGAACTGCGAGGAGGGGCCGACCCCGTCGCCCTGCGGGCGCTGCGCGCGCTGCCAGGCCTCCGACGCGGGAACCGAGGCGGACGTCATCGAGCTCGACGCCGCCTCGCACACCGGGGTGGACAAGATCCGGGAGCTGCGCGAGGAGGCGAGCTACGCCCCGCTGCGGGCGCGGAACAAGGTCTACATCATCGACGAGGTCCACATGCTCTCCAAGGCGGCCTTCAACGCCCTCTTGAAGACGCTCGAGGAGCCTCCGCCCCGCGTCGTGTTCCTCCTCGCGACCACCGAGCCCCACAAGGTCCTCGACACGATCCTCTCGCGCTGCCAGGTCCTGCGCCTGAACCCCCTCGCCGAGGAGGCGATCGCCGGCCAGCTCGAGCGGGTGCTCGCCCAGGAGGGCGTCCGGCCCGGCGAGGGGGTCGTGCGGGAGCTCGCCCGCGGCGCGCGAGGGGGAATGCGCGACGCCCTGTCCCAGGCCGACCGCCTCCTCGCCCTCGCCGGCGACGAGCCGACCCTCGAGGACCTCGCGCGCCTCGGCGGCGACGGAGGCACCCGCGAGGTGGATCTCTTGCTCGACCTCGTCGAGGGCGCCGACCGCGCCGGCCTCCTGCGGGCCCTCGGCGCGTTCGAGGGGGGGGAGGGCGAGCTCCTCGACGCGCTCCTCGCGCGGCTGCGGGCCTGCGTCGTCCTGCACCACTGCGGGGAGGACTCCCCGCTCGTCGCCGCGACGGAGGAGGAGCGGCGCTCCGCCGGGGCGCGGGCGAAGCGCCTCGGCGCGGAGCGCCTGGAGCTCATGCTCCAGGAGCTCCTGCGGGCGCGGGAGCGCATGCGGATCCTCCCCGGGCAGGAGGGGATCGTGCTCGAGGTCGCCCTCCTCGATCTCGCCCGCCCGGAGACGACCGTCTCGCTGGCCGAGCTCGAGACCCGGCTCGCCGCCCTCGCCCGCGATGAGACGGGGGGCGGGCCCCTCCGAACGGCCGCCCCCGCGCCCCGCGCGCCGGAGCGCACCTCCGTCCCTCCGGCACCGGCCCCCGCCCCGGCGCCGGTTCCCTCGGGTCCTTCGGCCGGGCGGTGGGAGCGGTTCCTCGCCGCCCTGCGCGGGAGCCACGGCGCCCTCGCCGATCTCCTCGCCCGCCATGGCCGGCTCGAGGAGGAGGAGGACGGTTCGTACACCCTGGTCCCCGGCCGCCTCTCCGCCGCCGAGCGCCGGCTCGTGGAGGACCGCCGCAACCGCGCCGCCTGCGCCCGCCTCCTCGGCGAGGTCGTCGGCGGCGCGGTGGAGCTCCGCTGGAGCGCCGCGGAGGGGGAGGACGGCGGTCCGCCCCCGGCCCGCTCTTCCCCACGCGCCGCCGCGGGCGAACCCGCCTCCCGCCGCGATGCATTCACCTCCGAGGTGGCGGATCTGTTCGGCGGGATCGTCGAGGAGATGTCATGAGCGGATTCGGGGAGATGGGCAACCTCCTGAAGCAGGCTCAGGAGATGCAGCGCCAGATCGACCGGGTCCGCACCGACCTGCGGGCCCGGGTCGTGGAGGGCATCGCCGGCGGGGGCGTCGTGCGCGTGCGCATGAGCGCCGATCGCCAGGAGGTGTCGCGCGTGGAGATCGCTCCCGACGTCCTGCGCTCCGGGGACATGCGGCTGATCGAGGACCTCGTCCAGGGGGCGATCCAGGACGCCCTGCGCCGCGCCCGGGCCGCGGAGGAGGAGGCAATCGGCAAGGTGACCGGGGGGATGCACCTGCCGGGCCTCTTCTGAGGCCCCGGCGGCACGCGCGCGGACGATGGCCTACCCCGAGCCCCTCGAGCGCCTGATCGCGGCCTTCGAGCGCTTCCCCGGCGTCGGGCGGCGCACGGCGGAGCGGCTCGCCTTCCACGTGCTCCGCGACCGCGAGGCCCGCGAGCTCGCCCCGGCCATCGCGCGCGCGATCGACGAGACGACGCGCTGCGCCGAATGCGGGAACGTGGCCGACCGCGACCCGTGTCCGATCTGCGCCGACCCCGCCCGCGACGCGGGGACGATCCTGGTCGTGGAGGAGCCCCGCGACGTGGAGGCGGTCGAGCGCTCCGGCGCCTACCGCGGCCGCTACCACGTGCTCATGGGAGCGCTGAATCCCGCCGAAGGCGTGGACGAGGAACATCTGCGGCCGGAGACCCTCGTCCGGCGCATCCTCTCCGGCCGGGACGTGCGCGAAGTGATCCTCGGGACCGACCCCGATGCCGAGGGGGAAGCGACGCTGCTCTACGTGCTCTCCGTCCTCGACGAGGCGGGAGCGCGGATCCGCGTCACCCGGCTCGCGCGGGGCCTGCCCGCCGGCAGCGCGCTCGAGTACCTGCACCGCGGGGTCCTCGAGGACGCCCTGGCGGGTCGCGTCGTCTTGCGCCCCTAGAGGGCATGGACTGGCGCCCCCGGCGCCAGCCCATGCCCTCTAGAGGCCGAAGAGCGGCGCCCCCCGGCGCCGGCTCTTCGGCCGGTCTGCGCCGTCGGCGCGTTCCGCGCGCCCCCGCCTCCGCCCTCCTCAACCCGCCCCGGCGGGCGGTCGATAGGGCGGGAGGCCCGGCGCGGCCTTCCTCCATGGCGGATTCCGGCTACTCGCAGGAGCTCCGGCAGGGCATGCGGCAGGACCTCGTGCTCCTGCCCCGCATGCTCCAGTCCATCGAGGTGCTCCAGCTCCCCGCCGCCGACCTCGAGGGCTTTCTCCGCGAGGCGGCCCAGGAGAACGAGGCGCTCCATCTCGAAGAGCCGCCCCTCCCTCCCCTGCCGCCGGTCCGCCGCGGGAGCGCCGAGCAGAGCGCGCGCTTCGACGCGTGGCTCGAGAGCCAGCCCGGTCCGGACCGGACCGTGGTGGAGGCGGTGGCGGAGCAGCTCGCCCTTCTCGACGTCGATCCGCGCGCGGAGGCCTGGGTGCGGCTGGTGGCGGGCTGCCTGGACGAGAGCGGCTACCTCTCCGTCTCCGACGAGGTCCTCATGCGCCTCGCCGGCGAGCTCGGGCTGGAGGGGGACGAGGGCGACCTCGGCCGCGCCATCGCCATCGTGCAAGGCATGGAGCCGCGGGGGATCGGCGGCCGGGACGCGATCGAGTCCGTCCTCCTGCAGCTCGATCCCGGGGCGGAGGACTACGAGCTCTTCTGCCGCCTGCTCGAGGAGTATCTGGAGGACGTGGCCCGCAACAAGCTCCCCGCGGTGGCCCGCGCCCTCGGGATCGACATGGACCACATGCAGGGGCTGCTCGAGCGGCTGCGCGAGCTGGAGATCGCCCCCGGAGCGCGGGCGGGAGGCCCGCGCCCGCCCCCGCTCCGCCCGGACGTCGTGGTCGAGCCCGCCGACGGCGGATTCGCGGTGCGCGTCGAGCGATCGGGGCTCCCCGCGGTCGCCCTCGACCGCCAGGTGCAGGCCCTGGCCCGGGATCGCACGCAGAGCCGCGAGTTGCGCCACTACCTGCGCGGCAAGCTCGATCGGGCCCGCTGGCTCGTGGCGGCGGTCGAGCAGCGGGAGCACACGCTCTTGCGCGTCGCCACGGCCCTCTTCCGCCACCAGCGCCGCTTCCTCGAGGCCGGCCCCGGCCATCTCCGGCCGTTTTCGATGAGCGATCTCGCCGGCGAGCTCGGGGTCCACGTGTCGACGGTGAGCCGCGCCGTCGCTGGCAAGCATGCCGACACGCCGTGGGGGATCCTCCCCCTCCGGCACTTCTTCCAGGGGGCGGTGGGGGGCGAGCACGGACCGGCCCGCGGCGACGTGCGCGCGGAGGTGCAGGCGATCCTCGCGGCCGAGAACCCCTCCTGCCCGCTGGCGGACGGAGCGGTCGTCGGGGAGCTTGCGCGCCGCGGGGTGCGCGTCGCGCGGCGCACGGTGGCCAAGTACCGCGAGGAGCTCGGGATCCCGAGCTCGTATCGCCGGCGTCGGTTCTGAGCCGCGGATACGGTGCCGGAGCAATCCTTCCACGGCGGATACGGTGCCGGAGCAATCCTTCCACGATTCGCCGCCCCCGGCGGGGGC
>JBFMCU010000086.1:0-22873 GCA_040754415.1 Planctomycetota bacterium
AGGCATTTCGGCGGACGCGCAAGGACGGTGCACCGGGAGTGGATGGCGGGACATGGTATGCGTACGCAGCGGATCTGGATGCGAATCTAGCCTCGCTGCTCGCGCGAGCGAAGTCCGGCAGCTACCGCGCACCGCCCGTACGGCGGGTGCACATTCCGAAAGGCACGGGGAACGAGACCCGTCCGATCGGCATCCCGACGCTGGAGGACAAGGTGCTCCAGCGCGCGGTGGTGATGGTGCTGGAAGCGGTGTACGAGCAGGACTTTCTGCCGTGCTCGTTCGGCTTCCGGCCCGGGCGCTCGGCGCACGCTGCGCTGGCCGACCTGAGGTCGGTCCTGATGACGCGGAACGGAGGATGGCTGCTGGAAGTGGACATCCGCCGCTTCTTCGACACGCTGGACCACGCCCACCGGCGGCGGATCTTCGAACAGCGGGTGCGCGATGGAGTGCTGCTGCGCCTCATCGGCAAGTGGCTGAACGCGGGTGTGCTCGAAGGGGGTAGCCTGAGCTACCCCGAAGCGGGGACCCCGCAAGGCGGCGTGATCTCGCCGCTGTTGGCGAACGTGTACCTGCACGAGGTGTTGGACAAGTGGGTCGTCGAGCGGGTGGCGCCGCGCCTCTTGGGGCGCGTGCACCTGGTCCGCTACGCCGACGATTTTGTGATGCTCTTCGACAGCGAGGTGGACGCGCGGCGCGTGCTGGCCGCACTTCCCAAACGCCTCGCTGAGCATGGCCTCGCGCTGCATCCGGACAAGACGCGCCGGCTCGAGTTCCGACGGCCCAACCTGTGGGACGCCGCGAAGCCGAAGGTCTCCTTCGACTTCCTGGGCTTCACCCACGTGTGGGGCCGCTCACGCAAGGGCGGCTGGATCCTGAAGCAGCTCACCGCCCGGTCGCGCTACACCCGCTCGCTCGCGCACATCACGCAGTGGTGCCGCGAGCACCGACATCGCCCGCTGCGCGAGCAGCATCGGGCGCTGTCGCAGAAGTTGCGCGGTCACTACGGCTACTACGGCCTGACCGGCAACTTCCAGCGGCTGAAGTGCTTCCGCGACCAAGTCCGGCGGCTCTGGCGCAAGTGGCTGGACCGCCGCAGCTTCCACGCCGCGATGACCTGGGACCGCTTCCAACGGCTCGAAACCACGCGTTACGCCCTGCCGCGAGCCGCGGTCGTGCACAGCATCTACCGCGCAGCAAATCCTTGACTCCGAGGAGCCGGATGCGTTAGTTGCGCACGTCCGGATCTGTGGGAGGCCCGGGCGGACAACCGCCCGGGCTCACCCGGCGACCGCTCGGCCGCGCCGGGACCGCGCATGAGGAATCGACGAGCCACCCCCTTCCCCTCCGTGCGGAGGCGGCGTCGATCGGGGGATCGGGGCGCGGCATGAAGGAGGGGACCCGGAACGAAGGGCGGCGGGACCTTCTGCTCCTCGCGTCGCTCTTCGCCGTCGCCCTTGCGGTGCGCGTCGGGTACGTGCTCGTCCTCGACGTGCCGATCTTCGATCCCTGGCGGCACCTGGCGCTGATCCGCAATGTCCGGGAGGGCGCCGGCTTCACCCTCTTCGCCGGCCAGCCGTACATCTGGTACGCGTCGCTCTGGTACCGGCTGTGCGCGCTCTTCCCCGCGAGCGTGGGGCCGGAGTGGATCGCCGCGTTCTTCTCGGCCCTCACCGTGCCCCTCGTGGCGCTCCTGGCGGCGGATCCGGCGCGGAAGGGGGGCCGCGCGCCCGCGATCGTGGCCGCCGCCTTGACCGCTTTCGCCGGTCCGATGGTCGCCTATACGTGCCACTACGGGCAGGAGGCGTTGGCGCTCTTCCTGGTCGTGGCGGCGCTCCTCCTCGGCCGGGCGCCGCGCGGGATGGGCGGCGCGCTCGCCGCCGGCTTCGTCTTCGGGGCCGGCGTCGCCCTGCGGATGAACTTCGCCTTCCTCGGCCTGCTCTTCCTTCCCGTCCTGCGCACCCGCCGGCGTGCCCTCGCCCTGGCCCTCGGTCTCGTCCTGCCGCTCGCCATCCTCTGGTTCCACAACCATCGGGTGATCGCCGATCATCCCTTCGTCTTCACCTGGGACGGGTTGGCGACGCGCAGTTCCGACTACGGACCGCTCTCCACCTTGGTGGTGCAGATGCACCCCGCGGTGCAAGAGGGGCTGTCCCGGCTGCACGAGGCGATCATGCCGCACCCGGAGTGGGTCCGCGATCAGGACGGCTACCACGGGGACCGGATCGTGTTCGTGGCGACCGGGCTCCTCTGCCTCGTCGCCGGCCGGAGGTGGTCCCTGCTCGCCTGCGGCATCCTCACGCTCGGCTACTTCTTCTTCCTCGACGGCAGCGGCTCGTCGCGCTTCTTCCGCCTCTATCTGCCCCTCTTCCCCGTGTTCTTCCTCGCCGTGGGCGAGGTGGTGGGACGGATGCGGCGGTCCGCACGAAGGCCCGTGCGCCTCGCGGCGTGGGGCCTGGCCGCTCTTCCCGTCGTGGCCGGGGCGCGCCTGCTTGATCCACCGGAGATGACGCCCCTCGACATGCTCGTGCCGCCCGCGGGAACGCTGACCGCGGACCACTGCCTCGTGAACAGCGGCTTCTACCGTCCCTGCTGCCTGATCTACCGCTACCCGGACGTGGCGTTCGCGGGCCTGCCCCTCGATCCCGCGCAATTCGCCGCGTTCCACCGCGCCTTTCCGCAGTACCGCTTCGTCCTCTGGAATCCGATGGGCAGCGTGCAGGAGGATCTCTTCCGCCACCTCGCCACGCGGAGCGACTTCGTGACCGAACGATCCGTCCGCAACGCCTTCGGCGTGCCGTTCCACGTGCTGCGCGAGAGGTAGGAGCATGCCCCGCCCTCCGGCGCGGCGGTACACTCGTTCGTGGAGCGGATCGATGAAGATGGGCCATTCGTCGCCGAAGACGGGCCATTCGAGGTCGCGCCCGCGCGGAACGGCGCTCGCGGCCGCCCTCCTCGCCGGCGCGGTCGCCTGCTCCGAGGAGGCGGCCGTCGACGGGCGGCCCCCGCTGGTGCTGATCACCCTGGACACGACGCGCGTCGATCACCTCTCCTGCTACGGCTACGGCCAGCCGACGACGCCGCACCTCGAGCGGCTGGCGGCGGAGAGCGTCGTGTTCACCGACTGCATCGCGGTGTCCTCGTGGACCCTGCCGACGCACGCCTCGATGTTCACCGGGCTCTTTCCCTCGACGCACGGCGCCCACTACGATCCAGAGGGAGAGGTCGCCCTCAGCACCGCGGTGGGGGGCCCGGAGATCTTCGCGCACTTCAAGGTCCACGGGCTCGCCCCGGAGGCGGTCACCCTGGCCGAGGTGCTGCAGAGCGCCGGATACGCCACCGTCGGAGTCGGATCGGGGCCGTGGCTGAAGCCGGTGTTCGGGCTCGCGCAAGGGTTCCACGCGTACGATTGCGAGTTCAGTTCGATCGCGGGACGCGCGGCGCCCGAAGTCAACGCGATCGCTCTGCCCTTCCTGCGCCGCCAGCACCGGCGGCCGTTCTTCTTGTTCCTGAACTACTTCGATCCGCACGACCCCTACGATCCGCCCCCGGAGCTCGCACGGCGCTTCCTCGCGGGGGGCGCACCATCGGACGCGCGCCTGGCGGCGCTCGCCCGTTACGACGCCGAGCTCTTCGAGATGGACGCCGGGATCGGCGAAGTGCTGGACGAGCTGCGCGCGCGCGGGCTGTACGACCGGTCCTGGATCGTCGTCGTGTCCGACCACGGCGAGCTCTTCGGCGAGCACGGACTCGAGATGCACGGCTTCTCCCTCTTCGAGGACGAGGTGCGCAGCGCGTTGATGATCAAACCGCCGGTGGGTCGCGAGTTGATCCTCGATCCCGCCGCGCGCGTGCAGCACGTCGACCTCATGCCGTTCCTGCTGCACGAGCTCGGCATCCCCGCCCCGCCCATGGAGGGCGATCCGCTGGGCAGGGTGGACCACGCCGTGGTCAGCGAGCTCTTCGAGAACGAGGGCAACGTCGTCTGGAAGGGGGAGCGCTTCCGCCGCCGGCTCTGGGCGATCTACTCCGGCCGCTTCAAGCGGATCCTGTCCACGAAGGAGAACGATCCCGACGCCGGTCTCTTCGATCTCGAAGTCGATCCCGGCGAGCGGCACGACCTCGCCGCGGACCGCCCCGAGGAGGCCCGAAAGCTCGCCGCGGAGTGGAGCGCCTGGCGCGACTCGCTCCTCGAGCCCCTCGACACCTCTCCCCTGGAGGGCATCGACGAGGCGACCCAGCGCCAGCTCCGCAACCTGGGCTACGCGGGGCCGGGGAAGTAGGGGTCCGCCGGTTTCCGGCGCCCGCGCCTCACATCAACACCACCCCCGCCACCGCCATCGCGGCCTCGGCGGCGGTCTCGATGCGCAGGATGTGGGGGGCGAGGCGGACGGGGGAGGCGCCGGCGAGGAGGAAGGCCTCCTGTTCCTCGGGGCTGAAGCCGCCCTCGGGGCCGATCGCCAGCACGATGGGGCGCCCGCGCGTTCCGACGCCCTGCGGCGCGGGGCGCAGCGAGCGCAGCCAGGCGTCGAGGGAGAGCGCGGCGGCGGGATCGAGGACGGCGAGGACGCCGCTTCCCCGCGCGGCGAGAAGCTCGCCCGGGCTCAGCCGCGGGCCGAGATGCGGCAGCCAGGCGCGGCCGCACTGCTTGGCGGCCTCCCGGGCGATCCGGAACCAGCGCTCGGGCGGCGCGGGGGGGGCCGCGGCGGCGCCGCCCTGCGCGCCGGAGAGCGGGGTGACGGCCGCGGCGCCGAGCTGCACGAGACGGCCGAGCATCTCCTCGCCGCGGGCTTTCTTCGGCCAGGCGACGGCGACCTCCACCCAGGGGAGGGGCGCGCCCGGCTCGCCGGGGGCCGGCTCGCGGGCGGGGGGGCCGGCGAGCACGAGCGCGAGTCCCCGGCGGCCGGCCCCGGCGATCCGGAGCGGCCAGCGGCCCCCTTCGCCGTCCAGGCCCACGACCGCCGCCCCCGCCCCCAGCCGCAGGACCCGGCGGGCGTGCTCCTCCTCCCCCGGGGCGAGCCGGGGCGGCCGCTCCTCGCTCGGGGGGGCGGCGAGGAAGAAGGCGGGGGGCGCGGACATGGGTGGGAAGGGAGGAGGACCGGCCGGAAGAAACGAGGACGAACCACCCGGCCCGGCGGCGTTCGCTCGCACGGCCCGGGACCAGGCACTACGATGCCCGGGAACCCGCCCCGCCTGCCGATCGGCGCCTGAAGCGCGATCCCCGGCGAGGTGGGGATCGTAACCCGAACCCCAGGCTCGGATATGCCGGGGGCGCTCCGGAACCCCGCGGCGCCTGCGGATTCCGCGCGGCGGGCCCCGGCGACCACGAGCCCGCCCCGACGACCCCTCCCCATCGAATGGACCCGCGGGAATCGCGCTTCTGGATCCGCATCGAGAGCGGCCCGCTCCGCGGGCGGGAAGTCGCCGTCCCGGCCGGGGGGATCTCGATCGGCCGCCGGCCGGGGAACGGGCTCGTCCTGGAGGACGCCTCGGTCTCCGGGCACCACGCCGAGATCCGCGCGGAGGGGGAGGCGAAGGGGAAGGAGGGGGGGCTCGTCCTCGTGGATCTCGGGAGCACGAACGGCACCCGGGTCGGAGGGGAGCGCGTCGAGCGCCATGCCCTCGCCCACGGGGACCGCTTCCACCTCGGCGCGGTCGAGCTCGCCTTCCTCGACGCCGCCCTCGCCTCCGCCCCCCTCCCCGCCGGCGAGGAAATCGGAGCGATCGCCGCCGAGCGCGTGCGGGCGGCGGGCGGGCGGCGCGGGATCCGCGGGGCCTTCCTCCTCCTCGCCGTCGTCGCCGCCGGCGCGGTCGCGGCCTGGCGGCTCCGCGGCGAAGGCGGCGAAGGTCCGGCCGCTGCCGCCCGCGTCTCCGAGGCGCCCGGGAACCTCCTCGCCGACGGCACCTTCGAGGGAACGGCGGGGGCGGACGCCTGGGAGGTGGCCGAGACCGCGCCCCAGGGCTTCTTCCGCGATGCCGCCTTCGCCGCCACCGGGAGCGCCGGTTTCGGCGCGAGCCTCCAGGCGGGGGAGTGGGCCCTCGCGCTCTCGCCTCCCCTCGCCGTCGGCTCGCGCGCCGCCCATCTCCTGCGCGCCTCGCTCCGCGTCGAGGGGGAGGCGCGCGCGCGGATCGGCCTGCGCTTCGCGAGCAGCGCCGGCGACGGCCCGGAATTCGACGTCTGGAGCCGGGTCGCGCCGGCGAGCGACGAGATCGCCTCCCTCGCGCTCCCCTTCCTCGGCCTCCCGGGCTACGACCGCGTCCGCGTGCTCGTCGCCGCCGCGGCGCCCGGCCCCGGGTCGGTCGGGGTGGACGACGTGGAGCTCGTCCCGGGGGAGGCCGCGGCGGAACTCGCCGTCCGCGGCGCCGACGCCGAGGCCCGCCTCTTCGGATCGGACGCGACGACTGCCGCCCTCGTCCGGAGCGGTCGCGTGCTCCTGCCGGGGATCGAGCTCGCGCCCGAGATCGCCGCGGCCGGCGCGGGGTCGTGGACCGCCGCCGTGGCCGGGAAGGGGCTCGACTTCACCGCGGCCGGCGCCCCGCCGGAGGGGATCCTCGAGATCGCGCTGGCCGTCGCCGGCCCGGAGGACGCGGCGCGCGCCGGCTTCCTCGCGGCGCGGGGGCCGGACGGCTACCGTTCCCTCGGGACGGAGTTCGATCTCCCCGCGGCCACCGATCTCCTCGCCGGGCGCGGCGTGGATCTCGTGCGGCTCTCGTTCGGCCGGCCGGTGGCGATCGCCGGATCGGTGCGCGAGGGGGCGCTCCGCCTGCGCGTGGTCCGCGCGGGCCTCGACTCCTTCCACGTGCAGCTCTCCTTCGCCGCGGAACGGACCCGGGCCCGCGATCTCGCCGCCCGGGCCCAGGAGGCCGAGGCGCGCGGGCGCTTCGGCGAGGCGCTCGCCGCCTGGAGCACGCTCCTCGACGAGGTGCCCTTCGACGCGCCGCTCGTATCCCAGACGGAGGCGGCGCGGGTGCGCCTCGTCCAGGACGGGCTGGCCCGCCTCGGCGCGATCCGCGCCGAGGTGGAGCGCGCGCGCTTCTTCGCCCTCGCCGAGCTCTTCCGCCAGTGCCGCGCCCGCGCGGTGGCGGTGGCGGGGACGTTCGCGCCCGGCCCGGACGGCGCGGCCGGGGGGCCGAGCGAGATCGCCGAGGAGGCCGCGGCGCTGGTGGCGGAGATCGACGCCGCGCTCGCGGGCCTCGGGCGGGACGAGGCGGGCGAGGGGCGTGCTCGGCTGCGGGCGGTGCTCGCGGCGATCGACGCGGCTACGGCGCCCGACCTCACCGCCCACGTGCGCGAGTCCCTCGGCGCGGGCGCGGAAGAGGACAGGTCCGAATAGCGAGGCGAGCACCGCATGGCACGAACGGCGACCGGAATCGACATCGGCACCTCGACCGTGAAGCTCCTGCGCGGCGAGGTGAAGGGCACGAGCTTCGTCGTCACGGACTTCTTCGTGGCGCCCAATCCCGGGGGGACGACGGCGAGCGGCTGGGAGATGATGGCGCCCGGCCTCAAGCCCAAGGCCTGCCGGCTCGGGCTCACCGGCCGCGAGGTCAACGTCCGTTACTCGCGCGTGCCCCGCGTGCCCGACTGGCAGCTCCGGAAGCTGATGCGATTCGAGGCGGCGGAGATCGGCGGGCAGTCCGACAGCGCGGTCGCCTCCGACTTCAACGTCCTGCCCGAGATCCCGGAGATCGAGGGCGAAGACGTGGTGATGTTGTGCATGGCCCGCGAGTCGCTCCTCGCCCAGCACGCCGCGGGACTCGCCGCGATCGGCGGCGAGCTCGACGCCTTCACGCCCAATGCCGTCGCCCTGTACAACGCGTTCCTCCACTACGGGGTCGTGATGGAGGACACGGTGCTCGTCGCCAACGTCGGCCGCGAGAACATCGACGTCGTCCTCGTGCGGGGCACGGATCTCCTCCTGGCCCGCAACCTCTCGGGGGGCTCCCGGCTCTTCGACGAGGCGATCGCCCAGCGCTTCCAGATCGACGAACGGCGCGCCGAGCGCTTCAAGATCGACGAAGGCACGGTCGCGCCGGGCGCGGCGTTCCGTTCCGCCAACCAGGAGAAGGCGAGCCGGGCCATGCTCGGTCCCGCCGGCCAGCTCCTGAGCCTCCTGCAGTCCGCGGTGCTCTTCGCCAAGAACCAGGTGAAGCTGTCGACCCTCAAGCTCGACCGCGTCCTGCTCTGCGGCGGCGGCGCGGCGCTCGAGGGACTGACGGGCTACCTCGCGAACGCCCTCGGCGTGAAGGTCGAGCTATTCGATCCCTTCGTGGTCGTCGACACGACGAAGCTCGATCCGGCCCGCGCGGCGGCCCTCGACGAGCACCGGCTCGAGGCGGTGCTCGCCCTGGGGCTCGCCACCTCCGCCTCCGACCCCGCGGCCTACTCGATCGAGATCCTGCCGGCGGCGGTGGCGAAGCGGCGCGAGTTCCAGCGGGGACCGGCCTTCCTCATCGCGCTCGCCGCCCTCGCCCTCGCGTTCCTCGGGGTGAAGGTGTGGCGCATGCGCGGGGACCTCGCGGAGCTCCGGGAGACGGCGGCGGCCCTGGAGAGCCGGCTCGCCCGAGCCCGGCGCAACGACGGCAACACGCGCGCTCTGCTGGCCGAGAGCGAGGCCCTCGCCGCGCGCGCGCGGGAGCTGCACGCCCTCGCCGGCTCCGGCGAGGAGATCGTGCGCGCCGTGGCGGCGATCGAACGCCACCTCCCGCAGGACTTCTGGCTCGACTCGCTGACGAGCTCGTGGTCGGCGAGCGACGACCTCGGCGTGCGCTCCCCGGACCTGCTCCCGATCCTGCGCCTGCGCGGGCAGACGCGCGAGGGCACCGATGCGCCGACCGTCCTCTTCGAGGAGTTCGTGGAGGCGGTGCGGAAGGATCTCCCCCCCGCGACGCGGCTCGTGCACCAGATGGCCTCGACCGGTTCCTACTTCACCCTCGAGCTGACGTGCCTGCTCCCGCCCGCGCCCGCGGTCGAGGCGGAAGCAGCGGCCGAGGAAGGCCCCGGGCCGGGCGGGAGGGAGGGCTAGCGGGGCTCTGCCCCAGCCCCGCTAGCATGGTCCTGGTTCAACGGCTGACGCCGTTGAGACCCGAGGCCTTGGAGCGAACTCGACTCAAATGCCCACGAACCCGAATCCAAGGCCTCTAGCCATGAGCCTCGACGACTACTGGCAGGAGAACAAGCGCTTCGTCGTCACCGTGGGCGGCGGGCTCGTCGCGTTCCTCGCCGGCTACCTCGTGATCGACGGCCGCTACGAGGGGGACATCACCGCCGCCAAGGGGACGATCACGCGGAGCGAACGCGAGCTCCGGGCGGACCTGTACTCGGAATCCGACCTCGCCGCCGCCCGAGCGGAGAACGAAGCGCTCCGGGCCGCGATGACGACCCTCGAGGGGGCGGTGGGCTTCCGTCCCCGCGCGGAGTTCGTCCTCGATCCGGCGCTGGGCTCCTTCCCGAACCAGTACCTGCGCGCCCTCACCCAGGTGCGCGAGGACCTCCTGCCGCGCGCCAACCGCGTCAATCTCGCGATCGACCCCGGCCTGGGCATGCCGCAGCTCTCGCCCACCCGCGACGAGGAGATCGTCCGCTGCCTCGAGGCCCTCGACGTGATCGAGACCGTGGCCACGATCGCCATCGAGGCCCGCGTGAAGCGCATCGAGAAGATCGCCATCCGCCTCGATCCCGGTCTCTCCTCGCGCAACGGTCTCGGCGACGTCGAGCGCACGAAGGTCAGTTTCGAGCTGCGCGGCTCTTCGCTCGCCCTCACCCGGGTCCTCGCCGCCACGCAGCGCCCGCGCGACGGTCGCGTCCTCTTCGTGGACGAGCTCGAGACGAGCCCGTCGCGCACCAAGGACGACGAGGTGCAGATGGTCCTGACCCTGATTATCGCCCGCCTGCGGCCGGTCGCCGCGCCGGAGAGCTGACCCCATGCGCCTGCGCCAGGAACAGATCGCCTTCCTCGCCGGCCTCCTCGTGCTGGCCCTCCTCGCGTGGCGGGAGCTCTCCGGATCTCCGGCCCCGGTCCAGTCCCGGACGCGGGCGGGGACGGCGGAGCTCGTCCACCACGGCGCGCCCGACCTCGGCCTCGTCCTTCCCGACCCCGCCGCCGCGCCGGCCCTCGTGCGGGCGCTCTTCGCCCCGCCGCGGGACACGCGCCCGCTGCCGCCCCTCGATCTCGTGGAGCCGCCGCGCCGGCCGCTCGCCGGCCTCCTGCCGCCGCCGGTGCCGGGCCCCGCGCCCGCCGCCTACGGAGCGCTCCTGCGCCGCGAGGTGCCGGCCCAGTTCGTGGCCGACCTCTTCGCCTCCTTCGGGGCCGCGGGCGGGGAGGAGGGCGACGATGAGTTCTTCGCCGCGACGGAGGAGGAGAAGGGCGAGCGCAGCACGGTCTCGCTCCTCCAGGCCGCGCAGGAGCCGCCCGATCCCTTCGCGGACGAGACGCCCGAGGAGCGCACGGCGCGCCTGGAAGGCTACAAGAAGCGCTACGACTGGATCCTGCGCAGTTCCGGCGGCCTCGTCTTCGGGCGGATCGAGAACCCCGATCGCTTCGACCTCGTCACCGGCAGCGAACGGGCGAGCGAGCCGATCCTCTTCGTGGAGATCGACCCCGTCACCGGCCGCGAGACCCAGCTCGCCGTCGGCGCCCCCGCGCTGCCTTACCACCGCGCCACGGTGCTCGAGCTCGGGTTCGCGGGCACGCCGGCGAACTGGATCGAGCTCCGCCGGCGCGAGATCGGCGAGGATCTGACGCGCGGCAGCTACGCCGCCGCCGTGGAGTTCGCCGGGCGCTGCACGGAGCTGCGCCTGGAGGCCCCGGCGGCCCTCGCGGTGGCCGAGCGGACCTACCGCCTCTGCATGGCCTTCGATCCCCAGGACCCGCTGCCGCCCCTGGGGCTCGGCCGCGCCTACGAGGCGGGGTTCCGCTTCGAGGACGCCTTCGACCTCTATCGCTCGCTCCTCGCGACGTTCCCGCTGCGCGCCGAGGTCCACGTGCGGCTGGCCGAGCTGGAGGAGCGCTTCCTCCTGACCGAGGTGGCCGGGGAGCGCTTCCGGCGCGCCGTCGAGGTCGACAAGGCCGCGTGGGAGGCCCGCCGCGGGCTCGGCCGGCATCTGGTGCGCACCGGAGAGCACTCGGAGGCGATCGAGCACCTCGAGCAGGCGAGCCGCCTGGTCCCCAACGCCCCCGAGCTCCTCGCCGCGCGCGTCGCGATCCGCACCGAGCTCGCCGGCGCCTACCTCGCCGCCGGCCGCCTCGCCGACGCGCGGCGGGTCTACGAGCAGGCCGTGCGCGGCGACGAGACCCACCAGCCCGCCCTCGCCGGCCTCCTGGTGACGTCTCTCCTCGACGCCGCGGCCGGCGCACCGCCGGAGATGCCGGAGCTGGAGGAGAACGTGGGCTTCGAGCTGCTCGTGGCCGGCGCGTTGCAGCGGATGCTCGCCGCGGACCACACCGGCGCGCGCGACCAGCTCGCCCTCGCCCTCGACGCCGACCCGCTGCGCGCCCACGTCGTCTACGACGCCCTCGCTTTCCTCGCCGAGATCACCGAGAACGAGGCGGATGCCCTCGGCTTCGTCGATCTCGCCCTCGAGGCCCATCCCGGCGACGCTTGGGCCCTCTTCGAGCGCGGGCGGCTGCTCGGGCGCCTCGGCGACTACGAGGGCGCGCGCGAGGCGCTGCTCGGGGCGCTGGAGATCGAGCTCGACTTCGAGGACGCGCTCGTGGCGCTCGGCGAGACCGCCTTCCGCCTCGGCCGCTTCGAGGATGCCGAGCGCTACCTCGAGCGCACCGTGGAGCTCGATTCCGCCCGCGGCGAGGTGCACGCCCTGCGCGGGCTGAACTCCCTGCATCTCGGCGCGCGGGAGGAGGCGCGCGACGCCTTCCAGGCCGCCCTCGGCGTCGATCCGGCCGATCCGGTGGCGCGGGCCGGCGACGCCTGGTGCACGTACCTCGCCGGCGAGACGACGGAGGCCCTGATCCAGCTCGCCGACCTCGACGATCGGCGGCGCGACCTCCCGGCCGACGATCCCTATCGCGTGTGGGCCAAGGCCCAGAGCGAGCGGATCCAGGAGCACGGCAAGCGGGAGGAGTTCACCGATGCCTTCAACCGCAAGCGCCTCGCGAACGGCTGGGTGACCGACGAGGGCCTCGGCCCCGAGGCGCGGATGGCGGAGGGCGCGGTCGAGGTGCGCGGCGTCTTCACCACCTCGGGGACGACGCGCGTCTACCGCGAGTACGGCGCGAACCTCTTCGCCTCCCTCGAGGCCGACGTGTGGCTCGAGCCCACGAACGTGCGGGCGGGGATCTTCATCGTCACCGAGCGGGCGCGACGCGCCGGCGAGAGCGAGATCACCCACGAGGCCAGCGTCACCCGCCACAAGGACGGCAGCACCCAGGTGCGCCTCGTCCGCTCCGGCCGCACGCCGGAGGTCCTCGACATGGAGCAGCCGTTCCCGACCGGGGAATGGGTGCGCCTGCGGATCGAGCGGCAGGGCGAGGGTTCGGAGGCCGCGGTGACTCTCTTCCTGAACGGGATTCCGCTCGTGGAGAGCGCCCGTCTGGCCGGCATCGCCCAGGGCACGCTCCGCGTCGGCCTCCTCGTCGAGGGCGAGGTCGGCCGCGAGGCGCGGGTGCGGATGGACAACGCGGCCGTCGTGTATCGCGTCGAGTGAGGCGAGGGATGAGGACCCCCGGAACGACGATCGACCGGCGGCGCGCGAAGCGGGCCGGCTTCACCCTCATCGAGCTCCTGGCGGTGATCCTGATCATCGGGATCCTCGCCACGATCCTCATCACCCAGCTCGGCGGCGCCGAGGACGCGGCCAACGTCCAGACCACGAAGCAGAAGCTCGGCACGCTGGAAGTCGTCCTCGATGCCTATGACCGCGACAAGGGCGACTATCCCTCGAGCACCTTCACCGCCGACCAGGGGGTGGCGAACGACGGTCTGAACGTGGGGATCGAGGCCCTCGTCGTGGCCCTCTGGTCGAACGGCTACGAGGCGGGCGGGCACCTCGGCGACGAGGTGGACCGGCTCCAGAACGTCGACGGCGATTTCTCCGGAACCTCGCTCACCGATTTCGGCACGCGGGGGCTCTTCGAGATCGCGGACGCCTGGGGAAACCCGCTCGCCTACTTCCACCACCGCGACTACGAGGTGAAGGACCGGCCGTACCTGACCCACCATCCCGACACGGGGGCCGAGATCCAGAGCGCGCCGCGGGCCTTCTTCAACGCGGCGACCGGGCGCTACTACGCCCACGACTCCTTCCAGCTCATCAGCGCCGGCGAGGACGCCATCTTCGGCACTCCGGACGACATCACCAAGTTCGACCGCGAATGAGGGCGAACCTACCCATGACGACGAGGACGAACGGCGCCGGCGGCCGGCGGGCGGGAGTGACGCTCCTCGAGCTGCTCCTCGTGCTCGCCATCCTCGCCGTCGTGCTCGGCGGGGGGCTGGGCGTCTTCGCCGCCCTCGACGTGGGGAAGCGCCAGGCGGTGGGCCTCGTGAAGAGCATGCTCCGGAGCGCGCAGAACGCGGCGATCGCCACCCAGAGCCCGGCTCGCGTCCGCCTCGATCCCGCGGCGGGGACGATCGTCGCCGATTCGCTCCGGGTCGTGGGCACCTGGCACTTCGAGGACCGCTCGCTCGCGGGCGCGTTCCAGCTCGACGGCGGGGAGCGCGGCTGCACGTTCGCCGCGGACGGCTACCTCGGCCATGCCCTCTCCTTCGGCGGCCCGGGCGCCTTCGCCGAGGTCCAGGTGAAGCACGATCCCTCCTGGGACTTCCGGGCCGGATTCGCCGTCGACCTCGCCGTGCGCCGCCACGGCACCGGAGGCGGCCGGCTCGTGCGCATCGGCCGCACGATCGGCCTCGAGATCGGCGGGCAGGGGGAGGCGCGCGGCTGGTTCCTGGCGCGGGCGGAGAAGGACGGCCAGCCGATGGCCGGCGGCAAGGTCTTCGTGCAGAGCGATCCCGGCGCCGTGCCCCTCCAGCGCTGGACGCGCCTGCGGCTCGAGTACGATCACCAGCGCCTCGCCCTCTTCGTGGACGGGGTGGCGGTGCAGGCGAGGGAGGAGACCGCCGAGGTGTGGAAGGTCGAGGACTCCCTCGTCCTCTCCGATCCCGACCGGCCGTTCCCCGGCGGCGTCGACCATCTCGTGGTGAGCGCGCTCGTCTCCTCCGAGGTGGCGATCCTGCCCGAAACGGTGCGCTTCACGGGCGACGCGCCGCGGCAGGTCCTCTTCGCCGCCGGCGGGACCCTCGACCGGCGCGCGCACCCCGATCCGGTGTTCGTCACCCTGGAGTTCGAGGACGGTGCCCGCGAGTCGGTCGCCGTGGGCCTCTACGGGACGGTGGAGTGACGCCGATGGCCCCGTGGCAGGAAGAACCGGCCCGCGAGCGGGGGATCGCCATGGTGGCGGTCCTGCTCGTGCTCCTCGCCCTGCTCGTGCTCTGCACGCCCTTCCTCCTCACGGTCGGGAACACGGACCAGGCGAGCGCGAACATCGTCGATCGCGCGCAGGCCGACCTGGCCCTCGAATCCGCCGCCGCCCACGCCCGCGCCGTGCTCGGCCCGTCGCATCCCGGGCTCGACCCGACGCCGTGGTCGGACTCCGCGGACGAGCTCGCGGTCACCAACGACTTCCCGCCCGCGTTCCTGAACCCCCGCGATCCCGGCGGGGTGATGTGGGACCTCGACGTCCGCGACGTCGCCGGCCGGGTCGACCTGAACAGCGCGCCGCCCCAGCTCTTTGCCAACCTGATCGGCGGGGTGGCCCACGTGCAGGAGCCCGCGGAGGCCGAGGCGACGGAGATCGAGGTCGGCTCGACGGAAGACTTCCTGCCCGCCGGCTTCTTCTGGGCGGGGCGCGAGCTGATCGGCTACGCCGCGCGCGAGCCGGACCGCTTCACCGGCCTGCAGCGCGGCCTCGGCGTGCGCTACGACGAGGAGGGCAACGCCGAGAAGGGCGGCCCGTCGCCCGCCCATGCCCTCGGCATCGGCGCCGAGCTCCTCGACCAGCGCGCCTTCGCGCTCGCGCGCTGGCGGATCGCCGATCCCTCGCGCGGGCTGCGGTCCTTCGACGCCATCGAGCAGGTGGGCGACGCCCGGAGCCTCGCCATGGCGGAGTCGATCGGCGAGGAGGCCCTCGCCACCCTCGGCCGGACCGCGTCCCCCCACGGCGGGATCGGCGCCGGGCCGGAGTGGCAGAGCCCGGCGCGCGTCATTCAGAACGTCGAGGGGGGGCGGAAGGAGCGGGACCTCGCGGTGGCCGAGGGCCGCTGGTTCAACCCCGGCACCACCGTGCGGATCACGGACGGGCAGACGACCGAGTACGGCCTCGTACGCGCCGCCGCGCCGGGCGCGCTGACCCTCTGGGATCCGCTCGTGAACGAGTACGCGGCCTTCGACACGCTCGTGTACCCGCTCGCCCGGCGGCCGGTGGACGTGAACACCGCCTCCCCCGCGGTGCTGCAGGCCCTGCTCGCGAACGTCCGGCTGGCCCGGACCTCGTCGCGCATCACGGCGACCGAGGCGCGCGCGCTCGTGGAGGTCCTCCTCGCCTCCCGGCCCTTCGCCGGCTTCGAGGACTTCGTGCGCCGCATCGTCCTGCCCGCCGCGGGGATCGAGCGGCTGCCCACGGACGCTCCCGTCGTGCCGGAGGCCTTCGCCCACCATCGGCTCGAGGACGAGAAGGGCGAGCTCCTGCCGATCACCGGCTTCATCGACCGCGAGGACGCGATCGCCCTCTACAAGAACGCCCTGAACGCGAACGACAACGAGCTCGCCTTCTCGACGATGCCCTTCTCGTTCGTCTCGCGGGACGTCTACGAGATGCAGCTCCGCGCCGCGGTCAACAAGGAGACCGGCGTCGAGCGCGTCTTCGCCGCCCGCGAGCAGGTGGAACTGATCGTGCCCCAGCAGCCGCTGATGGAGGTGTGGACGCGGCAGGCGGACTTCGACCTCTTCTCCCGGCTCGTGCGGCTCGCGCCGGGCTGGCTCACCGGCCCCGCGGTGACGACCCGCTTCGATCCGACCTACCGGAGCGATCACCCCACGCGCGCGCGCGCCCACCTCGGCCCCTACGACACGCAGCCCTCCCCCGATCCGTTGCACGATCGGCCGGTCCTGACGTTCGCCGACGAGGAGCCGGGCGGGGGGTGGCTCCAGCTCTGGGCGGCGCGGGAAGAGCACACGGGGGATCGCGAGAACCGCGTGCTGCACTTCGACGACGAGTCGCGGGACGCCGAGGGGCGCTACCTGCCGGACGGCACGATCTCCCGCATCACGGACGACGATCTCGTGGGCTGGAGCAGCGCCGGGGGCTTGATGGGCCCCTTCGCCTTCTCGGCGTGGATCCGGCCCAAGTCCCTCGAGGACGGGGCGCGCTTCCTGGACGCCGGCGGCCCGTTCAACGACTCGGACCGCGTCTCTCTCCTCTTCGCGAAGGGAGAGCTCGTGTTCCGGGTGCTCGACGGCGCCGGGGATCACCCCGACTCCGCCTTCGCCGAGGTGGGAGAGGTCCGCTACCCCATCGCCGGCGAGGAAGGGCCGGGGGTGATCGCCGGCGGCTGGGTGCACGTGACCGTCGAGGCGACCGGCAACCGGCCGGACCAGATGATGATGCTCGTCGACGGCAAGTGGTTCGCGAAGACGCCCGGGCTGACCCGCCTCACGGCCGGCCTCGACGCCGAGGCGACCACGATCCCCGTCGAGTCGACCGACGGCTTCCCCGACGTCTGCGTGCTCCGGATCGGCCACGAGCTGATCGAGGCGACGCGGACCGGCCCGACCTCCTTCCGCGCCGTTCCCCAGCTCGAGGGCGAGTACGCCGGCTACGGGGGGCGCGCCGCGCGGGAGGAATTCGCGGCGGTGGGCGACGCGCTGGCGAACGTGGGGATCGCCAAGTCCTTCGACCACCCCGAGGGCGCCGCCGTGGCGCTCTACGGCTACGCGCGGACGGTGCTGACGAACGTGCCGAGCGCCTCCGCCACCCTGCCGAGCGACCTCGGCCCGTTCCGCGTGGGGCGGGTGGTCGGGATCGTGAAGGGAGGGGACAAGACGGAGCGGGAGATGGAGCCGATCCAGGTCCTCCTGCAGTCGGGATTCGTCTTCACCCTCGGCTACGGGATGGACGGCGTGGGCAACGACGTCGAGGGGCTTCTCCTCGCTCCGGCCGATCCGACCGGGGACGTCTCCGACGTGATGGCGGGGTTCAGCCCGAGCGGCGGCTACGCGGCGCTGCTTTCGCTCGATTTCAACGCCGACGTCAACGAACCCGCCTCCGGCCAGCAGAACTTCATCACCGACATCAACGGCACGCGCCTCGGCGACGTCGAGGTCGTCTACTACTCCGGCTGGCAGGACAACCGCCTCCTGATCCCGCGCCGCGGCGACCAGGTGCCGGAGCTGAAGAACCTCGCCGGCGCCCCCGACGACATGAAGGGGCGGGGCTCGTTCGTCTTCTTCTGGGAGGACAATATCACCACCGGAGACGGGGAGGACCCCGACGAGCAGCTCTGGGCGCAGACCATGGTGATCCCGATCTCCCTCACGATCGCCGGCGGGGGAGGGATCGCCGGGTTCCTGCCGGCGCAGGTCGGAGCATCGCAGCTCGCCCAAATCACGCATCTGGGGAGCGAGACGACCTCGACCGAGTGGGTGCGCTACGACGAGGTGGTGAGCGGCGGGCTCGTGCGCGACGATCCGGCCGCGCTGGAGGCCGCGCAGTACGCCTCCCACGCCGGGCTCCTCGAGGGGACCGTGCGGGGGCAGCGCCCGCCCGGCGGCGGCGGGGGAGGCGGCGGGGGAGGCGGCGGCGGGAGCCTCCCCGCCCTCGCGACGGCGCCGCCGCCGCCCGTGTCGTCCGCTCCAGCGGCCGGCGCCTACTGGGAGGCCGCGCTGGGCACGGAGGAGGACGCCGACCTTCCCGTCACCCACGCCACGCGCACCGCCTTCCAGCACCGCGGCGTCTTCGGCACGTACTCCCACGAGCACCTCGCCGGCACGCTCGTCCTCCCGGTGTGGCAGGCGGGGATGGGGGACGTCACGGGCGGTTGGCCCGGGCGGCTCGACTACGTGACGCTCATGGACGGCGATCCCTCCTCCCCGGGCTGGCCGGTGCGAATCCACTTCGCGCACCGACCGAACCAGTACATCCAGACGAGCTGGGCGGAGGTGCCGGGCGTCCCGCTCTCCGCCCAGGCGAGCGCAAAGGCCGTGGTGCCCCAAACCGGCGTGCAGCGCGTCGCCTTCTACGTCGCGCTGCAGACCCCGGCGCCGGTGCCGATCGCCGCCGGCGTGCCGGGCGCCGATCCGGCGTCGGTGACGGTCCTCGACACGCGCCGCTACGCGCGCGCCGTCAAGTTCCCCTCCGGCGAGCGCCCGCGCGAGGCGGTGGGCGTGCAAGTGGGCGGCGACTTCCGCGGCGGGCGGGGCGCCGCCGTCCCGTCCGCGGTGATCGACGAGGTTGTCTTCGGCGGCATCCGCTTCGCCGAGGGCTCCCCGGACCCGCCGGCCACGATGGGGGGCCAGCTCGTCCTCGCGCGCGCGCTCGTCGAGAGCGAGACGGAGCTCGAGGTGCTCCCGGACCTCCTGCAGGTCCCGCTCGGTTACCTCGGGGGGCTGAACGGGCTCCTCGGCCAGCTCCCGCCCGCCGGCGGGGTCCTGCGGATCGGCGAGGAGCTCGCCTTCTACCAGGGCTACGACGCCGAATCCAACGTGATCCTCCTCGCCGCGTCCGGCCGCGGGCTCCTCGGCACGGAGGACCGGAGCCACGCGGCCGGCGAGGCGGTGAGCCCGATCGATTCGATCCGCGCCAGCGTTCTCGTCGCGGGCATCGGCGCCGCCGATGCATCGATCCCGATCGCCTCCGTCGCGCTCTTCCCGCCGGAGGGCACGGTGTTGATCGACGACGAGATCCTGCACTACGATTTTGTCGTCGGCAACGCGCTCGTGATGGCGCGCGGCTCCGCGGTGCCCGGCGCGATGGACGGGAAGGCGGGCGGGCTCTTCCGCGGCCGGTACGGCACGCTTCCCGCCGCCCACGCCGCCGGCACGCCGGTCGTCCTCTTCCCGTTCCGCTACTGGGACCGCTGGGCGCCGCGCGCCGACGCGCCCGAGCTCCATTCCTTCGGGATGTTCGTCGATCAACCCCTCGCCCTCTGGCGCGGCCTCTTCTGGGAGGTCGAGGAGGCTCTTGCGCCCGGCCCGCGGATCGGCGTCCTCCTGCGCACCGATCCCGCCGTTCCCTGGGACGAGGATCCGGAGACGGCGCCCGGGCTCGAGCTCCTCTGGGACGGGAAGCCCGGCGGCGAGGCCAATCCCGTCGGCGTCCAGGCCGATCGGATCGACTGGCGCTTCTTCGTGGGCCACGACCGGCGCTCCTTCGATCCCACGCTCGGCACGGCGAACGGCTGGAAGGCGACCCCCCGCGTGCGGATGGTGGGCGTCGAGCTCCTCGGCCCCGGCCGGGTGCTGCGGAGGGTGGAGCGATGAGCGCGCGGCGCGGCTTCACGCTGATCGAGCTCCTGCTCGCCCTGAGCCTGCTCTCGATCCTCATCCTCGCGCTCGTGCGGCTCCTGGACACCTCCCTCACGATCTGGGACCGCACGGAGGGGAATCGCGACGTCACCGAGATGGGGCTGGCGGTGACGGAGCTCCTCGTCGACGACCTGGAGGCGATCGAGGGCGGCCCGCGCGGCGATCTCCTCGCCGATTGGGTGAAGTTCGACACCGACGGCGACGACCTCGCCGACACCCTCTGGCCGCGCCTGCGGCTCGTGCGCGCCTCCGGGGCGGCCGACCTCCGGCGGCAGGACGCCGGGACCGGCGCCGATCCGGGGGCGCGGGGGCTCGTCGAGGTCTGCTGGGCCCTGCTCCCGACCCGCGAGAAGGACCCCGACCGGCGCACCGTGGGCGTGCTCTGGCGCGGCGAGCGGCGGATCGGCGACGAGGAGACCCTCTCCTTCTTCGCTCCGCGCTTCTTCACGGCCGGGAACGCGCCCGCCCCCGGCAGCCTGAACCAGGTCACGGGCGGCGTCCTGTGGCTCGAGCCCACCTTCGCCGCCCAGACCTCGGTCGTGCGCGACGGCTGGAAGGTCGGATCGGCCCTCGCCGACTGCGCGGCGAGCTGGGACGCGTGGGGCCGGGAGCGGCCCGACGTCGCCCTCTCCGACCGGAACGAGCCCGCCGTCGGCATGCCGGCGGCGAGCGACCTGCCGCTCCTGCCGCGGCGGATCCAGGTGCGGCTGGAGATCGAGCGGCCCGCCGAGCTGCGCCGGCGCACGCGTCTCGACGAGGCCCTGGAGCCGGACACCACCGCGTTCCGGGTGCGCGACGAGCGGCGCCTGCCGGAGGCCGGCACGCACATCCGCATCGACGAGGAATGGATGGCGGTCGTGACCCGAGCCGGCGCGGAGATCTCCGTGCGGCGCGGGCAGCGGGGCACGCGGGCGGCGGCCCACGCGGCCGGCGCCCTGCTCCACCACGGATTCGCCGTGGTGCGCGAGGTGGCCGTGCCCGTCTACCGCGAGGACTGGAACCTGGGGCCGAAGCGATGAAGGGCTCTCCGCGCCGCGCCGGCTTCACGATCATCGAGGTCGTGCTCGCCATGTTCGTCCTCCTGATCGGGATGACGACGATCCTCGGCCTGCTCTCCTTCGGGGCGGCGACGGCGCGCACGGCCGAGCTGCGCGCGGCGGCGGCGAACTCCGTCTCCGCCGTGCTCGCCGACCTCCAGGAGAATCTCTTCCCCCTCGTGCTCGTCGACGGCTTCGAGGTGGCGGGGGAGCCCCTCGTCCGCAGGGACCGCCCCGTGCCGGGGTACGATGAGCTCACCTACTCCGCCCGCGCCGTCCCGCACCCCGCCCAGGCCGAATGGCCGGGGGGCGCGCTCGAGTACCGCGTCGACGTCCGGATCCACTGGTCGGCCGGCGCCGGGCGGCAGGCGCGGGAGTTCACCGTCCTCCTGCTCCGCGAGGTGCCCTTCGGCGAGCGGCTGCGGCTCGAGTTCGTCGAGGGCTACGAGCCGCGGCCGCCCGCCGAGAATCCTCCGCCCGGAACACCCCCGACCCGCGACGAGGCCCGCCGATGAAGCCCATCCGCCGGTTCCTTCCCTTCGCCCTCGCCCTCCCGCTGGGCAGCGTCTTCCTCGTCCGGCCGGTCCCCGCGCAGGCCGAAGGCGGCGCCGCCGAGACCGGCGAGGCGGAGCCGGCGGCTCCCGCACTCCCGCCGATGATGCTGCGCCTGCGCTCGGGCGACGTCTTGTGGGGCTCGATCCTCGCCCACGATCCGGAGGGGATCCACTTCCGGCGGGTCGACACGGGGGGCGCCGTCCGGCTCTCGTGGGCGTGGCTCGACCCCGGCGAGGTCGACGCGCTGCGCCTGCGCTTCGGCTACGTCGAGGCGGCCGCCGACGAGCTCCTCGTCGCCGTCGACCGCTTCTATCTGCACGACGGCACGGAGATCACCGGCCTGATCGTCTCCCGCACCGACGAGAGCTTGATCGTCAAGACGGCCACGCGGACCTTCCCCGTCGCGAAGGGCCAGATCGCCGGCGCCGCGACGGTGGTCCAGGTCCCGGCCCTCGACATCTACACCAAGGCGGAGCTCTACCAGGAGAAGGTGCTCGAGCTGCAATCGACGCTCCATGCCGAGAGCGCGGAGGGGGCGGCGGCGAATCTCGGGCTCGCGGCGTTCTGCGAACGCATCTTCGACTACCCCCATGCCGTCCACCACTACAAGAAGGCCGCCGCGCTCGATCCGGCGCACGAGGCGGAGGTCTGCGCGGCCGGACTCGCGCGCAGCGAGCTCAAGGCCGCGCAGCAGGACCAGGTGGACATGCTGGCGGAGATCGACGTCCTGCGCGCCCGCCGGCGCTACGACCGGGCGATCGAGCTGCTCGCGGCCTTCCCGACCCGCTACCCCGACAGCCCTTTGATGGAGGACTGGAGCAAGCTGAAGGAACGCGTCGCGAAGTACCAGGAGCGCGACGTGCGGGAGGAGGTCGTGCGGCTCTGGCATCTCTGGACCGAGAAGCTCGCCCGCCGGGCGGCCCGCGAGAAAGAGGGCTACCAGGCGGTGATCGCCTACCTCGACGAGGGGTACGCGGAGGACCTGCGCAAGGCGGTGGCGCAGGACCTGCAGAGCCTCGCCCCCGGGATCCAGCCCGACGAGGTGCAGAGACTCTGGGACGAGCGCTCCCGCGGGCGGCGCCGCCCGACGACCTACGGGCAGGGGACCTGGCTCCTCGGCGAGGAGCGCGCCCTCGCGGTGCTCGAGAAGGAGGCGGAGGGGGAACCTCCGGCGGAGGGCTCGCAGGAAGCCGAGCGCAAGAAGCTCGAGGAGCGCCTGGCCCGCTACTTCAGGAATCAGGAGCTCGCCCAGAAGGCGAAGACCGGGGGCGAGGCGGAGGAAGACGATCCCGAGAAGTTCTGGGCGGGATGGACCCCCGCGGGCCGCATCCTCTGGATCCAGGCCTACTTCGTGGAGAACTCCGGGCTGTTCCGCCTCGAGCAGGTTCTCTTCGACAACTGTCGCTCCTGCGGCGGCACCGGCGTGCACGAGATCCTCTTCACCGGCAGCGCGGTTTCCGGCGACTCCGGCGGCTCGCGGCTCATCCGCTGCTCGACCTGCCACGGGATCGCCCGCGTCCGCCGGCTGAAGTACCGCTGAAGATGGAAGAGCTCCGTTCTTCCATCCGCGGCCTGCTCCGACCCACGGCGTCGCCCCGTCGAGGGGCTGGCATGCCCGGCGTCCGATTCCCAATCCCGCCATGACGGTTCCCTTCGCCCGCCTCCTCGTCCTCGTCCTTCCGGCCGCCTGCGCCTCCCCCGCTCCGCCGCGGGCGCCCGTCGTCCCCCCGACGGCGGCGCCCCA
>JBFMCU010000087.1:0-19236 GCA_040754415.1 Planctomycetota bacterium
GCGCGGCTCCCCCGACCGGGGGGCTCCGCCCCCCGATACCCCCCGTACACAACCGTCAACCCCTGGGGGTGGGTCAACTTTCGCGGAGCGGATGGGTCAGTTTTCGCTTGCCGTCTCGAGCCTTCGCGCGCGAAACCGATCGAGAGATCGGGCTCGCCGTCTCGATGGGCAGCGTGATGGTCCATTCTCGGGGGGTGACGGAGATCGAGGTGGCGCTGCCCTGATTCCCCGCCGCCGGCCTGTGGGCCGATGGCTAGGATCGGCCGGCGAGCGCCTCGAACGGAATCCCCGTCGCTCCCGCACGATCCCGAACGGTCCTCCGCGGCGCCGTCGAGGCCCCCGAGTGCCGGCGGCCATCCGCCCTCACCCGTCTCGACGCCTCTTGACCTCCCGGAGGACGCGGGCGTCCTCCGCGTGCCGGGGATGATCCAGGCTGCTCTTGATCTCGAGAAGGGCGTCCAGGCCGATCCAGTTCGCCGGCGCCTCGCCGTAGGTGCTCTCGATTCGGTCCCGCCAAGCGACGGGGAAACCGACCGGACCCGGGTCGAGGAGCAGATCGATCCGGTTCGGCGGGAGTCCGATCTGCAGGACCTGATCTCGATCGCCCGGATCCAACAGGGTGGGGCTTCCGAACTCCGCGAGGGCACGATTGGCGCGATCGACGTTGTCGGGATCGGGGCCGACCCAGATGTCCATGTCCTTCGTATACCGCGGGCGAGCGTGGTAGGTCACGGCGAGGCCGCCGACGATCAGGTACTGCACCCCGTGCGAATGGAGGAGGATCAACAGGTCCTCGAAGTCGGGGACGGCGTCCATCAGCCCTCGGCCTTCTTGCGGGCCGCCTCCACCTTGGCGACGTCCCGCTGGATCGCGACCAGCGCGGAGAGTCTCTCCTCGGGAGTCAGGGACAGCCAGAAGTCCAGGTCCCAGGCCTCGGCCTCCCGGAAACCGCGAGCGCGATGGACCCGCATCCGCTTCCTTCGTTCCGCCGAGCGCTCCTTCATGTCCATGGTGAGCTCCCCCGCCGCGGGTGCCGGCATGATAGCAGGATCGAATGGGGTCTGCGCCCGCGATCGGCAGGCTACGCCGCCCAGCCACCGATCGCTCCGCGCCCGGTCGAGCGAGCGCCACGGTTACCGCGGCCGAGGTGCTCTGCCGCGCGTACCGGCGGCGGGACCGGGTCGAGGGGTGGCACGGCTCGGGTCAGCCGGTCCACCCGCAGATCGGCCCGGCAGGCCCACCGCCGGGGTGGCGAGGGGGATCGGAGGTGTGTAGAATCGCCGCCCACTGGCCCCCGCACGCAGGAGGTGCTCCATGCCCGCGCGAACTTCCCTCGGCGCGCTCTCGTTGGTCCTTTCCCTCGGCCCGGCCGCCCGCGGCGGATGGGCGCCGGACCCGTCCCCTCCGGCGCAGGAGCTCGCCGGCGGCGTCCACAAGGACGCGCGCTTCGGCTACAAGATCCGCCCGCCGAAGGACTGGTTGCCGATTCCGGTCCAGATCGACGAGGGGTGGCTCATCGCCAAGTACCTCTCGGATCGCGCGTACTTCTACACCGACCCGGTGGAGGGCTACACGTACGAGTTCAAGCCCGAGATGATGGTGATCGCCTTCATCCACGACGTCGTGAAGAAGAAGGAGCCGGACGTCCGGGAGGAAGGCGACACCAAGGTCGTCACCTGGGTGAACCGCTACAAGGACTACGAGGACTATCTCGACCAGACGTACTCGGGCGGCGGTTTCTACGTCGCAGCGAAGGAGAAGGTGAAGTGGCACGGCGTCGACGTGACGCAGATGGAGATCAAGGTCGAGAAGCTGACGCGCTCCGGCCCCAAGCGCATCGTCACCTGGATCTTCCATGTCCCGAAGGTCGACATCGCCGTGCACATCGAAGTCCTCGAGGACTCCTACAAGAAGCTGAAATCCACGGTCGATCGCACCCTGTCGTCGTTCCAGGTGATCGAACGCACGGCGCCCCTGCCCACCGAGCAAGCCTCGACCGCGGGACTCGTCGTCACCTTCGTCGGCGAATGGAGCCAGCAGGACAAGACGCCCGCCGAGCGACGCGCGGCCCGGATCCAGCATCAGGAGAGCATTCACCAGCGGACGATCGACAGTCTCCCGGTCGGTTGGACCCATGCGAAGATCGGCCGCTTCCTGGTCGTCACGAGCGCCGACGAGAAGTACGCCAAGAAGCTCGCGAACCAGGCGGAGTGCGTGTGGAGCTGGCTCGAGGAGACTTTTCCCTACGTCGGGCCCGGCGAATACGTGCGCGAGCCGATCCTCCGAATCTGCAAGACGCAGGACGAGGAGATGTCCTACACGCGCGGGGGGGGATCCAGTTGGGCGGGAATGGGCCTCGAGTTCATCACCAACCGCGAGACGGGGGGCGCCCTCAGCTTCGAATACGAGTGGATCAACCGGCGGATGCTCGATCATTGGTTCCAGGACCGCGACCGCGACCTCTACTGGGCGATGCCGGAGTGGCTCCAGTACGGCCTGCGGGCCCTCGTCGGCAACTCGAGCGCCAAGGGCTCCAAGCTCCGCTTCTACGCCGATCTCTGGAACAAGGACGACCTGCGCGAGATCGTGCAACGGGGGGCGGCGCGCTCGCCCCGGGACATCGTGCAGATGACCCGCTCGGAGTTCTGGGGGGAAGGGGGCCGGAGCGTCTGGGACAGCCTCTACCAGTCCGAGGCGTTCGCCTACTTCCTCATGGCCGGCGACGGGGCGCGCAACCCGGACTATCAGGGGTTCATCTCCGGCTATCTCGACAAGCTCAAGGGAGTGCTCGAGGAGCGGGCGGCCGCCGAGAAGGCCGATCCGTCCTCCGCCGGCGAGGAGGCGCCCGCCACCGAGGAGGAGGAAGAGGAACGCTACCGTCGCCGGCGCGAGAGGCTGCGCGAGGACGAGGAGGCGTTCGTGGACGAGGTCTTCCGCCGCGCCTTCCCGTCCTGGACGGAATCCGACTGGGAGCGGATCGGCCGCGAGTACCTGAAGAGCATCAGTTGACGGAGGAGGTGCCGAGATGGCGAGATGCAAGGCAGTGGGCGCGTTCGCGGCGGCCGCGCTCCTCGTCCCGGGCCTGGCCCGCGCCGACATTCTCGTGCTGCGGGACGGCCGGCTCTTCGACGGAGTGGACCTCGAGCGGACCGCGGACGGGTTCGTCGTCCATTACGAGAACGGGGACGTCGCCGTCCCCGCCGCGCGCGTCCTCGACGCGCTGATCGAGGACCAGCCCACGTGGACGCCGGCCACCGACGAGGAGCGGGAGAAGGCGGAGAAGGGCCTCGTCCCGTTCGAGGGCCGCTGGATCTCCCCCCCGCGCCGCGCCGAGCTCATCCAGGAGCGGATCGCCGAGAAGCGCCGGCAGATCGAGGACATCCAGGCCCACCGCGAATGGCGCAACCGTCACGAGAAGAAGACCTCGCACTTCGAGTTCGAGTACACGGTGCCCGAGCACCTCTTCAGCCCGTTGGGCGACAGGATGGAGGCGTACTTCACCGCCTTCGCCAAGGACTGGAAGGTCCGCCAGCCCCGCGAGCTGGGGCGGCTCAAGGTCTGCTTTTACAACGATCGGAAGTCCTTCGAGCGAACCTCGGGGGCCGGCAGCGGAGTGCTCGGCTACTTCCGCTTCGTGGAACCCCTGGAGCTGAACTTCTTCTTCGATCGCCTCGACCGCCCGCTGACCGAGGAGGTGATGTACCACGAGACGAACCACTACCTCCAGAAGCTGATCGATCCCAGCTTCTCGATGCCCCACTTCCCGGGCGAGTCGCTCGCGGAGTACTACGGGGCGAGCGACTACGATCCCGAGACCAAGAAGTTCAGCACGGGGCTCATCCTCGATGGCCGCCTCACGGAGGTGAAGCGCGACGTGATGGCGGGGGACATGATGGGTCTCGCTAAACTCGTGAGCACGGACGGGATGTACGAGCACTACAACTGGGGGTGGACTCTCGTCCACTTCCTCATGAATCACGCGAAGTACGGCAAGAAGTTCCAGAAGTTCGTGCTCGACCTGCCCAGCGCCAAGGACGTCCGCCGCGAGCTCATCGGCCTCGGCAACCTGCGCTCGGTGTCCTCCGAGGAGATCTGGCGCGTGTTCCAGGATCGCCTTGGGCTCCAGAGCGCGGAGGACGTCGTTGCGCTCGAGAAGGAGTGGCACACCTACGTCGAGGAGAAGCTCGACTTCGTGACCGCCCGCGGCCTGGAGGAGGCGGCCGTCTCCGCGTCCCGGGCGGGCATGCCGATCAAGGCCAAGCGCCTCTTCGAGGAGGCCATCGAGGCCGGCACGGAGAACCCGATGACCTACCACCGCTTCGGGAAGCTCCTCGAGGCGGACGGGGACCACGCCCGGGCGGTCGAGATGTGGGAGAAGGCGATCGCGATCGACTCCATGGAGGCCGAGTTCCACCTCTCCCTCGGCCGCGCGCAGGTCCTCCACGGCGACCGGGAGGAGGGCCGCCGCCGGGTGCGCCTCGCCATCGAGATCGACGAGGAGGTCGCTTCCTGGGATTTCGACCCCGAGCTCCTCGGCGAGGACGAGGACGACGGCGGGGGCGACGGCGACGGCGGCGAGGACGGCTGAGCGTAGGCGCGCCCTCTGGTCTACTACCTTCGAGATTCTTGGCGACCCGCGAAGAACCTCGAAGGTAGTAGAGCAGTCGTCGCTGGCCCAACCTCTGGCGAGGTTGGAGCTCGCGCGGGCCGCGCCGGCCCACGCCAGCGTGGGTTGCCCGCGCTATGCCATCCGCGGGAACATGCCCCGCTCCCTTCGCGCTCGCCTCGCCGCGGCCCGCGAGCGATCGGGCGACGGTTGTGGCGCCGGGACCCGGAGCGCGGCAGACTCATGGCGCCTGCGGAGCGCGGCTCGGCCGCCTCCGCCCGGCATGGTCCGCCATCCCTGATCCGGCGGACGGTTCAAGAGTCCGTCAGGCTCACTCCCAAGGAGGAGTCCCTTCCATGAAGAAGAACCTGTTCGCAGATCTCGCCCTCGCCCTCTGTCTCGGCCTCGCGACGAGCTGTGCCTCCGGCCCGCGCCGGCTCAGCCGGACGTGGGACGACTACGTCAACCAGAAGTACACGGAGAACGCCTGGGTCCACGGCGCCCTCCTCCAGGACATCCTGCCGGTCTACACGCTGGTGGGATTCGTGATGACGATCGGGGACGTCCTGTTCGTCAACCCCTACTACTTTTGGACCAAGGACGCCTGGGACAACAAGGGCACCGGCTACGACCACGTGAACCCGAAGGACGCCGAAAAGACCGTCACGGGGTACACGAATCCGAAGGAGAGCGGACCCGACCAGTAGCCTCGTCCGCCCGGCCACGCGGCGGTCTCCGCACGGGCGGAGGCCGCCGCGTCTTCGTCAACTCCGCAGCTCGCGCGTCGCGCGCCTGCCGAGGAGCGCGCACCCGATCCCGAACGGCACGCCCGCGGCGACGTCGAGCCCCCAGTGGATGCCGAGCGCCATCACCGCCCAGGCGGTGGCGAGGGCGGCGGCGGCGGCGAGGAGGCGGAGATTCCGGGGGCCGTGCCGCAGGGCGAGGCAAAAGACGGTCGTCGTGCAGGAGACGTGCAGGCTCGGGAAGCAGTTGTCGAGCGCGCTCCCGGCCCGGAGCTCTGCCGTGATCCCCGGCCATGGGACGTCGAGGAGGGGCTGGGCGGCGGAGAGCCCGCTCCAGGCCGCCTCGCGCACGGGGACGAGGAGGTAGAAGGGCAGCGCGAGGAGGTAGTTCGCGGCGAAGGCCGCGGTGTAGGCGGCGACGGCGGGTCCGCGCCCCTCCGCCGTCCACACGACGAGCGGCGCGGCGAGCACCGCGACGTAGCCGGAGAGGTAGAACCAGGCGAGGACGCCGAGGCTCCACGGCGGCACCCCCGCCTGCACGCGCTCGACCCAGTCGCTCTCGACGGCGCGTACGAGCGGCGTCGCGTCCCACCCGAGCGCCGCGCTCACCGCCGGATCGACGGCGCACTCGGCGAAGTTCGCGGCGAGCACACCGAGGAGCGCGGCGAGCACGAGCCGCCCGCCGCGCGCAGCGATCGCCGCGCGCACGGCGACCGCGCAGTCGAGGAAGGGATTGTGCGCCGGCCGGGCGATCAGGACGAAGAGGAGGAGCGAGATCGGAGTCCAGGTCGCGTGGAGCAGGGTGAGGCTCATGGCGAAACCGCCGCGCGTCCCGCTACTCGTTCTCCGGCGCCGTGGCGCCGGTCTTCCGGGCCTCCTCCTCCGCCCGCGCCTCCTCCCGCTCGGCCTCGTCGAGCCCCACCGCTTCCTCGCCGCGGACCACGACGAACGACTGCATCTCGAGCTCGCCGGGCGTGGTGACCACGTAGTCCACGCGGTCGGGGAGGTCGGCGCGGACGACGAAGGAGCCCTCGGGGAAGGTGTGCACGACGCGGTTGCCCTCGGTGTCGGTCGGCTCGTTCAGGCGCAGGAGGGTGATCATCCGCTCGCCGCGCTCCGTTTCCGCCAGGTGGGCCATGTGCTCCGCGCAGTGGTCGCACGTGCTGCGCCAGAAGACCCAGAGGCCATCGGGGGGCAGGGCGTAGAGCTCGTCGGGCGCGAGGACCTGCGCGAGCTCCGTCTTGCCGATGTCGCGGCCGGCCCATTGGGCGAGGTCGAAGGCGATCCACTTGCGGCTCCCGGTCTGCTCCACGCCGTCGATCGTGAGCGTGCCCTTGAGCTCGCGGTCGTGGAACCACGGGGCGGCGATCCCGATCGCGACGGCCGCGACGACCACGACGCGGGGCAGTCCGCGGCCGCGAACCGTCCGCCACGGCCGGAGGGCGAGAAGCGCGGCGAGGAGGGGCCCATCGATCGCCAGCATCGCCCACGGCGGCATGGTGATCTCCTCCCCGAAGCAGCCGCAGCTCGGCTCGCCCAGGGTGAGGAGGAGGACGACCACGAACCCGGCGAGCAGGGCCCCGCCCGCGAGCCACCCCCATCGCGGCCGCAGGAGGGCGAGGGCGACGACGAGGAGCTCGATCCCGAGGATCGCCTTGTACTTGACCCCCATGTCGGCGGGGAACGGGAAGTCCAGGACGACCGGGGGCAGGCTGTTCGGCGAGCCCGCGAGGAGCTTGAAGAGGGCCCCCACGGCGACCCACAGCCCGATCGCGCGGACGAGGGACGAGGCGAGGAAGGCACGGCCGGGTCGCGCGGGAAGGGGGGGCTCCGGGGTCATGGATCGGGAGGGGGATGTCGCGGGCGGGGCAGGGGCATGCCGGAATCGTCCGGCGGGCCAGGCCCCCGGCGGGGCCGGGGCGGGGAGAGCATACGGGCCGGCCGGCCCGGATCCGGGAGGGATTCCCGCGTCCGGGAATCGCCCGCCGGGTTCCGGCCCCGCGGTGGGGGTCCCTCTTCCCTTGGGTCGATCTCCGGGCGTAGGATGACCCCTGCCGGGTGGCGCATGGGCCGCCGCGGCCGCTCTCTTCCTCGGCTCGCGGGTGCCCCTGGCAGAGGCACCCCTCGACTTCGCGAAGGAGATTCTCCCCATGGCCAAAACCGCGTCCTTCTTCGCCGCCGTCTGCCTCGGCCTCCTCGGCGGGAGCGCTATCGCCCAGGGCCGCGGGATCGCCTCGCCGACCGGCGACGAACCGCGTCCCAAGGTTCTGGACTGCAGCTGGGTCAACCAGTGGTGCGGCCAGCCCACGGTGGATTGCACGAACATGGGCGGCTACTGCCAGGTCGGCAAGAACGGGGGGCGGTTGCACGATCCGGACGACAACGGCTGCGGGTGCATGATCTGACCGGCACACGCTGCTCCGACGGCCCTCGTCGCCTCCTGTCGACCGTGCAGTCGTACGTGCCATCGGATTCGAGGTCTCGAGCGGATCCCTCGCCTCCGAGGTCCGCGCGGAGCCTGATTCTCTACGCCGTCGGGGGGCTCGCGATGGGGTTGCTCGTCGCCCTCTGGATGGCGGGAGATCGAGCGGCCGGCGTGGACATCGCGGTGGACAGCGTGGTTCCGCCGCGACCGGCTCTCGACCTGGCGGGAGTGGGCCCTTCGCGCCCGCTGCTCGCGCGGAGAACGGGAGAGGGAGCCGCGGTTTCCGCCGAGCACGTCGCCTCCCACCTCGAGGCCGCCGAGGCCTCGTACACGGTCCGGGTGCGGTATAAGGACAGCGGAGAGGCGGCTCCGGGCTACGTGGTGGAGATCGCGGAGGTCGCCATCGAGGAGACCGGAGACGAACGGAGCGCCAGCGGCCACACCGGACCCGACGGTCAGTTCCGCGCCTCCCTCGCCAAGGATGCCGCGTTCTTGGAGGTGGACGTCCGGTCCGCGCCCACGCACGCGTTGGTCGCGCGGTGGCTGGGACTGCCGAGGGACGTGATCGACATCGCCATCCCCCCGCCGTGGATGGCGTACTGCCGAGTGCAGTTCGGGGCCCGCTTCGTGGTCCCCCCCGCCTCCGATTGCGGGATCACGCTGTACAGCCGGGGTCTGGACCGGCTCTTCCAGGGGGGCGGCGAACTGAACGAGGACTACCGCGTCGTCCTCCCGGTGCATCTGCCGTCCGACCATCCGGCCGTGGAGGTCGTTCTCGCCGTCAGCGGTCAGGTTCTCGCGAGCCGGACGTTTCCCGCCTCGCGGCTCCTCGAGCCGCCAGGGCCCGTCCTCCAGGTGGACGCCACCGTCCTGGAGCTCACGATCACCGACGCGGCCGGCGTGCCCGTGGCGGGCGCCGAGGCGCGGGCCGCGGGCGCCGAGACGGAGGGGGTCCTTCCCGTCGCCCGGACCCTCTCCGACGCTCGGGGCGCGGCGAGGCTCGTGCTCCCTCCGGGCCGCGGCGAGCTCTGCGTCGGCCATCCGGGATTCGCGGCCCACCTCCTCGCCATCGACGTTCCGGGTCCGCCCCTCCTGGTGCGGCTCTCGCCGATCGATCTCGCCCGGCGGATGACGGTCGAGGTCCTCTCGCCGCGTGCGAGTCCCGTCGAGAACGCGATCGTGACGATCGCGCCCGATGCGGCGTCGGACGAGTGCGCCTACGCGGCCTACGTTCAGCAGAAGACCGATCGGGACGGCCACGCCGCCTTCCCGATCCACCACGCCGGGCCGCTCTCGGTTCGCGCGTACCACCCGGACTTCGGCATCTCGCCGCGGGCGGTGGTCGAGGCCGCGGGAGGGTCCCGCGTCACGATCCGCATGGAGGAGACCTGCGACCTCCTCGTCCACCCCCTCCACGCCGGCCGGCCGCTGGACGTGGGGCTCCCGGTGTACTGGATGGTGCTCGACCGCCAGCGCGACCGGGGCTGGGACGGCCGCCTGCGCGCCCCGTGGCGGGTCCTGGACGATCTCCCGGTGGGCGACCTCATCGTCTCGCTCTACGTGCCCGGCGAGGGCCTCTACGCCCTCGAGCCGGTCCACGTCGCCGCGCCGGGCGAGTACGAGCTCGAGGCGCACCTGCGGCCCGGCCGGTTCCTCGAGGGGCGGGTCGTGGCGCGGGAAGGGGGGTCCCCGGTGGGGCTGGAAGTCGTCGCCCACGGCGAGGAGATCCCGCCCGCCGTCGCGGAGAGATGGTGTCGCGGGGCGGTCGATCCCGGGGGATTCTTCGCGGTCTTCGCCCCGCTGACGGGTGAGGTGCGGATCGAAGTCCTCGCGGGCGGCAGCGTCCGGGCGTCCTTCCCGGGCATCGATCCGCGGGAGACGGTCGTCCTGTCCCTGCGCTGATTCCCGCGGTGGGCCGGCCGAAGTGCGGCGCCTGGCGGCGCCCACTTCGGCCTTCGTCGAGCGCGCCCCAGATGGGCGGGGGGGCGCCTTGCGGCGCGCCCCCGCCCATCTAGGCCCGCTCGACGAGGCGGTCGATCAGGAAGCTCGACTGGTCGAGGGCGAGGTCGGTGAAGGAGCCGAAGAAGGCGCGGACCTCGTCGTAGGTGCGGGCCAGGGCGGCCCGGTCGCCACCGACGACCTGGGCGCGCAGCTCTTGGGCCGCGGCGACGAAGGCGCGGGTCACCTCGGGCGTCGAGGGGTTCAGGATCTGGATCGGGGCGTAGAGGTCGGCGGTCTGGGCGAAGTGGCGGGCGACCATGAGGAGGTCGATCAGGTAGGGCGGCGAGGTGAAGGCGAGCGACTCCTCCACGGGGACGTTCAGGGCCTGGAGCGTCTTGCCCATCACCTCGGAGGCGAAGTGGGAGAGCACCTGGACGATCGACATCCAGCGGTCGTGCTCCTCCGCCCCGCACTCCACCACGTTCAGTCCGCGGGCGTGGAACATCGTGGCGAGCCACGCGAACCACCCGTCGCCCCGCCCGCGCACCATCACCACCCGCTGGCCCTGCACGGAGTGCACGCCGGGGCCGAAGAGAGGATGGGTGCCGACGACGCTCGCCCGAGTGGACGCGAGCATCGCCTCCATCGGCTCCCGCTTGAGCGAGGTGACGTCGGCGAGCACCCCCTCCGGCCGCACGCGCGGGCCGAGCCGCCGGATCACCTCCACCGTCCGTTCGATCGGGACGCTGACGATCACCACGTCGGCCGCGGCGGCGGCGTCCTCGGGGGTGAGGGGGGTGGCGAGGTCGGCGCTCATCACCGTGTGCCCGAGCTCGATGAAGAGGTCGGCGATCAGCCGCCCCATCCGCCCCTCGCCGCCGATCACCGCCACCGTGCGCGGCTCCATGTCGAGGGGCACCTCGGCGCGCAGCGCCGCCTGCTCGTTGCGGCTGTCCCACAGGATCAGGCGGTAGAGGCTCTCGATGAGCTCCGGGGAGAGACCCAGGCGCCGGCCCCGCTCGCGGCGGTCGCTCAGGACGAAGCGCTCGCGCGGCAGGTCGCGGATCGGCGTGTGCGATTCGCGCTTGGAGCGCGCGATCTCGGCCACCAGCACGCTGCGGCGGGCCAAGAGCTGCAGGATCTCGCGATCCAGGCCGTCGATCATCGCCCGCAGCACCGGGAGCGGGCGGGCCCGATGCGGATCGACGGAAGGGGGCGGATCGACGGAAGGGGGCGGATCGACGGAAGGGGGCGGATCGACGGAAGGGGGCGGATCGACGGAAGGGGGGAGATCGACGGAATCGGGGGGATCGGCGGGGGCGGGACGATCGGGGTGGGGCATGGCGCTCCTCCTTCGGCGGGACCGGGCCGCCCACGGTAGCGGAATCAGAACGGGGGGAGCGCCGCGAGCTCCGGATCGGCGGCGAGGGCCGCGCCGAGCGGCCATCCCCAGGCGCGGTGGTGGGGGCGCAGGTCGCGGCCGGCGGCCCGCGAGAGGCGGCGGACCCACTGATCGATCTTCTCCTGCTCCTCCCGCGGCCGCGCCTCCGCGGCCAGCGCCTCGTACTCCCGGAACACCGCCCGGAACGGCTCCCAGCCGAGCTCGCGCTGGACCTCGGCATAGGTCAAGAGGGCGAGGAAGGGATCCGCCTGCCATTCGGCGAACGGCGCGCCGCGGGCGAGGAAACCCTCCCGCGCCGCCTTCGCGCCGGAGAGGGCGTCGTGCTCCCGCGCCGGGATGCCCGCCACCTTCTCCATCGTGTAGAGGGTGAAGAGGTTGCAGGTCACCTCGCCCGTTCCGGCGAAGGTCCACTCCGGGCGCTGGCGGTTGTGCCCGAGCTCGTGGAAGTAGCCCCAGTTTCCCTCCCGCCGCAGGACCTCGAGATCGAGCACCGGTGCCGGCCCGCCGCTCGCGGGCGGCGTCACGACGTCGAGCCACGTCATGATCGGATAGCCGGAGTGCATGTAGCCGGCGGCGATCTGGGCGTCGCCGACGAACCGCTCGCGCACCGCCGGGGGGGGCGTGCCCCCGAGATCGCAGTGGGAGAGCACGACGGAATCCCAGTATTCGAGGACCGGAGCCGGATCGGCAAGGTCGCGCACGGCCGCCGACGGCACGCTGAGCACGAGATGGCGCCCCTCGAGCTCCGCCCACGGCCCCGGCGCGCCGCGGCGCTCCGCCCACGCCGCCACGCTCGCCGGATCGTCGCGCACGTACCGCGGGGCGGCCACCGTCCCGGCGAGCTTCGCGCGCAGGGGGCCGGCGCCCGGGCCGGCGATCAGGTAGACCGGACCGCCGAACGGCGAGGCGAGCCGCGTTTCGCCGGCGGCGATCGCCCGTTCCAGCGTGATCTCCGGCCACCGCGCCCAGCTCTCCGCTCCCCAGAGTCCGTCGGCATGGCAGCCGATCCGCACCCGCCAGCCCGCTCCCTCCGCGACCTCGATCGCCAGGACCTCGCCTGGCGGCAGATAGCGCCCCGTGCCCTGCCATCCGCCGATCGCCGGCGAGGCGGCGACCTCCACCGTCTCGCGCGGCGCCTCCGCCGCCACCGCGCCGGGGAACTCCGCGGCGCCGGGGGCCCGGGGCGAGCCGCCGCCATTCCTGGCTCCACCATCCGACGTAGAGCCGCGCCGCCGCCTCCTCGCGGCCGAGCGGGCGAGAGGGGCGAGGGGCGAGCGCGGGATCGAAAGCGGCGAGGATCGAGCGCACCGGCGACCAGAACTCCTCTGCCGCCGGCGGCACGCTCGCCAGGGCGTTCTCGACGAGGTAGAGCCCGTCGCTCCCCCTTTCGCCCGCCGCGAGGCGCGCCAGCACGGGAGCGAGGTGGACGGCGTCGGACCGGGACTCCGCGACGCCGTACCCGCTCGAATGCGTGCCCTCCGCGTACCCGCCGGCCAGCGCGAGGCCCATCGGAGCGAGCACCTGGTTCGGGAGCAGGTCCGCGGAGAGCGTCCAGCCGTACGCGGCGCCCACCTGCTCGAATCCCCACGGGCAGGCGCCGGTGACGAGCCCGCCGCCGGCCGCGACGAAGTCCCGGATCTCCGCCGCGCGCGCCGCGCTCCCCGCGCCCTCGGCGAGGATCGCCACGTCGCACGGTCCCGCCGCGTCCGCGAGGCCGGGGATCGCCGCGTAGCCGCGGGCGGCGAGCGCCCGCGCCGAGCGCTCGTCCCCGGCGAGCCCCACGCGCCGCCCCCCGCCGCCCGCCCAGGCGAGGGCGTTCGAGAGGAGCCGGCCCGCGCTCCGCTCCTCGGCGGCGAGGAGTGCCGGATCGAGGTAGGCGCCGTGGGCGGCGACGAGCACGCGCCCCTGTCCGTACCGCGCCGCCCCCACGACCGCGTGGGGCCCCTCCGCGGTGAGCACCGCGAAGGCCCGCTCCCCCCACACCGCGATCGTCCCCGGCACCCCGAGGGGCTCGAGGACCTCGATCCCGGCGAGGAGCACGGCCCGATCGGCGACGGGGGACGGATCCTCGACGGTGCCGGCGGCCGAGGGGGAAAGGAGTGCACCGAGCGACGCGGCGGAGCGGAGGGCGAGAGGGACCATGGCCGGGATGGTCGGGATACACTACCCGGGCCCGGCGCTCGCCCGATCCCCATCCGGGGATGTATCCTGGTCCGGGCACCGGCGAAGGGATCGTTCCTACCCCCCGTCAAGGAAGTTCCGTGCCCGACCGTTCCAAGGACTGGCTGGCGCAAGCCGAGCGAGATCTCGAGCAGGCCGAGGCGTCGCGGGCCGGCGGCCGGCACGAGTGGGCCTGCTTCGCGGCCCACCAGTCGAGCGAGAAGGCCGTGAAGGCCCTGCACTTGCGCCGCGGGCAGGAGGCGTGGGGACACGTCGTCGCGCGGCTGCTCCGGGAGCTGCCGGTCGAGGTTTCGCCCCTGCTCGTCGAGAAAGCGCGGGTCCTGGACAACTTCTACGTGCCCGCCCGGTATCCCAACAGCCATCCGGAAGGACCTCCTTTCGAGCATTTCGGACCGCTCCAGAGCGAGGGAGCCATCGACCATGCCCGTGCGATCCTGGCCTTCGTCCGTGCTCAGATGGCCTGAGCCGCGTCAGGTCGACGAGGCCGCGCGGTCCTGGGCCGCGCGGGAGGCTCCTCGCCACCCGGGGCTGATCCGGATCGGCTACTTCGGCTCCTACGCCCGCGGCGACGCGGGGGTCGGGAGCGACCTCGACCTCGTCGCCCTCGTCGAGGCCGCGGCCGAGCCGTTCGCGAGCCGCGGCGTCGCCTGGGAGCTCGAGTCCCTCCCCGTCCCCGCCGAGATCCTCGTCTACACCCGCGCGGAGTGGGATCGGCTGCGGGAGGGGGGAGGGAGGCTCGGGGCGGTCCTGGCGCACGAGACCGTCTGGGTGTGGCCGGCCACCCCGCCGGGGGGGTGACCGCGCCGGCGGCCCGCCGCGGTATGCTCTATGCCGGACCTCCGGCTCGGCCGGAGCGCGACATGCGGCGAACCCTCCCGCGGAGATCCCGGGCCCGCGCGGGCCGGGGGTCGGTCCTCCTCCTCTCCGCCCTCTCCGCCTGCACGAGGAGCGCTCCCCCGCCGCCTCCCCCTCCCGAACCGGGGATCGTCGCCATGGAGAACGATCGCGCCGCCGAACGCCGGACCATGGTCAACGCCCAACTGCGCGCGCGGGGAATCGTCGATGAGCGCGTGCTGGCCGCGATGGCCAAGGTGCCGCGCCACCGCTTCGTCCCCGCCTCGATGCAGGCGAGCGCCTACGACGACGGCCCGCTGCCCATCGGCGAGGATCAGACGATCTCCCAGCCGTACATCGTCGCCTTCATGACCGAGGCGCTCGAGCTCGACGGCACGGAGAAGGTGCTCGAGATCGGCACCGGCTCGGGCTACCAGGCGGCGGTGCTCGCGGAGACGGCCAAGGAGGTCTACACGATCGAGATCGTCCGGTCGCTCGGCGTGCGCGCGCAGGAGACCCTCGCGGCCCTCGGCTACGACCGGGTGCACGTGCGCATCGGCGACGGCTACCGCGGCTGGCCCGAGGAGGCGCCCTTCGATGCGATCATGGTGACCGCCGCCCCCGACCACGTGCCCCAGCCCCTCGTCGACCAGCTCGCGATGGGAGGGCGGCTGATCCTGCCCGTGGGCGACTACGAACAGAACCTCGTCCTCCACGTCCGCACCCCGGCCGGCATCGAGCGGAGCGAAGTCTTGCCCGTGCGCTTCGTGCCGATGACCGGCGAGGCGGCGGGGGGGCGGTGAGCCCGGGCCGCTCGCTACCAGTCGCCGTCCCGTTCGTAGCCCGCCGCGACGAGCGCGTCCCCGGCCGCGCAGTGGAAGATCTCGCGATGGGCGGGGGAGAAGTGGTTGCGCCAGTCGCCGGCGATTCCCCGGCGCAGGTGATGGGGGGCGTGGGCGGAGGTCGCGGCCGGCGTCGTGCGGGCCACGATGTCCTCGATCTCTCCGGGCCGGGGATCGAGTCCGAGCTCGTGCGCCAGACGCGCCACGGCGGCCGGCTTGTCGGCAACGAGCTCCTCGAAGCGCACCGCGACGAACTGGTGGCGGCGGGGCAGGAACTCCTGCACGTGGGCCGCCCACGCGCGCGCCGCCTCCTCGAACCGCCGGAGATCCGCCAGGGCGTCCGCCGCCGTGCCCAGGGCGCGGTTCGCCGGCCCGAGCTGGCGCATGATGTCGCTCGTCAGGTAGTGCAGGAGCGACACGACGACGTCCCGCCCGTCGCGCAGGCTGTAGACGCGGTGGGTGACGCCGGCGAACTCGGCGCTCGCGGTCTGGAGCGGGCCAAGCGAGCTCCAGAGGAGCGAGGATTCCGCGACGACCTCTTCGATGGGCACCGTGCGGAACGGATGGCGCGGATCCGGCCAGGCGAGGTGGAAGCGCTGCCGGGCGAGCTCCGGCCACATCCGCGCGAACGAGGGATCGATCCGCCGGATGTGGTCCAGCCAGGAGATCTCGGGAAAGACCTTGTGTCCGCTCCAGTCCCGATCGATCTCCCGGTCCAGCCCGTGGTTGCGCTTGTAGGAAGCGAGCAGCCCCCGGTTCTCCAGGAGTTTGGCGACGATGCGGACGGTGAGATACAGGCCGGACTTGGGATGGCCGCAGGTCAGGATCTTGAGCGTCATGGGTCGGGAGCTCCGGCCGGGGAGCGCTCCGCGATATCGGCGCTCCCCCCCGCGGGCTTGAGCGGGGGAGCGCGGGTCCCCGGCGGGACCTCTACTTGCCCCGGCGGTCCCCGAGGTGCGTGAGCACCTGCACCATGCGCTCGAGGATCTCCGCGTCGATCGGGCGCCCGAAGTTGCGCAGGACCACCTCCTTGGCGAAGAGGTGGATCAGGTAGCGCAGGCGGCTGGCCTCCGAACCGGCCGCGGTGCGGTAGTCGGCGTGGCCCTCGTTGTACTCCCACCGGCCGTCGCGCATGCGGGAGCGCCAGGGCTCGGAGGGGGCGCGGATCGGCTGCGGCTCGGGGATGCCGGCCGTGCGCTCGCGGCCGGCGAGATCCTCGAGGACCTCCACCTCGGCGACCGCGTCGGCGACGAGACGGCCCTGGACGGCGGTCGCCGTGATCCGGGCCCGGCCCTCGTGGTCGGCGGCGACGAAGGCCGCCTGCGCGCCTTCGGCGGCGAGCTCGCCGGCACCCTCGAGGCGCCAGGCGATCCTCACCTCGCCGGCGGCGGTTCGCCCGTCGGCGTCGACGGCCCGCGCCCGCAGCGTCCGCCGCCCGCCGGGGGCGAGGCGCAGGCGCGCGGGGACCAGGCGCAGCCGGGCGAGGGGACCGGGTGGGAAGAGGAGGCCGTCGCCCGCTTCCTCCGGCGGCGCCGTCTCCTCCTCCGCGCCGGCCTCCGCGGCGGGTGCCGGAGAGGGGCCGGACTCGCCCTCGCCGACGGCGGCGCCGGCCTCCGGGCGCTCGCTCCGCCCGTCCGGCCCCGCGCGCACGTCGAAGAGCTCCACCTCCCGCAGGCGCGAGAGGACGGGGCGGAAGGCGCGCCGGATCTCGCGGGCGAGGCTCCGCTGGCGCTCGTCGTGGCGGCGTTCGTCGTCGGCGGCGAGCTGGGCCTCGATCTCGCGCTCCAGCCCCTCCAGGGCGGCGAGGAAGGCCGCCGCGGCGGCGTTGGGCACGAACCCGCGCCGCGAGCCGGGCGCCACATCGAGATCGGGGAAGTCGACGACGCCCTCGAGCCGCCCCGTGGACCAGGGCGGGCGCGGGAGATCGAAGCCGTGGGCGACGGAGAGATCGTCCAGCACCGTCGAGCCGCCGCAGGCGAGCGAGACGCGCCCCGTGCGCTCCTCCTCCGGCGCGACCAGGTACAGCTCGATGCGGGCCTCCTCGTGGCCGGGCACCGCCAGGCTGCGCCGCACGGGGAGCGGAACGCCCAGGTAGGGCTGGGCCTGGACGCGGAACTGCTTGCGCGAGCGGCCGCGAGCGACGCGATCGTGGATGTGGATCTCCGCCTGCCGATCGAGGAGCTGGCCGCGCAGCTCGGCGGCGAGATAGGCCTGCAGGCGGGGCGGCCGGATCAGCCGCATGCTCGCGTCGTGCACGAGGTGCACGGTGATCTCGGTGAAGGTGTCCTCCTCCTGGAGGCGCCGCGCGCGGGCGTGGTAGACCTCGCCGCTCGCCTTCTCCTCCACGAGGCGCAGGCACCAGGCGTCGCCGCCGCCCACGCGGCTCCGGATCTCCATGATCTCGCCGACGCTCCAGAAGCCGATCAGGCCGATCCCGTACTTGCCGAGCACCATCTGCTCGCGCCGCTCGGCCGGCGAGAGGTTGCCCTTGTAGGAATGGCCGATCGTGCGGGCGATCCGGCGCAGGGCCTCCTCGCGCCCGAGCTCCGGGAAGATCCCCTCGCCGTCGTCCCAGATGCGGATGGCCCGCCGGCCGTGGTCGTTGAACCAGGAGATCTCGATCCGCCGCGCGCCGGCGTCGAGCGAGTTCTGGACGAGCTCGGCCACCGCCTTCTTGGGATCCGACTGGCTGCGGGCGAGGAGCCGGATGAGGTCGAAGGGGTCCTGCGGCCGCAGGCGCACGCCCCGCCGGGCGCTCCGCGTGGTCTTTCCTCGGGTGGCCATGACGGCGGGAGAGGGTAGCAGGTCGGGCCGCGCGGCGGTGCGGATGATCCCGCTCACCTTCCCGGGGCAGGCGAGATTCGCGCCCCGCGACAGAGGTCTTGCCGCCGTGCGCTTGACGCCCTTTCGGCCGGCCCGATGATCGTGGCGATGAAAGGGCTGGGTGGATGGATCGTCGCGTTCGCCGGCGCCGGCGCCCTGGGCGTCGCGGGATGGTGGTTGCGCCGTCCCGCCGGCCCCGCGGGCGAGGGCGGGCCGGCCTTCGGGTTCGTGCTGCCGGTGACGCTGGCGGCCGTGGAGGTTCGCGACGTGCAGCCGCGCGTTCCCCTCACCGGCACCGTGCGCGCGGTGAATCGGGCCGCGCTCGCCTTCGACGCCTCGGGGCTCGTCGAATCGATCGAGGTGGAGGAGGGGGACGCCGTCGATGCCGGCCAGATCCTGGCCCGGCTCGGGCGGCGCGACGAGGAGCTCGAGCTCGACACCGCCCGCGCGGCGCTCGTGCGGGCCGAGCGCGAGCTCGCCCTGCTGCAGGCCGGCGAGCGGGCCGAGGAGATCCGCCGCCTGGAGGCGGAGCTCGAGGCAGCCAAGGCCGCGAGCGAGCTCGCCGAGCTCGAAGTGCAGCGCGGCGAGAAGCTGCTCGCCGATCGCCTGATCTCCCAGGCCGATCAGGACGCCCGGGCCGCCGCCTACCGCGCCGCCAACCGCCGCCAGGCCGCGGCCTTCGAGCTCCACGCGAAGGCCGTCGCCGGCGCGCGGCCCGAGGACCTCGCCATCGCCGCCGCCAAGGTGACCGAGGAGCGCGCGAGCGTCGCCACCGCCGAGCACGATCTCGCCAAGACCGCGCTCGTCGCACCGTGGGCGGGGGTCGTGACGCGCCGCGACCTCTCCCCGGGCGACTACGTTACGGCCGGAACGACGGTGTTCGAGATCGTGGACCTCGCGCACCTCGAGGTGCACGTGGAGGTTCCCGGGCACCATGCCGTGCTCCTGGGGGCCCGGCCCGAGGTGGTGGTCACCGTGAAGGACCGCGCCGATTTCGCGCTGTCCACCGCGCTCGACACGATGATCCCCGCCGCGGACGAGCGGTCGCGGGCCTTCCGCGGCATCGTTCGCCTCGGACCGGGCGAGGCGCCGGAAGGAGTCCTGCGCCCGGGGAACTTCGTCGGCATCGAGCTCCTCCTCGGCCGCTATCCCGACTCCCTCGCCGTGCCCACCGATTGCGTGCTCGCCGGCGATCGCGGGGCCCGCATCGTGCGCGCCGTTGCCGCGCCGCCGCCGGCCGCGGGCGCTCCGCCGGCCCACCCGGGCCCGCCGCCGCCGGCGTGGGTCGCGGAGATCGTGCCGGTGCGCGTGCTCGCCGAGGCCGACGGATTCTCCGCCGTGGAGAGCCTCGGCCCGCCGCTCGCGGCCGGCGACCGCGTCGTCCTCGCCGGCGCCGACAACGCCTACCCCGGCGCCGCGCTCCTCGTGTCCGCGGCCGG
>JBFMCU010000088.1:0-37144 GCA_040754415.1 Planctomycetota bacterium
CGGCCACCTCGCGCTCGTCCCTCCTGCCGCGCCACTCCCGCAACCTAACCAGGGTGGTCGACGAACGCCAGTCCCCACTCGGAATCCCGACCCGGCCAGGGGTTACGGCAACTTGCCGGAGCCCTGGCACGGCCGCCGGCGGTGGTGCGCGGCGGCGGGGATGCGCTACCCTCTCCCGGTGCCGGACGGCGTCCTTTCCCCCGCGACGGCAGAGCTCCCCGCCGCGCTCGGCGAGCACCGCGCGCACTTCCTCGCCCGCTTCGGGGCGGGCGGCGGTGTGCGCCTCTTCTTCTCGCCGGGCCGCGTGAACCTGGTCGGGGCGCACCTCGACTACAACGGGGGTCCCGTCCTGCCCACGGCGATCGACCGGGGGACCTTCTTCGCCGTGCGGGCGCGGGCCGACGACCGGCTCACCTTCGCCTCGGTCCTCGAGAAGGACGTCCTCTCCGCGCGCGTGGGGGATCTGCCCCCCGCCGCCCAAGGGCGCTGGTTCGACTACCCGCTCGGCGTCGTGCGCCATCTCCTGCGCGAGAGAGAGCGGCCCGCGGGCATCGACGTGCTCTTCGGCGGCAACCTTGCCGTCGGCGCCGGCCTCTCCTCCTCGGCATCGATCTGCGTCGGCACCGCGTTCGCCCTGGATCGCGTGTGGGGGCTCGGACTCGATCTCCTCGACCTCCTCGCCGCGGCCCTGTGGGGGGAGCGGAGCTTCGTCGGCGTGCAGTGCGGGATCATGGATCCCTATGCCGTCGGCCTTTCGCGCCCCGGGCACCTCCTCTGGCTCGACTGCAAGGACGGCACGTTCGAGCATCTGCCCCTGCCGGCCGGCGCCTTCACGATCGCCGTCGCCGACACCGGCGTCCGCCGGCAGCTCGCCCAGGGGGAGTTCAACCGGCGCGTGACGAGCTGCCGGGAGATCTTCGCCCGCCTGGGCGGATACGTGGACGGCGCCACCTGCCTGCGCGACATCCCGGCCGCCGTGGTGGAGGAGCACGCCTCCGAGCTCGACCCACCTCTGCTCTCCCGCGCGCGGCACGTGACGGGCGAGGTCGAGCGGACCTTCGCCGCGCGGGACGCCCTCGTGGCCGGCGACCTCGAGCGCTTCGGGCGCCAGCTCACGGCGAGCCACCGCTCGCTGCGCGACCTCTACGAGGTCTCCGCGCCGGAGCTCGACCTCCTCGTCGAGAGCGCGGTCGGGCGGCCCGGGTGCCTGGGCGCCCGCCTCACGGGGGCCGGCTTCGGCGGCTGCGCGGTGATCCTCGTGCGCGACGGCCCCCGCGAGGACCTGGCCGCCGATCTCGCCGCGGACTTCGCGCGCGCCTTCGGCCGCCGGCCGGCGATCTTCTTCTTCCGCGGCGACGGCGGGCCGCGCGAGCTCGCCGTCGATTGACGTTCACCCCCCCGCCGCGGCGCCGGCCGGCGCGGGGGCCGGCTCGCCGTACTGGAGCCGGCGCGCGACGCCGAGGACGAGGTCCGCCGCCGCGTCGCGCACGAGCGCCGCCGCCGGAGCGGGCGAGGACTCGTAGAGGTCGACCGCTGCGGCCGGACGCCCGCCGAAGAGGAAGTTCAGGGCCAGCACGAGCCGGGCATCGCGGTCGGTGGGGTGGTCGACGACGTACTGCTCGGCGACCGCCATCTGGCGATCGAACTCTGCGGGATCGAGGAAGAAGGAGTGCTTGTCGACCACCGCCTCGACGAGCGCGGGCTCGAGCTCGAACGCCTTGCGCACCGCGAAGGCGGCGTAGTGATAGTCGCCCGCCGCGAAGAGGGCGTCGGCCAGCACGAGGTAGAGGGCGCCCTGGTCGGGAGCGAAGTCCACCGCCTTGGCGTAGAACTGCACGGCGTCGGCGTAGTTGCCCTCGCGGAACGAGCGGTCGCCGAGGGCGAGGTAGCGCTCGGCGGCCACGGTGAGCGGGCTCGGAGCGGGATCGCCCGCCGGCGCGGGGACGACCGCCTCCCCCGCCGGCTGGAGCACCGTGCCGGCCGGCTCCTCCGCCGCGGGCTCCTCCGCGACGACGGTGGTCGCCGGGGCCTCCTCCTCGTAGACGGTGCGGTAGATCACCGTCGAGTAGGTCACGGGATAGGACCAGGTGTAGGGGTAGTAGGTGTGATACCAGTACGGCCAGTACCAGGAGCAATACCCCCACCACGGCCACGACCAGCCCCAGCCCCAGCCGCCGTGCCATCCCCATCCCCAATCCCACCCCCACCCCCAGCCCCAGCCCCAGCCCCAGCCCCACCCCCAACCCCAACCCCAACCCCAGCCGCCGTAGCCCCAGAATCCCCAGTACCAGTCGTCGTAACCGCAGCCGTAGCCCCCGGAGCCGCGGACGTAGCGGCCGGGCGCCCAGACGCCGCCGATCGCGGCCACGCCGGCCGCGAGGGCCCGATCCTGGGCGCGTGCGACGGCCCCGCCGGCGAGCAGGATCTCCTTGCCCTGCCGCGGGTTCTCCTTGGCGAGCCGCGTCAGCCCGCGGACCGCGGTCCCCCGGGCGGTGGCGCGCGGCGCCCCGGGGGCGCCGATCCCCCGGCTCCCGGCTCCGGGTCGGCCCGCGCCGATCGCCCCGCCCCCGGCGGAGCGGCCGGCGGATCCCCCGCCGCCGGGCTCGATCCGGCCCCCCCGCGGGCGGGCCAGCCGGTCCACCGGGCCGCGGTCGTAGTCCGCCCGCGGTTTTTCGGCTCGGCCGCCCGAGTCGGAGCGCGGTGCGGTGCGCGGCACGGTCGCCCCCGCGTCCCGCCCGCGCGCCGGCGCGCCGCGGTCGATCCCCCGGTAGTGGTCCACGAGCCGCCCCGCATCCGCGCCCCGCGCCGGCACCGGCGCCAGGACCGCGCCACGGGTCGGCGGAACCGCATGGGAGCGAGGGTAGGTGACCGGGCTCCCGGAGCTCCCGCCGGCCCGCGATCCGCTGGCGGCCGATCCCGCGGGGCGGTAGGGGGCGGGGAAGCGCACCCGGGCGGGCTCGCGGGACGCGGTTCCGCCGAGGTCGATCACCGCGCCGCCGGAGCGCACCGCGGGGGCGGAGGACGCCCGGCCGCCCGCGGGGGTCCGCGCGGAGTCGACTCCGGGTTCTCCGGCCCCGGCGGGGGAAGGCGGGCCGGCGGGCACCGTCCCGGTGCCGCGGTAGGTGGGTGCGGCGGAGGGTCGTTCGGCGCCCGCTCCCGCGCGGCCCGCGTCCCCGGAGCGGGCCGGGGTCCCCCGGTCCGCCGGGCGCTGGCCCGCGGAGGAAGGGGATCCCTCCGAGCTCCGCGGGGGTGTCGCCGATCCTCGGGATCCCTGGGACGAGCCCCGGGAGGGGGGAGGCGAGCCCTGGGACGAGGAGCCCCGGGATCCCTGGGAGGAGCCGCGGGACCCCTGCGCCGAGCCGCGGGACCCCTGGGCCGATCCCCGGGAAGCGGATCCGCGGGAGCCCTGGGCCGAGCTGCGGGAGGATCCGGCCGAAGAGCGGCTGGCGGAGCCCCGGGAGGCGCCTTTGGAACCCTGGGCGGCGGCCACGGCCAGGCCGTCGGGTTCCTGGAGCGCGGCCGGGGACCCCGGGGAGCGCTGGGCGTCGATCGAGGCGCCGGCGAAGGCCAGCAGAAGCGGAGCCAGAAGGAGGAAGAAGGGTCGCGTGCGCATCGTGGGCACCTCAGGCGAGGGGCGGATTCCTCGGTCCACCGGACGGGAGTCGGCCTGTAGGGGGCAAAAAACATACCCAAGCCCGGATCCCCTGCCGGCCACCCCGAGGCGGGGTCGAGGCCGGGCCGTCTTCCCGCGGGGACACCTCGACCCCCCGGAGGGACGCCGCGGGGAGGGGCTCAGCCATCGCGCCGGGCCTCCAGCGGGAGGGTGAGCTGGACCCGCTTCGGCCAGATCCGCACGTAGGCCTCCCCGCCCCGCATCCCCTCCGGGACGGCCGCGAAGAGCCGGGCCAGCCGCGCGGCATTCACTTCCGCGGGGCCAGCCAGGGCCTCGAGGAGGCCCGGACCCCCGACCCGGACGGACCAGCCGGCGGGGAGGGTCGCGGGGTGGGGAGCCGCAAGGGTCAGGAGGACGCGGGCGGGGGAGCCCGTCCTCTCCTCCAGAGCGAAGGTGGGGGTCTCTTCGAGGACGAGCCCGCTCGACTTCAGTTCTTCGGCTGCGGTGGCGCGCAGGGCCTGGAAGCGCGCCAGCGCCTCCTCCCAGCTCGTCCCCGCCGCCAGGGGGTGGGCCAGGAAGACCATCGGGGTGAGCTCCACGGTGCGGATTCCGATCTGCGGGCGGGAGAGATCTCCCTCCGGCGCGCGATCGGGGGGCTGGAAGAAGCGGTCCATGTGGATCGCGCGGGTCGAGAAGAGGGTGACCGTCTCGCGCCCGACCCGCACGCCGTTCTGGAAGAGCTCGAGCTCCCCCGGCACGAGGCGGGACCCTCCTCCGCTCTGCCACCCGATCACGACGAGCGCGTGCCGCTCCGTTCCTTCGCCATCCCGGGCCGAGATCCGCCCCGGGCGCCCCTCCGCGTCCAGGGACGCCGCCAGCGTACCGATCGGCTGCGGGCCTCCGGCGGCGGCGGCGCGCACCGCGGCGCGGAGTTCCCGCCGGCCCTCTTCCCCGGCGACCTCCACCTCCTCCCAGACGAATCCCTCCGGCCACAGGAACGCCGCGCGGAAGAGCTCCAGGCCGAGGAGCGCCTCCGTCCGCTCGGCCCCCGCGAGCTCGACGGCGCGCCCGGCTCGGGCGGCGTACCGCCAGACATGGCCCCCGAAGCGGAAGGTCTCCTCCCGGCTCGCAGCCGGGCCGCCGAGCGGCTGGATCGTGGCGCGGGCGCGGTCGGGGAAGGCGTAGACGGCGCGCCGCTCGACGGGGCGGTCGGGCTCCGCCTCCCGCACGAGCCGCGAGGTGGCGAGGAACCCGCCGAGGTGCGCGATCGGCGCGGGCGGGCCCGGGGCGAGGGGATCCTCCTCCGCCGGCACTGCGGCGGGCGGCGATTCCGCTCCCTCTTCCTGGCCGGGAGGAAGCGGCGGGGCGAGGAGGAGCGCGGTCGCGACGAGACCCCCGAGGCGGCAGCCACTCCCGGGCGCGCGCCGATCGGCTCGGGGTTCTCCTACCATGCCCCCATCATCGGCCGGGACGCGAGCGCCGGAAAGGCGCCGCCCCGGATCCGCGGGCTACTCGAGCCCGTGGGCCCATTCCCGCCAGGCGTCGAGGTCGTTCCCGTGGTTCTGTCCGGCGAGATCGACGAGCTCGGCGAGGACGAGCTCCTGGTGAGCCGCCTCGACCCGCGGCAGGGCTTCGACCAGGGTCCGTCCGACCTCGGCCCGCCGGCTCGGATCCGCCCGGGCGATCCGGTGCAGGGCGACGGCCGCGGCATGGCAGGGGGTGCTCGATTCGGAGAGGAGCAAGAGGCCGAGGGACGCGATGGCGGCAGGGTCTCCCAGGCGGCCCAGGATCCCCGCGCACTGCGTCTGGACGCTCCACTCCGGGTCGCGGAGGCCGTCCCGCGCGGCGGCGGCGATCTCCTCGCCCCCCGCGCCGCCGGCGACGATCCGGTAGAGGGCGAAGGCGGCGTTTCCCCGCGCGCGGGGGGCGGGGTTCGAGCGCAACTGGAAGACGATCGGGCCCGGGGGCGTGGCGGGGTCGGCGAGGACGCCGACCCCGAGCAGCGCCTTCTCCACCACCTCCGGCTCGCGGTCGGAGAGCGCATTCAGGAGCGGGCCCAGGGCCTCGGGCACCCCCGCGAAGCCCAGGGCCGCCGCCGCCACCTCCCGCTGGCGCGGCGGGCCGCTCGCCAGGATGTCGATGAGCTCGGTGCGGTGCTTCCACACCTCCTGGTTCATCTGCTGCTCGATGCCGTGGATCCGCCGCCAGTCCTCGTCGGTGCGGGCGGTGAGCCGGGCGTTCGACCAGAAGCGCAGGAGGTTGTCGATCTCGTGGAGGAAAAAGCCGGAGCCCGGTCGCTCGGGGAGCGGGAGGACGCCGTACGCGCTCTCCTCGGCCGCCGGCTCCGGAGCCGGTTCCTCCGGCCGATCCGCGGCGCAGCCGGGGAGGATGAAGACGACGCCCAGGGGAAGGAGGCGGCGGAGGAACGGCGAAGAGGCGACGCGGCACTTCATGGCGGGGCGGGAGGCAGGTGGGACGACGAGTTCGATCGACCGTCGCTGGACGACCCCGGGGCTTGCTTCTTCCGGCGCGGGAGCTAGGAATGCGCCCGGAGAGCGTACCCCCGCTTCCGCGCGCCGTCCCATGGTCGTCCAGGTTCTCGAGTCGATGTCCCGGGAGGGGTTCGAGGAGGTGATCGCCCTCCACGATCGCCGCTCGGGAGCCCGCGCCTTCCTCGCTATCCACGACACGAGCGTGGGGCCGGCCTTCGGCGGGATCCGCCGTTTCGCCTACCGCGACGAGAAGGAAGGCCTGTTGGACTGCCTGCGGCTCGCGCTCGCGATGTCCTACAAGTGCGCCCTGACCGACATCGCCGGGGGCGGAGCCAAGATGGTCCTCTTCGACCGCCCCTACCTCGATCTTCCGGCCGCCTATCGCTTCCTCGGGGAATCGGTCGCCCACCTCGGCGGTCGCTACTACGCCGGGCCCGACGTCGGCACCGGCTGGCGGGAGCTCGCCTGGGTGGGGGAGACGACCCAGCACGTGACTTTGCCGGGGCCGGGGGGTCCCGGGGATCTCGCGGGCGCCACCTGCGCCGGGGTCTTCGCCGGCATGCGCGCGGCCCTGCGGGCGGTCTTCGGCGCCGAGGACTGGCCGGCGCGCACGATCGTCGTCCAGGGCCTGGGCAGCGTGGGGAAGCTGATCGCCGAGCGCCTCCGCGACCAGGGAGCGCGGGTGATCGCGGCGGAGATCGACCCCGAGCGCCGGGAGGCGGTCCGCCGCGAGCTCGGGATCGAATGCGTAGATGCCGGCGGCGAGCTGGATAGGGAGTGCGACGTGTTCTGTCCCTGCGCCATGGGCGGCATCCTGCACGATCTCTCCGTTCCCCGCCTGCGGGCCCGCGTCGTGTGTGGCTCCGCGAACAACCTCCTCGCCCGCACGATGCACGGCGATCGCCTCCACGAGCGCGGCATCCTGTACGCGCCGGACTTCGTCGTGAACTCCGGCGCGGTGATGCGCGGGGCGGAGTTCCACCTGACGGGCCGGCCGACCCCGCTCGCCGAGGTCGAGGCGCGGATCGGCCACACGACCACCGAGATCCTGCGCATGGCCGCCGAAGAAGCGGTTCCGACCGCCCGCATCGCCCTCCGGGAGGCCAACCGCCGCATCCGGCTGCGCCGTGAGCTGGGGCAGGCCGTGAGCGCCGCCCGCGAGGCGACCGCGGCCTCACCTCCGACCGACGACTGAGAGGCTGCGCGAGAGTCCATGATACAGCCTCTCCGATGTCCTCTGGCGCATCGCCTGACGGCGCTGCCGCCCGTTCGCGAGCGACTCTCGCTCGCTCTCTAACGATGTCCGCGATCGCCCTTCTCCTCGCCGGATCTCTCCTCGCGGGCCCGACCCAGGACCCGCCCGCACCGCCGGCCGGCGATCTCCTCGTGCCGCGCGGGGAGGGAGAAGTCCCGCTCCGCGTGCCCCGCGACGAGACGCTCACCTTCCGCGTGCGGGTGGATCTCGGGCTCCTGAGCGCGGCGGTGGGGGAGGTGACGATGACCAGCGCGGTCCGGCCGTACCAGGAGTCGCTGCTCCTGACCCCGGGGGTCGAGGGCGCCGCCGCGCCGCGGGAGACCGGACAGTTCCGGATCCACGCGCGCGGCGACTACTCCCTCTACTCGATGGACGCCACGATCGACACCCGCATCCTCCCCCAGGACTGGCCGCACCTCGCCTACCGCTACGTGCACCGGGGCTCGGAGAACCGCCGGCGGGAGATCCTGGTCGGCACCAAGGACGGCCGGCGGCAGTCGAGCTACCGCAAGGACACGAAGAAGGGGGCGCCCGAGGGGACGCGCATCTGGAAGGACCCCCGCTTCCGCGACGTGCCCGCGGCGACGGTCGACATGCTGACCGCGCTCTACCTCTCGCGCTCGCTCGTGTGCGACGACCTGCGCGTCCTGCGCTTCCCCCTGATCGACAAGGACCGGCTGTGGCAGCTTCGCCTCACGAAGGGGCTGCGCCGGCGCCTGGAGACGGCGGGCGGGACCTTCGATGTGGTCGAGATCCTCCTCGAGCCCTCCCACTACCCCGGCGAGAAGGAGGACGAGGAGAAGGAGGAGCAGTTCCAGGGGCTCTTCGGCATCCACGGCTCGATCCACCTCTGGGCCGATCGCCGGACGGGCATTCCGGTGCGGATCCAGGGCGATCTGCCGATCGGGCCCCTGACCCTCGGCATCGACGTGGAGCTCGCGAGCTACGCGGGGACCGCGCCGGAGTTCCAGCCGATCGTGGCGGCGGAGTGATCGGGCGGGGGGGAGGGGATCGGGGGGTAGGGATCGCCCTCACCCCACCGGCTCCGCCACGATCGTCGCCGTGCCTGAGCCATCCCCGAGGACGAACCTCGTCCCCACCTCCTGGTGCTTCCGCTTCACGAAGGCGAGCGCGAGCCCCCCGTCGAGCGCGAACGAGTACGCCCACGACGTCACGACGCCGAGGTCCCGCCGCTCTCCCTCCTCGCCGGAAAGGAGGCGCGTCCCCCGCGGCACCGGGTCGTCGTGGTCGACGCGCAGCGGGAAGAGGCGCTTGTTCAGGCCGCCGTAGGTGTCGATCTTGGCGACGACCTCCTGCCCCGTGTAGCAGCCCTTGGCGAGCGAGAAGGCGTCTTCGAGGCGCGCCTCCTGGGGATAGACGTTCTCGTCCACGTCGACCCCCCACAGCGCGGCGACCGCCTCCACGCGCAGGATGTCCCGCGCCGCGATCCCGCCGACGACCGCCCCCGCCGCGAGGAACGCCCGCCAGAGCTCGACGGCGCGCTCGGGCCCCGCGTCGATGCGGAAGCCCGTCCCGCCCGCCACGGAGACGGCGGCGACCACGACCGGCCCGCCGCTCGTCTCCATCCGCCGCCAGGCCCGGGGGCCGGCGGGCGGCTCCGCGCCGAAGACGCGCGAGACGAGCGGCGCCGCTCCTGGCCCGGCGAGCTCCAGGGGGGCGTGCTGGGCGGTCGTGTCGGCGAGGGCGAGGTCCTCCGAGAAGACGTAAGCCTCCAGGGCGGCGAACAGGACCGCCGCGGCGCCGGGCGGGGTGGAGAGGCGGATCTCCTCTTCGTCCCGGAGGAGGTCGACGTCGAAGCGCACCTTGCCCTGGGGCGTGAGCAGGAGGTTCCGCGCTCCCTCCCCCGGGCCGAGGTCCCGGACCCGGTTCGCGAGGATCCGGTGGAGGAAATCGGCGGCGTCCCTCCCCCGCGCCCGCACCTCGCCCCGGTCCGTGGCGTCGAGGAGCAGAACGCCCTCCCGGCCCGCCCGGTATTCCGCCGGGACGTCGCCGCCGGTCAGGAGGGTGGTGAAGAGGGGGGCCTCGGGGCGCGGGGCGAGCCGCGCCCGCTCCAGGCCGGGCGGGGGGGCGAGAAGGGAGGAGCGCATGGCGGCCGGGGCATGGTATAGGCTGGCTTCGTTCGCGGGGAGGACGCCTCGGGGACCGCGGCGACCGCTTTTCACGCCCGCGCGCGCCGCGCGTCCGCCCGAAGAGCCCTCCTCGCCCTGGAACCGAGCCCGCGCCCTGTGCCCGTCACCGATCGCGACCTCATCGCTCGGGTCCTCGCCGGCGAGCGGGAGAGCTTCCATGAGCTGGTCCGACGACACGAGAGCCCCCTGTGGGCGACGCTCCGCGCGACCCTCGGCGATGGCGAGGACTCCCGGGAGGTCTTTCAGGAGACCTGGCTGCGGGCCTTCGCGCGCCTGGCGAGCCTCCGCGACCCCGCCCGCCTGCGCTCCTGGCTTCTGTCGATCGGCCTCAACCTGGCCCGCCAGCTCCGCCGGCGGCCCGCGCCCCTCCCGGCCGAAGGCGCGGGGATCGCGGACGTGGCGGCGGCCGAGGAGGAGCCCGGGACGGACCTGGAGCGGCGGGAGGAGGTCGCGCGCGTGCGGGCCGCCATCGCCCTTCTGCCGCCGCGCCAGCGGGAGGTTCTGGACTTGCGCGTGAATCACGAGCTCTCCCACGCCGAGATCGCCGCGCTACTCTCGATCAGCGAGGAGAGCTCGCGCGCCAATTACTACCAGGCCCTGCGGCGGCTGCGCTCGCTCGCCGGAGACGAGGACGACGGAGGTGGACGGTGAAGGACGGTCCGGCAAGATCCGGTTGCGACCGCGTCCAGGGGCGCCTGGAGCCGCTCCTGGACGGGGCGCTCGACCCCCTGGCAGCGGCTCGGGATCGCGGGCATCTCGAGGCCTGCCCGGCCTGCGCGGCGGAGCTCGCCCGGCTCGAGCGGCTCCTCGCGACGATCCGCGCCGCCGCCGCGCCGCGCGCGGCCGAGCTCGCCCTCGCCCGGCGGGGACTCGCGGAGCGGATCGCCGCCGCCGCGCCCCTCCGGCCGCGCCTGCGCCTCGCCTCCTCGCCGGCGCTGCGGGCGGTCGCGACCGCGGCGGCCGCGATTCTGGCCCTCCTTGCCCTGGAGCTCGTCGGGCCGGGGATGGGCGAGGTCGGGACGATGCCGGGGTGGATCGGCGAGCTCTTGGCCCGTGCGCCGGTCGAGCTGCCGGCCCCCGGGGACCTCCTGGGCGACCTCTGGGGCGGAGGGAACGGCGGATGAAGCTCCGGCGAACGCGCAACCTCCTCGCCAGCCTGATGCCGGCCGGCCTGGCCGGAGCCTTCCTGCTCCTCGTTCTAGGACGCGCCCTGGAGCCGGACGGGCTCCGGTTGGGCCTCCTCGCTGCCGGTTGGCTCTATGGGGTCGGGGTGGTGGGGCTCCTGCGCCTCTTCCGCCTGGTGCTACCCCTGGGTCGGGCTTCTCTGCGGCCCCGTCCCCGCCGCCCTCCTGTGGCCGGCGAGCACCCCGGATCCGGACCGCGGGGGCCTGCTCCTCATGGGGGCCCTCCTCGGGCTCTTCGTGGGGCTCGTCGAGTGGGGCCGTATCCGCCGCGCCGAGTCCCGCGGCGGGAACGGGAGCGCCGGCGCGGATCTCTGACGCAACCGGCCGCCCCCCCGCTCGTCCCTCCCCTCCGTGGGGAATCCGCGGTGGAGGGCGAGGCTCCGGCGTGCGCTTCCGGAGGCCGGCGCGCTCCTCGGCGGGGTCGGCCTGGCGCTCCTCCCCGCGCTGCGGGGGGATCCGCGGGTGGGGATGCCGGTCCGCTGGGTGGCCGACGGCGGCGCGGGGGAGGTTCTGGCCCTCGACGCCCAGGACCTCCCGGTCCGGCGGGTGGCGGTCGCGGGCGCCCGTGCCCTGGCGAGTCGCCCCGGCGGCGGTTGCTGGGTCTTGGGGGCCGGGGAGGAGGGGAAAAGCCGCCTCGCGCGGATCGAGCCGGAGGGGGAGATCGTCTCCGTCGCCACGCTCGGAGCGGCCCGGGCCCTGGTAGGTACCGCCGACGGCGCCGCGATCCTGATCGAGGAGACGCCGGCCGGGCGGGGGATCGTGCGCCTTGAGGGGGACGGGCGGCGAACCGCGATCGCGGAGCTCGCCGGCGCCGCCTGCCTGGCGATCGCCGGATCGGACCTCCTCGCCGGGCGGGATCCCGGGGGCCTCGTCCTTTGGCGTCTCGCGCCGGCCCCGGAGGCGGTCCGCGGATGGGGGCTCGCCCGCCGGCGGATCGTCCAGGTCGCCCCGGGGCCGCGCCCGGGCTGGTGGTGGGCGCTGGAGAGGGCGGAGGGGGGAGGGGAGGCCGCCGCGGAGACGCTCCACCTCGTCGATGACGCGCTCGCTCCGCGCTGGTCCTGGACCGTGGGACCCGGGGCCGCGGTGCTCGCCCCGGTGCCGGGGACGGAGAGCCTCTGGGTGGCGGGCGGGCGGGCCCCCTTCGTCCGCCGGATCGGGCCCGGGGGCGCCGAGCTCGAGGTCCCCGACCTTCCCCTGCGGGGGATCGCGGCGGGCCTGGCCGCGGCGGACGGCGGAGTCGCCTGGTGCGCCCCCGGCGCCCTCCTGCACCTCGATTGCGACGGGCGGCTGCGCCGGACGCAGGGGGGATTCGCCTCGCTGCGCGCCATCGCGGCCGTCTTCGAGTGAATGGGCCGGGGAGAACCGCTCTCTCCTCGCCTCGATGCCCGGACGCCGTCCGGCTTCCGCCCGAGACCGCCGGCTACGCCGTCCGGCCGGGCGCCCGCGAAACGGGATCGGATGGGAAGAACCCCGTTCTTCCCCGCGGATCACTCCTCGCTCGGGGCCGCAGCGGCGCGGGGAGAGGAGTTGGACTCGGACCGCAGGATGCGCTCCAGGCTCGCGCTGAAGGCGGTCGCGGAGTTGGCGATGTCCGGGCGGTTGTTGTCCATCGCGTACTGGGCGAATCGCCGGAGCCTCCGCTGCACCTTGGGGATCTCGCGGAGGACGGGATCCGTCTGCTTCTTCTTCACAGCCTGCTTGGCCTTCAGGTCTTCGATGCGTCGCTCGAGCTCGGCGATTCGCTCGTCGTCGGAGCGCCGGCGGTACTGCCGGCGGCTGTTCTCGGTGCTCACCGTGGGATTCACCGTGGAGTCCATGGGGTTCGCGGCGAGTACGATTCCCGGCGGTTCCGCCGAAAACGCATCGCCAGGATGTACGAAACCGGAGCCGGATCGGCCCGGGGGGAATCGGTTCCGTCGCGTGGAATCCCGGCGGCGGAAGGGCTCGCCGGACCGCGGGGAATCGACTACCGGGGGATCCTCTCGAGGGATCGGAAGGAGATTGCCGCGCCCCGGGTCGGCTCGAAACGGGTACGAGGGAAGCCCCCCGAGACGCGTTTCCTGCCCCGGGAATGTAGGCATCGTGCCGTTCGCCCTCAAGGGAATTTCGCCGGGCCTCTCCGCCGCGCTCCGCTTCCGGCGCCGCTGGCCCTGCCCCGGACCGCCGGTTAGACTGCTCGGCTCCCCTTCGTCTCGAGCCGGGCCCGGACCGTCCCGGCGGACCGCGACGGCCGTGAACGACGACATCGCCGAGATCCTGTTCTCCGAGGAGGCGATCCTCCGTGCGATCGATCGCCTGGCCCTCGAGATCACCGCGGCCTATCGCGGGGGCGACCTCACCGTGGTGAGCGTGCTCAAGGGATCGTGCGTCTTCGCCTCCGACCTGATCCGCCGGATCCCGATCCCCCTCGAGCTGGCGTTCGTCGCCGCAGCGAGCTATCGGAACGGCACCGCGCCCGGGCCACTCGAGGTGAGCTACTTCCCGACCGACGCCGAGATCGCGGGGCGCCGCCTGCTCCTGGTCGACGACATCCTCGACACCGGGCGGACGCTCTCCGCCATCCGCGATGCGCTCCTCGCCCGGGGCGCGCGGGAGGTTCTCTGCTGCGTGTTTCTCGACAAGACCGCCCGGCGCCGGGTCGATCTTCGGGCGGACTTCCAGGGCTTCGTGGTGCCGGACCGCTTCGTCGTGGGCTATGGGCTCGACTTCGCCGGCCGCTACCGCAACCTCCCGTTCGTCGCCGCGCTGAAGCCGGAGATCCTCGCGGCGGCAGCTTCCCGGTGAGGGCGTCCCGCCGCCATGAGCGAGTACATCGTCATCCCCGCCGACCGCGCCGGCATCGCGCTCGACGAGTTCCTCTGCCTTCTGTACCCGGAATGCGGCAAGGCGTGGGTGCGGCGGCAGATCCGGAACGGCGGGGTGCTCGTGGACGGCGAGCGAGCCTCGCCCTCGCAGCGGTTGCGCGAGGCCGAGGTGCTCGTCCTGGAATTCGACGACGAGGACGCGCCCGACCCGCCCGCCGCTCCCGCGGTGGAGATCCCGATCCTCTACGAGGACGGCGATCTCCTCGTGATCGATAAGCCCGCGGGGCTCGCCGTCGAGCCCGAGCGCTGGGCGAAGGATCGCGGGTGCCTCGTCGGCGCCCTCCTCGAGCTCTTCCGGACGCGCGCCGGCGCGGAGGCGGGCGACCGCCCCGCCCTCGACGCGCGCCCGCGGATCGTGCACCGCATCGACAAGGGCACGAGCGGGGCGGTCCTCGTCGCCAAGGACGTCGCGGCCGAGCGGGCCCTGCGCCGGTGCTTCGACACGGGGACGATCCACAAGCGCTACCTCGCCCTCGTCGAGGGAGAGCACCCGCTCCCCGCCGGCGAGACCGCCCTCCTCGACCTCCCCCTCGGGCCCGACGAAAGGCGGAGCGGCCGGCAGCGGGTCCAGCCCGAGGGCGGCAAGCCCGCCCGCACCCGCGTGCGGGTGGAGCGGCGGTTTCGCGGGTACACCCTGCTCGCCTGCGAGCCGCTGACCGGCCGCACGCACCAGATCCGCGTCCACCTCGCGGCCGCGGGCTTCCCCCTCGCCGTGGATCCCCAGTACGGGCGGCGGGACGCTCTCCACCTCTCGCGCCTCAAGGCCGACTACCGGCCCAAGCGCGGTCGCCCCGAGCGCCCGCTGATCGACCGGCTCACCCTCCACGCGGCGCGGATCGACGTCCCCGAGATCGCCGGGGACGGGAGCGGGGTGCGGGCCGTCGTCGAGGCGCCTCTGCCGCGGGACTTCGCGAACACGCTGAAACAGCTCGAGAAGAACCGGAGCTGGCCGACGTGAGGATCAAGCAGCGAGTCGGCGACTTCCGGGTGCGAGAGCTGCTCGTGGACGGCTGCCTCCTCGCGCAGGGCGAGCATCGCGTCTATCGGGTGACCAAGCGCAAGCTGACCACGCCCGAGGCCGCCCGCATCCTCGCCGCGGAGGCCGGCGTCGACGTGGGGGAGGTCGAATTCGCGGGCCTCAAGGACCGCCAGGCGATCACGATCCAGCACATGAGCGTCGCCGGCGGCCGCGACGTGCGGATGCAGAGCCCCGAGCTGAAGATCGACACGGCCGGGTTCGCCGCCGCCTCCTTGACCGCGGAGTCCAGCCGCGGCAATGCCTTCGAGCTGACGGTGCGCGCCCTGCGCCGCGACGAGCTCGTGCTCCTGCGCCGGAGCCTGCCGATCGTGCGCGAGCACGGCCTCGTCAACTACTTCGACGATCAGCGGTTCGGAAACCTGAAGCACGGGCAGGGCTGGATCGCCGCCGCGCTCATGCGGGGCCGCCACGAGGAGGCGCTGCGCACGCTCCTCTCCGCCCGCAGCCCCCACGACGACCCGCGGCGGGCCCGCTTCAAGGACGAGATCGTCCGGGCGTGGGGGGACTGGCGGGCGTGCCGCGACGTGGCCGGGCGCTTCGGCCAGCATCATTCCGTCTTCGAGCACCTGACCCGGACCGGCGACGACTTCGCGGGCGCCTTCTACCACGTCGCGACCCAGCTCCGCCTGATCCACCTCTACGCCTTCCAGTCCCACCTGTGGAACCGAGCGGTGGTCGAGCTCGTGCGCGATCAGGTGCCGGTGGGCGAGCGCCTGGCGCTGGCGAGCGAGGAGGGACCGCTCGTGACGTACGCCGGCGCGCCGCCGCCGGACCTCGCCGCGCGGGCCGCCTTCCGCCTGCCGGGAGCGGGGTTCAACGACGTCGCGGACCGCGTGGAATACGACCTCCTGGAAGACGCCCTCGCCCGGGAAGAGCTCGTGCCGGACGCCTTCCGCGTGGAGGGCGTCCCCGGCTTCCAGCTCAAGGGCGAGGCCCGCCCCCTCCTGGTCCACCCCCGGCACCTGCGGGTGCGGCCCGCCGAGGAGGACGAGCTCAACCGCGGCCACCACCGGGTGCGGATCCGCTTCGAGCTCCCGCGGGGCGCCTACGCGACCCTCGTCGTGAAACGGCTCTTCGCGCGCCCCGTCGCCGAGGAGCGCCGGCGCGCGCGGCAGCGGGCCGCCCACCCGCGGGCCGGATCCGGCGGCCCGCCTCCCGAGCGGCGCCCCGGGCCCGGGGGAGAAGCCCCCGGCCGCGGGCGGCGGAGGTGATCCGGCGCTACGATGCCTCTCTTTCCCCGGCGATGAGGAGGATGGGATGAGCGAGCAGAGGAGCCAGCCCGAGGAGACGGTCGTCGGCGTGATCGGCGGCTCGGGGCTCTATCAGATCGAGGGCCTGGAGGGAGCGCGCGAGGAGCGCGTGCCGACGCCGTTCGGCGATCCCTCGGACGCGTACCTGACCGGGACCCTGGGCGGAGTGCGGCTGGTCTTCCTGCCCCGCCACGGGCGCGGGCACGCCATTCCCCCCTCGGCCGTGAACTTCCGCGCGAACGTCTTCGGCATGAAGGTCCTCGGCGTGAATCGGATCCTGTCGGTCTCGGCGGTGGGATCGATGCGCGAGGACGTCGAGCCCGGGCACTTCGTGGTGGTCGACCAGTTCATCGACCGGACTCGCCATCGCGCCGACACCTTCTTCGCCGAGGGGATCGCCGCCCACGTGATGTTCGCGGATCCCACCTGCGCCGAGGCGCGCGCCGCCCTGCTCGCCGCGGCCCGCGAGGTGGGGGTGACGGTCCACGACGGCGGGACGTACCTGAACATGGAGGGGCCCCAGTTCTCGACCCGTGCGGAGTCGCGCCTGTACCGCACGTGGGGCGTCGACGTCATCGGGATGACCAACGTCCAGGAGGCGAAGCTCGCGCGAGAGGCGGAGATCTGCTACGCGACCTTGGCCATGGTCACCGACTTCGATTGCTGGCACGACGGCCACGACGACGTCACGGTGGAGGGAATCCTCGCGATCATGGGCCGTAACGTGGCCCAGGCCCGCCGCCTGATCCTGGCCGCGGTGCCCCGTCTGAAGCGGCCTCGCGCGTGCCCTTGCCAGGGCGCTCTCCGATACGCGATCATTACCGACCCGGCCCGGATCTCCACCGAGACCCGGGCGCGCCTGGGGCCCCTGATCGACAAGTACCTCCGCGGCTGACCGCCCCCCTCGCCAGGCTCCGCCATGCGCCATCGACTCCCCGGGGTTCTCGTCCTACCCCTCGCCGTCACTGCCGGCCTCGCCCTCGCGCCCGGATGCGGTGGGCTGCCGCCGGGCCTTCCCGAGACCCCTGTCCAGGACTGGCACCTCGGGCCCGAGGTCCACGTCGCCGACACCGGTCCAGCCCGCTTCCTCGCGCCGTTGGGCCGCACCTATGCGCCGGCGCGGGCGATGGAGCTCCTCGGCGAGCTGGAGCAGATGAACCTCGCCCCGGGGAACGCGGCCTTCGACGCCGAGCTCGACCGGTTGGCCGGTCTCCTGCGGGAAGCGGGGTTCGACGGCACGGACCCGCGCCTGTCGCTCGAGTTCATCGCGGAGGAGATGGACCTGCCGGCCTGGACGCCGCTCGGCGCCGAGGTGACCCTCCTCGCTCCCGGCGCGCCGCCGGTGGTCCTGCACGCCTTCGACGATCCCACCGACCCCGATCGCTGCCTCCTGCCGGTGAACGCGCCCGCCTGCGAGGTCGTGGGGCCGGTCGCCCTGGAGCTCGCCGGCATCCAGCCCGGCGCGGTCTTCGTCACCGACGTCACGCTGCGCCAGGTGCTCGACCGGGCCCGCATGCTCGGGGCGGCCGCGGTGATCTCGGCGTCGGCCTTCGACTTCTGCGTCGATCCCTCGGGCGCGAACCGCCACCTCGACGCGATCCAGTACCGCGTGATGCCGGAGGGGAACGAGATTCCCGTGGCCCAGATCTCGCCGCGCTCCTTCCGGGCGATCGAGCTTGCCGTCCTGCAGGCCGGCAGCGCGAGCGAGCCCGTGCGCCTCTCCTTGACCGCCCGCGTGCACCGGGAGGAGCGACCCCTGCGCACGCTCGTGGCCACGATCCAGGGCGCCGAGCGGCCCGCGGAGGCGGTGGCCGTCATGGCCCACGCCCAGGAGTGGGGCGCCTGCGACAACTGCAGCGGCGTGGCCGGCCTGCTCGAGGGGGTGCGCACGCTGGCCGGGCTCCTGGCGCGCGGGGAGATCGAATGGCCGCGGCGGACGATGGTCTTCCTCTGGGGCGACGAGATCCGCCAGAGCGAGATCTGGCTCGCGCACACCGATCTCGATCCGGTGGCGGGCATCTCCTGCGACATGATCGGCGAGTCCGCGGCGACCGGTGCCATCCTCCGCCTCGAGCGCGGACCCGACCCGGGCGCCATCACCGTGCTGCCGCCCGACGAGCACACGCCCTGGGGTACCGGGCGCGTGGATCCCGAGCTCTTCGAGCCGAACGGGCTCGCGGTGATCGCCCGCTGCGCCCTGGTGGACGTGGGCCTCGCCACCGAGGGCGGCTGGCCGAGCGCCGACCACCCCTGGGAAGGGGGCAGCGACCACGACGTCTTCTTCTACCACGGCGTGCCCGGCGTCCTCTTCTGGCACTTTACCGACTTCGTCTACCACACGAGCCTCGACCACCGCGAGTTCGTCGATCCCGCGGAGCTGAAGCGCACCGCCGCCGCCGTCCTCGCGACCGCCCTCGCGGTCGCCGACGCCCGGCCCGCCGACCTGGACCGCTACCTTCGCAGCTTGGACCTCGAGGAGCGGACGCGCGTCGATGCCGCCACCGCCGCGGCGGACCAGGAGCTCGCCGGGATGTGGCGGGACTGGTGTCGCGGCGCGCGCCAATGGCTCCGCAACCTCTGCCTGGGGATCGACGAGGACCTGCCCGTGCCCCGGGGATCGGACCGATAGCCTCGCGCCGGGGATCAGGCTAGAGTCCGCTCCCATGCGCGCTCCGGCCGATCCCTCCCTCGTCCCCGCCCCCCTTCGTCCATCTCGGCGCGAGCTCGTGGGGGCCGCGGCCGGCGCCGCCGCTCTTCCCCTCCTGGGCGGGCTGCCGGCCGCCCGCGGCGTCCCCCGGCCGGCGCTGCCGGTGATGGTGGGCAGCGCGAATGCCCTCGCCGGGATGAAGGAGACCTGGGACGCCCTCGTCGCCGGCGGGGATCCCCTGGACGCCGCGATCGGCACGGTGAAGGTCCCCGAAGCGGATCCCGCGGACATGAGCGTCGGCTACGGGGGCCTGCCGAACGAGGAGGGAGTCGTGCAGCTCGATGCGGCGTGCATGTACGGCCCCACGCACAACTCCGGAGCCGTCGCGTGCCTGGAGAACATCGTCCATCCCTCGGAGGTGGCGCGGCTGGTGATGGAGCGCACCGACCATTGCCTCCTCGTCGGCCGCGGCGCCTACGAGTTCGCCCGCCAGCACGGCCATCCCCACGTCGATCTCCTGACCGAGCAGGCGCGGCAGATCTGGCTGCGCTGGAAGGAGACGATGAGCGACCAGGACGACCGCCTCCCCCCGGCCGAAGATCCCTCGCCGGGAAAGCAGGGCGCGCGGGAGAGCGGGCCGCGGCCCGCCGTCGCCACCTGCGTCCCCGCGCGCGCGGACCGGCACGGTACGGTGCACTGCTCGGTCCTTTCCGTGCGCAGCGAGCTCGCCTGCGTGACGAGCACCTCGGGCCTCGCCTTCAAGATCCCTGGGCGCGTGGGGGACTCGCCGATCGTCGGCGCGGGGCTCTACTGCGACCAGGATGCCGGCAGCGCCGGATCCACCGGCCGTGGCGAGGCGGCCATCCTCGCCAACGGCAGCTTCGCCATCGTCGAGCTCCTGCGCCAGGGGCGCGCGCCGGTCGACGCGGGGCTGGAGGTCCTGAAGCGGATCGCCGCGCACGTTCGCCGCCAAGCCCGTTGGCAGCCGGCCCTCCTCGGGGAGAACGATCGTCCCGCCTTCGCCATTGCCTTCTACGCCCTCGCCGTCGACGGCCGGTGGGCGGGGGTGACCATGCACGGCGGGGACGCCAAGTACGCGGTCGCCGACCCGGCCGGGGGCCCCCGGCTCGAGACCCTCGTCCCGTTCTTCTCGTAGCGCCCGCCTGGTCCGCAGTCCCGGCCGTTCGCGGTCGAGCTGCCAGGACCGCCCATCAAAGACCGAGGGGAACGCCGTCAGCGGGTGCTCCCCCCCCGAGGCGGCTCGTTCGGCCGCCTCGCGCGGGAGGCGCCCATGGCGGCGAGGAACTCGGTTTCGTCGAGGCGAGAATCCCCGTCGCGATCCAGCGCGGCGAGCACCGCCGAGGTGCGGATGGGGATCCGGGCGGGAGCGAGGAGAAGGGCGAGATCCCGCGCGTCGACGAATCCATCGTCGTCGAGATCCAGGCGGCGGAAGTGGGTCACCGGCCCCGGGATGTGGGGTGGGCCGGGGATGGTGCGCTCGCCGGCGAGGCGCGAGCGCGGCGAGGAGAAGAGGCGCAGGAAGGCATCGCGATCGTCGAGCCCGCGCGCGTCCGGGCGCGCCCGCAGATAGTCGGCCACCAGCCCCGCCAGGGGCTCGATCTCCGCCAGGACCAGCGTCCGCGTCTGGTCGACGTCCATCCCGGCGAGGACGACCTCCACGTCGACCTTCGCCCCCAGGGCTCCGAGCAGGAGCTCGAGCTCGTCCTGATCGAGGGCCTCGTCGCCGCTGCGGTCGTAGGCGACGAGCAGATCGGGCGCCGTCGGGACCATCCCCTCCGCCCCGCCGGGATCGATCGGCGTCAGGGTGAGCGGCGGGGGCTCCCAGAGCCGGTCCTGGAGCTCGGCGCGCAGGACGGGGAGCCCTCCGACCAGCGCGAGCACCTCGGCGTACCGGGCCGCGAACTCCGTCGGATCGATCCGCCCGTCGGCGTCCGCGTCGTAGCGGCGGAACTCCTCGCGATCGAGGTGCAGGGCGAACTCCGCCTCCCGGAACGAGAGCCACCCGTTCCGATCGGCGTCGCAGATCCGGAAGTGGGCGCGGCGTTCCTCCTCCCGCCGGCGCTCCGCCGCCGCCGCGCGCTCGGCCTCGAGCTCGGCGGGGGTGGGGAGGACCCCGTCCTCCTGCGCCTCCTGGGCGAGGGGGAGCAGGGCGGCGAGGAGGACGAACGAACGGCAGAGGCGGCGGCACCCGGCCATGGGGCGTCCAGGATCCCCCGGCGGTCGCGGGGGCGCAAGCGAGAGGCGCACTCGGCTACCTTCCCCGCCCCAAACGGCGCCGCCGCGCCCGGCGGGGTGCACGCCCTCGAGTCCCCTCGCCGGTCGGGATGGCCCGGAGGCTCCTCACCCCGCCCACGAGGGCCAGTTCGAAGGCATCGACGACATCGTCGACGAAGTGGATCGTGAGCTGGCGGCGGACGTCGGTCGAGAGCCGCATCACCTCCTCCGCGTTGCGCAGCGGCACGATGACCTCGGGGATGCCCGTGCGCACCGCGGCGAGGAGCTTCTCGCGGATCCCCCCGACGGGCAGAACGCGGCCGAGGAGGGACATCTCGCCGGTCATCGCCACGTCGTGGCGGGCGGGCCGGCGGGTCAGGAGGGACACGACGGCGGTGGCGATCGCGATCCCCGCCGAGGGGCCGTCCTTGGGCGTGGCTCCCGCCGGGAAATGCAGGTGGAGATCGAGCGAGTCGAGCACATCGGCCCGCACGCCGAGCGAGTCGAAGCGCGTGCGCACGTAGGAGAGCGCCGTCTGCACCGACTCCCGCAGCACCTCGCCGATCCGGCCGGTCAGGATCATGCGCCCGCCGCCCGGCACGACGATCGACTCGATCGGCAGGAGAGCGCCGCCCACCGCGGTCCACGCGAGCCCGGTGGCGACGCCCACCGCCGGGCGCCGCCGCCGCACGTCCTCGTCCGCCACGCGCGGTCCGAGCAGCTCGACGAGACCGGCCTGCTTCACGTGGAGCCCCCGGCCCTCGCAGACCACGCCGAGGGCCGCCTTGCGGGCCAGGGCGACGAGCCGTCGCTGCAGGTCGCGCACCCCGGCCTCCTCGGTCCAGCCGCGGATCAGGGTGCGCAGCGCGGCGGGGGAGATGCGGAACTGGCGCCGGTCGACGCCGGCCTGGGCCCGCGCCCGCGGCAAGAGGTGGCGGCGGGCGATCTCCAGCTTCTCCGCCTCGCTGTAGCCGTGGAACTCGATCGTCTCCATCCGATCGAGGAGCGCGCCGGGAATCGCCTCGGCGTCGTTCGCGGTGGCGAGGAAGAGGCAGGGGGAGAGATCGAAGGGGACGCCGAGGTAGTTGTCGAGAAACTCGCCGTTCTGCTCAGGATCGAGGATGTTCAGGAGCGCCCCCGCCGAGCTTCCCTCGGCGCCCAGGCGCAGCTTGTCCAGCTCGTCCAGGAGGACGACGGGGTTCTTCGCCCCGGCCCGGTGGACGCCGGCGAGGATCGCGCCGGGCATGGCTCCCGGCACGCGGTGGGGGGTGCCGACGATCTCCTTCTCCTCGGTCTTGGCCCCGAGGGGGATCGAGAGGAAGGGGCGGCCGAGGGCGGAGGCCACCGCGCGGCCCATGCTCGACTTGCCGGTCCCCGGCGGCCCGAGGAAGCAGAGCACGGTGCCCCGGGCTCCTCCCCCCAGGGTGCGGATGGCCAGGAACTCGGCGATCCGCTGCTTCACGTCGACGAGCCCGACGTGGCTCCGCTCCAGGGACTCCGTCACCCGGGCCAGCGAAGGGGTGGATCCGGGCGCCGGGGCCTCCCAGGGGAGCTCGAGGAGCCATTCGAGGTGGTTCCGCAGGACGACGTACTCCGCGGAGGCCGGGGCGGCGCGGCGGAAGTGGCCGAGCTCGAGGATCGCCATGCGGCGGGCGGACGGCGTCAAGGGCGCCTCCGCCACGCGGAAGGCCAGGGCCTCGGCCTCCCGGCTCGCCGGCTCCGCGGGGGAGGCGGGCGGGCGGAGCGCGCGGCGGGGGCGGCGGGATTCGGCCGGGGAGCTCATGGGCGGGGGGCCAGACGCCGGCCCCGGCCCTATATCGGAAGCCGCCGCCCCCGGCTCATGGGGATCGGGCTCGGGTCCCGCCCCTCGTCGCGCTCAGCTCCCGGCGAGCTCCCGCACCGCCTCCGCCACCCGGTCCGCGTCGAGATCGGCGAGGAAGGGGTGGATGGGAAGGCAGAGGACCTCGGCGGCGAGGGTCTCGGCGGCGGGGAAGTCGCCCGGCCCGTAGCCCCAGCCCGCCGCGGCGGCCTGGAGGTGCACGGGCCGCGGGTAGTGCACGGCGGCCTGGATCCCGGCGCGGGCGAGGCCGGCGAGGACGGCGTCGCGCACCCCCTCGTCGGGGATCCGCACCGCGTACTGGTGGTAGACGTGGTGGGAGCCCGGCGCGGCCGCTAGGGGCCGAACCGCCGTGCCGGCGAAGGCGGCGTCGTAGCGGGCGGCGATCTCGCGGCGCCGCGCGTTCCAGACCGCGAGGTGGGGGAGCTTCACCCCGAGGACCGCCCCTTGGAGGGCGTCCATCCGGGCGTTCGTGCCGAGGCGCACGTGGGTGTACTTGGCGGCCATGCCGTGGTCCCGGAGCTCGCGCAGCCGCGCGGCCACCTCGGCGCGGCGGGTCACCACGAGGCCCGCCTCGCCGGCGGCGCCGAGGTTCTTCGTCGGATAGAAGGAGAGGATCCCCGCGTCGGCGAGCTCGCCGACCCGTGCGCCGTCGCGGCTCGCCCCGTGCGCCTGGGCGCCGTCCTCGACGATCGAGAGGTGCCGCGCGTCGGCGAGGGAGCGGAAGGCCCGCACGTCGGCGAGCTGGCCGTAGAGGTGCACGGGCAGGAGGCAGGTCGTCCGCGCGTCGACCGCCGCGGCGGCGGCGGTCGGATCGAGGAGCCCCGTCGCAGGGTCGATGTCGGCGAGGCGCGGCACGGCGCCGACCCAGGCGATCGTGCCGGCGCTCGCGAAGAAGGTGAAGGGGCTTGTGACGACGTGGTCGCCGGGCCGCACCCCGACCGCGAGGAGGGCGAGGACGAGGGCGTCGGTGCCCGAGGAGACCCCGATCCCGTGCTCGACGCCGCAGAGCGCCGCGAAGCTCTTCTCGAAGCGCTCCACCGCCGGCCCGAGCACGTAGCGGCCGCTCCGCAGGACGTCGAGGACGGCGGCCTCGATCTCCGGGCCGATCTGCTCCCGCTCGGCGGCGAGATCGAGCATTCCGATCGGACGGGCGGCGGCGGAGGTCATGGGGGGCGCGTTCATTTGTAGATCGGGAGCTCTCCGGCCCGGTAGCGGCTCCAGTAGGCGGCGAACTGCCGCTTCACCTTCCCGCTGAGCAGCACCACGCCGACGATGTTCGGGAACACCATCCCGAAGATCAGGAGGTCGCCGAAGTTCAGGATGTTCGTCGCGGTGACGATCGAGCCGATGAGCACGAAGACGACGAAGATCACCCGGTAGATGACCGATGTCCCATCGCCGAAGAGGTAGGCCCAGCACCGCTCGCCGTAGTAGGACCAGGAGATCATCGTCGAGTAGGCGAAGAGGAAGACCGCCAGGGCCAGCACGTAGGGCATGAAGGGCAGCACCTCGCCCATCGCGGCCGAGGTGAGGGCGGCGCCGTTGTTGTTCGCTCGGAAGACCTCGTAGGCGGGGTTCTCGTACGCCCCGGTGATCACGATGACGAGCGCGGTCATCGTGCAGATGACCACGGTGTCCACGAACGGCTCGAGCAGGGCGACGATGCCCTCCTGGACCGGGTGTTTCACCTGGGCCGCCGAGTGGGCGATGGCGGCGGAGCCCACGCCCGCCTCGTTCGAGAAGGCGGCGCGGCGGAAGCCCTGCACGATGACGCCGAGGAAGCCGCCGAAGGCCGCCCCGGGGGTGAAGGCGCCGGCGACGATGGCGTGGAAGGCCCGCGGCACGTGCGCGACGTTGAGGAAGAGGATCGCCAGGCACGCGAGCACGTAGAGGATGCACATGAAGGGCACGATCCGCTCCGCCGTCGCGGCGATCCGCCGGAGGCCGCCGAGGATCACGATGCCCACGAGGAAGGCGAGGACGAGCCCGTAGATCCACGGGTACGTCGCCAGGAAGGGAATCGTCCGGCCGACGGCGCCGAGGGACTGGCTCACCTGGAACGTGTTGCCGCCGCCGAAGGACGCGCCGATGCAGACGATGGCGAAGAAGACGGCGAGCACCCGGCCCGCGCCGCCGAGCCCGATCTCGCGCAGGCCCTTCGAGAGGTAGAACATCGCCCCGCCCATGACGCGCCCGTCGGGCCGCGTCTCGCGGTACATCTGGCCCAGCGTGCACTCCGTGAACTTGGCGGCCATGCCGAGGAAGCCGGCCAGGATCATCCAGAAGGTGGCGCCCGGGCCCCCGGTGCAGACGGCGATCGCGACCCCCCCGATGTTGCCGAGGCCGACGGTGGCCGAGAGGGCGGCGCTCAGGGCCTGGAAGCTCGTGACCTCGCCCGGGTCCTCCGGGCTCCGGTACTTGCCGCGCACGAGGTGGATCGCGTGGCGGAAGGCCCGGAGCTGGGGGAATCCCATCCGGACGGTGAAGAAGATCGCGCCGCAGACGAGGAGAAAGACCGCCAGGGGCACGGTCCGGCCCTCCCCGATCCCGTCCCAGAACCAGACGTCGAAGAAGAAAACGGCCGCCATCCCCGCGTTGACGGTGGCCATCCACCCGTCGACGGTGGCCATGAGCCCCTCCCCGGCGGCCGGGCCGCTCGCGGGGAGCAGAGCCGTTTCGGCCGCCGCCGGCGTCCCGCGCCCGAGGAGGAGGCCGGCGAGGAGGAGGGAGAGGACGAGGGAGCGTGACGGCATGCTTCGCCGGGCCGCGGGGCGCGGAGGGGGCGAGATCGTGCCAGAGCCCGCCGGGGGATGCAATCCGGCATCGCGAGCGCCGGACGGTGCGCGGGGGCGCGCGACCCCCCGTCGCCGCACCGGATACGGGATCGGTAAGATCGCGGATTCTCGGTCCTGCCCTCCCGCAAGCCCCGCCGACCCCTCCTCCGAGGTGCTCCATGCTCCCCGCTCTCCTCCTCGTCCTTCCGCTCGTCGCGCTTTTCCCGCTGCGCGCCCCCGTGGCCCGCCCGGAGGCCCAGGACCAGGCCGAGCCGGACGCCGCGGCGGAGATCGGCGCCGCGGAGCTCGCCCGCCTCGTCGCCGAGATCCAGGACGAGGTTGCCGCGCTCGCCGGCCGGCCCTACCTCCGGCCCGTGCCCGCCGCGACGATCGACCGCGCGGGCTTCCTCGCCTTCGCCACGGCCGAGCTCGCGGAGGAGATGACGCCCGACGAGCGGGCCGCGGAGGAGACGGCGGCGAAGCTCCTGGGGCTCATCCCACCCGAGATGGACCTCGTCGCGACGATGTTCGAGCTCCTCGAGGAACAGGTGGGGGGCTTCTACGACCCGGGGAAGGACGAGTTCTTCCTGATGTCGACCTTCACCGGCGACCTCGCGCGGATCATCCTCTCCCACGAGCTCGCCCACGCCCTCGACGATCAGTACCACGACCTCGATCAGGGGATGAAGGCGCGCCAGGGGAACGGCGACGCGCAGTTCGCCTTCCAGGCCCTCGTGGAGGGGAACGCGACGGCGCTGATGAACCGCTGGACGATGTCCCACCTCGCCGATCTCGACCTCGTCGCCCTCACCGCGAGCGGGAGCATGGGGATGGAGGTGATGGGGCGGACCCCGCCCTACCTCTGGAAGCCCCTGCTGGGGGCGTACATGAAGGGTGCGGCCTTCCTGAACCGCACCGAGAGCGTGATGAAGGGGCAGCAGGGCTTCCCGGCGCCGGAGGACGTCCAGGCGGCATTCACCGCCCCGCCTCTCTCCAGCGAGCAGGTGCTGCACCCGGCGAAGTACTGGGATCCCGCCGAGCGGGACGATCCCCGGGCCGTGCGCATCACGCCCGCTTCCCTCCCCGCGGGCTGGAGCGTCCTCCACGAGAACACGCTCGGCGAGCTCGGCCTCGGGCTCGTCGTGGAGCCGCTGAAGAAACGCGGCGGGCTCAAGGGGCAGCTCGCGGCGATCACCATGCTCTACACATCGCCCGCCGTGGCGGGGTGGGGCGGCGATCGCTATGCGCTCCTCGGCAAGGGGGAGGCCCGCATCCTCGTCTCGGCGTCCGCGTGGGACGCGCCCGCGGAGGCGGCGGAGTTCGCGGCCGCCCTCGGTGGCTTTGCCGCGCACCTGACCGGGGCCGCGGCGGGCCTCGCCGCCGCCCGCGGGCTGGAGGGCTCCGGGCACCTCGCCCGCCACGATGCGGAGGCGGGGATCGTGCGCCTCGTGGGCTGGACCGGCGCAAGCCGGGCCGAGGTGGAGGCCGTCCTCGCCGGGCTCGCGATCTCCGCCGACGCGCCGGCGCGCTGATCACCCGAAGCCCGAGCGGACCCGCCGCACGCTCGTGGCGAGCCCCCCGGAGACGCGGCCGGTGAAGAGGAACGCCCCCTCGATCCGCCAGCCGGGGCGGGGCGCCGGAAAGCCCTCGGTCTCGAGCTGCCAGCGGCTGACGAAGAGGTCGAGCGGGCGCCCGGGGGCGTCGGCCTCCAGGACGTCGACGAGGACTCCCGTGAGGGGATTCTGCAGGTGGCGGACCTCGCGCACCCGCAGGGAGACCTCCATCGCCCCCCGGGGCCGCTCCTCGCCGCCCAGGGGGACGAGGAGGGCGCCGCAGGGCTCCTCGAGCACGTAGGGATCCCGCACTCCCTCGTTCGGGCCGAGGTAGGTGACGTCGAGTGCGAAGCCGCAGACGCTGACGGCGAGCACGTGGCCCCGCGGGAGGTCGCGGGGCAGGCGGCGCGCATCCGAGAGGTACGTGGCGAGCGGGTAGTCCTCCCCGGTGACCTCGCTCCCGAGGTCGTCGCCGCTCGGCAGGGGCGGATTGGCGATGCCGGTGAGGAGGACGTCGAAGGGCGAGTCGGGGAGCGGGGAGATCGACTGCACCGCCACGCGCAGGCGGCGGCGGACCTCGTAGTGCGGCCACAGGTCGGTGCGCTCCTCGCCGCCCTCGCGGTCGAGGCGCACCTCCACGCCGCCGGAGAGCGGCAGGCGGAGGTGGGTGCCGGCCGGGCCCCGCCAGGCGACCGCTTCGCCCTCCGCCGCGATGCGGCGCGCGAGAGCGTCGAGGTCGTAGTCGGGCGGGAAGCCGATGCACTCGAGCAGGAAGTCCATCGCGGGCGCTCCAGGATACGCAACGGGGGGCGGGAGGATCGAGCGGGCGGCGGGGCGGCGGGTGCTCCGCGGCGGGCCGCGCGCTACGATCTCGCCCGGCGGCGCGCGCGCGGGAGACACGGCGCGCCGCCAGCCCCGTCCTCCGCCCCGCGCTCTGCACCCCCATGAAGATCCCCCGTGCTCAGAGGGCGAGCAAGAATTGCTCGCGAACGGGCGGCAGCGCCGTCAGGCGATGCGCCAGAAGGCACCTGAGAGGCTGCATGATCGATTCCTGCTCAGCCTCTCAGCGGTCCCTCGCCGGCGCCCTCGCCCCGTTCCTCTTCTTCCTCCCCCTCGCGGGGGCCTGCGCCGTCCCCCCTTCCCCCCGCGCCGCCGCCCGCGCCGGCGATCCCTTCCTCGCCGCGCCGGTGCGCCACTCGCCGGGGGCCGCCGCCTTCGACGTCGAGCACTACGCGATCGAGATCCGGCTCCTTCCCGCTGCGCGGGAGATCGAGGCCCGGACCCGCGTGCGCCTCTACCCCGCCGGGGACTCGCTGGCCGCGGTGGACCTCGCTCTCGCCGGGCTGGCGGTGACCGCGGTCCACGACGAGGTCGGCCGCCGCCTTGCCTATTCGCGGGCCGGGGAGACGCTCTCGGTCCAGCTCGCGGAGCCCCTGGCGGCGGGGGAGTACACCGAGCTCGCGATCGCCTACCGGGGGCGGCCGACGACCGGGCTCTGGTTCGCGGGCGAGCGACCCGACGGCGCGGGGCCCACCCAGGTCTACAGCCAGGGGCAGGCGGCGCACAACCACGGCTGGTTCCCGTGCCTCGAGGATCCCGCCGACCGCGCCACCTCCGAGGTGATCGTCACCATGCCGGCCGGCTGGCGGTCGGTGGCCGCCGGCGAGCGCATCGACATCCGTGCCGAGGGGGAGAGGATCACCGAGCATTGGCGCATGAACCAGCCGCATCCCGCCTACCTCGTGACGCTGGTGGCGGGCGAGCTCGCGGTGCGGGAGGAGGAGTGGAACGGGGTCCCGCTCTGGTACGTGGCCGAGCCGAGGTACGAGCGGTGGCTGGAGGCCACGTTCGCGGAGACCGACGACGTCCTCGCCTTCCTCGCCGACTACACCGGCTCTCCGTACCCCTATTCCAAGTACAGCCAGGCGGTCGTGGCCAACTTCGAGTGGGGCGGGATGGAGAACGTCTCGGCGACGACGATGAGCCTCCTCGCCCTCGACGACGAGCGCGGGCACCGCGACGAGGATCCGCACGGACTCGTGGCCCACGAGGCGGCCCACCAGTGGTTCGGCGACCTCCTCACGTGCCGCGACTGGTCGCACCTGTGGCTGAACGAGGGCTTCGCCACGTACCTGGAGCTCCTCTACTACGAGCGAACGCGCGGCGAGGAGGAGTTCGCCGGCCGGCGGCGGGACGCCCTCGACCGCTACCTGGAGGCCGTGCGGCGAACGGGCCGCCAGCCGATCGTGAACGAGGTCTACTGCGAGCCCGAGGACCTGATGGACGCCCACCGCTACGAGGGCGCGGCGGTGCGCCTGCATCTCCTGCGCTCCGCGCTCGGGGCCGACGTCTTCCGCGCCGGCGTGCGCACCTACGTGGCCGAGAACGCCGGCCGGAGCGTCGTCACCGCCGACCTGCGCCGCGCGATGGAGAAGGTGTCCGGCCGGGATCTCGGCTGGTTCTTCGACCAGTGGATCCATGGGAGCGGCGTCCCCGAGCTCGAGGTCTCCTGGCGCTGGGACGAGCGCGCGCGGGCCGTCGTGCTGGAGACGCGCCAGCTCCAGTCGCCCGGCGGCGGCACCCCGGCCGCCTTTCGCTTTCCCGCCGACGTCTTGGTCCGGGACGCCAGCGGGGACCGCGTGCACCGCGTGGAGGTCGACGAGCGCCGCGAGGCCTTCGAGCTGCCCGCCCCCGGGCGGCCCCAGTTCGTGCGGTTCGACGCGGGCGACTGCGTGCCGAAGGTCATGACGCTCGTGCGGGCGCCCGCGGAGTGGATCGCCATCGCCGGCGCGGACGGCGACGGGAACGCCCGGCGGGACGCGGTCCTGGCCCTGGGTCGGCTGGCCCGGGAGGCGCGCATCGTGGAGCTCCCCGCCGCCCATGAAGCCTACGTGGCGGAGATCGTGCGCCGGCTGCGTCTCGACGCGAGCCCCGGGGTGCGCGCCGATGCCGCCTCCGCCCTGGGGCTCGCCGGCGGGCTCGAGGCGCGCGAGCGCCTGATCGCCGCCGCCCGCGAGGACCGCGCGGCGCGGGTGCGCGTCGCGGCGCTCGGGGCGCTCTGCGCCTGGGGCGAGAACCCCGCCCTCGCCGCCTTCGCCCGGGAGGCGTTCGATACGGGCTTCAGTTGGGCCACGATGGGAGCCGCCGCGGGGCTGGTGGCCGCCGCCGATCCCGCCGGCGCCTACGCCTGGATCACGGAGAAGCTCTTCACCGACTCGCCCCACGATCAGCTCGCCGCCTACCTCCTCGCCCAGCTCGGCTCGCTCCCGAATCCCGGCGTCGCGAACCAGCTCCTCGCCTGGGCCCGCGACGAGTCGGTCGATCCCCCGGCCCGCGCCGCGGCCCTGCGCCAGCTCCCCCGGCAGGACTGGCAGCGGATCGCGAACATCCGGGCGGTGATCCCGTTCCTCGCCGAGGAGGACTTCCAGGTGCGGCTGGCCGCGGTCGAGACGCTCGCCGCCTTCGACGAGCCCGTCGCCCGCGCCGCGCTGCGGGACTACTACGCCCGCGCCGTCACCGCCAAGGAGCGCCGGGCGATCGAAGCGGTTCTGCGGGGGGCGCCATGACCTGGATCGCGACCGTTCCGCCGGAGCTCGCGGCGGGCCCCCTGGCGGCGAGCTACGCCGCGGCCGTGGCCCGCGCCGGCCGCGTGGCCGGGATCGTGCGGGCGATGAGCCAGGACCCCCGGGTGCTCGAGGCGTCGATGGCGCTCTATCTCCGCGTCATGCTCGCTCCCGGCGGGCTGGGCCGGCGGCGCCGCGAGATGATCGCCGTCGTGGTGAGCGCGGCGAACGGCTGCCACTACTGAACGCACTCCCACCTGGGCGACCTCCGGTCGGAGGTCGATCTCGAGGGGGAGGAGCGCGAGGCCTTCCTCTCGGCCCTCGCCCGGGATTGGCGCGGCGCGGGCCTCGACGCGGCCGACGGGGAGCTCTGCCGCTTCGCCGTGAAGCTCACCCGCGCCCCGTCCGCCATGACCGCCGCCGACGTCGAGCGCCTGCGCGCCTCCGGATTCTCCGACCACGACATCCACGATGCCGTGCAGGTGGCGAGCTACTTCAACTACGTGAACCGGGTGGCCGATGCGGTGCACGTCGACCTCGACCCGGGGATGCCGCCCTACCCGGGCGAAGGCGGCGGAACCTGATCCTCGCTTCCGCTCGCGGCTCGCGGCGGACGGAGGGAGGATCAGAACCGCAGATCGCGCAGCTCGTCGACCGAGAAATCGGTCGAGGTCTCCTCGTCGACGTTGATCAGTCGCCCCGTTCCCTTGAACTGGTTGAACACCAGCGCCCCGCGCAGAACACGTCCGTCCTTGAAGTGCAGGGTACAGACGTCGGCCGTCCGGGCGCCGAGCAGGAGGTCGTAAATGCGCTCCGGATCGACGTTGCGGCCTTTCTTCGTACTCGTGCTCATGAGGGGTCCCAGGGGGCCGGAAGGACAGGAGGATCAGATACGAGCAGGATGCCGGGGGGATGGCAGCTTTGCGAAGTTTTCGATGAGGATGGCGGACCAAGTCTCGAAATTGGCACCGCCGGTGTGGAGATCGTGGAGCTCGGCGGGCGAAACCAGACGGCCCTCCAGGACCTCTCGCTCCCGAATATCGACGAATCCGCGCACGGTCACCATCTGAACCAGGCCCAGGTGGACCGATCCCACCGGGTTGGAATCGTCGTTCAGGAGCCCGACCTCCCCGATCTCGTACGATCCTCGTACATGGATCTCCTCGGCGATCTCCCGCCGCGTCGCGGCGGGGATCGGATTCCGCCGGCCGGCTCCGCTCGCCGCCTCGACGTCGCCCGGGTTGATGTGGCCCCCGATCCCGATGGAGAGCTTGTCGCGGAGCCGCTCCTCCCCGCCCCGGGCCAGGCGGCGGGTGAGCAGGATCTCCTCGCCGACTCGGATCAGGGAGTAGGGGATGATCTGCTTCCAGGCCGGCTGGCCTTCGGCCGCCTCGCGCTCGACGAAGAAGCCGTGTTCCCGCACCGCGGCGTCGAACCGCTCCTTCGCCACCGACGGGGCCTCCCCTCCGAACAGGACGAGGCCCTGGGGGGTGCGATCGGGGAACAGGCGCTCCCGCGGAACGACGTAGACGAACTCCATCCGGGTTCCAGCCGGGTCTCCGGGCGGGGGACCGCGAGCTCCCTCTCCCCGCGGGCCCCCGGCGCGGCGGGCCCGCCACCCGCGAAACGAGCCCGCGATTTTCTGCGATCTGGCGTGGTTGTCAAGGGGGGCGGCGGGGAAGGAAGGGGCCCGGCCCGGGTGCCGAGGCGGCCCGGGGACCCCGGCGGGTTCCCGGCGATAGGGGGATTCCCAGCCGCCGGAGAAGGGGCGCGATGGGGCGGGAGGATGGACGGGAGAGGCCTTGTAAGCCGGATTCTGTACCCCGCGAGGGGGTGGCGACCATTTCTCTGGGATCGGGCTCGCGCCCGACCTCGAACGACCTACCCGGGGGCGATGGGCGCGGGTCATCGCCGCCCCCCTATTTGGCCTTTCTCCAGGTGGGGTTTACCCTGCCAGCCCTGTCACCAGGGCCGCGGTGCGCTCTTACCGCACCCTTTCACCCTTGCCGCCGCGGGCGAGGCCCGCGGAGGCGGTCTACTCTCTGTGGCACTTTCCCTGGCCTTGCGGCCGGTTGCCGTTAGCAACCACCTCGACCCGAGGAGCCCGGACTTTCCTCCCCGGGGCCCGAAGGCCCCGGAGCGGCCGCCCCGGCCTCTCCCGTCCGCCGCCAGGATACCACGGGACCCCGCCGAGCGGGCCCGGGCCGCTCCCGGCCGTAGAATCCCTCCGCCCCGCGCCGCCAAGGTCCTCCGATGCTCCCCCTCCTCCTTGCCGTTCTGCTCTTCCTCTCCTCCCCTCCTCTCCCCGGCCATCTCGGGGTCCCCGCGCCGGACAAGGCGCTGGACGCCGCGACGGCGCGGCTGGCCCGAGCGGCGGCGGTGGGCACGGAGGACGAGAAGCGGGAGGCCCTCGCCGCGCTCGTGGCCCTCGGGACGGCGGCGGCCGTCCCCGCCCTCGAGGGCGAGTACGCCCGCTCGAGCCAGGAGCTCGCGCGCACGCGCGATCAAGAGCGGCGGGACCGCACCACCCTCGAGCGCAAGCAGGACCTCCTCGTCCTGATGGCGCTCCGGGCCGAGCGCGACGGCTCCCTCGCGGCCGCCGTGGACGGGCTGCGCACGGAGATCGACGAGCTTTCGGCGGCCCTCGAGCGCGCGGCGGCGAGGAGGACGGAGCTCGCCCTTTGGTGCGAGGCGCTGGGCGACGCCACCGTCGAGCTCTTCGGGGGGCTGGCACCCGCGGCCCGCCGCAAGGCCGAAGGGGAGATCTGGGACGATCTCCTGAAGCACCCCGAGCTGGGCGTGCGGATCGGCGCGGCAGAGCTCATCGGCCGGATCGGAGGGCGGGGGAGCGCGATTCGCCTCCTCGATCACCTCGACGAGGTCTGGGCGGCGCGCTCGGCGCTCGGCCGCCAGCTCCCCGCGGCCGAGGCGGAGGTGCGCGCCTTCGAGCGGCGCCTCCAGGCGGAGGCGGAACGCCAGGAGGGGAGGACGGCCCAGGCCTCGATCGAGCAGTACGAGCGGCTCAAGGCCGCGGCCGCCGCCACGCGCCGCGAGATGACGCGGCTCGCTCATCTCCTCGATGCGCTCGCCGCGGCCTCCGGCCGGGCGCTCTCGCGGGAGGAGGCAAAGGACCTCGCCAAGACCCTCGCGACGCTCCTGCGCCGCCGGGAGAGGGCGGAGGACGGGCTCGGCCTCTTCTTCCTGGACGCGCTCCGCCACGCCAGCGGAACGGCGGTCGCCGCGACCCTGCACGATCTGCTCGCCGCCGCGGAGGATCCCCTGCCCCGGGCCGCGGTCATCGACGCGCTGGCCGCGCAGGGGGACCGCACCGTCGAGGGGGACCTCGCCCGGATCCACCTCCAGGACGAGAGCTGGCATGTGCGCAGCCGCGCCGCTGCGGCGCTCGCCGCCCTGCGCTCCCGGGCGGCGATCCCCGTGTTAATCGAGCGGCTCGCGGCCGAGGAGGGCCGGGTGCGGACCGACATCGAGGCCGCCCTCCGCTCCCTCACCGGGAAGGCCTTCGGAACGAACGTGGAGGCGTGGCGGGACTGGTGGCGGGCCGAGGGGGAGGGCTTCGTCGTGCCGGCGGAGGAGCCGGTGGCCGCGAAGGGCCTCGACGCCGCGGAGGCGCTCGGCGTCACCTTCTTCGGCATCCGTACCGAGAGCCAGCGCGTGCTCTTCCTCCTCGACGTGAGCGGCTCCATGGACTTCTCCATGGTGCCCCGCGACAACCCCACCGACGATCCGGGCCGCCCCTTCGACCTGCCGCGCGCCGGCGAGGACTCCCGCCTCGACGTGGCCAAGCGCGAGCTCGTCAAGGCCCTCGGCGGCATCCACGACGGCGGCCGCTTCGACCTCGTCCTCTACGCGAGCGACGTGTGGTGCTGGAAGGGCGATCTCGTGGAGATGAGCGCCGCCGTGCGCAGCGACACCCTGCGCTTCGTCGCGGGCGTGCGGGCGGTGGGCGGAACGAACATCTACGGCGCCCTCGCCCGCGCCTTCGACATCGCGGGGACGAAGGCGGGAGAGGAATGGTGCGCCCCCGCCGTGGACACCTTCTTCCTGCTCACCGACGGCCGGCCCTCGATGGGCCTCGTCACGGACGCCGACGCGATCCTCGCCTACGTGCGCGAACGCAATCGCTCCGCGGGCATCGTCCTCCACGCGATCGGGCTCTCGGGCGCCCAGGACGCCTACCTCCTCGACAGCCTCGCCGCCCAGAACGGCGGGGTGTACGCGGCCCGCTGATGGCGGGGGGTGCGCCGGACGGCGCGGCACCGGCCAGCCGCGGTACCGGGGCGGCTACTCGCCGGGTAGCACGCCGGTCGTGGCGTACTGATGCTCCGGGGCGGCAAGGATCTCGGCGAGGATCTGCTGCACCTCCGCCGCGGCGGCGGCCCGCCCGGGGTCTTCCGCGGCCTCGTCCAGGATCCCGCGGACCTCGGGAAGAAGCTCGTTGTACCAGCGGTCCGCCACCTCGTAGGCGCCGTGCCAGTGGGAGTAGTCGGGCGCCATCATCGACGCGCCGTGCCTCCCGCGCCGGCCCTCGTGGTGCCAGAGGTAGAACCATGTCCACTCGACGGTCTCGTCGAAGTCCGGCTTGGTCAGCAGGCCCTTCGCCTTCAGGGCCGCCATCAGCTTCAGGCCCGGCCGCGCGTACTTGGCGTTGTAGAGCTCGATGAAGTCGTCGTATTGGGCGAAGAAGCCCTCGACGTAGCTCGGCGAGTGGCAGTGGACGCAGACCTTCGTCATCGCGGCGCGCCGATCCTGCCAGGAGCGATCCTCGGTCTCGATGTGCTCGGAGGCTGGCGGACGGTTGTTCCAGGCGATCCGTTCGCGCGGATCGTGGGTCACCGGCAGGTCGCGCGTGGCGGACATGTGGCACGTGGCGCAGGTGGGGGCGGCCGAGTAGTCGGTGCCGAGCACCCATTCCGGCGCGTCGAGGTTCATCTCGTCCTGGAGGTCCCGGTAGGCGATCCCGTGCTTCGACTCCTCGTAGATCTCTTTTTGCGGGTGGTCCGGTCCCAGGTGGCATCGACCGCAGTTCTCCGGCTGGCGGGCCCGGCGGGCCGAGAAGTCGTGCCGCGAATGGCACGCGGAGCAGGAGCCGCGGCTGCCGTCCAGGTTGAGGCGCCCGATCCCCGTGTTGGGCCAGGTCTTCGTGTCGAGCCGGGGTCGCCCGAGCTCGTCCCGCTGGATCCGGGCGACGTCGATGGCGGAGGCGTCGAAGGTGACCGCCGCCTTGCCGCCGCCCTCCGGGAGGACCAGCTTCCAGGGGGTGACGGCCCGACCGTCGTCGGCCAGGAGGGCGATCTGGCTGCCGTGGCACTGATGGCACCCGGAGTTGGCGAAGGCGAGGCCGTTCACCTCGAGGGTCTTCCCGGGCGCGTGGGGGTCGGGGATCGCGATCGGTCCCCGGTGGCCCTCGACCACCTCGGCGAGCAGGTTGTCGAGCGAGTGCAGGATGTTCCCGCCCTTGGCGTGGTAGCTCGCCTCGAACTCCTCGAACTCCACCTCGTGGCAGTTGCCGCAGTCCTTCGGGGTGACGATCGTGGCGATCCACTCCCCCTCGTGCTCCCACGCATCGAGCTCGCCCCGCTCCGCCGCGTGGCAGTCGATGCAGAAGACCTTGTGCTCGGCGTGGTTCGATCCGCGATAGTGCTGCACGATCCCGGGGCTGACGTCGGAATGGCACTCCACGCAGGTGTCGGTGACGAGCTGCGGGGCGCCGGCGATCGCGGAGCCCTCCGGATCCCCGCGCCGGGAGTGCTGGCAGGCGAGGAGGGAGAGGGCGGCTCCGCCCGCGAGAAGGGCTGCGCGCACGATTCGCTTTCTTCGGGAGGTCATCTTCGCTCGGGGATGGGTCGACTCGATGGCGCGGTCCGGTTCCGCCGGCCTGGCGCGCCCGGATGGATACCAGAGACGGCGGGGAATAGGAAGGGGTCCGCGCCCCTTCCCCGGTCGCGGAAGAGCGTCGCCACTAGCGGGGCTCTGCCCCAGCCCCGCTAGCATGTTTCTGGTTCAACCGCTGACGCCGTTGAGACCCGAGGCCTTGGAGCGAACTTGACTCCAATGCCCACGATCCCGAATCCAAGGCCTCTAGCGGGGATCGGGTCCGCGCGGCTCGCCGGCGGCGATCCAGTCGCGCAGGAGCACGAGCGCGCTCCAGGAGTCGCGGCGGGAGGCGATCTCCCGGCCGCGGAATCCCTCCGCGCGGAGCAGGCTCTCCGCCTCCTTCGTCGTGAGCCGTTCGTCGTGGACGCACACCGCGAGAGTCGGGAAGCGCGCCCGCAGGCGCGCCACGAACGCCCGCACCGCCGCTGCCCCTTCCCCTTCGCTCCCGTCCGGCTCGAGCGGGATCCCGACGAGCACGGTGTCCACGTCCCGCTCCGCGAGCAGGTGCGCGACGTGGGCGAGGAGCTCCTCGCCGGCGACCCGCGCCGTCTCCAGGGGGCGCACGGCGATCCGGAGCGGGTCGGCGGCGGCGAAGCCGCTCTTCTTCTCCCCGTAGTCGATGGCGAGGACGCCCGGCACGGGAGGGAGAATACGGTGCCGTAGCAATCCTTCCACGATTCGCGGTGAATACGGTGCCGTAGCAATCCTTCCACGATTCGCGGGGGTCCGGTCAGCGGAATGCCGGGGCAGGGGAGCGAATCGGGGAAGGATTGCTACGGCACCGTATTCA
>JBFMCU010000089.1:0-13734 GCA_040754415.1 Planctomycetota bacterium
GCCGCCGCGGCGCGGTTCTTCGGGGCCCGGGGGAAACCGCCGCGGCCGCCGCGCGTCCCCCCGTTGGGTGGGAGGGGGCTGGGGACGGGTTTCCGGGGGGCTGAGGGGCTGGGGGGCGCGGGGGGGCGAGGGCGCCGCCGCTACGCGTTCCAGGGAGACGCCGCCACGACGAGCGTGCCGCGGAAGCCGGGGCGCGGGGGGCGGGCGGCGCCGGGGCGGAAGCCGACGGGGATCTCGATCTCGAGCCGCCCCCCCGCCCCGGCCCGCGCGACGGCGGGCACGCGCCCGGCGTTCCCCGGGCCCGCCTCGCTCGAGAGCCCGTAGCGGATCGAGAAACCGGCGGCGGTCCGGCGCACGTGGAAGGTGATCGTCTCGGCGTAGAGCCGCGCCCCCTCGTAGTGCTCGTCGAACCAGAAGCGGCCGTCGACCTCGAACACCGGGACCTCGATCGCAATCTCGATCGCGAAAGCGAGGGCTGTGTCGCGCACGTCCGCCCCCCGCGTCCCGGGACCCTCCGGATTGCCGGAATAGAGGTAGCCGGTGAAGAGGTACGCCGGCTTGCCGGCCTCCACCAGGTCCTCGTAGCGGCGCCGCACCGCCGACTCCTGGCTCACCCGGCGCTCGGAGAGGAAGCAACCGGCGTTCCGCACCCGGGCCGCCACGTCGATGTTGTACTGGGCGTGGATCTTCGCGCCGCCGTCCTTCTTGCGCTGCACGGCCGCCGGCAGGGTGATCTCCTCCGCGCGCAGGAGGGCGTCGATCCGCACCTCTCCGAACAGGAAGCGGCGCAGGTTCTGGTAGCCCTCCTCCGAGTTCACGATGCCGTAGTGCCCGCTGTGGCTGCGATGGACGTGGGCGCGCGGGGCGTCGCGCACCACCGCATTCTTCATCATCACGAGCCCGTCGCTCGTGGGGCCCGTGCCGCGCCGGGAGAGGCCGTGGAAGGCCTGGTAGTCGCGGTGGTTCGTCCCGGCGAGGCAGAAAAAGCGCTCCGGCGGAAACGCGCCGTCCAGGGACGACACGTCGTCGCTCCCCGGGCCGAGGCGCAGGTACTCCCGCATGCGGCCCCGGTTGAAGTTGCGCACCTGCAAGCGGTCCAGCGCCCCGAGATCCGGCACGTTGAACCCCTGCATCTCGATCCCGTTGTGCGGGGTGGCGTAGGTGAAGACCTTGTCCACGAGCGGATCGAGGGGCGCGCTCCGCTTCTTCCCGCCCTCGTAGCGGCAGAAGTTCTGGAGGTAGCAGCGGCACACGAGCCCGCCCATGGAGTGCGCGACGAGGTGCACGCGGAACTTCGCGCGCTCCGCCTCGTCGGCGCCGCACACGTGGTCCTGCACCCGCAGGAGGAACCGGCGCAGGTCGGCGGCGAAGTCCTCGATCTCCACCCGCTCGCCCTCCCCGAGCTCCTCGGAGACCCGCTCGTAGTAGCGGAAGATCCACACCGACTTGGCCGGCACGCGCTCCCCCTCCGGCGGGAGATCGCCGCCGCGGTAGGCGTCGACGTAGCCCTCGTCCTTCATGAGCCGGATCAAGGGCGACTCGAAGATGAAGCGGACGACCTCGCCCGCGTAGCTCTGCCGGAGCTTCGTGGAGCCCAGGTTGAAGCCCATGTAGGGCGTCGCCACGGTCTCCTCGATCTCGGCCATCGTGGCGGCGTACCCGCGCACGTAGACGATCGGATAGTAAGGGGGAGTGATGGGCATCGGGCACCTCCGCTCGGGGGGTGAATACGGTGCCGTAGCAATCCTTCCACGATTCGCGGGGGTCCGGTCCGCAGAATGCCGGGGAAGGGGAGCGAATCGTGGAAGGATTGCTACGGCACCGTATTCTCCCGCGGGGGTCCGGTCCGCAGAATGCCGGGGAAGGGGAGCGAATCGTGGAAGGATTGCTACGGCACCGTATTCTCCACGGCACCGTATTCTCCTACCAATGCAGCCGAGCGAGCACCGCCCCGATGCGCTTCCCGGCGGGGTCGCGGCCGGAATCCCGCCGCTGGAGGTCCCCGCGTACCTTCCCTTCGAGGGGGAGGAGCTCTACGTCGTCCACCACCCGACCGCGGGCCCGCCGCGGGCGCGCGCGCTCCTCGCCGGCCCCTTCGCCTCCGAGCGGCCCCACGCCTACGGCTGCTGGGTCCGTTGGGCGCGCACCCTCGCCGCGCGGGGCGTGGAGTGCCTGCGTTTCGACTACCGGGGCACGAGCGAGAGCACGGGGCGGTTCGCGGACCACTGCCTCACGACCTGGCGCGCGGACGTCGAACACCTCGCCCGCTGGCTCGCCGCCCGCGAGCCCCGCCGGCCGCTCGTCTTGCACGGGTTGCGCCTCGGCGGCCTCCTCGCCGCGCGGGCGTTCTTCGCCGGGGGGCGCGGCGACGCCCTGCTCCTCTGGTCTCCCCCCGAGTCGGGCCAGGCGATGCTCCACGACACCCTGCGCCGGCGGCTGGCGACCGACATGGCCCTCGCCGGCCCCGGGCCGCGCCGCACCCGCGAGGAGTACGTCGCCGAGCTCCTGGCCGGCGGCACGGTCGAGGTCGAGGGCTTCGCCTGGACCCGGCGCCTGTGGGAGGACGCGGCGAGCCACTCGCTCGACCTCCCCGCTCCCGAGGGACGCGGGGCGGACGGTCGCCCGTGGCGTTCGGTGCGGCTCGAGCGCTCCGCCGGGCCGCTCGCCGACCCCTACGGCTTGGGCTTCGCGCCGCGCGGCGGGGCCGCGCTGAAACCGATGAACCCCGACCTCACGTCCCTCTTCGCGGCCGAGCTCGCCTGGATCCTCGCCGCGGCCGGGGAGGAGGGGTCGCGATGAGGGCCGCCCTGACCCTGGAGGTCGACGGGCACCGCCTCGTTGGCACCCACCATCTGCCCGCGGGCGTCCCGGCCGCCGCGCCCGGGCTCGGCTTCCTCCTCCTGAACGCGGCCCAGCTCCCCCGGGCGGGGATGGGGGACATGCCGGTCGAGATCGCCGACCGCGTCGCCGCGCAGGGGATCCCCGCCTTCCGCTTCGACCTGCCGGGGCTCGGCGATTCGCCGGGCGAGCTGCCGGTCCACGTGCAGGAGTACTGGCGCAGCGTGGAGGAGGGCACGGACGCCCCCCTCGCCGCGCAGCTCGGCGGCGAGCTCTGCCGGCGCTTCGCGCTCGCCGGGATCCTGCTCGGGGGCCTCTGCGGCGGGGCGATCACCGCGCTCTACGCCTGCGATCACGATGCCGCGCGCTGCGTGCGCGGGTTGATCCTCCTCGAGCCGAACTACTACCTCGTCGGGGTCGGCGAGGCCGCGCCGGCGCCCGCCGGCGCCGGGGCCGGTCCCCGCCCGGCGCGCCCGCCGGGAACCGGCGGCCCGCGCGGTCTCGCGAATCGCCTGCGCTGGTGGCTGAGCCTCCGCCACCCCGGCGGCCGCGGGATCCGCCTCTATCGCTTCGCGACGCGCCTGAAGACGCGCCTCCTCGGCTACCGCCTGCCGCCGGGGGTGAACGAGCGCATGGTCGCGAGCAGCCGGCGCCTGGTCGCCGCCGGCCGGCCGGCGCTCCTCGTGTTCGCGGCCTCCGAGGAGAAGCGCCGCCTCCTGGAGCGCGGGGTCTTCCGCTCCCTCCCCCCTCGCCACCGCCTCGAGCTCGCCGAGATCCACGGCACGAACCACATGCTCGTCCCCGGCGGCGGCAAGCGCGCCGTCGCCGAGCGCGTCGAGCGGTGGGTGACCGAGCGGGTCCGCGACAGCGCGTCCGGCCGGGCAGGTTGAGCTCGCGGTAGCGTTTCCCTCGATCAGTCAGGAGCCAGGTTGCGGAACACGTACCAGTGCAAGCCCGACAGAGGCGCGGTCGGGAAGGTGCGGGCCAGTGCGTAGCGATTGCCGGCGTCGTCGCTGAGGGTGTCGCCGACCGGCGCCGGCGGCTCGTAGCTCTCGCCGTGCGTGATGACCCACCGGGGACCTCCGGCGGGCCACGAGCCGAGCTCGTAGTACTCCGCCGCCCGGCCCTTCAAGACCTCCGGCAAGTAGTAGGAGAGTTCGAGGCCGATCCGGTGGTCGCTGTCGCCCCCGATGCTCACCACCGGTCCCGGCGTGTGCTCCGCTATGTAGCGGATCGCCGCGCAGTGCCGACCCCGACCGTGGGTAAGGAGATAGGTGACGTGGGAGAGATTCGACGCCGTGTAGGCGAAGAGGACGGTGAGGCACAGGACCTTCCCTCCTGCGCCCTGGGACCACCACGAGCCCAGGATCGTACCGAGGAGCAGCAGCAGGAAGGCGGCGCCGACGAGGAAGTGGCGCGTGTACACGTACTCCGATCCGCGCGCCACGAGGATCAGGACCGGGAACGCTACGATCACGCCCGCGAAGAAGATCCCGGCGTCCCCCCGGCCCCGTCGCAGCCATCGGAGACCGCCATCCAGCACGATCACGGCGAGGATGCACCCGAGGAGCTGGAACGCCGGCGATCCGGGCGGGCCAAGGGCCCACGCCAGGCCGAGCCCGAGCTCGTGGATCCAGGAATCGGCCGGGGTCCCCCCTCCGGGCACCACGTAGCGCAGATCAAGGAGAAGGAGGCCCACCGTCGCGCACGTGGCGTAGCCCGCCGCTCGCCGCCAGGTGGGCCGGGCCAGGAGCGACTCCAGGAGCAAGAAGGACAGGAGGGAGCAGAAGACCAGGACCGAGTAGCCACGGGCCTCCGCGGAGAAGAGCACGAGCTCGTAGGAGACGGCGAAGAGGATCATGGCCAGGAGGCCGGTGGCAGGGCTGTGACGCCGGCCGATCTGGCCGGCCACGGCCACGCTGCCGATCCCGGCGAGAAGCGAAAGGAACCGGCAGGCGAGCGGCGTCCCCTGCGGTCCGACGAGGTGGAGCCACCACGTGTTCAGGTGGTGGTTGATCTCGTGGTGGAGGGTGAGCGCCTCCCCCGGCGAGCTCAACCGCCCCGCGACCTGCACCGACCGGATCTCGTCGAGCCAGAGGTCGTCCCGAACCGGCGCGAATCGCAGGACCGCGGCGATAAGGAGGATAGCGCCGGCCGACACGGCGTCAGACGCCTTCTCCCACCCCTTCCGCACAACGGCGATCACCCCCCGATCTCCCCCACCGGCTCGATCAAGAGCGGGGCGAGGTGCTGGTAGCGGGTGGTGCTGCGTTTCTGGTCGATGTCGCGGTAGACCTGCTCCACCTGGGCCGGGGCGAGGCCGACGGCGGGGGCGACCTCGGCGGGGGGATAGCCGTGATTGCGCCCGTAGAGACAGAGGTCCATCTCGCGGTAGGGGAGCGAGAAGTAGAACTCCTCCTGGGACTGGGGCATCGAGTAGGTGTCGGTCGTCGGCGGGCGGCGGCGGATCTCCTCCGGCACGCCGAGGTGCGCGGCGAGCTGGTAGACCTGGGACTTGTAGAGGTGGGCGATCGGCTTCACGTCGGCGGCGCCGTCGCCTAGCTTCACGAAGAAGCCCTGGTCGTACTCGAGGCGGTTGGGCGTCCCCAGGACCGCGTAGTGGAGGCGGTCGGCGTGGTAGTACTCGAGCATCTTGCGCACGCGCTGCTTGAAGTTGCTCGCGGCGACGACGCCGAGATAGGCGTGATGGGGAAGGCGGGCCTCGACCTCCTCGCCGGCGGGCGAGCGCACGACGACCGAGAAGAGCCGCAGGGCCTCGCTCCCGGTCACGGCGGGCAGGACGATCTTGCACTGCCAGCCGGGCCCGTAGGCGGGGATCACCGCCCGGATCGCCTCGTCGCGGCGGCGGTAGCAGCCCACCGCGTCGAGGATCGGCGTGATGTCCTCCTCGATCGCCTCGACGCCGAGGCGCGCCACGATGAGCTGCCCGAGCGTGCGGGTCTCCGCCGCCGAGTCGCGCTCGGGGAGGAGCAGGGCGAGGACGCGCTCCGGGCCGACCGCGCGCACGGCGAGCGCGGCCGCCACGCTGCTGTCGATCCCTCCCGATACGGCGACCACCGCCCCCCGCCGCCGCAGCGTGCGGGCGAAGAGCTCGACGAGCCGCGCGCCGATGCGGCCCACCTCCCGCTCGGCGTCGAGGTCGAGGAGCGCGGCGGAGAAGGGGGGACGGCCGCTCATCGCCCCTTCGCCCTTTCGGCCCGGAGGACCAGCTTGTCGATCTTGCCCGAGCTGTTCCGGGGCAGCGCGTCCCGCAGCTCGACGGTCTGCGGCACCATGTAGTCCTCGAGGCGCGCCGCGCAATGGCGGCGCACGTCGCGCGCGGTGAGCCCGGAGTCGGGCCGGACCACGACGAAGGCGAGGATGGACTGCCCGAGCACCTCGTCGGGCTCGCCGATCACCGCCGCCTCCACGACGCCGTCGAGGTCGTGCAGCACGTTCTCGATCTCCCGCGGGCTCACCTTCTCGCCGCGCGATTTGATGATGTCGTCCTTGCGCCCGACGAAGTAGAGGTAGCCCTCCTCGTCGGTGCGGAAGAGGTCGCCGGTGCGCAGCGAGCGCTGCTCGGGGGCCGGCGCCTCCCGCACGATCGCCGCCGTCTCCGCCGGCCGCCGCCAGTAGCCCTGCATCACGTGGGGACCGCGCACGACGAGCTCCCCGACGACGCCGGGCGGGGCGCGCCGGCCGTCCTCGCCCTCCACCCAGACCTCGGTGCCGGGGATGGCGATCCCCACCGAGGAGGGGCGGATGTCGATCTGGTCGGGCGGGAGGTACGACACGCGCTTGCACTCGGTCAGGCCGTACATCGAGAACATCCGCACGCCCGGCAGGAGCTCGCGCAGCCGGCGGATGTGGCTCACCGGCAGGGCCGCGGCGGTGTTCGTGACGTAGCGCAGCGAGGAGAGGTCGTAGGCCGCCAGATCCATCTGGAGGAGGATCGCGACCATCGTCGGCACGATCGGGAAGCCGGTGACCTTCTCCGTCTCGATCTTGCCGAGGACCGCGGCGGGGAAGGCGAAGGAGCGCTCCAGGACGAGCGTGCCCCCGAAGCGGAGCGTCATCAGGAGCTGGTAGAGCCCGTAGTCGAAGGAGAGCGGCAGAGTGCCGAGGACGACGTCGTCCGGGCGGTTCTCGAGGTACGTCGTGATCGAGGTCGCCGCCGCCACCATGTTGCGGTGAGTCATCACGACGCCCTTGGGATTGCCCGTGGAGCCCGAGGTGTAGATGAGGGCGGCGAGGTCGTCGGGTCCGAGCGCGACGGCGGGGGGGCCCGGGGCGGGGCCGGCGGCCGCGAGGAGCTCGCGCCAATCGGCGACGCGCCCCCCCCACGGCTCGCCCGCCGCCGGCGGCGGGTCGAGCACGAGGATCCGCGCGAGATGCGGCGTGCGCGCCGCGAGGCTGGCGAGCCCGGCGAGCTTCCTGCCATCGGTCACGAGGACGCGGGCCGCGGAGTCCTCGAGCACGAAGGCGAGCTTGTCGGGTTTGGTGGTCGGGTTCAGGACCATGAAGGCCGCGCCGGCGCCGAGGCTGCCGAGGATCGCCACCGCCGCCTCGTAGGTGTTGTCGAGGAACACGGCGACCCGGTCGCCGCGCTCGACGCCGAGGGCGAGCAGGGCGTGGCTCATCCGGTGGCAGTCGCGCTGGTAGCTCGCGTAGTCGGCGCGCGTCTCGCCGGCGACGAGGACCGTCTTCCGCGGCCAGCGGGCGGCGGACACCGCCAGGAACGAGTGGAGCAGCATCGCTCAGGCCCCCGCGCCGTCCAGCTTGCCCCGCACGTACGTCGAGATCCGCTCCACCGAGTCGAGGTTCTCCGGGACGAGCTCCCGGTCGGCGACCTGGATCCGGAAACGCTCCTCCAGGAAGCCCACGAGCTCGAGCACCCCGGTCGAGTCGATCACGCCGTTCTCGAGGAGGGAATCGGCGTTGCCCAGGCCGGGATCGTCCTGGCCGAAGAGGAAGCTCTCGACGATGAACTGGCGGATCTCGCTCTGCAGGTCCGGCACGGATCAGGCTCCGCGGAAGTGGTGGAGGAAGTGGTGCGCGACGAGCTGGGTCGACAGCACGCCGACCAGCGCCATGTCGTCCCGCACCCCGATATCGGACGCGCGGCCGATCTTCTGGACGAGCTTTAGGACCGCCTCCGGCGCGAAGATCCCGTACTCGCGGAGGCGGGCGGGGGAGAGGAGGTCGCGCACGTAGTCGGGCGGCGGCTCGGCGGCGTCGGGCGGGGGCAGGAAGCTCCGCGCGTCCGGCGCCCGGTAGGGCTGCTTGGGCCGCGCCCGCACGGGGGCGGGGACGAGGTCGCCCGCCGCCTCTTTCAGGACGTGCTTCTCGTCCAGGCCCTTCATCTTGAGGCGAGGCGGGATCCGCGCCGCGAGGTCCATCACCCGGTGGTCGAGGAACGGGAAGCGCCCCTCGACCGAGTGCCCCATCGCCATCCGGTCTCCCTGCGAGGAGAGGATGTAGCCGGGCAGGAGCCCCGCCGTCTCGAGGTACTGGGCCTGGTGGAAGGGATGCCAGCCGGCGAAGCCCGCCGGGAGGGCGGGGAGGAGCTCCTCCCGCGCGTCGTAGCCGGCGAGCGCGGCGCGCAGGTCGGGGGCGAGGAGGCCCTTGATCCGGGCGGTGGTCTCCCAGCGCGGCAGGTGGGAGAAGAACGGGCTCGCGAGGTCGGCGGGCCGGACCCGGAAGAACGCCTGGCGGTACGCCGGCGAGAGCGACTGGATGCTCGGCATCCACGGGTAGAGCCGCTCGAGGAGGCGCGGGCGGCGCGGGGAGTCGGGATCCGCGGCCCAGAACCGGCGGATCTTCGCCTCCTTGAAGATGTCGTAGCCGCCGAAGATCTCGTCGGAGCCCTCGCCCGTCAGCACGACCTTGAAGCCGTGCCGGCGCACGAGCCCCGACAGGAGGAACATCGGCGCCGGGGCGGTGCGCAGGATCGGAGTCTCCGCGTGCCAGACGACGTCCGGGAACACCGCGGCGATGTCCCGGCGCGAGCAGGGGACGCGGTGGTGCACGGTGCCGAGGTGGGAGACGACCTCGTCCTGGAAGCGGCTCTCGTCGTACTCCGCCTCCTCGAAGGTCACCGAGAAGGTCTCGAGGGGGGTCGCGGTGAATCTGGCGATCAGCGCCGTGATGAGCGAGGAATCGAGCCCGCCGCTCATGTACGCGCCCACCGGCACGTCGGCGCGCAGGCGCAGCCGCGTGGCGTCCACCAGGAGCGCGCGGATCTCCTCTGCCCAGTCCGCGGCGCTGCGGCGCGCGCCATCCACGGCGTAGGCGGGCTGCCAGTGGCTCCAGACCTCGACGCGACCATCGCGCACGCGCATCGAGGAGCCCGGGGGCAGCACGCGGATGTCCCGGAAGATCGTGCGGTCGCCGATCGGGTGCCAGAAAGTGAAGGTCTGGTCGAGGCCGCGGGGATCGATCTCCCGGGAGACGGCGGGGTGCAGGAAGAGCGCCTTCACCTCGGAGGCGAAGAGGAACGCCCCGCCGGCGATCGTGTAGAAGAGCGGGCGGACGCCCGGCCGATCGCGGGAGAGGAAGAGCTCGCGTGCCGCGCGATCCCAGATCGCGAACGCCCACTGGCCGTTCAGGCCGCGGACGCAGTCCGGCCCGGCGGACCGGTAGCTCTCGAGCAGGACCTCGGTGTCGGAGCTGGTGCGGAACCGCCGCCCCCGCGCGAGGAGATCGTCCCGCAGCTCGACGTAGTTGAAGATCTCGCCGTTGAAGACGATCGAATGGCGGCCGTCGGCGCTATGCATCGGCTGCGCTCCGCCGGCGAGGTCGATCACCGAGAGCCGCGCGTGGGCGAGCCCGAGCTCGTCATCCGCATGGACGCCGTGCGCGTCCGGACCGCGGTGCCCGAGGATCTTCGCCATCTTCTCGAGCAGACCCGGCGGAGGGCGTTCTCCGGGCGGGCAGAGGATGCCGGCGATGCCGCACACGGGGGGGAATCTCTCCTACGGAATGGTGAGTGGCAAGGGGCGGCTCCGCCCCCGAGAGGCGGGTCGAGCGCGCCGCGGCGGGCGCCGGACCTGGTCCGCTCACTGGACGATGCGGACGGCGACGGCGTTCGACACGAGGCGGGGGGGGACGGCGGGGAGCAGGTAGGCGAAGTGGATCGAGAGGTAATCGGCGGCCGGCGGCAGCGCGGGGAGCGCGAAGGTCGCCGCCGCGGCGCCGTTCGCGTCGAGAACTCCCAGGAAGCCGGCGAAGGGCGGGCCGTACGACCCCTGGAGGCTCGCGTCGGTGAAGAAGTCCCAGTTCAGGGGCAGGACCGCGGAGGTGCCGGGCAGCGGGGTCCCGGGGCCGGTGCCGGTCAGGCTGCCGAGCAGGAGGTAGAGCCGGTTCGCGTGGGTCGGGCCGGCGGCGAGCGCGAAGTCCGCCGTGCCGCCGGTCGCCGCCGAGAGCCCGTCCGTGCTCACCGCGAGCTCCGGCCGCCCCGGCCAGCCCGCCAGCCGCGCCCAGAGCCACCAGGCGGCGTAGGCCTTGCGGTTGGCGTTCAGCGGCTGGGAGTGCAACGCGGCGCACTGGTACCAGTCCACGCCCAGGACGTGCGAGTCCTGCCAGGCGATCGCCCAGTTGCCGAGCAGGGTCGTGCCATTGCGGGCGTAGTAGGAGCAGTCCTCGTCGGCGTAGGCGAAGTAGCGGCCGTCGGGGTCGTAGCTCTCGATGTCGGCGAAGTCGTAGAGGACCTTGCCGAAGTTGCGGCAGAAGGTGCGGATCTCCTGATTGCGGGCCTCGACGTTCGCCTTGTGCCGCACGTCCACGTGCCCGGTCATGTAGACGAAGCGGACCCACGGGTAGTCGAGCTCGAGCTGGACCATGGGGACGATGTAGCGGTCCCGGAGATCGTCCGTCGTGTACCACGTGAGCGACTCGCACCAGGCCCAGAGAACGACGTTGACGTCCGCGTTCTTGGGATCGTTCAGGTACGCCCGCGTCTCGTCGACCCACTGGGGGAAGTAGGTGAGGTCCCCCGGCATGGCGTAGTCGTCCAGGTCGAGGGCTCCGTTCGTCCCGCCGTTGTTCCACGCGAACTGCGGTCCCCCGCACCCTCCCGTGAACCCCACGAGCCCCTCCATGCCGGTCGTGATCTGGCTCCCGTGCGAGGTGTGCCCGTAGGCGATATGGAGGTTCGCCTTCGCCTGGTCGATCCCGGCCGCGGGGACCTCGGGGAGGCGCGTGCTCGTGTGATCGACGACGATCGCCGAACCGGACTGGGCGGCCGGCGCCGCCGCCAGGAGCAGGAGCACGAACGGAAGCCGGGGGGTGGCCAGCATGGGTGCGTCTCGTGGGGGCCGCGGCCGGAAGGGCGGGCGAGGGGGACGCCGGCGCCCGGAACGGGGGCGCGCAGCCTACCCGCCCCCCGCCGCACCCGACAAGCCTCTCTCGCCGCCCGCCCGGCGCGGCGCCCGCCCGCGGGGTTCCGGGTTGACCTTCCGCGGGCCGGGGAGTCCGATCTCCCCCCCATGGAACGCGGAGCGGCGAGCGCGGAGCGCGCGGGGACCCTGCAGGAGGACCTCCAGGCCCGGGCCTGGCTCGCGGCGGGCTTCGATCCTGGCCCGCCCGGGCGAAGAGGGCCGGAGGCGCTCTTGGCGCTCCTCTTCTCCCTCGTCCCCGCCCGGACCCTGCGCCGGATGCCGGGGCGCGAGACCTTCCTCTGGCCCGGCCGGCCGGACTGCGTCGTGAAGCGATCCGCCGGGGACGAGCCCCGCGATTGGTGGCGTGAGCTCCGGGACGGCGCCCGCCCGCGCTCCCCGGGTCGCCGGGAGGGGGAGAACCTCCTGGCGCTCGCCGCCGGCGGATTCCCGGTGCCCCGGACCCTGGCCTGGGTGGAGGAGAGGGGCGCGGCCCGCCTCCGGCTCCGCGGCCGCCGGGGCCAGAGGAGCGCCCTCGTCATGGAATGGGTGCCCCATGGGGCGGACCTCCGGGCGCGGCTCGCCGCCGGAGAGCCCGGCGAGGCGCACCGCCTCCTCGCCGAGCTCGCCCGCTTCGTCGCCGCCTTCCACGGCGCCGGCTGGTACCACCGCGACCTCTACCTGCAGCACTTCGCCTGCGGGCCGGCGGGCCTCGTGCTCCTCGACGTCGGCCGCGCGCGCCGCGAGCGCGCTCCCCGCGAGCGCTGGCTCGTGAAGGACCTCGCCGCCCTCCTCCTCTCCGCCCCGCCGGCTGTGACGCGCGCCGCGCGCCTGCGCTTCCTCCGCCGGTGGCTCGCGGCGCGCGGCGCGGACTCCCGGCGGGCCCGGCGCCGCTGGGCCCGCGCCGTCGGGAGGAAGGCCCGCCGCCTCGCCGCCCACGCCCCGCGCCACGTCGATCCCGGGGAGGCCGCGCGGTGAGGGAGGACCGGCGCGCCGGGCTCCACCTCGCGGTGCGGGCCCCGAACTGGGTGGGGGACCTCGTCATGGCCACGCCGGTCCTCGAAGCGGCGGCCGCCGATCCCCGCTTCGCGCGCGTGACGATCCTCGTGCGGGCTCACCTCGCCGCCCTCCTCGCCGAGGGTCCCTGCGCGCCGCGGATGCGCCCGATCGCGCCGAGCGAGGATGAGACGGCCGTCCTGCGGGAGCTCGGCCCCGGTGCGATCCTCCTCCTCGGGAACTCCCTCGGGAGCGCCTGGCGCGCCTTCCGGGCCGGGATCCCGGTCCGGGCCGGCGCGGCGCTCCACGGGCGCGGCCCGCTCCTCACCCATCGCGTCCTTCCCCCCTCCCGCTTCGGCCGCCGCGCCCCGATCCCGACCGCCCACTTCCAACGCGACGCCGCGGGGCTCCTGGGGATCCTCGTTCCTTCCCTGCGGCCGCGCCTCCGCTTTGGCCCGGAGACCGCCGCCGCCGCCCGCGCCCTCCTCGCGGAGGCCGGACTCGCCCCCGGCGCCCCCTACGTCCTCTGCTCGCCCTCCGCCGCGTTCGGGGCCGCCAAGCTCTGGCCGCCGGAGCACTTCGCCGCCGTCCTCGATCGTCTCCACGCGGCGCGCGGCTGGCGCGCCGTCGTCACCGGGGGGCCGGGGGAGGAGCGAGAGATCGAGGCGGTGCGCCGCGCCTGCCGCCATCCGGCGATCGGCCTCGCCGGCGCGCGGCGAGACCTCGCCACCCTGAAGCCCCTCGTCGCCGGGGCGCGGCTCCTCCTCGTCGGCGACTCCGGCCCGCGCTGGGTCGCCGCCGCCTTCGGCGTGCCCTGCGTCACGGTGATGGGGCCGAACTACCCCCAGCTCACCGCGACCTCGCTCGAGCGCTGCGCGGTCGTGCGCCGGGAGGACCTCGACTGCTCGCCCTGCGCGGAGCGGATCTGCCCGCCGGAGCACCACCGCTGCCTGCGCGAGCTCGCGCCGGACCGGGTGGTGGAGGCGGCCGAGCGGCTGCTCGCCGCGGAGGGGACGCCGTGCTGAAGCTCGGGCCGCCCCTCCACCCAGCCGCGCGGCTCCTCGTGCGCCTGCCCTCCTGGCTCGGGGACCTCGTGATGGCCGAGCCCACGGTGCGCGCCTGCTACGCGCGCGCCGCGGCGGCCGGCGCGCCCGAGCGGCTGTCGCTCGCGGGGCCGGACCACCTGCTCCCCGTGTTCGAGGGGGCTTTTCCCGGCGCGCGCCGGATCCCGCACCGCGGGCGCGGGGGCGAGCGGAGAGCGGACTGGCGGGGGCACGACGCGGCGCTCCTCCTCACCGGCTCCTTCCGGAGCGCCTGGGTCTCGTGGCGGGCGGGGATTCTCCGGCGGGCGGGCTGGGCCCGCGATGGGCGGGGATGGCTCCTCACCGACGCCATGCGCCCGGCCCGCGAGCGGGGCGGCGTGCCGCTGGGCGCCGGGGTGCGCGGCCGGCGGCCGCGGCACCTGCCCCGGCCCTTCGGCGCGACCTGCGTCGAGCTCGCCGGCCTCCTCGGCGTCGCGGTC
>JBFMCU010000090.1:0-29616 GCA_040754415.1 Planctomycetota bacterium
TCCGCCCTCCCGCCGCCCTTCGCCTCCCCCTCGGCCTCGCGCTCCCCCGGTCAGCGCGGCAGTCCTACCGCACCGACCACCCCCTCGTGGTCACCCCGTGGTCACGAACCCGCTAAACAGATACGGCAAGCCGCACTGCTCGATCCCGCCCGCGTGTCGCCACCCCTACTCCACCTCGAACCCCTGCGCCGTGAACTTCAGCGTTCGGCTGTTCTCGGTCACGGTCCGCACCAGGTTCTCCGGCGCTCCCTCCGGGATCTCCGCTTCGACCTCGAGCGTGACTCGGACCTTGGCCCCCACCATGCCGGCGAAGTGCGAGATGACCTCGTCGGCGATGCGACCGGCGTCGCGACCCACCCTCGTGGGGTCGAGATCGACGCTTCCATGGAAGCGCCGCGGCCGAGGGGGAGGCGGCGTCGGACCGGTGTCTTCGGCCCCTCCACCCGCGGCCGGGGCCCCGCCTTCGCCGCCCGACGCGCGCTCGCCCTGGACGCCGCCGGCTGCCGTCGTCGTCCGGACCTCGGCGGAGATCTGCCGGCCCGCCACCCCGGGCTTCACGAGGATTCCCGACGATCCGTCGTCGGGGATCAGAACGTCCTGTCCCCCCCGTAGACCCTCGTAGCGCCCTCCCGTCTCATCCCACCGGTCAGCGTAGGCGAACGACTCGCGGTCCCAGCTCAGCAAGCCGAGACCGTCCCGCACCGCGCCCACGAGCACCCTCGGGTCCTTCAAGCGGGGCAGATAGAGGTAGCGCGCGAAGTCCTCGACGAGCTGGGAGACCGCGACGTGATCCCCCCGCCACAGCGGCACCCGGTCCATCTCGTGCCGCAGGACCGTGCCCGCCATGACCGTGCGCAGGGAATCCTCGTGCCGCAGCTTCTTGCTCGCGCGCTCGGCCAGGCCCTCCTGGCCGGTGAGCCGCAGGGCCCTCCACTCGATCGGCGCCTCCGGACGCGGCTGCCCCGGCACGAGGAGCCACTGGTAGACCTCCGGGAGGCGGGCCGCCATGGCCTCCTCCGCGGAATCCCGCTGGGTCTCCGCTTGCTTCACCTGATGGGCCGTCAGGTTCAGCTCGACCTTCTCCTCGACGATCGACTTCCAGGCGAGGTAGCGCCGGACCGCCTCGTCGAGGTCCGGCAGCCGGGTGCGATCGGCGGCCAGAAAGACGAGCGTGTTCCGGAACAGCCGCGGGCTCGGGCCCCGCGACTCGAGGAGGGCGCGGGCCCTCGTCTCCGCCGGGCTGCCGGGCTCCTTGCCGTAGGGGTGGTCGGTCCCGAGCACGACGAGCCGTGCATCCGGATCCTCCGGCACGTCGGCCGCGGACTCCGGCAGCGGGTGGACGCGGCTGAAGTCGCCCGCCTTGCGCACTGCGGCCCGCAGGCGACGGTCGAGCTCCTCGAGGACCTGGTCGGGATCCCGCCGGAGGTCCTCGGCGCGTCCCTCGGCGAGGCTGGTGACCGTCGCCTGGGTCGAGTACCAGTAGCGCGGCCCGTCCTGATAGAGGTGCCTCGCCGCGGTCGCCAGCCGCCGTAGGGCGTCGCCGAAGATCGCGGCGGATTCCCCGGGCATGACGCAGCCGAGCTTGACCTGGCGGTCCTCGATCCCGTGGTGGGCCGCCGTCACCGTTGGGGCGGACCCGAGGTAGATCGTCCGCGCCACCCTCCGGCAGGCGGCGAACTTGCCGAGGTTCGGGACATCGCCGTCGATGCGCAGGGGAAGGGCGCCCGGGCCGTCGATGTCCTTCTCGATCACCGGCACCCAGTTGTCCGAGAGGTAGCGGGTGAGCTCGAACTGCACCCGCGGATCGTCGATCGGGATGCTGGCGGGCAGGATCAGGGGGTTCTTGTCGCCCTTCTCCCAGAGGCTGTGGATCACCGCCGCCATCAGCCGCAGGACGCCCCGGGTGCGCTGGAACTTGAGCAGCGTCGACCAGTCGCTGTACAGCCGGTCGAACAGCTCGGGGTGGATGGGGTAGGCCGCCTTGAGGCGCCGCTCGTAGTCGGCGCCCTGGCAATCCGCCGGGAACTCCGGAGCCTGGGAGCGGTAGAGGTCGTGGAAGGCGCGCGCGGCCGAGTCGCGCGCGACGAACTGGGCCTTCTCCACGAGGGGCTCGAAGAGCCTCCGGCGCACGATCTCGAATCCCTCCTCGACGCTCGCCGGCCGCCAGGAGGATTCGAGGCGGCCGATGACGTTCTGCAGCCGCGCGAGCGCCTCGCGTCCCCGCTGCCCCCCGACCTCCGCGTCGTTGGCTTGGGCGTGGGGCGAGGTCCCGGAATCGGAGGCCGGGAGGCTGATCACGAGCAGGCACTGCCGCGCGAGCTTCGCCGACTCGGTGAGCACCTGCGCGAAGCTGAACTGCGTCTCGAAGGTGCCGCCGGGCAGGTCGCTCTGATCGTGGAGCTGGCGAGCGTAGGCCACCCACTCGTCGATCAGGACGAGGCACGGCCCGTAGTCGTTGAAGAGCGAGCGGAGCGCGTCGCCGGGGCTCGTGGCTCGCTCGTCGTCGGCGCGCACCCGCTCGAAGGCCTCCCGCCCGCCGAGCTGCCAGGCGAGCTCGCCCCACAGCGTCCGCACGACCGTCCCGTCGGGCTTCGTGCGGGGGCTGCCGGGAGAGAGCTTGGTGCCGACCAGGACCACTCGCCGCACGGCAGGGAGGCTGGTCGCGCCGGCCTCCTGCAGGACGCCTTCGATCCCGGCCAGCTCGGCGGGCTGCGTGCCGCCGAAGAGGTGGTAGAGCGCCAGCATCGAGTGGGTCTTGCCGCCCCCGAAGTTCGTCTGGAGCTGAACGACCGGGTCCCCGCCCTCCCCGGTCAGGCGCCGCACGGCGTTCACGAGGAGCCGCTTCAACGTGTCGGTCAGGTAGGTGCGGCGGAAGAACTCGCCGGGATCCCGGTACTCGTCCCCCCCCTCGCCCAACTGCACCTGCCAGAGGTCGGCCGCGAACTCCGCCTGCCGGTATCTGCCGCTCGCCACGTCGGCGTGCGGGGTCACCGCCTCGCGCCAGGGCTTGAGCGCACCGGTCGCCGCCGTCTCGATGAGCGAGCCCCCCGCCTTGCGTCTCTCGGTGCGCATTTGCTCGTCGAACACGAGCCGGCGCAGCTCCATCTTCATCCGGCCGACCTCATCGGCCTGGGAGGCCGAGACGGCGGTGAGGAGGCGCGTCATGGAGTCGAGCGCTCGATCCGTGTCGTCGCTCGAGAACGGCTCCTGGTGCGCCCACTTGTTGCGCCAGTCGCGCAGCTCCTGCACGAGCGAGCGCTCGGCGCGACCGAGCGTGTGCCCGAAGACATCGTTCCACGCCTCCCAGATCAACTTGAGCAGGACCGCCACGTCCCACTCGGCGAGCGGCTTCTTGGCGGCCATTCGATCCTCGCCCAGGTAGCGCCTCGCCTCGGCGTCGGCTCTCGCCTGGTGCAGGTTCTTGAGCTCCCGTTCCGCGAACGGCGCCAGCCCCTGCCGCAGCAGATCCATCGCCTTGCCCACGCGCTCCTGGTTGGTGACGGCCATGTGCGTGCCCCACGTTCTAGGTGGTCGATTCGCCCGCCCAGGTGTCGGCGAGCATCCATTGATAGGCCGGTTGTACGGTCACGTCCTCCGGCGCGGAGGTTGGCGTGCCGTCGCGGGTTAGCGTCAGCAGCCAGGGCCGAGCGTCCGGGTGCGCCTGCCGCGCCTCCTGCAGCGCGCGCAGCTCGCGCTCTCCCGTCCCCGGCGCGCTGGCATCGGCGCACACCTGGATCAGGTGCTCCTTCCCATCGGGCTGGCGGGCCAGAAAGTCCACCTCGTAGCCGCCCGGCGTCCGAACGTAGGTGACGGCGCAGCGGTGCCGCTCCAGCTCGATCAGCACCGCCGTCTCCAGCGCATGACCCTGGTTGGCCCGGCCGGTGCGATCGAACAGCGGGATCGGCGCCGCATCCACCGGATAGACCTTGCGCAGGTTGACCATGCGTTGCCGCTCCGAGGCGGCCTCCACCCACACGATGCGCACCAGGAAGCAGTCCTCCAGGTGGGCGAGGAACTGGTGCAGCGTGTCCCGCGAGATGGCCACCCCCTGGCTCCTGAGCGTCGCATGGAACTTCTCCACGCTGAAGGTCCCCGCCGCGTTGCCGAGCAGATGCCGCACCAGCCAGCGGAGCCCCAGCACGTTGCTCACGCCGTGTCGCTCCACCACGTCTCGCAGCATCGCCACGTCCACGTAGTCGCGAAGCAACTGGCGGCGCGCGCCTTCGTCCAGACCCTGGGCTTCGGGAAACCCGCCCACCGCCAGCCAGTCCAGGAAGGCGCGCTCGAGGCGCGAGCGCTCCGGGCCGGTCAAGAAGCCCGGGTCGGCGGGGGCGGGCAGACTGCGGTGGGCCAGCGCCTCCGCGAAGCTGAAGGGGAAGAGCGGGACTTCCCAGGCGCGGCCGCGCAAGGCGGTCGCGATCTCGCGCGACAGTAGCGCGGCGGAGGAGCCGGTGATCACCACCTCGGCCCCGCCTGCATCCAGCAGGCGCCGGACGAACCGCTCCCAGCCGGGGACGAGCTGGATCTCGTCGAAGCACCAGGTCACCGGCCCGTGCTCGGCCGCGTCGGGCACCCGGCGGCCGTACTCCTCCAGGAGGAAACCGAGCCGGCGGCCGTCGAGTCCCGCCAGCCGTTCGTCCTCGAAGTTGATGTAGGGCACCTGCGTCCGGGGGACGCCCTGGGCCAGACGTTCCCGGCGGATCTGGTGCACGAACGTCGTCTTGCCGGCCCGGCGCATGCCAACGACGGCCGACGCCTTGCCGGGCAAGCCGAGCCGGCCATGGACCCGGCGCGGGGTGGCTTCCGGCAGCGCGGCGGCCAGCGACCCCGCCAGGATCTCGGACAGCGCGGCGCGCAGGGGATCGGACGGGGATTCCGCCATGGGTCATATTCTCCTTCGTTCAAGGAGAATATCGGCGGCCTTCCTCCTTCGGGGAAGGAGAAGGCCGGAAACGCCGGCCCCCCCTTGGGGTCCGGCTCACCGCGGGCCGTGGTTGCTGATGGCCATCAGTGTCCTCCAGATTCCGAGAACCGCCTGCTCTTCCGTGCGTCCGCCGCACGCTGCCGGGCTCTGAGCCGGTCGATGCCGGCCATCAGCGCGTGGAAGCTCCTCGATCGGTTCCGGTCCCTGGTCAGGTGCCGGGCCATGCGGCGGGCCCCGGACACCTTCTGAAAGGCCGGCACGAGGCGCTCGAGGGCCAAAGCTGGCTGCGAAACGGCGTCCGGATTGCGGAAACGAGCTTTCTGCCCGATGCCACGTAGGCTCTCGTCGCCGAAAGCCTCCGCAAGCGCATCCGGTTCGCCGAGATACCAGGCCTCCAGCGCCTGACATGCGATCCGCACGAGAGCATCCTCGCGCCGGCCCTTCCTGCAGAGCGTGACGAGGTCTCGCTTCCGAGCATGGCAGTCCCCGTCGTCGTTGTCCCGGACCACGACGAAGCGGACGCCAGGTTCTTTCCAGACGCGGAGCTTCCTGGGCAGGCTCTTCTCCAGGTCCTGCTTGCCTTCATGGGGCACACAGAGGAACCGGAGACCTGGACACAGCCGCGTAAGGAGACCATCGAGGAGGATCTTCATCGAGAATTCCTCGAGCAGGAACACCACCCGGCTCATCGGGGTCCGGCTCCCTCGAACAGACCCTGCTTCCATAAGGCCCCCGGCAGATCGCCCTCCGCCACCAGGTCCGCGAGCAGCTTCCTCTCCGAGGCCCGCCGCACCGTCGCGAAGCCGTCCTCCTTCACCAACCAGTAGATCTCGTCCAGCCTCGCACCGTTCAGGAACTCCGGAGAATGGGTCGACACGAAGACCTGGCCTCCCCGGCGAGCATAGTCCCGGAACTCCTCCACGAGCTCGTGAAGGAGCTCGGGATAGAGCTGGTTCTCGGGCTCCTCGATCGCCAGCAAAGGGTGCGGCTTGGGATCGTAGAGCAGAACGAGGTAGGCGAACATCTTGATCGTCCCGTCCGAGACATAGCGGGCGATGAACGGATCCCTGAAGCTGCCGTCCTTGAAGCGCAGAACCAATCGCCCATCTTCGGTCGGCTTGGCCTCGACCCGGCTCACGCCGGGTACGCGCTCGCTCATCACCTGCAGCACCCGGTCGAAGCGGTCGCGATGGTTCTCGTAGAGGAACTGTGCGACCTGCGCGATGTTGTCGCCCCGGGTCGACAGGTGCTCGGAGTAGCCCGCCTCGGCGCTGGGACGCGCGTCACTGATGTGGAAGTCGGAGATGTGCCAGTTCTCGATCAGGCTGCGGAACTCGGCGACCACCCGAAACTCCTTGAATTGGCCGAGACCCTTGATCGCGAGCACGCGGGGATCGTCGAGAACGTACTCCTCGCGTTCCTCCCGTGCGCCCTTCTGACCGTACACACTCTCGTTGGTGATGGCAGTACCCTTGCCTCGGCGGAAGTCCACAAAGTGCCACGGCTTCCCGTGGGTTCCTCGCTTGTAGCGCAGGATCTCCCGATCTACGACCGGTCGGTTGCCTTCCATCGCCACATCGAGTTGGTAGGTGGCCAGCCGGCCCCCGGTCTCCCGGAACTTCACGGTGATCCCCACGGGTCCTTCCTCGCCCCTGCTGACGAGCTCTCGGAATCCCCCCCGCTGGGTGACCGCCGATTCGACGTTCCCGATGAGAGCCTCCTTGAGGAAGGTGAACACATCGAAGAGCGTGGTCTTGCCGGAACCGTTCGCGCCGACCACAACGCTGAGGCGGGAAAGGTCCTTCAGCTTCGCGGAACGGAAGAGGCGGTAGTTCCTGATCTCCAGACTCTCGATCTGCATGGTTCACTCCTCCCCGAACAGGGCGCCCTGTTCCGGCTGCGCGCTCGCGCCAGCGCGGGCGAGGCGGGCGATCTCGGGCCAGCTTTGCACCAGGGCATTGTAGGCAAGCGCCTCGGCGGCGCGCTTCTTGCGCTCGCAGAGGGTGTAGAGACGGTAGGCGAGCTCGCGGGCGGTCTCGGCCTTGGCGCCGAGCTTGGCGACGAGGGTGGCGGCCGCTTGCTCCCCGGCGCCGCCGAGCACGCGGATCAGGTGGTGGACCGTCTCCCAGGCGGTGACGCGAGAGTCGGTGCCGGGGTCCCACTCGGCGGGAAGCTCCTCCGGACGGAGCAGGCGCACCTTCCCGCGCTTCGAGGCGAGGATGCCTGCCTCCACCATGCCGGCGGCGCTCGTGTTCTTGGCCTTCGAGAGCGTCTCGGCCACGCCGTACTCGCCCTCGTCGAAACCGTGCTGCTCGAACCAGGCGAGCGCCCAGCGGCTGTCAGCGTCGAAGTCGCCCTCCTGCTCGGCCAGCGCCTCGTCGAGCACCTGGTTGATGATGGCGAGTGCCTCGCGCACGGAGAGGGATTTCCCCTCGGCGTCGAGCACCATGGCATGCCGCGTGTAGATCGCCATGCCCGGTCCGATGGCGGCCTGTGCCATGTCCACCGGCGCGATGTTGCTCTTCTGGAGGTGCGCAAGCGCGGCAGGAAGCTCGGTCTTAACCGTGGCGATGAACTCACGGCGGGACGTTGTGGAGGCGTCTGCGGGGCGTGGGCGGCAAACGAGGACGACCGAGGTCGCGAGCGAGTTGCGCCCGACGTTGCGCAACCCGCCCGACTGCTCGGTGCGCACCGGCCAGGTCCCGACGACGGAGAAGCCGCTTTCGATCAACGCCGAAAGGAACGTGTCCCAGCCGGTCGAAACCACGCCACCCTCCTGCGACTCGCTCTGCTTGAACGCGTAGAAGATCGTCAGGGGGATCTGGGGAAGCGCATGGGCGCGAAGCCCGGCGATGACCTCGCGCATCCGCTCGAGAAAGAAGCGCTCGGCGGCCTCGCGGCCGCCGTGACGCGAAGGGTCGGCGACCAGTTCGTCGGCCTTCGGGACCAGCACCGTCGACATCAGTTGCGGCATCACCGGCTGCAAGGTGCGCCGGAGCCAGACGTAGAAAAGGTCCGAGAGGTCGGCGTAGGGGACGTTGTCGAAGTACGGTGGGTCGGTGCAGATCACCGCAGCCCCGTCCAGGGCGACCGCGCGTGCGTCGCCCTGCTCAGCTCGCCCGGGGATGCCCTGGCCCAAGGACTCGATCGCCTTGGCCGTCAGCCCGACGCCGTCGAGGAAGTTCCCAGTGCTGGATGAGAAAGGGTTGCCCTCGGCGAACTCCCAGGTCATGGGGATGGCGGAGAGCCGAACCATGCTCTCGAGTTTCTCCCCGACGGTGTCCCAGATGCTGAACGCCGTCAAGCGGTCGTGTCGGCGGCTGACCGCGATCCCGAGGATGACGGCCACGGCATCGGCGTAGCCTCTCGCTCCACTGCCGCCATCGGTGAGGCCGTCCCCTTCGTCGAGGCCGGCCGAGAGGGCGTCTTGCAGCACCCGGTTGCGCACGACAGAGACGCCACCCGCCAGCGTGTCAAGAGCCGTGAGCTGGCGCGGCGTGTAGAGGCTGCCGTGCGTCGTGTAGCCGTAGGCGACCGGGGTCAGGTGCCGCGTGTTGGTGCCCAACTGGGTCGTCGGTCTCCACGCGGGTTCCGCTTTTCTCGCGACGGCCTCCTGCGCAGCGGAAGGGCTGAGGTAGATACGCGACCGTTCGCCTTCGGCGACCACAGCGAGGAGACGGTCGTGGATCTGGTCGCGCTCCCCTCGCTCATGCAGATAGGAGCTATCCATCGGGGCGTCGGACAGCAGGCAGCGGAATGTCCCGCGGCCGGTCTTCGTCCCGGCGTCGATCGTCTTGGAGTCGTTGGGCGTGCCCGTCCGCACCTCGAACCGCCAGCTTCGCTCTGCCTTGTCGACGACCGGCTCGATCCACGCGAGCTTGCCCTTCTTCTTGCCGAGCCAATAGCTCGCGATCAGCGGCACGTGCGCACCGCCCATTGCCGGATCGGGACTCGGAACCGTCCGCGCCCAGAGCCAGGCGATCACGGTGAGCTTCTGCCCGACGTACTTCTCGAGGTCCGGGCGTTCCTTCGCCATCTCGGCCGTCACCTCGATCTTCGGGTAGAGGTGCCCGATGCGCTTCTCGGCCTCGTCCCGCATCCACCGGCCGTAGTAGCGCACGTCCTCCGCGAGCCCCTGCGCGCCGCGCCACGGGCGGGCGACCAGGTCCTTCTCCTTGCGCGCCTCCGGGTTCACCGGCGGCCTTCCCGCGAACCTCGGCGGGATCTCGATCATCGCCTTGCAGATCAGCACCGCGACCGGGTTCAGGTCGCTCGCGTGGGCCTCGAGCCCGAGCCGCTGCGCCTCCAGCGGCAGGCTGCCGCCGCCGGCGAAGGGGTCGTGGAAGGCGGGCAGCTTGTGCCGGTCGAAGAGCTCCTTCGCCCGCGGATGGTCCGCGTTCTCGGCGCACGCCCGCCGCCAGCTCTGCCAGATCTCCTCCCGGGCGCGCTGGAGCACATCCTCGTTCGTGGTGTTCTCCCACTGGACGAGATCCTCGATGATCCGGAAGAGCCGCTGCCGCTCCCTCTCCTGCGCCTTCTCGGTCGGGAACAGATCGGGCCGGCTCGACGGATCGTCCACCATCTGCGCGAAGATCACCGCCCGTGCCGCCGCCAGCGGCCGCCGCGCCCACCACAAGTGCAGCGTGCTCGGATGCCCGTGCCGGATCGACTTCTCCCGCGCGCTGGCCTTGTTGATCGCCTCCAGGGGCAGGGCGACCTCGATGAGCTTCTTTTTCACGTCTACTCGTCTACTCCCCTTGGCTTCGCCCGTCCCGCGATATCGTCGATGGCATCGAGCTTCTCGCGCACCTCGTCATCGAGCGCTTCTGCGGAAACGAAGGGCGCGAGTGTGTGGTAGTCGGTCTTCTTCATCAGGTTGGGAAGACCAAGCTGCTCGTAGAACTTCTTGAAGAGCGGATCCAAGAACTCGTCGCTCGCTTTGAGATCCGGACTCCACGGATCCGGCTTGCCCAAGGCCGAGAGCGCGGCGGTGATCTGTCGGATGGCTTCTTCCATCGTCCGGCGCCACGACGGGGCGAAGAGGTCGCCGGCCTGCAGTCCCTGGGCTTCCGCCCAGGCGAGCAGGGTCGCCTCCTGACAGAGGTAGTTTTCGATCTCGCGGCGCCTCCACACGAGCTGGATGAAATTCTGGTCGCTCTGGGTCGCCACCTCCAGCCGATCGTAGATCGCGAGACCCAGAAGGTTGCCCTTGGCCTCGCGGAGCCCGTGGAAGTGCGTTCGGGCGCGTGCCGGCTGGTTCATGACGTACTGGACGAAAGGTCGCTCCAGCGCCGCACGCGCCGGATGGTCCAGCTTCGCGGCAAACTCACGTAAGATCGCCAGGTCGGTCGAGCCCTCGAGGTAGAGCACCCAGCCGGTCTCCTCGGCCTGGGCATAGTGCTCGAAACCGATCTCCTTGAGCGCCTTGAGCACCTGGCTCCCTCGGTCGTCGATGCGGTGGGGCTTGCCAACGAATGCGACTACCGTGTCCCGGTCGGCCGCCTCGTTCAGGATCACCTCGGAGTGGCTCGCAGCGATGATCTGGCTCCCCGCCTCCTCCGCCGTCTCGGTGAGGACTTGGTAGATCTGTCGCTGGCGGAGGATCTCGAGGTGCGCATCGGGCTCATCGAGGAGGAGCACGGAGCCGGGGTTCGCCGCCAGATGCGCGAGGAGCAGCAGCGTCTGCTGCTGGCCGCGTCCGCTCGCCGAGAGGTCGAGACGGACCTTGCCCGCGGTCCGATACGACATCGTGATCTCGCCGCGTTCCCTGACGTACTCCGGGTCGTCGATACTCGCGCCGAAGAGTGCCTCCATGCGCTCGCGGATCCGCTTCCACTTCGCTTCACCCTGCTGGAGCACCTGCCAGCAGAGGTTGCGCAGCACTTCGGCCGTGCGTCCCTCGCCGATCCGGACACCGATCGCTCCCTCGTCGAGGCGGGTCTCGTTCGAGGCGAGGCCAGACATCGGCGGGAGGTACGCGAGTCGCACGGCGGCGGCTGTAGCAGGAACCTCGAGCCGGCTACCATCCGGCGTCAGCCGGGACCGGCAATAGAAGGACTCTTCGTTGGCGTAGTAGAACTCAAGACTTGAGCACCAGGACAGGCCATTATCGACGCCCTCGACATCGATCTCGATGAACACGGGGACGGTCTTCTGCTTGCCCCCTTCCTTGTGGCCCTCTCTCACATGAAGGTCACGCCAGAGGAGATCGGCAGATGGAACTGGAAGCGCGATGAGGTCGCGCCGGTTGAGGGTAACGCCGGCGCGCTCCTTGGGGACGTTTCCCTCGCCCCGTCTCTCGACCCAGCGACGAACGCCGGCATTCCAGAGGGCGAGTGCCTGCAAGGCGGAGCTTTTGCCGGAGTTGTTGGGCCCAACGAAGACGACGCGACCGGCGAGTTCGATCTCCACGTCCCGGAAGAGCTTGAAGTTGCGGATCCTGAGCTTCGTCAGCATGGGGAGACCCTCGCGGATTGGCGGGGTTTGGACGCCATGTGGTGATGGTCGCCTGCCGCCCGGGAGCCGCTACCCGCCGCCGCCAGAGGCCGCCTCGCCCACCACAGGTGCAGCGTGTTCGGTTGCCCGTGCCGGATCGACTTCTCCCGCGCCGAGGCCTTGGCGATCGCCTCCCGCGGCAGGGCGACCTCGATGAGCTTCCTCCTGGTGGTCACGCTGATCCCTCGCCTCCTCGGAGGATCGATCCCTCCGGCCGGATGGGCCTCGGAGGATCCCCCGCGGGCCGCAGGATCGCGGGGATCGGATGATTCCACCCCGCCGTCGGATGATTCTCGGATGATCTCGTCATCGCGCGCCGGCCTCCTTCGGCACGTACTCCGCAGAACGACCGGAGTCCGCGCGGGCCAGGAGGCCCAGCTCGACGAGGCCCACGAGGTCCCGGTGGGCGGTGTCGCGAACGACGCCCAGCGTCTCCATGCACCAGCCCGTCGTCACCGATCCGTTCTCCAGCGCCTGCGCCAGGATCCTCCGCTGGCGTTCGTTCAATTGGGCTTCCACGGCGGGCGTCACCACGAGCCGGCTCTCCGGTACGCGCAGGCGGTCGATGTCCTCGCCGGGCCCCCGGAACGTGACCTAAAAGTAGCCGGCGTCGCCCACCAGGAGCGGCCGGTCCAGCCCGTGATCGAGCATTTGGTCGGCCATGCGGCGGAAGCCGCTGCCGCGCTCCTCGATGCGATGGAAGAAGGAAAGGCCCTGCGCGAGGACCGGGTTGCGCGAACGGGCCCGTGGCGCATCGACTTCTCCCCCGCGGAAGCCTTGGCGATCCCCACCAGGGGCGGGGCGCCTTCGATCAGTTTCTTGTCGCTGGCTGTCATGCTGTCTCGGAGGCGGTTCTGCCTCCCACCTGTAGGTTCCGGCGCAGCTCATCGTAAGTGACGACCAAGGTCGAGAGACCGGCCAGATCGACCACGGTCCTCAGATGGTCCCGCATTCTCTGATCGTCCACGACCAAGGCGATGGCTAGCGGCAAGTAGGTTGCCTGCATGATGTCGATGGCCCCCGCGGCTTTGCTTCGCCTCAACGAGAATGCCTGCACACCGTAGTGCCAAATTGCAAGTGCCACAGTCACCAGGAATGCTCGCAGGATGGGGAGATCCCGTGCGCATGCAACAGCTTCATCGGCTTGGACCGGAGGACCGACGGTGCTCTTCCCCAAGCAAGCATTGAGAACGGCGGCAACGAGGTGCCCACGATTCAGCACTCCCTCAACCAGCTCCTTGGCTGAGGAGGGGACAGCGAGGGTTTGAACGGAAGCCAGGTGATCTCTCAGTGTCCGAAGTCTCGCCTCATGTTGCTTCTGCTCGAGATCTGCGTACTCACTCACTCTGCGGGCCACCTCGGCGCTCCTCAAGGGACCATCCTCCAGGAGAGCCTGAAAGTCCTCGGCACTCTGCTCACTACCCAACGTCACGTTGGGTTCGCGTCTAGACCACGCGGTGACCTCGGCCTCGACGACTTCCAGGGGGAACGGTAGCAGCCGCAGGTCGTCCACTCGTCGCAGGCGTTGGAGCAACTCGAGCAGCGCGTCTCGCTTCTCAATCTCGGGCCATTTCAGGATCTCCACGAGGTTTGGCACGGTCAACACCGGCGAGCACCCCCGGTCCTTCAAGGCGCAGAGAACATCCTCGCGCTGCGGATCATCGCCCAAGATGTTGAGCGAAGATGCATCGAACCCGATTCTCCCGGGCCTCGGGTTCAGGAGGGATTGCTCCGTCACCGCGGGTCCTCTGATCGTTCGAGGAGGTCGGCGAAGTCGTAGTTCACGCTCGTCACCCCGAAGTCGGGCTCGCGCTGGAAGGGCCGGCGCACGTAGTGTACCCGGTGGTCGCCGCCGTCCCGAAACTCGACGAGCGCGAGGATGAAGTCGTCGGGCTTGTTGAGGCTCGTGAGGATCTCGTTCTTCGTCACGGTGATCGTCGCGGCCCCCGCGACGCGGCCCTTGACCTCGAGGAAGCGGAGGCGTCCCGTGCCCGGGACGCGGCTCTCGATGTCGTAGCCCAGGCGCTCGGTCTCCCGGTCCACCGGCTCGAAGCCGAGGCCGCGCTCGACCTCCATCACGATGGCGCGGGCGCGGGCGGCGCTCGCCTGGGTGTCGGCGGGGCTCGGCGGCGAGGAGGGAGCGCGGCCGGTCATGGCGGCGATCAGGCCCCGGGGCACGACGACCAGCCCGCCCAGCACCGCGGGGGGCAGCGCGGAGATCCGCCCCTCGCGATCGAGATCCGCCAGGCGCTTCTGGAGCCGGGCCTGGAGGTCGTCGGCGCGGCGGCGGGCCTCCTGCGAGTTCAGGCGTGCGCCGGCCCGGCCGGCCTGCTCCTGGAGCTGGAGCTGAGCGGCGCGGTGGTCCCAGTAGGCGATCTCCTTCGTGAGACGGTCCTTCACGGCCGCGCGGGTCTTCTCGATCCACCCCAGGCGGCGGTCGCGCACCTCCCGGACGTGCTCGGGCACGACCTGCGCGATGGCGTGGTGCTGGGCCCGCTGCTCCAGCTCCCGCGTGATCCAGGCGCACTCGGGACGGGCGAGGATCGCCTCCAGCGCTGGCTCCCCCGCGGCCAGGGGGCGGTAGTCGAGATAGGGCGCGTAGTGCGGGTGACGCACCTCTCCCGCGGCGTCCATCTCGACGTAGAGCATCCGCCGCGAGATCGTGCGCCGCTCGCCTCCGGGGAGCTCGCTCGCGTCCTGGATCGCGTGCTCGAGGAAGAAGAGGACGCACGGGCTCGTACCCGGGTTGCGCTCGTCGACGAGCACCGTGCCGTGCTTCAGGAGATCGCGGTGGCGCTCGAGGGTGAGGTCGAGCACCGCGTCGAGGAGCGGGTGACCGGGGCAGAGGAAGGCGGCGAGGGGCTCGCCTTGCGGGGCGATCAGGTCCTTCTCGAAGGTGACCCGCTCGTAGCGGGCCAGCACGGGATCGCCCGCGCCGATCTGGCGGTCGCGGCCGCGCACCGGGGCGGGCACGTGGGTGATCTCGTAGCGGCGCGGCTCGCGCTGGTGCATCGCCCCGCCGAGCCGCCGGAAGGCCTCCAGGAAGAACGACTCGATGTAGTGGGGCTGCAGGCGTCGCGCCTCGGCGCGCTCCATATCTTCCCGGACCTCGGCGACGCGGCTCGAGTCCATCGCGTCGTGGGCGAGCGCGCGGTCCTCGATGAGCTCCTGCAAGTGCGGGCGGTCCACGCCGTCCTGGATCGCCCGGGTGAGGCGCGCGCGCACGTCGGGCTGGTCGCCGTAGCGGATCGCCTCGATCAGGAGGTCCCGGAGCGGCCGGCCCTCGAACTGGAGCTTGCCGAGCACGTCGAAGACCTGGCCGCCCAGGGCGTGACGAGCTTCTTCGAGCTTCTCGAGCAGCGTGCGGTAGACATCCCCCTCCCGGGTCTCCGTGGCCACCAGGTTCCACAGGTGGCAGACCTCGGTCTGGCCGATGCGGTGGATCCGGCCGAAGCGCTGCTCGAGGCGGTTCGGGTTCCAGGGCAGGTCGTAGTTCACCATGAGGTGCGCGCGCTGGAGGTTGATCCCCTCCCCGGCGGCGTCCGTGGCGAGCAGGACCTGCACCTCGGGATCGTGCAGGAAGCTCTCCTGCGCCGTGCGCCGATCCTCCCGCCCCATGCCGCCGTGGATGAGCACCACCGCTTTCGGCCGGCCGAGCAGCGAGCCGATCTGGCGCTCGAGATGTTTCAGCGTATCGCGGTGCTCGGTGAAGACGACGAGCTTCTGGCGCGGGGACGCGACGGGCTTCGGGAGGGCGCCGGCCCCATACGGGCCCGCCGGGTCGGCGACCTTCCCCTGCAGGGCGGCCGGGGTGAAGATCTCGCCGAGCTGCCGCGCGAGCTCGCGCCACTTCGTGTCCTGGCCGCTGCGGCGCACCTGGGCGGCCAGCGCCTCCAGGCGGGCCAGCGTGGCGATCTCGAGCTTGAGCTCGGCGATCGTGCTGGCCGCCGTGGCCTGGTCGAGGATCTCCGCCTCGGCCGCGGCGACCTCGTTCTCCGGGGCGTCCTCGAGGTCCTCGACCTCGTCGGGGTCGAGGAGCAGCTCGGGGAGGACGGGGGGCGCCGCCGCGGCCCCCCGCTGCAGGAGCTCCAGCTCGCGCAGCCGCTTCTCCAGCCGCTCGCGGCGGCGGCACAGCGACTGGAAGATCGCCTCCGGGGACGAGGCGAGGCGGCGCTGGAGGATGGTCAGGGCGAAGCCGACGGTGCCCGTCCGTTTGTCGTTCTGGAGGGCCTCGGCGCGGTTGAACTCCTCGCGGACGTAGTCGGTGACCTCCTTGTAGAGGTGCGCCTCCGCGTCGGAGAGCTTGTAGGGCACCGTGTAGGCGATGCGCTCGGGGAAGAGCGGCCGTCCGTCGAACCTGAGCAGACCCTCCTTCACCATCCGGCGCATCAGGTCGGAGATCTCCACCTGGTGGACGCCGTCGCGGAACCGGCCCTCGAAGCGGTCGCCGTCGAGCAGGGCCAGGAAGAGCTGGAAGTCCTCCTCCTTGCCGTTGTGCGGCGTGGCCGTCATCAAGAGGAAGTGGCGCGTGAGGCCCGAGAGGAGCTGGCCGAGCCGGTAGCGCTTCGTGTACTTCACCTCACCGCCGAAGAACGTCGCCGAGAGCTTGTGCGCCTCGTCGCACACCACGAGGTCGTAGCGGCAGTCGGGGGCGCTGAGCTTCTGCTGAACGTCCGCGTTGCGGGAGAGCTTGTCGAGCCGAGCGATGGCGAGGTCGTTCTCGAGGAACCAGTTGCCGGTGCGGGCCGCTTCGAGCTTGTCGTTGGTCAGGATCTCGAAGGGCAGGTGGAAGCGGCGGGAGAGCTCGTCCTGCCACTGCTCGACGAGGCTGCCCGGGCAGACGATGAGGCAGCGTCGCAGGTCGCCGCGAGCGACCAGCTCCTTGATGAAGAGCCCGGCCATGATCGTCTTGCCTGCGCCGGGATCGTCGGCCAGAAGGAAGCGGAGCGGCTGGCGGGGCAGCATCGCCTCGTACACCGCCGTGATCTGGTGCGGGAGGGGATCGACGAGGGAGGTGTGGACGGCCAAGACCGGGTCGAAGAGGTGGGCGAGCCGGATGCGGTGCGCCTCGGAGACGAGGCGGAACAGCGCGCCGTCGCCATCGAAGCCCCACGGGCGTCCCTTCTCCACGACCTCGAGGCGCCCCTCGTCGTGGCGGTAGAGGAGCTCGTTGCCCACCTTGCCGGAGGGGTCCTTGCAGGTGAGCTCGAGGGCGTCCGAGCCGAACCACTGGACGTTCACCACCGTGACCGTGGCGTCCGGCAGGATCCCCCGCAGGGAGGCGTTCGGCTGGAGGTGCTCGAGGGTCGTCATGGACAGCGGATGGCAAGGGACGATCGACGCGTGGGCGGTCGAGGGGCGACTAGGGTGCCTCCGCCCCCGATCCCGCACGGATCGCCACGGTGGCTTCGGCCGCTCGATGGCGTGGCGCGGTCCCAGCGCCAGTTCATGGCTCAGCCCCCGATTCCTCGGATTCCACGGACATGCCGGACAGCCCAGCGGTCGATCTGCCGGCGGGGAGAGCGCAAGAGGCCATCGAGCGTTCCGGCCGGCAGCTCTCCCGACTGGGCGAGGCGGTGCGCCGTTCTCCCCGAGATTCGGGGCGCCTGGGGCATCTGGGGAGCGGTCCGGGAGTCCTCCATGGCAGGGGCAGTTCGCGGCCAGCCAGAGCATGGCAGGGTCGAGAGACGATGTCCAACGCGAGCGTGCGCGGAGGCCCGGTGGTCCCATCGTTCCTGGTGTCGACGTGCCGGTCGCCGCAGGGCCGCGCGCGCCGCGTATTGCCGGACATCTCCACCGGCCGCCATGTCAATGTCCCAGCGTCAGATCGAGCGCGTTCGACAGGGCGAAGGGTGACACGCCCCCGAGGTGCGCGGCCTGGGTGAAGAGCCGAAGCCCGGCGAGTGACGGATCGTCGGGGATGGGGAACCGGAACTCCGCCACCGGGCCGACACCCACTGGCCAACCCAGGATCTCCGCCCCGGGGTCCGTCGGGTCGATCAACAGGGTCTGCCCGCCTGGCAACACGAAGGTGAGCGGCGAGGCGTAGCCGGCGAGGGTCGCGTAGGTATGCCCAGTGGGACGCCCGTTGGTCCCGGCCAGGTCGACGAAGGCGGCGGACGTTCCTCCCAGCGCAGGACCGTTTCTGGCCCGGAAGCTCGCCGGGTTCGCCCCGAAGTTCCGAGAAACCGCCAAGGCCGGAGCTCGCTCGTACCACGCGACCGCGCCGTCACACACCGGCGCCGACACCACGTCCTGATCGCCATCGCCGTCCAGATCGGCGGCCGCTGCGCGGGCCAGTCGTTCGATGCGCGCGGCGATCGCCCTCTCGGAAGCGAAGCCCCCGGAGACGCCGGTGTCGAACCACCCGATCATCCCGTGCGTGGGCGGCGTTGGATAGTGCAGCGTGGACCAGTTCGCGGCGACGAGGATCTCGTCGATGTCATCTCCATCCAGGTCGGCCGCGAACGTTCCCCGGGCCGACCAGTCCGGATGGGGATCGAAGTACCTCTCGGCCGCGAAGCTCCCCCGGCCATCCTCGTTCTCGAACCAGGCGAGATGGCAACCGGGCTTGGCCCCGCTCCAGTACCGATCATCAAACGAGGACAGGAGGTCCGGATCGCCGTCCACGTCCAGATCCGCGACGACGATCGAGACCGGATTGGGCGCCACCGTGTGGATGATGTTGCGGGGGCCGAAATCCCCGCCGCCCTTCCGGTTCTCGAACCAGCAGAGTTGGTCGTCCAACTGCCAGATCGCGACCACGTCCTGGTCGCCGTCGCCATCGAGGTCCGCCGCGCGGATGGACGAGCTCGCCCCCTCGCCGATCGTCCGCGGCGGACCGAATGTCCCGAATCCATCCGTGTTCTCGTACCAGACAGTTGCCGTGGCGTGGCTGGCCAAGACATCCTCGTCGTCGTCGCCATCGAGGTCGGCAAGAAACGCCGACCAGGATCCCGGGGAAGCAATGCCGTGCTCGTGTCCAAAGTCGCCGGCACCGTCGAGGTTCTCAAGCCAGACGAGCCCCGCGGGGGATGCCACCGCGATGTCCTGGTCGCCGTCCTGGTCGGAGTCGGTCGCCAGAACGGCTGAGGCCTGCGCGATCGAGATCCTCCCCCGCAGCGTGAAGTGCCCGGAGCCCTCGTAAGCGTAGAGCTGGATCTCCGCCGCGAGCGCTACGAAGAGGTCCTCGTCGCCGTCCCCATCGATATCCGCGGCATGGAGAGCCGCGATGTGCTCGGCGAAATCGTCGTAGACCAGCACAATCACCTCCTCGAGGCGAGGAGGGAAGCTCTGCGGGCCGCCGGCGCGCCGCCCCCGACTCGCCTTGCTCCCGAGGATCCCCTCTTCCCGCCCGTCGGCTGGCGCGTGTTCCGCAAGGAGCTCGAGTTCGCGGGCATCGCTCTCACGAACCGGCGGGGCGAGGTGGCCTGCCGCCGGTCCCTGCGCCGGGCGGGTTGCACGCTGCTCTCCGACGCCGGGGCCTCCCAGGGGATCGTCTCCGCGTGGATGCGCCACAAGGGCGACACGCTGGCCGAGAGGGTCTACACCGACCGCGAGCTCCTCGACATCCGCCGCTGGCTCGATCGCCTGCCGGCCTTCTCGCTCCCCCACCGCGGCGATCCGCCTCCCTCGAGGGAGACGTTCCGCGCCACGGGAACGGAGGATTCCGCTCCTCCTCCGCTTACCCGGCCGCTTACCCGAGAACTTACCCGGACTCCTGCGGAACCCTGCCTACGCATGCAACAGGGAGGAAGCCGCAATGGAGGTCCGACGCTCGACGCGGCGACCGTCGTCGCGCGCGAGAATCCCCGCCACGTGCCTGCAAACGCGGAAAACGAGGGGCAGGAAATGGAGCGGCTGAAGGGACTTGAACCCTCGACATCAACCTTGGCAAGGTTGCGCTCTACCACTGAGCTACAGCCGCTCGCGAGGTGGGGGCAAGAGGGTAGCAGGGCGGCGGAGGAAGGCAAGGGAGGAGCGGGACCCGACCGGCGGCGGGGGGAACGGGGTCAGGAACCGGCCGCCGCGGCGATCCGGCGGGCGATCCATCGGCCGGCGGCCGCGGCGGCGGCCGGCGGGGGAACGCCGCGGGCGAGCTGGGCGGCAAAGGCGGAGGCGGTGCGGCAGCCGGAGCCGTGGAGGCCGAGGCCGGGGACCCGGGGATGGGAGAGCCAGAGGGGCGCCTCGCCGGGGACGAGGAGGAGGTCCTGCACGGGATCCTCGCGGCCATGGCCGCCCTTGAGGAAGACCGAGCGGGCTCCGCGCGCGACGAGGGCTCCGGCCGCGGCGAGCCGGGCCCCGCGGTCCGCGGCGAGATCGGCGGGCGCGAGACCGGTGAGGCGGGCGGCCTCCAGGAGGTTCGGGACCAGATGCACCGCGCGGGGCAGGACCTCCGCGAGCAGCACCTCCACCCCCTCCTCGTCGAGGAAGACTTCGCCACCGCCGGCGGCGAGAAGCGGGTCCACGACGATGGGGAGCGCGGCCGGGAGGAGATCGGCGAGCGCCAGGAGAGCGCGCAGGTGCGCCGCGCCGGGGAGGAGCCCGGTCTTCACGGCGGCCGGCGGCGGAGCGAGGACGGCGCGCGCGTCGGCGAGCCACGCCGCGGGCTCGCGCGCCCCGATCGCGTGCACCGTCCGGCCGTCCTGGCGCGTCAGGGCGGTGACGATGCACGTCGCCCGGACTCCGAACGCCGCCGCCGCCTCCCGATCGGCGTCGATCCCCGCGCCGCCCGTGGGGTCGTGCCCGGCGAGCACGAGGAGCCAGGGGGCGCGGGGGAGCTCGCGCGCGCTCACGGCAGGCGGGTGAGCCGCGTCCCGCGGCGGGGATCGGAGGCCCCGAGCAGGGCGGCGTCCACCATTCCGAGGGCCCGCGCGCGCAGCCGCCGCTCGAGGCGGGCGAGGGTCTGCTCGTCGCCGCTCTCCAGGGGGATCTGCCCCCCGGCCACGGTGCCGCGCCCCCCGAAGCTCCCCTCGCCGTCGAGCACGCGCTCGAGCAGCGAGAACGCCCGCCCGAAGCGCGGATCGGTGCGGAGCGAGAGGTGGTAGACGCCCTCGAACTCCCCGCCCACGAGCGACCAGCCCGCCCCCTCCAGCCGCAGGAAGAAGTCCGCCATCTCCGCCACGGACTCGGGGTCCTTCACCCGCCCGAGCAGGCCGAAGACCAGCGGCCCGTGCTTCCGGGCCCGGCTCAGCGAGCGGTGCAGCTCCCGATAGTAGGTCGGCGGCAGCGAGGGCTGCGTGATCCGCGCCAGCATGCGCCGGTCGGCGCGGCGGAAGCACTCGAAGAACGCCTCCTCGTCGAGGGCGGTGATCTTGAGCGAGAGGTCGGCGGTGTCGAAGCGGATGCCGCAGCAGAGGGCGGTGGCGACGCGGTGGTCGAGATCGATCTTCGCCGCCGTGAGATACTCGTAGACGATCGAGCTCGTGGCGCCGATGCCGAGGCGAACGTCGGCGTGGGGAACCTCGCCCGCCGGCGCGCTTCCCTGGGGCTCGTGGTGGTCGAAGACCGCGAGCACGGGCACCTCCGCCGGGAGCACCGTGTGGCCGAAGGTCGGCTGGGCATCGACCACGATGACGCCCCAGAAGCGCGTGGGCTCGAGGGCCTCGTAGTCCTCGAAGGCGAGCTCGAGCTCGCGCACCATCGCCATGTTCTCGGCCCGGAAGATGCGGCCTCCAGTGGCGATCACCGGGTCGAGCCCCAACGTGCGCCGCAGGAGGTGGTCGAGACCCACGAGGGCCCCCAGGGCGTCGGGGTCCGGGCTGCGGTGGGTCAGGAGGAGCAGGCGCCGGCCGTCGGCGGCGGCCGCCCCCCGCAGGACCGCGAGCAGACGGGCGAGCCGGCCGGCGCGGTCGGACGGCAGCGCCGGGTTCGGGCTCTCCTCGGCGGACGGGCTCTCTTCTCCAGGGTCCACGGAATCCTCCAGCTCTGCTCCCCCGAGCGCGACATGGTAGCCGAGGGGGCGCGATCCCGACCCCCGGCGGCTCTCCTTTCGGCGGACCGGCCGGAACGCGGCGCCGGGCAGCGCTCGCGCCGGGCTCGGAGCGGCAGGATCGGCGCCGGACGGCGCCCCCATGCCACTCAGAAGCCGTGCTCCACCAGGAACTGTACGCTCGAGAGGATCTCGGCCCGCCCATGGCAGGGGCCGATCTCGACCACGCGCTCGGCCCCGCGGGGCACGTACTCCCGCAGGAGGTGGAAATCGACCTCGCCGAGCCCCACCGGCATCTCGGTCTCGGCGTCGGCCGCATCCTGGAGGTGGATGCCGGCCATGTGCTGGCCGTAGGCCTCGAGCCACATCCCCTGATCCGGGAGGCCGAGGCTCTCGCGCGCGTGGATGTAGCCGACGTCGTGCCAGTAGGAGAGCCCGCGGGGCGCGAGGTCGTCGAGCACCCACCCCATCACGTCGAAGCAGAGCAGGTCGTCGATGTGCCGCCCCGGCTCCAGGGCGAGCTTCACGTCGGGCACCTCGCACAGAAGGGTGTGGAGGGAGCGGCAGAACTCCTGGGCCTGATGGTGCCCCTGGCGGGCGACCTCCTTCACGAAGTCCCGCACGTCCTCCCGCAGGAGCGCCGGATCGGGCTCCGTGTGGCGTTCGGCGAGCCGGCGCTCGAGCGCGCGCGCCCGGCGCGAGAGGACCGGATCCTCGATCCGGCTCCCGCGCACCACGAGCGTGCGGCAGCCCCACGTGCGGGCGAGCCGCTCGTGCCGGCGGACGGCGTTCAGAGCCCGCTCGCGCAGGACGGGATCGAGGCTGCTCAACCGATCCACGGCCATCGAGCCGTTGAGGGGGTCGCGGCAGCCGGCGACCAGCGAGGGGATCGTCACCCCGGTCTCGCGCTGGGACTCGAGGAGCCCGTCCATCGAGGCCGGGGACTCGGCGAGCCCGAGCTCGAGGCGGCGAAAGCCCATTCCCACCGCCGCGAAGATCTGGTCCTGGATGGAGGTGAGCCTCGTCCCGAAGCAGGTCGTGGAGAGGCTGAACTCGTTCGGGATACCGGGGGTGGTCACGGTCGTCGAGAACGATCGGGGAGCGCCTTCCGCCGCCTATCCCTCGGAAGGCGCACCCCCTGCCATTGAGCCGAGGGCGCGAAAAAAACGGTCGCCGGGGGGCTCGCCTACCGCGCGGGGAACGCCCTCCCGGGAATCGCAGATCGTAGGAGCCGTCGACGACGAAATGCAAGCTCCCGGATTCGCTCCCCCGGATGGCCGGGGAGCGCCGTAATGGCGCCAACCCCGGCCATCCGGAGGACGAAGCGGGCGCCGGCCGGCGCCTCACTTCGGCCGGTCTTCCCGGGCGCCTTTGCGGCGTCCCCCGGCCCTCTACACGCGCACCTCGCTCCGGGCGTCGCCCACCCCGGCGCAGCGCGCCAGGAGGGGGTCCACTTCCGCGGCGACGAACTCCTCGACCTGCTCGGGCGCCCGCCCCACGAAGCGGCGGGGATCGAAGAGCTCGTCCCAGCGGCGGGCGAGCGGGCCGAGGAGCGGGTCGGCGGCCAGGAGCTCCCGCAGGGGATTCCCCTCGCCTTCCTGGCGCGCCGCGGCGGCCCGGCGGGAGAGGACCCGGATCCGCTCGTGGGCGTCCTGGCGATCGGCGCCGGCCCGCACCGCCGCCATGAGCAGGATCTCCGCGCCGAGGAAGGGCAGCTCGGCCTCCAGCCGGGCGCGGATGATCGCCGGGTGCACCACCAGCCCGGCGGCGACGTCGAGGTAGAGCTGGAGGATCGCGTCGGCGCCGAGGAACATCTCGGCGAGGGAGAGGCGGCGGTTGGCGGAGTCGTCGAGCGTGCGCTCGAACCACTGGTTGGCGGCCGTATGGGCCGTGTCGGCGAGGGTGGAGATCACGTGGCGGGCCAGGGCGCCGATCCGCTCGCAGCGCATCGGGTTGCGCTTCCAGGGCATCGCGGAGGAGCCGACCTGCCGCTCGCCGAACGGCTCCTCGAGCTCGCCGAGCCCCGCGGAGAGCCGCACGTCCACCGCGAACTTCGCCGCCGACTGGGCGATCGCGCAGAGCACCTGGCAGACGCGGAAGTCGAGCTGGCGGGGGTAGGTCTGTCCGGTGACGGCGAACGCGCGCGCGAAGCCCATCTTCGCGGTCACGAGCCGGTCGAGCGCCGTCACCTTGGCGTGATCGCCTTCGAAGAGGGCCAGGAAGGACGCCTGGCTGCCCGTCGCGCCCTTCGCGCCCAGGAAGCGGATCTGCGCCTCGGCGTGGTCGAGGTCGATCAGGTTGAAGACGAGGTCCTGCAGCCAGAGGCAGGCGCGCTTGCCGAGCGTGGTCGCCTGGGCCGGCTGGAAATGGGTGAGGCCGAGGACCGGGAGGGAGCGCCACTCGAGGGCGAAGCCGCGCAGGGCGCGGATCGTCGCGACGACGTACTCGCGGATCAGGCGCAGCCCGTCGCGCAGGACGATGAGCTCGCAGTTGTCGGTGACGTAGCACGAGGTGGCGCCGAGGTGGATGATGCCCCGCGCCAGGGGACACTGGTCGCCCCAGGCGTGCACGTGCGCCATCACGTCGTGGCGCAGCTCGTGCTCGTACCGCTCGGCGCTCGCGTGATCCACGTCGTCGACGTGCGCCGCGAGCTCGGCGATCTGCGCGGCAGTGATCGGGAGCCCGAGCTCCCTCTCGGCTTCGGCGAGGGCGATCCACAGCCGCCGCCACGTGGTGAACTTTCGCTGGGCCGAGAAGAGCTCGCGCATCCGCGCGCTGGCGTAGCGGGTGGAGAGAGGACTCTCGTAGTTGCGGGGGTCCGACATTCTGGCTCCCTGGCGCCTGGCGGGCGGGCCACGAGCATACCGATCGTCCCGCCGGCCGTCAGGCACGCCCGCGGACGCGGCCGGCGGCGGGGGAAGGACCGCCGCCGCGGAGCGGCCACGCCGTCCGGCGTCGCCTCCGGCCGCGTGAAGAGCGGAAGAACGGGATTCTTCCGCCGCGCTCAACAGAGGGTGACGAGGAGCGCGCTCGCGGCGCAGAAGACGACGCCGAGGAGGAGCCGGCGGCGCAGGCCGCCCGCGGCGGCCGCCGGATGGCCGAGGTAGGCGATGATCCAGAGGACAGAGACCGCGCCGGCGAGGTCGGTGACGAGGTCGGCCGCCGTGCCGTCGCGGCCGGGCACCCGGCTCTGGTGGATCTCGTCGGCGGCGCCGTAGAGGCCGACGAGGACGAGGACCATTCCTCCGGCCGCCCCGTCGGCGCGCGGCCAGGCGCCGGGCGGCCCCCCGCGGAGGAGGAGCGCGGCGAAGAGGAGGCCCAGCAGCCCGAAGAGGGGGGCGTGGGCGAGGTTGGCGGTCCACGACCAGAGGAAGCTCGGCTCCCCCTCGCCGAGCGGCATCTCGCTGAGCCGCCAGAGGAGGGCCATCCAGGCGAGGGCCGCAACGCCCACGAGCGCCTGCGGCAGGCGCAGGAGGAGGCGACCCGCCCGGCGCAACCCCTCGATCACCGCTCCCCCCTCGCCCTCACGGCTCGTAGCGGCGCACGGCCCGGAAGGTGAGGCCGTCCCCCCGCTCGCTCGCGGTCACCTCGAGCCGATCCAGCATCTGGGCGAGCAGAAAGAGCCCGCGCCCGCGGTCGGTGGCGAGGTCGGGCTTCTCCCCGCGGGCGAACAGCGCCCGCAGCTCCTCCGGATCGCCCCCGCCCTGGTCGGTGACGGAGAGGACCCATTCGCGGGCCTCGATGGCGAGCTGAAGGCGCATCCGCACGCCGTCGTGCTCCCCCTCGGTGAGGGCCGCGTCGCCGCCGCCGTGATCGATCGCGTTGGCCAGGAGCTCGGAGGCCACGAGGATCACGTAGTCCACCTCCCGATCCGCCATTCCCGAGAGCCGCGCGAAGTGCCGCACCACGTTGCGCGCCACGCGCACCTCCCGGTGGACCGCCGGCAGGTCGAGGATCAGCTCGTGGCGCGACGGTGCCGGCGGATTCCCCGTCATGGCAGGGCCTCGATCCGGAAGGAGAGGTCGAGGGAGGGCGCCGAGTGGGTCAGGGCGCCCACGGAGATCCGGTCCACGCCGCTCGCCGCGATCTCGGCCACCCGGTCCAGGGTCACGCCGCCCGACGCCTCGATCGCGACGGGCCGCCCCTCCGGGCCCGCGAGGGCCCGGAGCCGGGGGCAGAGCTCCCGCAGGGCGGCGGGGCTCATGTTGTCGAGGAGCACGACGTCCGCGCCCCCCTGCACGGCGGCGAAGGCCTCTACCTCGTCGCGCGCCTCGGCGTGGATCACGAGGTCGGGGCCGAGGGCCTGGCGCAGCCGGCCCACGAGGGCGGCGAGCGTGGAGCCGGCGAGGTCGACGTGGTTGTTCTTGATCATGGCTTCGTCGTGGAGCCCGAAGCGGTGGTTCTCCGCGCCGCCGCAGCGCACGGCGTACTTCTCGAGAACCCGCAGGCCCGGCGTCGTCTTGCGCGTGTCGAACACGCGAACGCCCGTTCCCGCCGCCCGCACGAAGGCATGGGTCAGGGTGGCGATCCCCGACATCCTCTGCACGAGGTTCAGGGCGGTGCGCTCCCCGGCGAGGAGCGAGCGGGCCCGCCCGGTGACCTCGACGAGCCGCTCGCCCGGGCGGACCTCGGCCCCGTCCTCCACCAGGGCGTGCACCGCGGCGCCCGGATCGAGGAGCGTGAAGACGCGGGCGAACACGCCGAGCCCGCAGGCGATCCCCGGCTCCTTGGCGATCAGCCGCCCGCACGCGCGCCGGGCGGCGGGGATCAGGGCGTCGCTCGTCACGTCGCCCTTCCCCACGTCCTCCTCGAGGGCGCGCCGCAGGAGGGGATCGACCACGCCGGGCCCGAGGGACGGCGGAGGAGGGTTCGCTTCGTCGAGGCTCACGGTGGCGACGGGGGCAGTCTACGCTCCCCCCGCGGGCCGGCCCAGCCCCACGCGGGGGGGCGCGCGGCTCTGTCGCGGGCACGAGGTCCTCCGCCGCCACGCCGTGGTCGCGGAGCCAGGCCTGGACCTTCTCCTCGGTGGCCGGCCCGATGCCCGGGACGTCCCCCCACCGGAGCGCCCCGCGGCGCGGATCGTGGGCGAGGCGCGCGCGGTCGATCGCCAGGGCCAGGCGCTCGCCGATCCCCGGGATCCGGCGGAGCTCGCAGGGGCTCATCCGCGCCGGATCGAGGGGAGTGGGCGGCGGGCGAGGCGCGCTCGCCGCCGGCGGCGGATCGGCGCCCAGCGCGCCGAGGAGCCGGACGAGCGCATAGGAGAGGACGGCGAGGACCCACAGCGGCGCCGGCGGGCGAGGGGGAGAGGGGTCGGAAGGGGCAGAGAGACATCCCGTCATTCCTCCCGGACCCGCGGGGGCGCGAGGGGTTTCCCGCCCCGCGGCATTCTCCGCCGGATCACGGCCGGGGGAAGGGAGAGGCGAGCTGGCGCAGGAGCGTCCAACCCATCCCGCGCGGGTGGGTCCGGTGCAGCTCCTCGATCACCGCCACCGCCGCCTGCTTCAGGGCGCGCGACGCGGGGGCCTCGGGGGCGTGGAGCACGAGCGGGCGGCGGCGGTTCACGCTCTCCCGGACCATCGCGTCGTCGGGAATCCACCCGACGAGCCGGGGCAGCCGGCCCAGGAAGCGCCGGCACACCCGCGAGATCCGGCTCGCCACCTCCCTCGCCTCCAGCTCGCCCTCGACCCGGTTCACGAGGAGGAGGGGCCGCGCGTCCGGCCGCCGCCCCAGGATCACCTTGAGGAACGCATAGGCATCGGTCATCGCGGTCAAGTCGGGGGTGGTGACGATCAGGACGACGTCGCACGCGCCGGCGAACCCGATCGTCTGCGGCGACACCCCGGCTGCGGCGTCCGCGACGAGGTAGCGATAGTCCCGCTCCACCTCGGCGATCCCGGCGGCGACGAGGTGCATCTCCGCGGGCGCGAGCTCCGCCAGGCGCGGGATGCCGGATCCGGCCGGGGCCAGGTCCACCTGCCCCGAGCAGGGGACGAGGATGTTCCGCAACGCCGCGGATCCCTCGACCACCTCCACGAAGCTCTGGGGCGGGGAGACATCCTGCAGGATGTGGGCGTTGCCCACGCCGAGGTCGAGATCGACGAGAAGGGTCCGCCCCCGGATCGAGAGGAGGTTCGCCAGGGAGGCGGCGACGATCGACTTGCCGGTGCCCCCCTTCCCGCTCGCCACGGAGATCGAGGCGGCCCGCACGGCGCCGATCGGATCCGCGGCGCCCGGGGGCCCCCGATCCGGCGGAAGCACCCGGCCGTCGAGGCGGATCGGCATCTCTTGCGCTTCCGCGCCGGCGGCGGCCGCCGCCGCGGGCGCCTCGAGGGCGGCGCCCCCCCGGGCGAGATGGATCAGCTTGCGGCGCGCGTGGCTCCAGTCCATGGCGGCTCGGGCGAGAGGATGCGCCCCGAGCCGCCGGCCACGAGCCGTCCGGCTCGGGACCTCCCTCCCCGCGGCGGTGGGGGGGCCGGAGAGAGGTTCTTCCTTCCGTCGCCGCCCATGTAGAACCCTCGCCGCCCCCCTGTCAACGCGCGAGGGGCCCCCGCGGCGCGATTTCCCGGCCGGCCCCCACCCCGGGGGGTGCCGTTCCGCGGGAGCGAGGGGCGCCCGGAGGCTTTACTCCCGGAAGTAGTCGATCTCCTCCGGGGTGAGGATGGGCCCCGCGGGCTCCGCCTCCCCGCGGGGGACGGCGTCCCCCGCCCCACGCGCCCCCTCCAGGCCCTCGACGAGGCGGGCCAAAGCGCCTTCGAGCAGGGGCTCGAGGTCCGCCTCCCCGGCGAGGGCCAAGACCTCGTGGCGGGGAGCCACGCTTCCGAGGAGCCGCTCGCCGTCGTGCTCGAGGCGCACGAGGACGTCCTCGCCCAGGCTCCAGGCGACCTCCCCCGGCCGGCCGCCGGTGACGAGCTCGCGGTCGAGGCGGGAGATCCTCTCCACGGCCCGCCGCCCGAGCTCGGCGAGATCCGGGGGCAGCGAGGCGAGGAAGGGACCCACCGGATCCCGGCTGGCCGCCGGGGCCCCCGCCGCCCTCTCCCCGCGGACCACGAGGTAGGAACGCTCGCCGGCGGCGCTCTTGATCCACCGCACGCCCAAGAGCTCGACCTCCGCCCCGAGGAAGGGGGAAAGCCGGCGCAGGAGGCGATCGGAGGCGCGCGGGTCGATCACGATCGTCTCCGGCGGAAGCGAGGGATCGATCCCCTCCCCGCCGAGGTGGCGGGCGAGCGTCGCGGCGGCGCCGCGCGCCAGAGACACCGTGTCCAGGATCTGCAAGGTCGCGGCGTCGACGTCCTCCGCCGCCAGGATCACGAGGACGATGCGCCCGCTGCCGTCGACGCCCGCGAGGTCGGCCCGCCCGCCCTCCTCGAGCTCGAGGTCGCGGTCGAGGATCAGGAGCCCCGGCCGCACCTCGGCGAGGCCCGCGGAGAGGGCGCCGAGGAGCCCGGCGCGGTCGAGGGGGGCCGCCGCGGGCTCCTCCCCCTCCCCGGCGGGCGCCGGGCCCTCGGAGGGACAGGACGAGCCGGGGCCCCGCCGGCGGGCCGGGCCGGGATCCTTCTTGTCCGCGGGGCTCATCGCTCGCTCGGCTCCATTGGAAGTCCCAATCCGCCCCCCGGCAAGGACGAAACCGGTCGCGGCCGGGCGCGCGGCCCGCGATCACGCCCCGTTCGTCCCGCCGGCGCCCGTTCCGCGCCCGATCTCCGCGAAGCGCGATCGATGGACGTGGGCGAGGGCGAGGGCGAGCGCGTCGGTCGCGTCGTGGGGCACGGCGAGCTCCCCGCGGCCGAGCCGGGCGGCCACCATCGCCGCCACCTGCTCCTTGCTCGCCCCGCCGTGGCCCACGAGGGCCTTCTTGGCCGCCGCCGGGGCGAGCTCCACGACCGGCGCCCCGGCTCGGGCGGCGGCGGCGAGGGCCACGCCCCGCGCCTCGCCGATCCGGAGCGCGCTCTGCACGTTGCGGGCGGCGAAGGCCCGCTCCACGACGACGAGGGCGGGGCGGACGGCGCGCAGGATCTCCTCGAGCTCGGCGGCGATCCGCGCCAGGCGCGCGGCAGCGGCCAGGCGCGAGGGGGGCCGGAGCACGCCGCAGGCGAGGAGGCGCGGCCCATCGGGGGCGAGCACGATCGCCCCGTAGCCGACGATCCGCGTCCCCGGGTCCAGGCCGAGGACGATCGGCCAGGGGCAGTCGGGGGGAACGAGGTCGTCGGGGAGCACCACGAGAGTAGGATACGGTGCCGGAGCAATCCTTCCACGATTCGCCGCCCCCGAC
>JBFMCU010000091.1:0-47730 GCA_040754415.1 Planctomycetota bacterium
CGCCGTCCGCGCGATCCTCGAGCCGGGAGAGGAGCCAGCGCAGGGCGGGGATCGCGGGCGCCGGCGCGGGGGGGAGGGGATCCCAGGCGAGGAGCGCGAAACGCCGCGGCGCGCCGCCCGCGCTGTCGAGGAGGACCGGCGAGCGGCGGTCGCGGAGCCGGGAGAGGGCCTCGGCGAGCGGTAGGGCGGCGAGCGGGCCCTCCAGGGGCCAGACGCGCGGGCGGAAGGCATAGCGAGGCCCAGGATGGGCCGCGGCGGTGCGGCGCGGCGAATCGGGGTGGTCGGCCGGGGAAGGCATCCTGCGCGGTTCCCTCGCGGGGCCGGCCAACGTACAAGGGGCGCGTGACGCGCGACAAGTCCCGCCGGATCCTGGGCCTCGTCTTCCTCACCGTCCTCCTCGACATCGTCGGCTTCTCGGTCATCTTCCCCCTGTTCCCGCCGATGCTCGAGCACTACCTCCGCCTCGAGGGGGAAGCGAGCGCGGTCGGCCGGATTGTCGGCTGGCTGCGGGAGATCTCGGGGCGCGACGACGCGGCGGTGGTGGCGCTCTTCGGGGGACTCCTGGGCTCGCTCTACTCGCTGCTCCAGTTCGCCTTCGCTCCCGCGTGGGGCGCGCTCTCCGACCGCATCGGACGCCGGCCGACGCTCTTGGTGACGCTCGTCGGGACCGTCGTCGGGTACGTGCTCTGGATCTTCGCCGGCTCCTTCGCCCTCCTCGTGGCGGCGCGGGTCGCCGGCGGGATCATGGCCGGCAACATCTCGACCGCCACCGCCGTCGTCGCCGACACGACGAGCGCCGAGAAGCGCGCCCACGGCATGGGCATCGTGGGCATGGCGATCGGCCTCGGCTTCATCCTCGGCCCGGTGGTCGCCGTCGTCGCCCTCCTCGCCCAGCCGGAAGCCGGCACCTGGCGCCCCGGCTTCGCCCTCAACCCCTTCTCGGCGCCGGCGATCGCCTCCTCTCTGCTCGCCGTCGCGAACCTCTCCGTCGTGGCGGCGACGCTCCCCGAGACGCTCCCCCCGGAGCGACGGGGGCGCATCGAGGGCGGGCGCATCGTCAACCCCTTCGCCCGGCTGTCCCGGCTGCGGATCCCGGGCCTCACGCGCACGATCCTCGTGTACTTCGTCTACCTGTCGGCGTTCGCCGGGATGGAGTTCACCCTGACCTTCCTGGCCGCCGAGCGCTTCGACTTCCGGCCGCGCGAGATCACCGCGATGTTCGTGTTCATCGGCGTCGTGCTCGTCCTCGTGCAAGGCGCGCTCGTGCGGCGTCTCGTGCCGCGGCAGGGCGAGAAGCGGGTCGCACTCGAGGGCCTCGCCTTCGTGATCCCGGGCCTCCTCCTCGTCGGCGAGGCGAGGAGCGTCCTCGTCGCCTACGCCGGGCTCCTCCTGATGGCGGTCGGAAGCGGGCTCCTCATGCCAAGCCTCTCGGCCCTCGCCTCGCACTACGCGCCGGCCGCGCACCAGGGGATCGCGCTCGGCGCGTTCCGCGCCTCCGGCGCCCTCTCGCGGGCGATCGGGCCGGCGGTGGCCGGCGTGCTCTACTGGCAACTCGGCAGCGCCGCCCCCTACCGGATCGGAGCCGTAAGCCTCTTCCTGCCCCTCGCCCTGGCGCTGGGCCTGCCGCCCGTCCCCGCGGCCCGGAACCTCCCGCGGCAGGGCTGAGGAACCGCGCTCCTTCAGGCCCTCCGCTCGCCCGTCCGATAGGGTGGAGGCCATGAAGCCGCTCCTCTCCATCGCCTGCGTCGCCCTCCTCGCCGCCGCCGCCGGCTTCCCCCAGGGCCCCGGGACGGAGAACCCCTCCGCCCAGGAAGCCGCCACCCCCGACCTCGCGGCCCGGGTCACGTCCCTCGAGAAGGAGCTCGCCCTGACCCGGAAGGAACTCGCGGCGGCCCGGGCCCTCGTCGACGAGACGGTGAGCTACCTCGGCGCCCAGGCGGAGGGGGCGAGGGCGATGCTCGCCGCCCTCGATGCCGCCGAGGAGGCGGGCTTCACGGCGGGGATCAACTTCCGCTCCCGCGAGATCCTGCTCGCCGGCCTGCGCTCCCGGTGGGGAGCCATGGCGACCGGGCTGCCGAAGCCGCCCAAGGCGGAGCCGCCCCCCGCCGCGGGGCCCGCCGCGCCCGCCGGGCGCTGATCGGGGGCGCGAGAAGCCTCCCGGCGCCGAGGTAGGATCAGGCGCGTGCGCGCCGGGGAGACGATTCGTTCGCGGGTCGCACGGTGGCTCGACGAGCTCGCCGCCGCTCGCGGCGCATCGCCCCACACCCTGCGCGCCTACGGACGCGATCTGGAGGAGCTCGTCCTCCATCTCGAGGAGCGGGGGATCGCCGATCCCGCCCGCGTCACGGCGCGCCACCTGCGGGGGTTCCTCCTCGCCCTGGACGAGCGCGGGCTCTCGGGCGCCACGGTGCAGCGCAAGACCTCGGCGGTGCGCTCGTTCTTCCACCATCTCCTGCGCGCGGGCTGGATCGCGAGCCACCCGGCGACCGGCCTGCGCCAGCGCCGTGGCGGGCGGCGGCTGCCGGGCGCCCTGGAGATCGGCGAGGTGGAGGCCCTGCTCGCCGCCCCCGATCCCGCGCGCCCCGGGGGCCGCCGCGATCGCGCCCTCCTCGAGACGATGTACTCCGCCGGCACGCGCGCGGCGGAGACGGTGGGGCTCGATCGCGGCGATCTCGACCTCGAGGGCGGGGTGGCGCGCGTGCGGGGCAAGGGCCGCCAGGAGCGGCTCGCGCCCCTCGGCCGCTATGCCGTGGAGGCCCTGCGCGACTACCTCGCCGACCCCGCCCGCCCCCGCCCGCGGACCGCGGCGGTGAACGCGGTCTTCCTGAACCGCCTCGGCGGCCGCCTCTCCACGCGGTCGCTCGGCACCGTCGTGGAGCGCGCCGCGCGCGAGGCGGGCCTGACCCGGCGCACGACCCCCCACACCCTGCGCCACAGCTTCGCCACCCACCTCCTCGACCGCGGCGCCGATCTGCGCTCCGTCCAGGAGCTCCTCGGCCACGCCCACCTCGTGACGACGCAGATCTACACCCACGTCTCGATCGAGCGCCTCCGCCGGATCTACGAGCAGGCGCACCCGCGGGCGACGTGAGGCGCCGGCGCAGAAGAAGCCTCCCGGGCGCCCGGGGGCCGCCGGGCCGGCGGAATGGTGACCCGCGGGAGACCGGACCCGAAGCAGCTCCGCGAGTGCCTCCCACGCCTGGCCGGCGCGCAGGAGGCCGAGTCGGATTGCTCGCCAGACGGGGAGCCCTCCTCCGTCGCCGTTACAGATACCGCCAGGTCCTTGCCACTCCGCAGCTCTCCTACTAATGTCCCGGTGTGGAGAGAAGCAGGTACAACCCCAAGCGGAGACTCCGGAAACCACGGTTGTCGAAAGGCGAACGGAGATCGCTGAGCGATCGCGTCAGGTATGCCGGCAATCCAGCGCACAATCGGAACCCCGGCGACTTCGGTCTGAATCCCCCTGCCGGCCCTCGACCGGACAAGACGTTGTGCGACGGCGCCAGCATCTTCGAGAGGGCAGCCGCACAACGCCTTCTCGAGGCTGGCATCGAACGTGGCATGGTGAGCTCGCATTACGGCGCCGGGAACAAGCTCCCTCAGAACGTATGGGCCGTCACCGACGACGGCGTGCCGCTCGAGGCCCAGCTAGAGAACCCCGAGACGGGGACGTATCACGGCTACCCCCTTCCGGACACGGATCCGCTACGAGAACAGGTGCTTGCTTGGTGGACCACCGAGCGATGACTGATCTCACCTTCGAAACCTCGTGGGAGCAGGGCACAGGCGTCGATCCGCTGGAGGCCGCGACGTACGGCACCTTGGGCATTCGGCTCGGCGCTGTGTCCATCACCGAAGTCCACGACGATGCAGCGCGAACCACGCGCAAGGTCATCCGCGTCTCGGCGTACCCCCTGGCCCTGTGGCTTGCGTCGGGTTGGTGGCGGCTGCGTTGGGAAGGACCTCGAAGGGACACGGACTGGATGCTATCGCATCAGCTCGCAGGTGCGGGAGGCGGGTACGTCTGGCCGCACGTGACCTTCGTGAGCGATGGCGAGTTGATCCACGTAGAGGTCCAGCGACGGGCAAGAACGGAGTGGGAACCCGTCTCCTACTTGAACGACATGCGAACGACAGTCTCGGCCAGCCACTTCGAGGCGGAGGTCGGGGCTTTCATCGACACTGTCTTGGCTCGCCTCGCGGAGATCGGCCACCAGAACACCGCATTGTCCAAGCTGTGGTCGACGGTGCAATCCGAGCGCCGGGACATGCGTGTCGCAGCATCAAGACGCCTCGAGGCTCTGCTGGGCTTCGACGCCGAGGAGGCGCCGGCGGAACTGCTCTCCGCATACGCCCGAGGCGCAGAGACTTTTGGCGCAGAGGCGGTGGCGGAATTCGCCGCCACGGCTGCGAACGGCACGGTTCCAGACTGGGAGGCTCTCTCCAAAGCGCTGGATGACGGCGTGGCCGTCCGTATCAGGGAGTTTCAGGATTCGAGGTCCATGGCGAGCCGAGCCGTCCGCAACCTCTCCTACCCGTGGCAACGTGGGGAAGCAGCGGCCCGAGCCGTACGAGAGGTGATCGCGACGCCAGGGGGACCACTCACGAACGAGATGATGAGGGACTGGATGGGCGCTGATCCGGCGAAGGAAGGAACGACCTTCGCCGCCGCCGCCGTGGCTCGAAGAGAGCAGCCGGATGCGCCCGATCTCACGATCTGCTATCGGAGCAAGCACCAAGACGGTCGGCGATTCGAGATCGCGCGCTTGCTCGGGGATCACCTCATCGCCGCCAGCCCGCAGGACAGCCTGCTGCCTGCGACCCGGGCGAAGACCGCCCGGCAGAGCCTCCAGCGCGCTTTTGCGGCGGAGCTTCTACTGCGCTGGAAGGACCTGGCCGAGCGCGTCGGCGACGACCCGGACGACGAGGTCACAGAAACCACGGCACGGGAGTTTGGTGTCTCGCCGCTCGTGGTTCGGACGCGCCTGGTGGCGAAGAGCCGCCTCTCGGTCGATGCGCTGGACTTCGATTGACGTCCTTGACGCTTGCCTCTCTGGGGCGGGCCTGAGGCCTCCCCGGGAGGGTGGAATCCGTCGCCGTCGCAAGGATCGTCCCAGGGAGAAGCCATCCCGACCGGCGCATCGATCGCCCTTGCCCCCTCCTCCCACGCCTGGGCAAGGCGGAGCGAAGGAATGGTGACCCCTAGGGGATTTGAACCCCTGTTGCCAGGATGAAAACCTGGTGTCCTAGGCCTGGCTAGACGAAGGGGCCACGGGGCGGAGCCGCGGGGGCGGGCCCAACCGGGCGGGGGAACATAGCGGGACCCCGAAAGGGTGTCAACCGGGCGGAGGGGAAAGCGAGCCCTCCGGAGCGGGGTGCCAACCGGCGGCCGCGAGCCAGGCGAGGGCGGTGCGGAGCTCGCGCTCCTGGCCGTCGAGCCGCGAGCCCGTGCCGCGGGCGGTGGCGGGGAGCACGGTCCACGTGTAGGTCTCGATCTCGAGGTGCAACTCGTCGCTCCCCCAGCGCGCGGGAACGGCGAGGGCGGCGGCGAGGACGGCGGCGGCGTGCGCGCGCGTCGTCGCGAGGCCGTCGCCGGGCTCGCCAGCGGACTCGAGATCGAGGGGGACGTGGAAGTGGCAGCGCCACTCCTCCGCGGCCCGCCAGCGGGGGTCGCCGCGGTCCCCGGCGGCGCGGACCTCCGGGAGATCGCCGGCGCGGTCGAGGCTCTTCCCGCGCCGCGCGGTGAGCTGGTGGAGGAAGACCGGCTCGTCCATCGCGAGGAGCCGCTCCCGGCCCGCGGCGTGCTCCCCCGGCCAGAGGAGCCGCAGGGCGTTCGTGAGCTGCAGCTTGCCGAGCGTCGTGCCGGCGTTCGTGGCGAGGGCCACCGCGCGGGAGGGATCCTCGAACTCCACGGCCGAGTGGCAGGCGTCGAGACACGTGCCGAGGTGGCGGACGACGATCTCCTCGGCCGCCGACCGCAAGCGGCCCATCTCGCGCGCGAGGACCGTGCGCGAGCGCAGGAGGAGGCGTTCGAAGAAGGCGGCGAGCTCGCCCGTGTCGTTCGCGGCGGAGCGGGGCTCGGGCTCCAGCGCGAGCACGACGCGCACCCCCCGCTCCGCCTCGAGCCGGGCGAGGTGCAGGGCGGCGAGGACGAAGTTGTCGGCGGCGGCGTCGAGGTCCTCTGGCCCCCGCACCTCGCTCGCGTGCATCCCGGCGTGGGTGCTGATCGAGACGTGCCCGCCCGCGCTCGCCCGGCGGTGGGCGCGGATCGCGATGTCGGCGACCGCGAGCGTGTAGGCCAGGCGCTCGGGGGCCCGCCAGGTGGGGCGGAACACCCGCGCCTTGAGACCGGGGGAGTGGAAGCCGCCCCACGGGAAGGCGTTCCAGGTGAAGGGGTCGAGATCGGGGGCGAGGAGGTGCGCGAGGAGGCGCTCCCGCTCGGCCTCCCCCGCCGGGACCCCGAGCTCCAGGGCGAGGGGCGCGGGGAGCCAGACCCCGGCCCCGAAGGCGCCGGGGAGGCCGAGGCGCAGGGCGAGCGGGGGGGCGGTCGCCCGCAGGAGAGCGAGGATCCCGTCGAGATCCTCCGCCGCGCCGAAGTTCAGGCCATAGCCGAGTCGGACGATGCGCCCCGGGTGGTCGGCGTGGGCGAGGAGCACGGCGGCGCGGAGGGGTCAGGCGCCGGGGACGGGGATTCCCTCCTCGATCAGGAGCACGGGGATCGACTGGCGGACCGGGTAGATCACTCGCCCGTCGGCGCGCACGAGGCCCTCCTCCAGGGCCTCCCTCACCGCGGCCCCGCCCACGGTGGCGACTCCGCTCCGCTCGATCGCGGCATTCACGCGCGCCACGAGCTCCTCCCCGGCGAGGGAGAGGGGCTGGCGGGTGTCGGGACAGACGAGGATGGCGAGGAGCTCGGGATCGATCACGGCGGCCTCCGGGGAAGGGTAGCGTAGCGGGGCGAAGCGGCGCGCGGAACTGCGGCCCAGCCCAGATCCCCGCGGCGGCCCCTGGCGGCGGGCCGCCCGCGCTCTATCCCGGATTATTCACGAGCCGCCGGCTGCAACGCCGTATCTGCCCGCCATCTCGCGATTTCGCTCGGTCGGCCTCCTCAGCGACCTGCGAAGGTCGCCTCCGGTGGCCTCGGTCGCGAAACCGCGACCTGGCAGGCACCTCCGGCGTTTCGCTCGCCGCCTCGTGAATAACCCGGGCTATCCTCACCCCGATGCGCGGCGCGCTTCTCCTGCCCCTCTTCCTCCTCGGGTTCTCCTCCGCCCCCGCCCAGGAGCTCCGCGTGCCCCCGGGCCCGGCCGGAGCGGCCTGGGCGGAGGTCGGAGCCGACACGCTCCCCGCCGCCCTCCCCGGCGGCCCTTGGCCGCTCTGGACGGCCCGCGGCACCGAGGGATGGGGGGCGGAGGCCCCCTGGCAGCGCTGGGCGGCGCTGGTCGCCGCCGAGGCGGAGGCCGAGCGGCCCGATCCGGAGCGGCGGGCGCTGCTGGCGCTCTTCGCACGGGCCCGGGGGCGCGATTTCGACGCCTGGGATCACTTCGCGGCCTGCGCCGGGGCGCCCGGGGTCCTCGCCGCCCTGGCCCCCGGCTTCTTCCCGGGCGTCCCGCCGGGCCACCCCGCCACCGCGGGCGGCTCCCCCGCCCCCCTCGGCGAGGGCGTCCTCCTCACCCCCGCCCTGCCTCCCCGCCCCTTCCCGGATGCCGATCCGCCCCCCCTCCCCGCCGAAGCGGCCCTGGAGCACGGCGGATTCGCCGTCGGGGAGAGCCGGATCGCCATGCGGCTCGTCCTGGAGCGCGACGGCGTGCAGGTGGACCTCCACCACCTCGCGGGCCCGCCGGTGCGCCTCTCCGTGCTCCTGCCCGTCCCCCCCCGGGAGGAGATCGCCGTCACCTACCAGGACTGGCTCCGCCAGGAGGGAGGCGCCGGCCCGCTCAAGGTGACGCTCGGCCCCGCGGAGGCGATGCACGAGCTCTGGGGCCGCTTCCAGAGCCGGCCCGCTCCCTGGCCAGGCCGCCTGCCGAGCGAGGCCCCGGCCCAGGTCGCCCTGGCCGGTCTGGAGCTCGCCGTGCCGGCGGCAGAGCTCGCCTCGCCCTTCCTCGTGCACTTCGCCCGGGCGCTCGGCGCCGTCCTCGGCGTCCCCTGCGGGCTCGTCGCGGCCGGCGCCCCGCCGCCGGAGGGCACCCTCGCTCCCCTGGCGATCCACCTCCCCGCCGACCGGGAGCGCGAGCGCAAGATCGCGGGGATGATCTCGCTCGCCGAGGGCTTCGCCCTGCGCCCGCGCCCGACCCGCTGAGAGGCTGAGCAGGAATCGTTGAACAGCCTCTCAGGTGCCTTCCAGCGCATCGCCTGACGGCGCTGCCGCCCGTTCGCGAGCGATTCTCGCGCGCTCTGAGGGGAGTGCGGCGCCGGAGCCGAATGGGCCTCGGCCGTGGCGGGCGGCGGGCGGCGGCGCTACGTTGCGCCGTCCCTCCGCCCCCTCCCTCCCCACCATGACCCAAGCCACGTTCCGCACCCACCGCGAGCGATTCCTCGCCACCCTCGAGCGCGAGAAGGCCGCGGCGGTGATCCCGGCCGGGAATCCGCCTCGCCGCAATGCGGACTCGCAGTACCGCTTCCGCCCCGAGAGCGACTTCTACTACCTCACGGGGTTCGCGGAGGAGAGCTCGGTGCTCGTGCTCGTGCCCCACGCCGAGGAGGCCCGCACCGTGCTCTTCCTGCGCGAGCGGGATCCGAAGGCCGAGATCTGGAACGGGCGGCGGCTGGGGGTCGAAGCGGCTCCGGAGGCGCTCGGCGTGGACCGCGCCTACCCGGTGAGCGAGCTCGCCGCGAAGCTCCCCGAGCTCCTCAAGGGAACCGCGAAGCTCGTCTATGCCTTCGGGATCGACGAGGACTTCGACCGGCGCGTGGTCCGCGCCGTGCAGGCCGCGCGGCGCGGCGGCCGGGGCGTCGTCGCCCCCGAGCAGTGGATCGAGCCGAGCGTGTGGCTGCACGAGCAGCGCCTGCGCAAGACGCCGGGCGAGATCGAGATCATGCGGCAGGCGGTGGCGATCACCACCGAGGCCCACACGGCCGCGATGGGCGAGGTTCGCCCGGGGCGGAGCGAGGCGGAGATCGACGCGCTGCTCGGTCACGCGTTCCGGCGGCTCGGAGGCACGGGAGAGGCCTACCCGAACATCGTGGCGGGAGGCGCGAACGCGTGCATCCTCCACTACGTCGAGAACGACCGGATCCTCGAGAGCGGGAGTCTCGTCCTCATCGATGCCGCGGCGGAGTTCGGGTTCTACGCGAGCGACGTCACGCGCACCTTGCCGGTGAACGGCCGTTTCTCTCCCGAGCAGCGCGCGCTCTACGAGATCGTGCTGGCGGCGGAGGAGGCCGCGATCGCGGCGGTCGCCCCGCGGGCCACCATCGGCGGACTGCACGAGATCGCCGTCCGCCGCATCGTGGAGGGGCTCGTCTCCCTCGGCCTCCTGGCGGGGCCGGTGGACAAGGCGATCCAGGAGGAATCGTACCAGCGCTTCTACATGCACCGCACCAGCCACTGGCTGGGGCTCGACGTGCACGATTGCGGCGCCTATCGGCAGAACGGCCGCGAACGATTCGTCGAGCCGGGGATGGTCTTCACCGTGGAGCCGGGGATCTACGTGGCGGCCGACGATCCCACGGTCGACGCGCGCTGGCGCGGAATCGGCATCCGCATCGAGGACGACCTCCTCGTCACCGCGGAGGGCCACGAGGTCCTGACGCGCGCGATTCCCAAGAAGATCGCGGACGTCGAGGCGGCCTGCGCGGGGTGATCCCGCCTCCCCGCGGCGGGGCGAGGCGCGCCGGGGCTGGAAATGGCGCCTCGGAAGTGGCGCAGTGTGCTCCCATGTCGCTGCTCCTGGGCTCTCCCGCGGACCGCTGGCCGCTGCCCCAGGCGGTGGATGCCCTCGTCGATTCCGCCCGGCGGGCCGGGATCCCCGGCCCGATCTGGATCGCCGGCGTCCTCTACCCGAGCCTCAATCTGAGCTGGGACCTCGTGCGCAGCATGCTCGGCGCAGTCGAGCGCTCCACCGGGATCGAGCTGCCCGGCGCCGCGGGCACGGGGGACCTCGTCGGCCTTTTCCTGCCCCGGCCCATCGCGCTCGGAGAGGACGGGTTCTGGGCCGCCCTCGGGGTCTTCCTCGTCTCCCTGCCCCTCCTGCTCGTCTACTACCGCCTCGTCGTCGGGCTCGCCCGGGTGTGCGATCCCCTCCGGCCGCCGGACGAGCCCGGGCGGCCGCGGTGCGGGGACCTGCGAAGCGCCTGGCGGGAGGGCCGCGGCCTGGGATTCGCCGGGCTCGGCATGTGCGTCCTCCTCCTCGGGCTCCTGCTCGCCGCGATGCTCGTCCTGATCGGGCCGCTGGTGATGCTCGTGCAGATCCTCGGGCTCGAGGAGCTCTCGCCCCTGTTCGTGGGGCTCCTGGCGCCGGTGCTCCTCGTGCTCCTGCTCTACACGGTGGTGCTCCTGGTCGTGAACCAGCTCGCGCTGCACAGCCTGGCCCACAACCGGCGCGGCATCGCTTCCGCTCTCACCCACGCCTGGCGGCTGATCCGCACCTCGCCGTGGAGCGCAGCGCGGGCGACCTCCATGGACCTGGTCCTGTTCGTCACCGTGCTCGCGATCACGACCGCGATCGGCTCGGTCCTCGCGGCCACGGTGGTGATGCGGCCCCTCTACTTCCTCGTGGTCACCGCGCTGTACGGCTTCGCGGGCGTGACGCGGGCCGGATTCTGGGCGCGCTCCTACCGGGCGCTGGGGGGCCTCAGCGCCGCGGATCAGGTGCCCGGTCTGTAGCGGAGGCGAGGGGTGGTGAGCGCACCAGGGCTCGAACCTGGGACCTACTGGTTAAAAGCCAGTTGCTCTACCTGCTGAGCTATGCGCCCACCCGAGTCCGATCGAGGGCGAGAAGATAGCGAGGAGGAGGTGGCTCCACCAGACCGCTCGGCAGGAGGCGACTGGAAGCCGGCCGCGGAGCGGCGCCGGAGGCGCCATCTTCGGCCTCGGATCGGCACGGGCGGCATCGCGGGCACCGGCCGTTCCGATCAGACCTCCTGGATCTCGTCGACCTTCTTCTTCATGACCTCGTCCACCTTGCCCTCGTAGTCCTTGAGCAGCTTCTGGATCTCGTCGCGAAGCTTGCGGTTCTCGTCCTCGGTGAGCTTGCCGTCCCGCGCCAAGCCGTCGGAGTACTTGTTCATGTCGCGCCGGCCATTGCGCAGGGCGACCCGGGCCTCCTCGCAGATCTCGCGGACCTTGGCGGCGTACTTCTCGCGTTGCTCCCCGGACAGCGGCGGCAGGGTCAACCGGAGGATCTTGCCGTCGTTCTGGGGCGTGGTGCCGAGATCGCTCTGGAGGATGGCCTTGGCGATCTCCTTGATCACGCTGGCATCGAAGGGCTTGATGACGATCTGGCGCGGCTCGGGGATGGAGACCGAGGCGAGCTGGTTGATGGGCGTGGGGGTGCCGTAGTAGTCGATCCGGATCCCGTCGACGAGGGCGGTCGTCGCCCGTCCCGTGCGGATCCGGTGCATCTGCTCCTTCAGATGGCCCAGGGTCTTCTCGAAACGCCCCTTCCCGTCGTCCAGTACGGTCTTGTACGTCATCGTCAGGTCCTCCGGATGGTCGTTCCGAGCGAGTCGCCCCTCACGACCCGCTCGATGTTGCCCTCGGTGAACAGGTCGAAGACGATCACCGGGAGATCGTTCTCCATGCAGAGGGTGATCGCCGTGCCGTCCATGACCCGCAGCCCCCGTCTCAGGACGTCCATGTACGTGAGGTGGGCGTACCGCTCGGCCGAGGGATCGATCTTGGGATCCGAGCTGTAGACGCCGTCCACCTTGGTCGCCTTCAGCAACACTTCACAGCGGAGCTCGGTCGCCCGCAACGCCGCCGCGGTGTCCGTGGTGAAGAGGGGATTGCCCGTCCCGCCCGCCAGGACGACCACGCGCCCCTTGTCGAGGTGGGCGAGGGCCCGCCGGCGGACGAAGGGTTCCGCCACCTGCCGGATCTCGAGGGCGGTGAGGACCCGCGTGTCCACGCCCTCGTCCTCGATGGCCGCGGACAGGGCGAGGGCGTTGATCACCGTGGCGAGCATGCCCATGTAGTCGGCGCCGGCCCGGTGGGCGCCGCCGTCCTCGCCGAAGTCGGCGCCGCGCAGGATGTTGCCTCCACCCACGACGACCGCCACCTCGACGCCGTTCTTGGAGATGTGGGCGACCTGGCGCGCCACGCTCGCCACCGCCCCGCGATCGATCCCGCGCCCCGTCGCGGGATTCCCGAGGGCCTCGCCGGAGAGCTTCAGGAGGATCCGCTGGTAGGCCATGGCGTCCGGGCCGCCTCAACCACCCAGCCGCACGCGGCGGAAGGCCTGGACCCGGGCCTCGGGCCCGAGCGCCTTCTGGAGCGCCTTGCGGACGCTCGTCCCATCGTCGTGGATCCAGGGTTGCTCCTCGAGCACGCAGCCCGCGTAGAACTTGGCGAGCTTGCCCTCGACGATCTTGTTCCGGAGCTCCGCGGGCTTCTTCTTCACCTCGTCGCTCTCCCGCAGGACCGCGCGCTCGTGCTCCACCACATCCGCGGGAACGTCCTCGCGCGTCGCGTAGGCGGGCAGGAAGACCACGATGTGCTGGCAGAGGCTCTTCAGGACGTCCCCCACCGCCCCCGCGGGGGCATCGGTGGTGACCGAAACGATCGCTCCCTGCTTGTTGTCGTGGTGGACATAGCTGCCGATCCGGCCGGCGGCGTTCTCGAGCCGGGCGAGCTCGGCGATGCGGATGTTCTCGCCGAACTGCCCCACCGCCTCCCGGACCGCATCGGCCACGGTGCCGCCGCTCCTCCAGCCCTGCGCGAGGAGGCCGGCGGCATCGGAGGGGTCCCGGGCGGCGACGTGGTCGGAGATCCCGCGGACGAAGGCGCCGAAGTTCTCGCCCTTGGCGAGGAAGTCGGTCTCGCAGGCGACTCCCGCGAGGTGCCCGCGGCGGCGGTCCGGGGTGACGACGGCGAACACCCGGCCCTCCGTCGTCTCGCGCTGGGCCTTCTTGCCGGCGGACTTCATCCCTGCCTTGCGCAGGTGATCGATCGCGGCCTCGATGCTGCCGTTCGCGGCCTCCAGGGCCTTCTTGCAGTCCATCATGCCGGCGCCGGTGAGGTCGCGCAGCTCGCGCACCATCTGGGTCGATATGGCCATGGCTCGGAGGGGCAGGTGGGAGGGGAGGTTCAGGACGGGCGCCCGAACGCCGGTCGCCGGGGGGATCGCGGTCGGGGCGCCACCGCGGCCCCGGCATGGACGGGGGGCGGGTCAGGACGTGGGGCGCTCCCCGGCGGTCACCTGGGAGGAGGAGTCGGCCTCCTCGACTTCCTCGCCGATCTCCGCCGGCGAGGGTTCGTCCTCCGCGGCCTTCGGGTAGGCGACGGTGGGCACGATCTCGCCCTCCTCGTCGTCTTCGTAACCCTTCGGCAGGCGCAGCGTGCGCCCGCGGGTGGGGCGGGGCTCGTCGCCCGCCGGGATGCCTTCCTCGGAGCGCTCGGCGGCGTCGGTCACGGCCAACCGATCGCGGTGCGCGGCAGCTCCCTCCTCGACCGCCTTCACGAGGTTCGAGACGAGGAGGCGCACGGAACGCAGGGCGTCGTCGTTCCCGGGGATCACGATGTCGACCCCGCTCGGATCGCAGTCGGTGTCGAGGATCCCGATGACCGCGAGCCCCATCTTGCGCGCCTCTCGCACCGCGTTGATCTCGCGACCGGGATCGACGACGACCATCGCGCCCGGGATGCCGGCCATCTCGCGGATGCCGGCGAGGTTGCGGTGGATCTTGCGGTGCTCGCGCCGCAGGGAGGCGATCACCTTCTTCGAGTACTGCTGGATCGAGCCGTCCTCCTCGAACTGCTCGAGCTCCTCGAGGCGGCGCAACCGGCTCCGGATCACGCTGAAGTTCGTCAGCGTGCCGCCGATCCAGCGCTCGGTGACGACCGGCATCCCGGTGCCCTGGCCGGCCTCCTCGATGACGCCCTTGACCTGGCGTTTCGTGCCGACCCACAGGATCTGGGAGCCGTCGGCGACGAGGTGGTAGAGGAAGTTCTGCGCGCGGACCAGGCCCCGGACGGTCTCCTTCAGGTCGATCACGTGGATCAGGTTGCGCCGGCCGTGGATGTAGGGGGCCATCTTCGGATTCCACCGCGACACGCGGCATCCGAAGTGCACTCCGGCGTCGATCATCTGCTGGACGGATATGCTCTGCATCGATGGGTGAGCTGCTCCTCGCGGAGCGGAACGAGACGGGGATCCCCCGCACCCCGGCGGACCGCGCCGCGAGAGCGGGCGGCGAACCGGCCTGGGGCGAAGGGAAAGGGCGCCCGGGGCGGCGCGGCGGGCGGGGGTGTCTCCCCCCGCCGGGGGCGACCCGGCGGCGGACGGGGGGCGTCCCCGCACGGGGAGGCCCGGAAAAAGGCCCCGCGATTCTAGCGGCGGCCTTCTCCTCCTCCAAGCACCCGCTCCGCGAGAATGGCGAGCCCCGGCGCCCCGGCGGGGCCCCGCCGGGCGGGGGCGCCGGCCGCCGCGGTTGGCGCGAAGTGCGATTTCGTAGCATAATCCAGCAGGGCGCGGCTCCGGGATCCGATTCCGGACCCCGGCGCCCGGCCAGCGCGAAGATCCCGTGGAGAAGAACGGGCGGAACGGCGAGAGGAAACCGGAGCGGGTCGAGCGCCCGGTGGTCCTGGTCTGCGATCACCGCGGGGAGGGGCTGGCGGAGGAGATCGCCTGGCTCGCGGAGCGCGGATACGCCGTGGAGATCACCCGCAGCCTGCGGCAGAGCCTCCTGCGCCTCGCCGCGGAGCCCCGGCCCGACCTGCTCCTCGTCCACTCCCTCGCCGGCGGCGGCCAGGTGGAGCTCGCCGCCCTGGACCGGCGGCGCAACGGGGTGCACGCCACTCCGCTCCTCGTCGTCTCGGAGCCCCGGGACGGCGCGGCCATGGCCCGCGTGGACCGCATCCTCCGCGGCGGCCCATGGGACCTCTTCCGCCGCGGCGCCCCGCCGGAGGAGCTCCTGCTCCAGCTCCGCCGCCTCCTGGAGGCGGCCCGCCTGGTTGAGCAGATGGACGACCTGCGCCACCGGGCGTTCCACGACGATCGCACGAACCTCCTGCGGCCCCTGGCGTTCGAGGCCCGCCTCGAGGAGCACTTCTCCGCCGCCCACCGCCACCACCAGGACCTGGCCTTCGTGCTGATCGACCTGGACCGCTTCGGGGCCATCAACAAGGAGCACGACCATCTCGTGGGCGACGCCCTGATCTCCGCCGTGGGGCAAGCGATCCGGCGCACGCTGCGGACGGAGGACGTGGCCGGCCGCCTCGGCGGCGACGAGTTCGGCGTCCTCCTGCCCTATACGCGCAAGATCGACGCGGCGGGGGTCGTGAACCGCCTGCGCAACGAGATCACCCGGCTCTCGGGGATCCCCCCCGGCGCGCGCGGCCGCATCGCCGTCAGCGCGAGCCTCGGCTTCGAGACCTACGACGGCCACGACCTCGAGGACCACCAGACGCTGCGCCGCCACGCCGAGCGGGCCCTCCGGGTGGCCAAGACCCGGGGGGGCAACCAGGCCGTCTACTACCGGAGCCTCCCCGAGGCGGCGGCAGAGAGCGCGGGGGCGGCCGGATCCGGCCCGGAAGGAGCCCCGCCCGGCGAAACGGCCGGATAGCGAGCCTGCGACCGGGGAGGATCCCCCCGGGGGCGTGGAGGATCCCGGCGGCCGGGGATCAGCCCCGCACCAGGATCATGCGCAGCCAGTCCGCCCGATCCCCGGCGAAGTCGAGCTCCCCCGCCGGATCCGCTTCCAGGGTGAGCTCGCGGACCCCCGCCGCCGCGCCGAGGTCGAGGGGAGGGATCGCGAAGGGGGGATCGCCGCCGCGGCGGACCGCGCTCTCCCAGCGCACCTCGCCATCCACGCGGATGCGGAAGATCACCGCCCCGCGGGCCTCGTGGCGGAGCACGCTGTCGTCCACGGCCACGAGCCCCCGCAGCGTGCGCCAGGCGGGATCGAGGGCCCAGGTGACGCGGGTCGGGGCATGCGTCCCGATCCCCCGGAAGTGGCGCTCCCCCCCGGCGACCAGGAGGCCGCGCTCCACCGCCTCGCGATCGATCCGGTGCGGCCAGCGCATGCCGAGCTCGTCGGCGAAGGGTGTCCCCATCCCCTCCTCGCGGAGGGCGGGAAGGTCGGAGAGGAAGGCGAAGGCGCCATCGTCGACGGCCACCTGGGCCACCCGCGCCAGGGGCAGGCGCACCTCCCCGCTCCCCCCGATCTCGAGCCGGACGCCGTCCTCGGCGAGCTCGACGAGCCGCCCGCGCACGCGGCCCCCATCGGCGAGGTCCACGGCGACCTTGAGGGCACCGTCCGCCCCGGACTCCCCGGACCTCGGCGTCAGGACCTCGGCGAAGAGCGCGGCGAGCTCTCCCCAGGGGACGAGGCGCGTCCCCAGGAGGTCGCTCTCGAAGGTGACGCCCGCGGCGGAGAAACCGACGACGGCGCCGTCGTCCCGGTCCAGACCTCCACCCGCCCGGCGGTAGAGGCGATCGCCCTCCGGGGGGGCCTCGAGGGGCGCGCCGAGGGTCTCGGGGAGGGTCTCCTCGATCACCAGCGAGCGCAGGCGGTCGACGCCGACGGCGAGCTCCACCCCCGGGAAGAGCTCGAGCCGCAGGCTCTCCGCCGCCCCGCCGGCGATCCGGCCGCGCAGGAGATCTCCATCCGCGAGCCCGATCGCCACGGCGGGGCCGGAGCCCGGGGCGGCCGCCGCATCGGGCGGCGGGTAGCCCGAGGGGCGCACGATCCAGGCCCCCTGGCCCCGTGGATCGGTCGTGCGGAAGCCCGCGGGATCCAGGGTGCGGGCCGTGCCGTCGAGGGCCTCGAGGACCAGGCGGGGCGCTCCCTCCGCGCCGGCGGGGACCGCCGACTGGCGCCCCGGGCCGGCGGGGAGGAGGAGGGCGAGGGGGAAGAAAGCGGAGGGGAAGCGGGCGGAGGACGGGTTCATGGGCGAGGTACTCTATCCGCCGCTTGCCGCCGGGGTTCGTCCCCGGAGGTCGCTCGGCGCGCCCGGCGGTCCGGCCTCGCCGCCATTATGACAGCGGCGGCCGGTTCGCGGTTTCTTCGCTGTCGAATTGGCAGCAAAGGAGCACGGGGGCCCCGCGCCGCGCCCCCGGCGGGGCCGGATCGCCCCGGCATCCTTCTTGCACGCCCGGGGGACCGCCGCCGGTCCACCCCGGCTGCGGCCTCCCGATCCGTCCTCCTCCCGATTCCCCCCCCTCCCCGGCCTCGAGACGAGAAGAAAGAGCTGATCATGGCCAAGCAGATGGTATTCGAGACGGACGCGCGCGAAGCGATCCTGCGGGGCGTCCAGAAGCTCGCGAAGGCAGTCACCAGCACCCTCGGCCCGCGGGGCCGCAATGCCGTGCTCGACAAGGGCTGGGGCGCGCCGACGATCACCAAGGACGGCGTCACCGTGGCCGAGGAGATCGAGCTGGCCGATCCCTACGAGCGCCTCGGCGCCCAGCTCGTGAAGGAGGTTGCGAGCAAGACGAGCGACAAGGCCGGCGACGGGACGACCACCGCCACGCTCCTCACCGAGGCCATCTTCGCGCGCGGCCTGCGGGCAATCACCGCCGGGGTGTCGCCTGCGCGCCTCAACGCCGGGCTCCGGGCGGGGACCGCGGCCGTCGTCGCGGAGCTCGAGAAGAAGTCCCGGGCCCTGACCGGCAATGAGGAGATCCGCCAGGTGGCCACGATCTCCGCCAACAACGACCAGGGCATCGGCAAGCTCATCGGGCAGGCGATGGAGAAGGTCGGACGGGATGGGGTCATCACCGTCGAGGAGGGGAAGTCCCTCGAAACCACGATCGATCTCGTCGAGGGCATGCAGTTCGACCGCGGGTACCTCTCCGCCCACTTCGTCACGAATCCCGACGAGATGGAGTGCGAGTACGAGAAGCCGCTCGTGCTCGTGCACGAGAGCAAGATCTCGAACGTCGCGAAGCTCCTGCCCCTGCTCGAAGCGGTGAAGACGGCCAAGCGGTCGCTCCTGATCATCGCCGAGGAGGTGGAGTCCGAGGCTCTCGCGACGCTCGTCGTCAACAAGATCCGCGGCGTCGTCCAATGCTGCGCCGTCAAGGCCCCTGGCTACGGCGACCGGCGCAAGGCCATGCTGGAGGACATCGCCATCCTCTGCGGCGGGGAGGCCATCATGAAGGACACGGGCACCGAGCTCGACGAGGTCCGCCTGAAGGACCTCGGCACGGCCCGCCGCGTGGTGATCTCCAACGACACGACGACCATCGTCGGCGGAGCGGGCAGCCGCGCGGCGGTGGAGGCGAGAGTCGCCCAGATCCGCGCCGAGATCGAGAAGACCACCTCCGACTACGACCGCGAGAAGCTCCAGGAGCGCCTCGCCAAGCTGACCGGCGGCATCGCCCAGATCAACGTGGGCGGCGCCACCGACACCGAGGTGAAGGAGCGCAAGGCGCTCATCGAGGACGCCCTCCACGCCACGCGGGCGGCGGTCGAGGAAGGGCTCCTCCCCGGCGGCGGCTTCGCCCTGCTGCGGGCCCGCGAGAAGGCCCGGGCGGCCAAGACCGGCGAGGAGCAGTTCGACATGGGCGTCGAGATCCTCTACGAGGCCCTGGCCAAGCCGGCCATCCTCATCGCCGAGAACGCCGGTCACGACGGCGAGGTCGTGGCGCACCGCGTGCTCCGGGACAAGAACGTGAACTACGGCTTCGACAGCCTCGAGGGCCAGTACCGCGACATGGTCGAAGCGGGCATCGTCGATCCCACGAAGGTCACCAAGGCCGCACTGCAGAACGCGGTGAGCGTGGCGCAGCTCCTGCTCACCACCGACGCCCTCATCGCCAAGAAGCCCGAACCCCCGAAGTCCCGCCCCGAAGGCATGGAGGGCATGGACGAGATGGGGGGAATGGGCGGCGGAATGGGCGGCGGGATGGGCGGCGACATGGACTTTTAGACTCCTCTCGCTCTCCCCCGACCCGCCACCGGCGATCCACCCGACCCCCGAGAACAAGGAACGAAGAAGACCATGGCCAAGCAGATCATGTTCGACGAGGACGCCCGGCAGAAGGTGCGCGCGGGCATCGAGAAGCTCACCAAGACCGTGCGCGTCACCCTGGGGCCGGGCGGCCGCAATGTCCTGCTCCAGAAGTCCTTCGGCGCCCCCACCATCACCAAGGACGGCGTGACGGTGGCCAAGGAGATCGACCTCGAGGATCCCTTCGAGAACATGGGGGCGAAGCTCGTCCACGAGGTGGCCAAGAAGACGAACGACGTCGCGGGGGACGGCACCACGACCGCCACGGTCCTCGCCTGCACCATCTACAAGGAGGGCCTCAAGTACCTCGCGACCGGGGTGAACCCCGTCTCCATCCGCACCGGCATCGACAAGGCGGTCGCGGCCGTCGTCGAGAACATCAAAGAGCAGTCGCGCAAGGTGCGCTCGGCCGAGGATCGGACGAGCGTGGCGACGATCGCCGCGAACAACGACCGCACGATCGGCGACCTGCTCTCCCAGGCCTTCGCGAAGGTGGGCGACGAGGGCTCGATCACCATCGAGGAGGGATCGGGCCGGGAGACCGAGCTCGAGGTCGTCGAGGGGATGGAGTTCGACAAGGGCTACCTCTCCCCCTACTTCGCCACGAATCCCGCCAAGCTCGTGGCCGAGCTCGAGAACGCCTACATCCTGATCCACGAGAAGAAGATCTCGAGCGCCCGCGACCTGATCCCCATCCTCGAGCAGGCCGCGCAGACGGCGCGCCCGCTGCTCATCATCGCCGAGGAGATCGAGGGCGAAGCCCTCGCGACCCTCGTCATCAACAAACTGCGGGGGATCCTGAACATCTGCGCCGTGAAAGCCCCCGGCTTCGGCGAGCGGCGCAAAGCCTACCTCGGCGACCTCGCCGTGCTCTCGGGCGGCATCGCGATCACCGAGGAACTCGGGTTGACCCTCGAGAAGATGACTCTGTCCCAGCTTGGCCAGGCCAAGCGCATCATCGTCAGCAAGGACTCGACCACGATTATCTCGGGCGCGGGGGCCAAGAAGACCGTCCAGGACCGCATCAAGCAGATCCGGTCCCAGATCGAGAAGACGACCTCCGACTACGATCGCGAGAAGCTCGAGGAGCGCCTCGCGAAGCTGACCGGCGGCGTGGCGGTCGTGAAGGTGGGCGGCGACACCGAGACCCAGATGAAGGCGCGGAAGGACCTCGTCGACGACGCTCTCCACGCCACCCGCGCCGCGATCCAGGAAGGGATCGTGGCCGGCGGCGGCGTCGCCCTCCTGCGGGCCGTCCCCGCCGTGGAGAGCCTCAAGGTGAAGGGGGACGAGCGCTTCGGGAAGCTCGTCGTCTTGAAGGCCCTCGAGTCGCCGCTCGCCCAGATCGCCGAGAACTCGGGCCAGAGCGGATCCGTCGTCGTGGAGACGGTCCGGGAGCGCGGCCAGAACATCGGCTTCGACGCTCTCAGCAACGACTACGTGGACATGTTCAAGGCGGGCATCATCGACCCCGCCAAGGTCGTGCGTTCGGCCCTGCAGAACGCGGCGTCGATCGCCGGGCTGCTCCTCACCACCGACTCGATGGTGACGGAGCTCAAGGAGAAGAAAGGGCAGGTGCTCGGCAGCACGGCGTGAGGCGGCGGCCGGCCCTCGCCGGGCGCACGACGGCTCCGCGGGGAGCGGGCGCGCGGCCCACGAGAACTCCGGGCGGCGGGGTCCATTCGATCCCGCCGCCCGCCGAGCAAAGAGCGGCATGAGCGAGAAGCGCGACTACTACGAGGTGCTCGGCGTCGAGCGGGACGCCTCCGCCGACGAGGTGAAGCGCGCCTTTCGCAAGAAGGCCCTCGAGTTCCACCCCGACCGCAACAAGGAGAACCCCCGGGCGGAGGAGCTCTTCAAGGAGGCGGCCGAGGCCTACGACGTCCTCGGCGATTCCGAGAAGCGCGCCCGCTACGACCGCCTCGGCCACGCCGCCTTCGCCCAGGCCGGCGCGGGGGGCGGCCCGCGCTTCGCGACGATGGAGGACATCTTCGCGGCCTTCGGAGACATCTTCGGGGGGAGCGGGGGCCTCTTCGGAGACCTCTTCGGCGGGGGGCGGCGCCGCCGCGACGGGCCCCACCCCGGCCGCGACCTGAAGATCGTCCTCGACGTGACGCTCGAGGAGATCGAAGGCGGGGCGGAGCGGACGATCTCGATCAAACGCCACGAGCACTGCGATAGCTGCAGCGGCTCCGGCGCCCGCCCGGGCACCTCCCCCACGACCTGCGCCACGTGCCATGGTCGCGGCCAGGTCCACCGGAGCCAGGGCTTCTTCACGATGGCCTCGACCTGCCCCCGGTGCCAGGGCGCGGGCCGAGTGATCGAGAGCCCCTGCCCCGCGTGCCGCGGCCGCGGCAAGGTCGTGCGGACGTCCGAGCTCACGATCCAGGTCCCGCCGGGCATCGAGGACGGCATGCGCATCTGCCTGACGGAGAGCGGCGACGCCGGCGACCAGGGAGCGCCGCGCGGCGACCTCTACTGCGTGATCCGCGAGCGCGAGCACAAGGTCTTCCAGCGCAGCGGCGCCGATGTGATGACCGAGGTGCCCTTCTCCTTCCCGCAGCTCGCCCTCGGGGACAAGGTGGAGATCCCGACCCTGCGCGGGAAGGTCGAGATGATGATCCCGGCCGGCACGCCGACCGGCAAGGTGTTCCGCCTGCGGGGGCAGGGCCTGCCCGTGCTCGAGGGACGCGGCCGGGGCGACCAGCTCGTCCGCGTCTTCGTCGAGGTCCCGCACAAGCTGACCGACCGCCAGAAGGAGCTCCTCGAGGAGTTCGCCGCCATCGAGGCGGAGAAGTCCGGTTCGAAGTCGTTCTTCGAGCGCATCGTCGACTACTTCAACTGATCCGCCCACCGACCCATGGTCCGCCGGACGAAACGCAAGCGCGACGCCGTGGCCGCCGAGAGCCCGCCGGAGGTCGCGCCGCCCCCGCCCGCCCCGGATGGGGCGCCCGCTCCCGCGGCGCCCGCCGCGGAGACCCCGGCCGCCCGCGCCGAGCGCCTGGAGGCGGAGTCCGCGGAACTGCGCGACAGGTTGCTGCGGGCCCAGGCCGACTTTCAGAACCTCCGCCGCCGCGCCGCCCTCGACTGCGAGGCGGGGCTGCAGCGGGCCCTGCAGCCGCTCTTCGCGGACCTGCTCCTCGTGCTGGACTACCTCGACCTGGCGCTCGCGGCTCCGGCGACGACGGAGGAGGCGAAGAACCTCGCGCTCGGCGTCGAAATGACGCGTCTGAAGCTCCTGCAGAGCCTGGAGCAGGCCGAGGTGCGGCCGATCGCCGCCGAGGGGATCTTCGATCCCGCCCTCCACGAGGCAGCCGGCACGCGGGTCGAGCCGGGCGCCGTTCCGGGCACCGTGATCGAGACGGTGCGCCGCGGCTATCGCTGGCGCGAAAGCGTGCTGCGCCACGCCCAGGTGATCGTGGCCGCCGCAGAACGGATGGAGGAAGAGGAGGGGAAGGAGGGGGAAGACCGACCGTAGCCTTCCGGAGGACCGCATGCCCACGTACGACTACCGCTGCGACGCCTGTCATCACGAGCTGGAGATCTTCCAGACGATGCGCGAGTCCCCCCGCCGCAAGTGCCCCGCGTGCGGTCGCATGAAGCTGCGCCGCCAGATAGGCAACGGGGCGGGGATCCTCTTCCGGGGCAGCGGCTTCCACCAGACGGACTATCGCTCGAAGTCCTATCGCGCGGGCGCGGAGGCAGCGAAGAAGGAGAGCGAGCCCGGGAGCGCCGGCGACAAGGGGGCGAAGGGCGCCAAGGGCGAGAGCGGCGGATGAACCGGCGTCAGGTGACGCCGAACAGCTCCTCCACCAGCTCGGCGATCGCGTCGGAGTTGTTGCTGCCGATGACGCGGTCGGCGGCGGCGCGCGCCTCCGGCACGGCGTTCGCCATGGCGACGCCGAGGCCGGCCTCTTCGAGCAGCGGCAGATCGTTTTGGGCATCTCCCACCGCGACGACGCGGGCCGCGGGGATCCCGTAGCGCTCCTCGAGCACGCGCAGCGCCTCGGCCTTGCCCCGGCACGGGGGTTGGACGTCGGCGACGAAGAGGGGGCTCGCCCGGTGGCCGGGGAGCATGGCGAGGGGGAAGTGGGTGACGTAGGCCGGCAGGTCCACCGCCCGCTGGAGGTCCGCCGCGAGCGCCTCGAGGGAGGCGTGCCGGCCGGAGAACAGGCTGATCCGCAGCAAGTTCTCGATCGGGAGCCGGCCGTCGGCGACGAGGCAGAGATCCGTGAGGAGGCGGAGGGCGTCCGTCTCGGCCGCGTCGCGGGGCGGGGGCGCGAACTTGGCGCCGTAGCGCATGACCACGGGGAGGATCCCCCGGGCGCCGGCGAAGGCGAGCGTCTTCCGCACGGTACGCTCCCCGAGCAGGCGCTCCTCGATCAGCCGGCCGCGCACGGGGCAGAAGACGCCCGCCCCGTTGTAGAGGATGGCCGGGGTGTCGAGGCCGAGGTCCGCGAGGAGCGGCACGGTCGAGCCCTCCGAGCGGCCGGTGGCGAGCATCACCCGCACGCCCGCCGCCCGGGCCGCCCGGAGCGCGGCGCGGTTCCGGGGCCGGATCTCGCCCTCGTCGGTCGCCAGCGTCCCGTCGATGTCGAGGACGAGCGCCTCGTACGCCGTCTGGATCATCGGCGTATCGTACGGGGTCCGGGCGGGATCGGCCGCCCGGCGGCGGACCGCACCCGCCTCCGCCCGCTCAATCCAGGGTGAAGGCGAGCCTCGCCTCCTCGCGGGCCACGATCAGGACCGCCTGCGCGCGTTCGCGGGGGGAATCCTCGCCGCCCGGGGGGCTCACGGTCACCCTCCACGGACCCGGCCGCAGGCCGGTCAGGACGGCGGTGCCGTCCTGGGCGAAGCCGTGCTGGGGTCCCGGGTCCTCGGCCGCCTCGCCCTGCCAGGCGGCGCGGACCATCGCGAACTGGACCGGAGTCCCGTCCGCGCTCGCGACCGCCACGCGGACCCGGCCGGCGGCCGCGAGCTGGAGGTCGACCCCCGTTCGCACCTGGTCCGGACCCACCCGCAGGGGCTCGGTGCGGCCGGTCTCCACGTCGCTGCCCTCGGCCTCCACCACGAGCTCGACGTCCGGGACCACGCCCCGCAGGCGGTAGCGGCCGTCGGCGTCGGTGCGCGTCTCGTCGCCCAGGGCCTCGCCGGTGCTGGCCCCGAACACGTCCCCGCCGTCGCCGGCCACGAACATCGTCCGCACGATCGCCACGCGGTTTCCGTCCCCCTGGGAGCGCCGGGCGGTGACCCGCATCCCGGCGAGGGGCTCTCCCTCCTGATCCGTGACCCGCCCCTCGAGGATCGCCACGCTGAGCTCGACGTCGAAACGGGTCTCGCCCTCCTTCACCCGCGCCTCGAGCTCCTCGGGCATGTGGCGCAGGCGGTGCTCGACGGTGAGCGTGTAGAGGCCCGGCTCGACGTTCTCGATCTCGTAGCGGCCGTCGCCGTCGGTGCGGGCGCTCGGCCCGCCGCCGATCCCCAGGAAGGCCATGCGCGCCGCCGACTCGCCCGCGGCGCGGGGCGATAGCCGCAGCGTGGCCCCCGCGAGCGGCACGCCGGCCTCGCGCACCCGCCCGGCGAGCGTCGCGCGGGGCGTGGCGACGAGGGTCAGGCGGGCCGTCTCCCCCTCGACGACCTCCACGCTCGCCCAGCCCGGCTCCTCGGCCCCCGGGTCGAGGCCGGCGATCTCGATCACCGCGTTCTCGCCGAGGAAGCCGCCGATGCCGCCGCCCGGGGATCGGATGCGGAAGGAGTGGGATCCGGTCTCGAGGTGCGGGAACCGGACCTCGCCCGCGGTGTCGGTCACCTCCCGCCCGCGGGGACCCGGGCCGAGGATCACCGGTCCCGCCGCCCGGACGGAGGGCCCGCGGCGAGCGACCCCGACCCCCGGCACCGGCGCCCCGGCGGGATCGACGACGCTCACCACGACCTCCCCGCCGGAGGCGAGGAGCACGGTCTCCGCGGCATCCCCCTCCGCGGGGAGCGCGAGGTCGTCCCTCTGGTAGAGGGCGTGTCCGGCCGCCGTCACCCGCAGGCGAGCGAGCGTGCCCGGCAGGCTGTTCAGCCGGGCGACCCCCTCCGCGTCGGTCTCCGCCCGCCGGACGCCCCCGCTGGGGAAGTCCACGTCCATGTCCGCGCTCCAGTCCGTGCTCATGGCCACGGTGACCCGCTGCGCGCCGGGCTCGGGGGGCGCGGGAGCTTCCTGGAGCTCGACGCGGGCTCCCTCGATCGGCCCCCGGGTTGCCGCGTCCCGCACGGTGACGGCGAGCACCGGCACGGGCTCGAGGAAGATCGTCCCGAGGTCCAGCTCCTCGCCGGCGGCGAGGGCGATCTCGCCCTGCTCGTAGTCCTGGTATCCCGTGGCGTGGATGGCGAGCTCGGCCCGCTCCGAGCCCACCGCCGGCCGCAGCCCGTCGACGCGCACGCGGCCATCGGGGTGGCGGAGGCGCGGTCGATCGTCCTCGTCGGTGAGGGGGCGCTTCCAGCCGACGCCGGCCTCGACGCGGAATACGGTCACCGGCGCCCGGGTCCGGGCATCCCGCACCTGGAACACGAGGGCGGCCTCCGGCCGGTAGACGAGCTCGATCCCCTCCGCGCCGGCCTGCGCTCGCACGGCCTCGGAGCGCGCGCTGCCGCCGCCCCACCACCAGTCCTCGGAACCCTCGGACCGCGTCCGCGCCTGCAGGTCGACCTGGGCCTCGGGCTGAAGCCCGCGGACGACGAAGGCGCCCGCCGCATCGACGTCCGCGACCCGGACCTCGGGGCGGGTGAATCCGAATCCGGACTCGGACCGCACGCGGGTCGCGCGCACCTGGAGCTTCCCGCGCTCCTCCTCCGGCACGCCGGTCACCAGCCCGGAGACGGTGCGGCCGGGGAGCAGCCGGAAGACCTGGCCGCCGTACTCGCGGCCCGGGGCCTCGGCGAGCCCCTCGAAAGCGCGATCGGGGAACTCCGCGCTCGTCACCACGAGCTTCCACGTCCCGCAGGCGAGCTCGTCGATGCGGAAGGACCCATCGGCGCCGGTCGTGGCCGCCGGACTCCGGACGCCCGAGAAGCTCCAGGGCCCGTCGCCCTCCGCCTCGCGCAGGATCTCGGCCCCCGCGACCCCCGTCCCGTGGGGATCGACGACGACTCCGGAGAGGATCGCCCCGCGGCTCACCGTGAAGGGCTCGAGGAGGACCTCCTCCCCGGCGGGGAGGGGAACGCCGCTCCGGGTGTAGGGGGCGAAGCCGGGGGCGCGCACCGCCACGCGGAGCGTGCCGGGAGGAGGGCCCTCGTCCAGGGAGAAGCGGCCCTCGGGGTCGGTCGCCGCCTCGAAGCGCCGCTCCCCGAAGGACGCCGGGCGGGCGTCCAGGGGGAAGAAGCCCGGCCCGGCAAGGAGGACCCGCGCCCCCGCCACGCCCGCCCCGTCGCGGTCGAGGACCCGGCCGCGGATCCGCGGGCCGACGGCCACCGCGGGGGCCGGCGCCGGGCCGCTCTTCGCCGCCGCGGGGGTGACGACGGTGCGGACCGCCTCGGCGGCCGGACCGGCGGGCCCCGGGCCCGGCGCGAGGAGGTCGGCGGCCGGTCGATCGGGATCGAGTTCGGGCGGGGCGGCGGCGGAGAGCGCGCCGTCCTCTCCGCCGGCAGCGGAATCGCGCCCGAGGGTCGCGAAGAGGACGCCGAGGCCGAGCGAGACGAGGAGGGCGAGGAGCAGAAGGGGGTTCTTGGATCCCATGGGGGTGCCTTTCGCGGGAGAGAGCAGAACCGGGGCGAAGCGCGCGGCCGCGGCGAGGACGGGGTGGCGACGCGAGGAGCGCGGGCGGCCGGATCCCGATCCTACGGGCCTCCGCCCCGGGGGTTGGGCCGGCGAGGCGCGATCTTACCCGTGTGTGACGCTCCCGGCGCCCCTTGCCATCGGCGGGGGGGCAGGTTCAGATGGGATCGGCCGGGGCGGCGCGGGGGCTCGCCCGTGCGCTGCGGGCCGGATCCCCGAACTTGGCCGGGCCGGAGCCAGCGGAACAGGAACGAAAGGAGACCGGAGAGCGATGAAGGCGTGGCGATGCGCTTGGCTCGTCCTGGGGGGAGTCGCGGGGCTCGCGACGGCCGGAACCGCCCAGACACCGAAGGCCGGGGGGGAGTACTACGAGGATGCCGTCGACCTCGGGTTCAAGATCAAGAGCCCGAAGGACTGGGAGTTCATCCCGCCCCAGCCCCTCGAAGTGAACCTGATCGGCAGCTACCAGCCGAAGATCAACGAGCACATCGAGCTCGGTGGCAACGGCGCGCGAATGGTGCAGCACGTCTGGCTCGTGAAGTTCGACGCTCGCCCGGAGAGCCAGGCGGAGACGGAGCGGGAGGTCGGGGGCGAAAAGGTCACGATCGGCTCCCGGGGCCGGAAGGACATCCACGCCTGGATGAAGGACGGGATCTCCCAGGGCACGCAGTGGGCCTACGACGAGAAGGCCTATCCCAAACCGCTCAAGGGTCCCAAGGCGCCGGCGGAGTACTACGTCTTCGACGGCCTGTCCAACCTCGGGGACGTTGGCTCGGAGAAACAACCGGTCTGCTGCTACGTCGCCGTCTACACGCTCTCGCCCGAGCTCCAGGTCGCCTTCGCGGGCATCGGACCCGGCGAGAAGAGGAAGTGGAAGGGCTACGAGGCGGCCTTCGCCCAGATGGCGAAGAGCTTCCAGCCCATCACGGCGGTGCGGCCCGACGCCCCCGCCGGCCTCGGCTCCGGCTCGCCGCGCGCCCAGAAGCGGGCCAAGCTCGAGATCGAGGTCGCCAAGAACCCCGGCTGGGCCCTCTACGAGACGGAGAACTACTTCGTGGTCTCCTCGAGCGACGACAAGGAGTTCATCGAGGAGCTCCGGGGGCGGCTCGAGGCGATCCGCGCCGTCTACGCCGCGGACTACCCGGCGGAAAGGGCGCGGCAGATCAAGCTGCGCAAAGAGGAGGAGGAGGAGAGCGGCGAAGGCGGTGCGCCCGGGGAAGGGGGCGGAGACGAGGGCGAAGGCGGGGACGAAGGGGAGGGACCGGAAGGCGGTGCGGCCGCCGGCGCGGAGGAGGAGCGCACCGCCGCCCCGATCGACCCCATGGAGATGTCCCGCTGCAGCGTCGTGCGCGTCTGCAAGAGCCGCGAGGAGTACATCAAGTACGGAGGAGAGGAGGACTCCGGGGGCTACTGGTGGTGGGTGGGCGAGGAACTCGTGATCTTCGACGACCAGGCCGTCGGCGGGCGCGAGGACACCTGGCTCGTCCTGAACCACGAGGCCTTCCACCAGTACATCTTCTACTTCTACGGGAACATCTCGCCCCACTCCTGGTACAACGAGGGCACTGGCGACTTCTACAGCGGCTACAAGTACGACCACAAGCGCTTCAAGCTCCAGGAGGCCGCCTGGCGCTACCGCACGATCCAGCAGAACATCCGCGACGGGAAGATCGTCCCGCTGAAGGACTTCGTCCGCTGGACGCAGGACCAGTACTACGGCACGAACGACCTCGACCTCGACGGCGGGGACTGCTACGCCCAGGGGTGGTCGCTGATCTGGTTCCTGCGCACCGGCGCGAAGAAGGCGAAGGGCTGGCAGGATGCGTGGGGAAAAATCCTCGACACCTACCTCGACACGCTGGCCATGACCGGGGACCTGGACAAAGCGGTCGATGCGGCCTTCGCCGGCGTCGACTGGACGGCCTTCGAGGCGGCCTGGAAGGACTACATCGAATAGGAGGGAGATCGGGATGGGATCCATCGTTCCGCGGGCGGCCGGGCGCGCCGCCCTGGCCGCGGTCGCCGGCCTGCTGCTCGCCGGCGCGGCGCGGGCCGACCGGCTCGTGACCACCGACGGCCGCGTGCTCGAGGTCCAGAAGGCCCGCAAGCTCCCCGAGGGGGGCTACCAGCTCGTCTTCGCGCACGGCGAGCTCCGCTGCCCCGAGAGGTTCGTCGCCTCCGTGGAGGTCGAGGGCGACATGACGGACTACGTCCCCCAGAACGACGACGAGCGCGCGAAGCTCGCCGAGGGCTACGTCCGCTACCGCGGCCGGTGGTTCAGCAAGACCGCCTACCAGGCCGAGCTGAACAAGGAGGCGGCGAGCCGGCGGGCGCGGGTCGAGGAGCTCGCCTCCCACGCGCGCTTCGCGGACGGCTGGGAGAAGGAGACGAAGCACTTCGTCGTGAAGACGAACACCTCGCCCGAGATCCTGGAGTACTACTGCGACTTGCTCGAGGCCTACTACGACCTGATGAACGGCCGGGTGGGCATCAATCCCTCCCCGCGCCTGCGGCGGACGAAGATGCAGGTGAACGTCTTCAAGAGCCGGGAGGAGTTCCAGGAGGTCAAGGAGGTTCCGCCGGGGGTCGCCGGATACTTCAGCTTCCTCGACGAGGAGCTGAACTTCTACCACGACTACGAGGAGCCGGCGATCAGCAACTGGGTGGCGCTCCACGAGTGCACGCACCTCCTGACCTACCTGATCGAGCCCCAGGCCTGGCCGCTGATCTGGATCAACGAGGGGGTGGCCGACTTCTTCGGCTCCGCGGAGATCCAGCGCGACAAGCGGGGCAAGCTGGAGATCGCGCCCGGCAAGGTTCAGGTCGACCGCGTCCTGACCGTGCAGCAGGCGATCCAGGACGGGGACTACGTCGGTCTCGAGGAGCTCTTCAAGACCGAGAAGTCCGCGTTCCACGCCTTCGAGTACGCCCACGCGTGGTCCTTCGTCTTCTTCCTGAACAACTCGAAGTACGAGAAGGGCTTCAAGCGCTTCTTCAAGGACAACTACACGCTGCCAAAAGGGGTAGCGTACGAGCTGCAGCCCTTCCCCAACCAGCAGGGGACGGCCAAGATGGTCTCCTGGCAGGAGGTCAAGCGCCTCCTCTTGAAGGACATCGGCGTGAAGGAGGACGGGGTGGCCCAGCTCGAGAAGGAGTGGCTCGACTTCGTCGCCGCCGTCCCGATCGACGCCCCGGAAGCCCGATTCAAGCGGGCGTACTGGGCGGCCCTGGGTCGCTACGACAAGGAGGAGTTCGATCGACTGGCCGAGGGGCTCCAGGCGGACCTCGATTTCGCCATCGACGCGGGGATCGAGGATCCGCGCGCCTACTGGGCCCGGGGCGTCCTGCGGGTGATGCGGGGCAACGCATTCTCCGTCGCCGAGGACGATTTCCGGAAGGCGGTGGACCTCGCGCCCTTGAATCCCTCCTTCCACCTCGCCCTGGGGCAGGTGCTCGGCGGCGCCAGCTTCTCGACCGGCTCCTATTCGGTCCACATCGTGGAGAAGGAGGGGGACGAGGAAAGCCTCGACCTGCGGGGAACCGCCGAGCGTATCGAGGAAGCGAAGCTGCACCACGGCCTCGCCGCCAGCCTCGAGCCCGAGAACGAGTACTACCAGGAGGCGTTCGCGGAGTTCCTCGCGGCCTACGCGAAGTTCCAGGCCGAGGACAAATGACCGCGCCCCGCCGCTCCCGCGCCGCCGCCGCCTCCCATCCGGGGAGCGCGACCGTTCTCGCGCTCCTCGTCCTCTCCCTGCTCGCCGGCTGCCGGATCCCCCGCCCCCGGCCCGACGCCACGATCGCCATTCTCACCCCCGGCGCGGGCGAACTCGGCGTGTCGACGGAGTACGGCATCGTGTTCCTCGGCTGCGGGCAGCAGGGCGGGACGGTCCGCTTCGACGCCTGGTTCGGCGGCGATCCGAGCCGGGAGGAGGGCCTCGTGGAGGCCGTCGGCGGCGGGCTCTACGTCACCGAGGCCGAGATCCGGCTCCCGACCATGCCCATCACCTTCGCCGTTCCCGCGCCGGGCGAGGAGGTGGTGATCGTCGGCCGCCGCGGAGCGGAGCGCTGGCGCGCGCCGGCCGTCGTCGCCGTCCACCCCGCCGTCACCGGGCTCCTCCTCCAGATGGGCGAGGGGATGGCGAGCTTCGACGACTCCCAGCGCGGGGCTGGCGTGTATGTCGCCCGCCGCGAGGGCCTGGTGCTCCTCGGGCTCGTGGCCGGCACGGTGAGCCTGCCCGCGGCGGACGGCGGCGTGGCGAGGTACCTCGCCGTGGTGGGCCCCGAGGAGATGTGGCGCGTCGCCACCCACGCCCGCAATCGCTCGCGCGACCGCCGCTGGGTCTACCGCGACGACGTTCTGTAGATGGCCGGGGATCGCGCCGGACGGCGCCCCCCATGCCATCTAGGCCTTGTACGTACCGGGATCGCGGAAGACCTCCTCGATGTCGCCGAGGTTCTCGGGGAGCGTGAAGAGGATGGCGTGGTCGCCGTTCTTGACGATCGTGTCGCCGCTCGGGATCACCACCTCGTCCGGCCGGACGAGCGCCCCGAGGACCGTGCCCCGCGGCAGGCCGAGGTTCTTGACGCGCCGCTCCGACTTCCCGTCGCGGTGGCGCACCTCGATCTCCAGCACCTCGGCCCGGCCGTCGGCGATGACGGCGATCGCCGAGACCGACCGCGAGCGGACGAAGCGCAGGATGTTGTTCGCGCACAGGACGCGCGGCGAGATCGCCCGATCCACCCCCAGGAGGTCGTAGATCTGGCGGTAGGACGCCTTGTTGACCATGGCCACCGTGCGCTCCACGCCGAGCGAGCGAGCGAGCTGGCAGGCGACCATGTTCCGCTCGTCGTCCTGGGTGGTGGCGATGAAGACGTTGGCGGCGCCGATCCGCTCCTCCATGAGGAGATCGAGGTCGGTGGAATCGCCGACGAGCACCATGACCGCGCTGGAGAAGACCCCGGCGATCTCCTTGGCCCGGGCCGGCGAGCGCTCGATGAGGCGCACCGAGACGCCCTCCATGGCGTCGAGCTTGCGGGCGATCTGCACTCCCATGCCGCCGCCGCCCATGATCACCACGCTCCGCCGGCCGACTTTGGGGGCCCCGGCCAGGAGCTCGAACTGGTCGAGGTCCGGCCCGCGGCCGATCAAGTACACCTGATCGTCGGCCGCGAGCTGGTCGGTGCCGCTCGGCACGAAGAACTGCTCCTTGCGGGCCACGGCCACGATGAGGAGCCCCGGGGGCAGCTTGAGGCCGGCCAGCGAGTCCGAGGTGAGCTCTCCCTCCTCGCGGATCCGCAGGCGGCGGAGCTGCACGCGGCCGTCCGCGAACGACTCGACCTCCAGGGCGCGATGCTGGCGCACGGTGCCGACGATCTCCTCGGCCGCCAGCTCGTCGGTGGAGAGCACGATGTCGAAGCCCAGGATCTGCTTGTAGAAATGGCGGTAGCCCTCGATCCGCGAGATGTCCTTGAGGCGGAGGATGCAGCGCTTGGCCCCCAGGCCCTTGGCGACGAGGCACGCGAGCATGTTCGCCTGGTCGTCCTGGGTGACCGCCACCAGGAGATCGGCCTTCGAGGCTCCGGCCTGCGTGAGAAGATCGGCGCGCGTGCCGTCCCCGACCAAGACCTGCACGTCGAGGCCCTCCGTGAGGCGCCGCGCCTTCTCGGGATCGCCGTCGAGCACGCTGACCCGGTGCTCCTCGCGGGAGAGGATGTCGGCCAGGTGGGTGCCGACCTCCCCGGCGCCGACGATGACGATTTCCATGGCGGAACGATAGGAAGGGGGACGGGGGATGCCAATCGGGCGGGCGACCCGTCCCGCGTTCAACGCGCCTCCAGCGGAGGATCCCACCGCGGCCAGGGGCCCGTCGCGGGCCGGCGCGGCTCGCCGTCGGCGGCGTGAAGCAGGCGGCGCGTGACGAGATTGTACACGGGCTTGCCGAGGTGCCTCCACGCGGCGGCCAGGGGGGAGCGCCGCCCCGGTCCCGCCCCGCCGGCGACCTCCGCCGCGCGGCCCCCCGCGGCGAGGTAGCGAGAGCGGAGCTTGGCCACGTGCCGCAGGTCCTCCCGCGCTCGCACGCGAAACGTGCGGCCGCCGCGCGGATGGACGCTCGCGAGCTGGAAATCGACGAGCTGCGGGCGGCCGTCGGGCGCCACGATCACGTTCGGCTCCTTGTGGAGGTCGTTGTGGCACACGCCGCGCGCGTGCAGGCCGCGCACGAGATCCGCCAGGCGGTCGAAGAAGTCGGCGGGCAGGCGCTCGGCGGCATGCAGGGGAACGCCGGCGAGCCAGGTGCGCAGCAGCACGGCCGCGCGGCGCGGCGGGGTCCCGTCCGCGGCCGGCGCCGCGGCGTACGCGGGAAGATCGAGGAGTCGCGCGACGCCCGGCACGCCGTCGAGGCGGGCGAGGGCGATGCGCTCGCGCCGGCGGAGCAGGAGGGCCACCCCGCGCGAGCCGGGGACGCGCCCGCCGCCGGCGATCCGCCGCACGGCCGGTCCGGCGGGCCCATCGAGGAGCTCCACGCTCCCGAGCTGATCGCGCTTGAGCATCCGGACGACTTGCGGCTCCTCCATGGCGCTCCTATTCTTCCCGCGCCCGATGGTGGATCCAGCCCCCGGTCCGGCGATGGCCGCTTTTCGCGCCTCCGACGCCTCCCGCGCGCCCGGGACGGCGGGCGCTGCCGGCACGATCGTCGTCCGCGGCCTCACCCGCCGCTTCGGCCCGACGGTGGCGGTGCGACCCCTCGCCTTCGAGCTGGGGCCCGGCGGCGTCACCGGGCTCCTGGGGCCGAACGGCAGCGGCAAGAGCACGCTCCTGCGCATGCTCCTCGGGCTCGTGCCGCCGGACGCGGGAACGGCCAGCGTGGACGGCGTTCCCCTGCGCGGCGACGGCACGGCCGTGCGCCGGCGCTGCCCGTACCTCCCCGGCGAGGTCGCCGTCTACGGCGAGATGTCCGGCCGCGCGCACCTCGCCTGGTTCCTGCGCGGCCGCGAGCGCGAGTCCCGGGCGAGCGCGATCGGGATCGCCACGGAGCTGGGGCTGCCCCTGGAGCGGCGCGTGCGCGGCTACAGCCACGGGATGAAGCGCCTGCTCCTCCTCGCCGCCGCCCTCGCCCCCCGGGCGCGCGTGCGCGTGCTCGACGAGCCGACCGAGGGGCTCGATCCCTCGCGGCGCGGCCAGATCCTGGGCCTGCTCGCCCGGGAGGCGAAGAACGGGACGACGATCCTGCTCTCCTCCCACCACCTGGGAGAGGTAGAGCGGGTGTGCGATCGGGTCCTCTTCCTGCGCCGGGGGGAGCTCCTCGACGAGGAGCAGTCCCGGCGCCTGCGGCGGCGGGCGGGCCGGGTCGTGCGCGTCGCCTGGGCCGACCCGATCGATCCCGCGGCCGCCGCAGGATCCCTGGCTACGCGCGGCGCCGAGGACGTGCGGATCGAGGGCGGGCGCGCCACGTTCGTCCTGCCCGCGGGCGATCCGCGGCGCGCGCTCGCGGAGATCCTCTCCGCCCGCGACCTGCCCGCCCCTACGAGCCTCGTGTACGGCGAGTTCTCCCTGCACGAGCTCTATCGCGCCCTGTACGGGGAGGAGGGGGTCTGATGCGCCGGCATCTCGGCAGCCTGCCCATCCAGGTCCTCGCCTACTTCACCCTGCTCGAGCTGATGCTCGTGGCGGCGATCCTCTACTGGCCGAACTTCCGCGACAACATCGACTCCCTGCGGGCGCTCAGCGGACCCATCCCCGCCTTGCAGGACATGCTCACCCAGCTCGAGGAGACGGGCGTCGTCGGCTACATTACCGGCCAGCATTTCTTCAAGGGCTGCAACACGCTGGGCTGCGCGGCCGCCGTGCTGTTCGCGGTCGGGGCCGTGGCCGGCGAGGTGCACCGCGGAACGCTCGAGATCTGGCTCGCCCGCCCGATCTCCCGCGGGCGGCTGCTCACCGAGCGCTGGGTCGCCGGCGCGCTCGCCCTCGGCCTGCCCATCTTCGCCAGCACCGCCACGATCCCCCTGCTGGCCGACCGCGTGGACGAGGTCGTGGACCTCGCCCCGATGTTCCTGTGCGCGGTCCACGAGTGGATCTTCCTCCTGGCGATCTACAGCCTCTCCTTCCTCCTGTCGGCGGTCGGCTCGCACCCGACCAAGATCGCCCTCCTCGTCCTGTTCCTCTCCACCTTCGAGTTCGCGATCTACATGGTGAAGGTGTGGACGCAGAGCTCGCTCTTCCGCCTCGCCGACATCCAGGACTTCGTGGACATCGAGTCCGCGCGCCGGCTCGACTGGGCGATCCTCGCCCCCCTGCTCGCCTGCATCGCCGTCCTCTACGCGGCCGCGCTCTTCGCCTTTCGCCGCCGGGTGCCGTGAGCCAGATGGCATGGGGGGCGCTAAGCAGGCGCCAACCCGTTCCATCTGGAGGCCGAAGAGGATGCCGTCCGGTGTCGCTCTTCGGCCGGTCCGGTGCGCACAGCCACCGCGCGAGGAGGGACCGCGCGCTCCACGCGAGCGCCTCGCGGCGCTGGTAGCGCGGCGTGTGGCGGGCGAGACCGATCACCGCCCGGTAGCTCGCGCGCGCCTCGGCGCGCCGGCCGAGGGCGGAGAGCGACCGCCCGCGCCGGTGGGCGGACTCCGGCGACGCGCCGTGGTCGCGCTCGAAGGCCGCCAGGGCCGCGAGGGCCTCCTCGTGCCGGCCGAGGCGGGCCAGTGCGGCGGCCCGGCGGAGCTGCGCGGCTCCGTAGGCGTACTCGGGATCGATCTCCACGCAGCGCTCGAGCTCCACGAGGGCCTCCCCATGGCGGGATCGCCGGTAGAGCGCGCAGCCCAGGCGGTAGCGCCACTCCGCGCGCGCGGGCTCGCCCGCCACGGCGGCCCGCAGGTCCTCCACCGCCCGCCGGAGCCGCCCCTGGACGAGGAGGATGGAGCCGGCCTTCCCGAGGTTCGTCGCTCCCCCCACGAGCTCGAGGCGGCGCACCTCGCTCCGCCCTCGCTGCCGGAGGAGGACGCGCCCTCCGTAGCGGGTGATCGCGAAGCTGAGGGCGATCGCCGCCACCCAGACTCCCACGATCCCGTAGGAAGCGAAGAACGGCCCGACGAGCGGCAGCGCGCCGAGGCCGCGCGCGAGCAGCACGACGAGGATGAAGAAGGCGATCAACCGCACCACGAGCGGATCCTAGCCGCTTGCGCCCCGGACCGCGAGATGGAGAAATGGCGGCGTGGAATCGGCGCGCCGGCACGCGCGCGGACGATGATCGAGCCGAGTCCCTCGCCCTCCCCGCCCCCGTCGCTGCCCTGCCGGCGGCCGAGGTGGCAGCGGCGTATCGCGGGCGTTTTCGTCCTCCTCGGCGCCGGCAGCCTCGCCGGGATCGCGCTGGAGGTCCTCGTGCGCGTAGCGGATCCCCTCGGGGTGGCGTACCACCGCGAGACGAACCGCTACCTCGTCGAGGCGGCGAGGATCCTGCCCGCGGCGGCGCGCCCGGACGGGAGGATCTTCGAGAATAGGCCGGGAGCGGAGATCGAGCTCCACGACTTTAGCTACATCGTGAACCGCCCCGGGCTGCGTTCGGCCACGGTCGACGACGGTTTCGTCGCCACCCGCGACGCTTCGCGGCCGCCGACCTACCGGATCCTGTTCCCCGGCGATTCCGTCACCCTCGGCTGGGGGGTCGACAACGAGGAAACGTGGATCCGGACGATCGAGCGCAGAGGCCGGGGCGCCGACGGGCGGCCGCTCGAGTGCCTGAACGCCGGACACCTCCAGTACAACACCCTGCAGGAGGCGGATTGGCTGGCGGCCCACGGCCCGGAGCTCCGGCCCGACCTCGTTGTGCTCACCTACGTCGTGAACGACATCGACGACGCGTGGGGGCTCTACCAGCGGTTCCGGGCCGAGGTCGAGGCCATGCGCGCGGCGCCGCCGGGTCCGGCCGTGCGATTCGGACGGTGGTGGCGCGCGACCTTCCGCGGCACGATCGGCCTCGGGCAGTTCCTGCGCAAGCAGTGGGCGGAGCGCGTCGCCGGACCCCCGGTGGACCCTCGTCCGGTCGAGGAGCGGCCGGGGTACGCCGAGGGCTGGGAGCGCAGTCGAGAGGGGCTCGAGCGCATCGCGGCCACTTGCGCCGAGCTCGGCGCCTCCTTCCTCGTATTCGATCACACGACGCCCCGGTTCGCCGACGTGCGGCGTTGGTGCGAAAAGCGCGCCGTGCCGTGCTACGACCTGACGTTCACCGCGGAGGAGTGGGCGCTCGACGTCCGCAACTCCTCCGCCGATCCCCACGCCAACGCTCGCGGCCATCGGATCCTCGCCGAGAGGGCTCTGGCGGCGCTCGCGCACGCGAAGCACGCCGTGGAGTCCCCCTCGCCCGCAGGCGGCGCCGGTCGCTGATGGCCGGGAAGTCGCGACGGCGGGGGCTTTCCCCGCGGGCGGCGGTGGCGCTCGAGGCGTTGCGCGCGGCCGGCGGGCTCCTCGCCGCGCCGTTCCGCCTCGCCGGCTTCCTCCCTCGCCGCCGCCGCTGGATCGCCGCGGTCGAGGGCGACCTCGCCACCCCGGCACCGATCGACCCTCTCCCCCCCCCTCCCGCGGCCTCGGGGCGAGCGTGGCACGTCTTCGTCTCCTGCGCCGAGCCCTCCGGCGAGATCCACGCCACGAGCCTCGTGGACGCCCTGCGCGCGGAGGCGGCGGAGCACCGCCTCCCGCCGCCCCGGCTCTCGGGCCTCGGCGGCCGGGGGCTCGCCGCGCGCGGCGTGGAGCTCGTCGGCGATCCCGTGGCCCGGGCCGCCATGGGGGCCGATGTCCTGCGCTCGCTCCGCTTCTACGCGCGGCTCCTGGCCGCCGCCGCCGCCCACCTCCGCCGCGAGCGCCCCGACGCCGTCGTCGCCGTGGACTCCCCGGCCCTCCATGTCCCCCTCGGGCGCCTCGCCCGGCGCTACGGGATCCCGGTCGTCCACTTCGGGACCCCGCAGTACTGGGCCTGGGCCCCCTGGCGCGTCCGCGCCTACGCCCGCGCCGTGGACCTCGCCTTGACGATCCTCCCCTTCGAGCCAGCTTGGTTCCGCCGCCACGGCGTGCGCGCCGCCCACGTCGGCCACCCGCTGCTCGATCTGCTGGCCGGCGCGCCCGCCGCCCGCGCCGGGGCGGGCGATCTCGTCCTCGCCCTCCTGCCGGGGAGCCGCGCGGCGGTGATCGAGCGCAACCTGCCGTGGATGCTCGTCGTGGCGAGCCGGTTGCGCCTCGCCCTCCCCGACCTCGAGGTCGTGGTGGCCCAGGCGCGGGCGGACTTGGCGCCGGCGGTGCGGGGCCACCTGGAACGCTCGGGCGCCTCCCGCTGGGCGCGTCTCGAGGCCGGGGCCCTGCACGAGACCCTCGGCCGCGCCGGGGCCGCGCTCGCCGTGTCGGGCACCGTCCTTCTCGACCTCCTCCACCACCGGCTGCCCGCCGTCGTGATCTACCGGCTGGGAAGCCCGCTCGCGGTCGGAGCCCGGCGCGCGCTCCTCACCGTGCCGTGGTTCGCCTCCGTGAACCTGCTGGCGGGCCGAGAGGTGCTCCCGGAGCATTGCTTCCGGGGTCCCGGGCCGGTGGAAGAGGTTTCCGCGGCCCTGCTCCGTTGCTACAAGGACGAGCGCGGGCGGGAGCGGATCGTCGCCGGGCTCGACGAGGCGGCGGCCCGCCTGGGTCCCCCGGGAGCTGCTCGCCGCGCCGCCCGGCACGTCCTCTCCCTCGCCCTCTCCTCCCCTCCCCCGTGACATGGCCGCCGACGACGACGCCGGGGTTCCCGAACTTCCCGCGAAGAAGGGGGCGGAGGCGGGGTATCCGCGGGACGTGGAAGCGGAGGCCAGCGAGCTCATGACGGCGGCCAAGCGCGGGGATCGGGAGGCTTTCGGGCACCTCGCGATCGTCCTGCGCGGCCGCGCGTTCTGCATCGCCCGCTCGCTCGTGGGCTCGCCCGAGGACGCCCTGGAGCTCACCCAGGAGGCCCTTCTCAAGACCTTCCGGGCCCGGGCGACCTACCGCGAGGGGGACCCCTTCCTGCCCTGGTTCCACCGCATCCTCCGCAACACCTGCTTCAGCTTCCTGCGCCATCGCCGCCGCCTCCACGCGCTCTCCCTCGCCGGCGAGCGCGGCGGGGAGGAGACCGATTGGGAGATCGAGGGCGACGAGCCTCCCCCCGCGGCCGGGGTGGAGCTCGCCGAGCTGCGGGAGGCGTTCTGGAGGGGTTTCCACCGCCTGAGCGCCCGCGACCGGGAGATCCTGGCCCTGCGTCACTTCCAGGACCTCTCCTACCGCGAGATCGCGAGCGCCCTCGCCATCCCCCCCGGCACCGTCATGTCCCGGCTGTTCCACGCTCGGCGCCGGCTCCGCGAGGCCCTCGGCCCCCATCTCGGCGAGGAGCTCGCGGCGCTGGCGACGGCCCCGCCGGCCGGCGAAGAGGACGGCGGAGGAGGATCATGAGCGCCCAAGATCGAGATCCGACCCCGGACGAGCTCCTCGCCATGGCCTACGTCGATGGCGAGCTCCCGCCGGCCGAGCGGGCGGAGTTCGCGGCGCGGCTCCTCCGCGAGCCCGCCCTCGCCCGCGATGTGGCGGCCCTGCAGAGGCTCGCGGTGATCGCCCGCCGGATGGCCCCCCCCGAGCCGGCGGACCAGGAATGGGCCCGCCTGGAGAAGGGGCTCCTCCACCGCGGCGGGATGGGCATCGGATTCGCCGCCGTGCTCGCGGGCGGGATCGGGCTCGCCGGCTGGGCCGCCTGGCGCCTGGCGGCGAGCGAGCTCGGCCTCGCCCCCAAGATCCTGCTGTTCCTCCTCCTCGGCGGCTTCCTGCTCCTGTTCCTGGTCGTGCTCCGCAACCGCCGGCGCACGCTCCCCTACGACCCCTACACCGGGGTGGAGCGATGATCCTCGTCACCACCTTCGAGGTGCCCGGCCGCGAGATCGAGGCGGTTTTCGGCCTCGTCCGCGGCAACACGGTGCGCGCCCGGCATCTGGGCAAGGACGTGACCGCCCTGTTCAAGAACATCGTGGGCGGCGAGGTGGCCGAGTACACGAAGCTCCTCGCCGAGTCCCGCGAGCAGGCCGTCGACCGCATGGTCGAGGAGGCGCGGGCCCGGGGCGCGAACGCGATCCTCGGGGTGCGCTTCTCCTCGAGCGACATCGCCGCCGGGGCGGCCGAGCTCCTGGTCTACGGCACGGCGGTGCGGCTCCGCTCGCCCGCCGGCGAGCCGCCGGACCGCCGCTCCCCGCCGCCCCGGGACTGAACCGCCGGGGCCGCGCATCCGTTCCCGGGGTTCTCCGCCGCGCTAGAATCCCGGCCATGCTCCTCCTTCCTCTCGTGGCGGTCGTCCTGGCCGTCTCGCCGCCCTCGTCCCCCCTTTCCGTCCCCCCCGTCCTTCAGGATCGGGCGAAGCCCCTCACCCCCTCTTCCCTGGCGGAGGAGATCGATCTCTCCCTGCGCTGGCTGCGCGGCGCGCAGGATGCGACGACGGGCGGCTACGGCAACGTCGCCGCGACCACGGCGGTCCTCCTGGCCTTCGCGGAGAGCCCCCGTCGCTACCGCGCCGGGGACGGGCCCTTCCTCGACCGCGCGGTGAGCTTCCTCCTCGCCCATCAGACCCCGGAGGGGGCCTTCACCGACGCGGACGTGCCGCCGAGCGGGGAGCGGGCCCAGACCCTCGCCACGCTCCTCGCGTTGCGCGCCGTGGGTGGCGAGCGCGGCCGGGAGGCGCGGGCCCGGGCCGCCGCATACCTCCAGATCGCCGGAGATCCGCCCCCGCCGGCGCGGCCCGCCGGCCTCGCCGCGGCGGGCGCGGACTTCCTGCTGGACCTCGCCGGCGAGGAGCTCGCGCGCCGGCATCCCCTGGGATTCTGGGAGGAGAAGGGCGAGCGCGTGCACACGACGGCCGCGGCCGTTTGGCGCCTCGCGGCGATCCAGGCCGAGCTCGCCGCGCGCGAGGGGCCGGAGGCCCCGGGCGTGGAGAAGCCGCTGCCGGCCTTCGGCCCCGCCGACCGCGCCGCGGCGACGCGGGCCCTGGTCCGGGGGGCGGAGTTCCTCCTCTCGGCGGCGGAGGGCGGCCGGTGGGGCTTCGGCGGCGAGCCCGATCCGGGGATCACCGGCATGGTGGCTTCCGCGCTGGCGGCGGTCCCCGCGCCCCGTCCGCCCCACGTCCAGGAGGCGCTCGAGGGGGCCCTCGACTGGCTCGTCTCCCTGCAGAAGCCAGAGGGTTCGATCCACGCGGGACAGCTCCACAACTACGTCACCTGCGCCGCGGTCATGGCGCTCGCCGCCGCCGGCCGCGAGAAGGACCGCCCCGTCCTCGAGAAGGCGCGCGCCTGGCTGCGCGTCTTGCAGGCGGACGAGGGCGAGGGCTACGCGCCGGGCGACCGTTACTTCGGGGGGGTCGGATACGGGGGCGACGAGCGGCCCGATCTCTCGAACCTCCAGATGGCCCTCGAGGCGCTGGCGACCGGCACCGAGGCGGAGAACGCCGCGACCTTCCGCAAGGCCCTCGCTTTCCTGCAACGCTGCCAGAACCGCTCCGAGTCGAACGATCTCGCGATCACGAGCGACGGCGTCACGATCCGGAGCGGCGAGGACGGCGGGGCGGGGTACGCCCCCGGCGAGTCGAAGGCGGGCTTCGTCGAGCTCCCCGACGGCACGCGCGTGCCGCGCTCCTACGGATCGATGTCCTACGCGCTCCTCAAGGGCTATCTCTTCGCCGGGCTTCCCCGGGAGGACCCGCGGGTCGAGGCGGCGTGGCGCTGGATCCTCGCCAACTGGACGCTCGACGTGAATCCGGGCTTCGAGGCCGACCGCGATCCCGCCGCCGCCTATCAGGGCCTCTTCTACTACTTCCACACGATGGCCCGGGCTCTCGACCTCTACGGCGAGGAGCGGATCGTGGATCCGCGCGGTGCGAGCCATGCCTGGCGCGCCGAGCTCGCCGGCCGCCTCGTCTCGATGCAGCGGCCGGACGGATCGTGGCTCAACGAGAACTCCCCGCGCTGGTACGAGGGCAACCCCGTGCTCGCCACCGCCTACGCGATGTCGACGCTGGCGCTCACGCTCGGCCGCTGACCGCGGTGTCCATCGCTCTCACAGCATCCACCCTCCCCCCACCTGAAGGTCCGTGCCGGTGACGTAGGCGGCGGCGGGCGAGAGGAGCCAGCCGACAGCGCTCGTCACGTCCTCCAGCGTGCCGGGGCGGCCGGCCGGGATGCGCGCGTGGCGCGCGGGGTCGAGGGTGTCGGGGTGGGCGCCGGCGTGCGGGATGCAGCCGGGGGAGACCATGTTCACGGTGACGCCATGGGGCGCCTCCTCGACGGCCCACGATCGCACCAGCACGAGGAGCGCGCTCTTGGCCGCCGCGAAGGCCGCGGCGATGCGCCGGGCGCGCAGCCCGGCGAGGCCCCCGCAGCCGAAGAAGACCGCTCGGCCGCGCCGCGCGCGGAGCGGCTCCCGGGCGGCATCGAAGAGGAGGAAGGCGGTCTCCGCGTTGCTGGCGAGCATGCGGCGCAGGTCGGTGGGCGCGCACTCCTCGAGGCGGCCCGCCGTGTACTCCCCCACCGCGTGGACGACAGCGTCGAGGCCCCCGTCCGTCTCCACCACCTCACGCACGAGCCGGCGGGCGTCGCGCAGGTGCAGGAGGTCCCCGTGATGGGCGCACGCGCCGAACTCGGCCTGCGCGAGATCCGCTTCCTCCCCGGGCGTCCGCCACACGACGTGCACGCGCTCTCCCTGGGCGCGCAGGCTCCGCGCGCAGGCCTGCCCGATCCCCCGGGCGCCTCCCGTCACGAGCACGACGCGCCCGCCCTGTTCCTGACCCGCCGGTTTCGCCATGCGCGTCAGGGTAGCGAGGATCGCGGCGGGCGGGATCTCTACTCGATCCAGCCCATCCGCGACGGCGGCCAGAGGCGGAGGTCGACGCGGCCGCGCAGGTGGGCGGCCGGCACGAGGCCGAACTCCCGGCTGTCCGAGGAGCGGGGGCGATTGTCGCCGAGCACGAAGTACTCGCCCTTCCCCACGGTGCCCACGTAGAGGCTCGCGGGGTCCACCTCCGCCACGTACGGCTCCTCGAGCGGCGCGCCGTTCACCCAGACCCGCCCGCCGGCGAGCGCGATCCGGTCCCCGGGCACTCCGATCACCCGCTTCACGTAGTCGATCCGCGGATCGAGGGGAGAGCGCAGGACGACGACGTCCCCGCGCTCGACCTCCCCGAGGAGATAGCTCCACGGCTCCACGAGGATCCGGTCGCCGTCCTGGATCCCCGGCGCCATGGAGGTCCCCCGCACCACGGAGAGGTTGAAGAAGAGGGCGTAGAGGACGAGGGCGGCGAAGGTGACCCGCGCACCGTCCCCGAGGAAGCGCCATCCCCGTCTCCCGTCCCGGGCGTCGTGCATCCCCCGGAGATCGGCCCCTGCGCCGGCGCGCCTTGAGCCCGCCGCTGGCGCCGTCCAGCGGGAACGCTACCCTCGGGCGGGGGTGCGCCCCGCCGCGCCCCGGTGCCCCGATGACCCCCGCCCCGTCCCGCCGCCCGGCGCGGCCCGGCCCTCCGTCCCGGCGCGAGCTCCTCGGCCTGGGGGCCGGGATCGCCGTGGCCGGGACCGGGCTCTGCTGCGCCGCGAGCACGCCCATGCCCGACACATCCCCTGCTCCCCCGGCCGCCACGCCCGCGGACGAGCTCCTCGCCGGCCTCCTCGACCAGAGCGCGCGCTTCGCCCCGATCACGGTGGACGAGCGTGCCGCCCGCGTGCGGCGGCTCGGCCGCCTGCTCGACGCCGCGCGCCTCGACGCCCTGCTCGTCGAGCCCGGCACCACTCTCTCCTACCTCACCGGGCTCGAGTGGGGGCTCTCGGAGCGGCTCTTCGCGCTGGTCGTCTTCGCCGACGGCTCGACCATGTGGATCTGCCCCGCCTTCGAGGTCGAGCGGGCCGAGCGGGAGATAGCGCGGGTCCACGGCCCGGCCCGGGGGATCGAGGGCTGGCAGGAGGACGAGCACGCCTTCGCCCCGCTGGCCTCGGCGCTGGTGCGCCGCGGGGTCCAGCGGCTCGCCCTCGAGCCCCGCGCGCGGGTCTTCGTGTGGACGGGCCTCGCCGCCGAGCTCGGCGCGGAGACCCTCGTGCCCGGCGACCCGATCGTGGAGGAGCTGCGCGGGGTCAAGGACGAGCACGAGCTCGCTCTCCTCCGCGGGGCGAGCGAGCTGACCCAACAGGCTCTGGCCACCGTGGCCGAGCGGCTGCCGGCCGGCTGGACCGACCGCGAGATCGGCGCGCTCGTGTGCCGCGCCCAGGAGCGGCTCGGGCTGCGCGCTCCGTGGGTGCTGCCGCTTGTCGGCGAGGACGCGGCGGTGCCCCACGGCGCCCCGACGGGCCGCGAGCTGCGGCGGGGAGACTCGATCCTGTTGGACACGGGCGGCTCGCTCCACGGCTACCAGAGCGACACGACGCGCTCGTGGGTCTTCGATGGCTCCCCCCCGCGGGAGTTCACGCGCGCCTGGAACACCGTCCGCGACGCCCAGCGAGTGGGATTCGAGGCCCTGCGGCCCGGCGCCCGCTGCCGCGACGCCGATCGCGCCGCGCGGGCGGTGATCGAGGCGGCCGGCTACGGGGCGGGCTACGCGGCCCTCTACCACCGCCTCGGACACGGGATCGGGATGGACGGCCACGAAGCGCCGTATCTCGACGGCGGCAGCTCGGCGAGGCTCGCCCCGGGGATGACCTTCACCGCCGAGCCCGGCATCTACCGCCGGGGCGAGTTCGGCTTGCGCCTGGAGGACGTGGTCGTGGTGACCGCGGGGGGGGCCGACCACTTCGGCGCCTGGGCGAGCGATCCGCGGAGCCCAGCGTGAGCGCCGCGATCGTGCCGGTCCGGCTCCTCCTCGCCGCCCTCCTGGCGCCGGCCCCGGCCAGTCCGCGCCCGCCGGAGGCGGGGCCGGAGCTTCGCGTGGAGCTCCTCGTCTCCCCCGCCGTGGACCTGTGGTTCGCGGTGCGCGCGCGGGCCGAGGAGGCGAGCGAGCCGGCCCCCGAGGACCCTTGGCTCCCGGCGGTGCGGGCGGCGCGGGAGGCGGCGCAGGCGCTGGGCGATCCGCGGGCCTTCGGGCTGATCGAGGGCCGGATCGCCCGGTGCGCGGATGGCGCGGCGCTCCGGGCGGCGCTCGCCACGCTTCCCGAGGACTTCGCCCCGCGGGGATCGACCGGGGAGCGCCGGCCGATCGCCCTGCGGAAGATCGCCGCGGGGATGGGGGCAGCGCTGGCGGGGCTCGAGGACGCCTGGCTCCGCGAGGCCTGGCCGGCCCGCCGGGTCCGTCTGGAGGAGGCCCGGCGGGCGCTCGAGCCCGCCTTCGCCGGGGAGCGGGGAGCAGCGCTCGCGGCGCGGGTCCAGAAGCTCGTCGGGCTTGCTCCGTCGTCGCGAGCAGTGCCCGTGCACCTCGTGCTCTCCGCCCCCGCGCCGGGCGGATTCACCCACCGCGCCAAGGAGGGGGGAGTCTCGTTCGTCGCCGTGGAGGGGCGAGGGGGAAGCCTCCTCCTGGAGATCGTGCTGCACGAACTCCTCCACGCCTTCGACGCGGAGCCGGGGAGTGCGGCCTCGCTGCCCGCGGCGCTGCGCCGCGCCCTCGGGGAGGCGGGGGTCGAACCGGCGGATCCCGCGGCGCACCAGGCGGTGCACGCCCTCTTCTTCCTGGCGGCGGCCGCGGCGGTGCGCGGGGTCGTGGATCCCGCGCACGTGGACTACGGGGAGTCGAGCGGGCTCTACGGGCGCCTGGGGCCGGCGGGGGCGATCGTGCGCTCCGCCTGGGAGCGGCGCCGGCGCGGGGAGCTCGACGAGGCGGCGTTCGTGGCCGGCGTCGCCCGCGCGGTGGCGGCGGAGGTCGGCGGGCGGAGAGGAGGGGCGAGCGGCGGATGAACGAAGCGGCGCGCAGCAGCCGCCGGACCGGCCGAACAGCGGCCCCCCCCGGGCGCCCTGTTCGGCCTTAGCTGGCCGGGGGTGCGCCTGGCGGCGCCTTCGTTCGGACCGGCCGAACAGCGGCGCCCCCGGGCGCCCTGTTCGGCCTTAGCTGGCCGGGGGTGCGCCTGGCGGCGCCCCCCGGCCAGCTAACCCCGCTTGCCTCGCTTCCGGGCGGCGCGGGCCTTGCGCACGGCCTGGCCGGAGCCCATCCCGATCTTGTGGACCTGCCGGCGTCCCCGGGTGGGGCCGCCAGCCTTGTTCTGAGCGCGGGCCATGGGTGGATCGTGCAGGGGGAAAGCGGGGGTGGGGAAGGGGGAGGAACGGCGATCGAGCGGGACCTTGTAGCGGAGGCCGGAGTTTCGCGCAAGTCCGCAGCGGGCCGAAGGTCTCGGCGCCCGGGAGGGAAACCGCCGCCGCCGCTGGCCGTCTCCCCCGGGTGGGCGGGGGGCGGAGGGTGGGTTCTCTAGCGGCCGGCGTAGCCCAGGGCTCGCAGGCCGTCGTCCGCTCCGCCGCGTTCCGCCGGGGCGCGGGCTTCCGCCGCGTCGGCCCGCGCGCGGCGCGCGGCGAGCTCGGCGGAGAGGGTGGCCAGGATCTCGGGATGGCGGGCGGAGACGTCCTCCGCGCCGAGCGGATCGGCCGCGAGATCGTAGAGGGCGAAGGTGGCCGCGCCCGGGAGTCCCGCGCGCACGAGCTTCCAGGGGCCCCGATAGAGGGCCACGCGCACGTCGGTGGCATCGAGCCGATCGCGATCCTCGACCAAGAGGGCGCGGTCGATCGCCGGGGCGGCGGCGAGGAGATCCAGGCCTTCCATCTCCGCCGGCGCGGGCACGCCCGCGAGCGCGAGCAGGGTCGGTGCCACGTCCACGCCGGAGGCCGGTGCGGCCACCCGGGCTCCCGCCGGACGAGGCGCCGCGGGGCGCACGAGGAGCGGCACGCGCACCTGGGGCTCGAGGATGTCCTCGTGCGCCCAGCGGCCCGCCTCCCCGAAGGCCTCGCCGTGGTCGGAGGTCACGATCACCGCCGTCCGCCCCTCCTCCAGGCAGAGGTCCCGGAGGAAGGCGTCCATCTCGAGGTCGAGGTCGTGGAGCTCCGCGTCGTAGAGGTCCGCCACGTGGCTCGCGTCCGCCGCGCCGATCGCCGTGCCCTCCCGCCAGCGGTCGCTGCGGAAGAGATAGCCGTCCAGGGGCCCGTCGTAGTCGCGCACGAGGAGCTCGCGCCCGGGCCCCACCGGCACGTAGGGCCAGTGCGGATCGTACACGTTGACGAGGCAGAACCACGGGCGGGGGTCGTCCGCCCCGATCCAGGCTCGGGCGGCGGCGAACACCTCGGACGCCGGGCGCTGGAAGTCCTGGAACCAGTGCGGATTGCCGTTGTTGCGCAGGGCGGGGATCGCGCGGGCCAGGACGGATTGCAGGTCGTGCACGAGCTTCCATGCCCGCGTGTCGCACACCGGCGGATCGACGCGGTCGTCCCAGACCTCGAATCCGTGGCGGAGGCCCGTGCGTCCCGCGAGCACGTCGGTCCCCACGAAGCCGCCGGTGCGCCAGCCCGCCCGCCGCAGGGTGTCGGCGATCGCCGGGGCCCGGCGCGGGTCGTAGCGCATCGAGAGCAGGCGCCCGCCATGCGTCGAGGGATGGACGCCGGTCAGGAGCGAGAGGTGCGAGCTGAAGGTGAAGCAGGAGGCGGAACGCACGCTCTCGAAGACCACCGCCTCTGCCGCGAAGCGCGCCAGGTGGGGAGTCGTCCCCCGATCGTAGCCATAGGGCTCCAGGTGATCGGCGCGCGTGGTGTCCCACACGACGAGCAGGAGGTTGGGGCGAGCCTCCGCCGGCGCGCTCCCCGCCCGCGGCGCCCGCCGGATCGGGAGGAAGAGGCCGGTCCCGACCGCGGCGAGGACGAGAGCGAGGACGGCGGGGCCGGGAGGCGCCCGCCGCG
>JBFMCU010000091.1:47740-48420 GCA_040754415.1 Planctomycetota bacterium
CGAGAACGGCGAGCGCGACCACGAGACCGGCGAGCAACCCGGCGACCTCGAGCCACGGCCGCGGCGCGGCGAGGCCCGCGAGATCTCCGGCGAGGGCGGTGTGGCGATCGAGCGCCCCGTGGGCGAGGACCGGCGCGGCCATCCATCCCGCCAAGACCGGCCACACCGCCCGCGCCGAGAGAGGGCGAGCCTCGTCCGCCCGGTGCACGCGCCGGCGGACGAAGAGGGTCGCTGCGGCCGGAAGCGAGGCCAGGACGCCCAGGACGAGCCACAGGAGGAAGGCCTGGCCGAAGAGGGCCGCCCCGACCGGCCGGTGCGAGAGATCGACCCGCACGAGGAGGCTCTCGAGGGCGGCGGCGACCAAGGCCAGGATCGGCAGGGCGGAGAGGAGCGAGGACATCGTCGGCGACCGGGCCGGCATTATCGGATCCGAGAGGAGGAAGGAACTCCAACCTTCCCGCCTCTCGGCGGCCTTCGCGACCCCGCCGGACGGCGTCCTCGCCCCGCGGCGCGGGCGAGGACCGGCCGGCGCGGAGGACCTGCTACCCTCTCACCGTCCCCGCGCTTCGGCCATGACCGGCCTCCTCGTGCCCCTCTCCCTCGTCCTCGCTCTCCTCCTCGTGGCGGCGGTCGACCTCGCCGTGCCGGGGACGGCGGCCCGGGTGCCGAGCTGGGGTTTC
>JBFMCU010000091.1:48430-116338 GCA_040754415.1 Planctomycetota bacterium
CTCGGCGGGCTCGCCAGCCGCCGGTGGCGCGTACGTCGGGCGCCGGCGCCGCGCCCCGACCTCCTGCGCCGGATCCCCGGGCTCCGCCGCCTCGTCCGCCATCCCGCCACGCGCCCGCTCGCCCAGATCGTCTTCGTCGGTCTCTTCGCGGCCCTCCTCCTCGCCGGCCTCGCCGGCGACGCGGACCCGCGGCGGAACCCGGCGCCGCTCGTGACGTGGACGATCTGGTGGGGCGCGATCGTCCTCGTCACGCCCGTCCTGGGCAAGGCGTGGTGCTACGTCTGCCCGTGGGACGCGATCGCCGGCTGGATCCAGAGGCCCGCGTGGCGGCCCACCGCCCCCGGCCGCGGCCTCCGCCTCCGCTGGCCGAAGCGGCTCCGCCACATCTGGTGGACCGTGGCGCTCTTCACCCTCCTCACCGGAATCGAGGCCGGCCTCTCCCTCGACCGGACCCCGCGCGGGACGGCGGCGGTGGGGATCGCCATGCTCCTCGTGACGATCGGTTTCGCCCTCGTCTTCGAGCGCCGCGCCTTCTGCCGCTACGTGTGCCCGCCCGGCAACGTCACCGGGCTCTTCGCGCTCTGCGGCGCCGTCGAGGTGCGCACGATGGACGCCGAGGTCTGTATGGCCTGCCGCACCAAGGACTGCTACCACGGCAATCAGTGGGGAGTCGGCTGCCCCACCGACCTCTTCCCGGCCTCCTTCACCGAGAACACCTTCTGCATCAACTGCCTGGAGTGCGTGAAGACGTGCCCCATGGACGTGATGAGCGTGCGGGCCCGCCCCTTCGGCGCCGATCTCGTCGAGCACCGCGACCCTCGGCTGGACGAAGCGGTGCTGGCTCTCTTCGTCCTCGCCTTCACCTTCGCCGGGGCGCTCCGCGCCCGGCCGGCGGGGGAATGGCTCTCCCCGGGGACGCCGGCCGGCGGATGGCTCGCCTCCGGCGGGGCGATCTTCGGCGCCGCGGCGGCGGTGGGCGCGGTCTTCGCCGGCGCGGTGGCGCTGGCGCGGCCCGGCGGGCCGGAGCGAACGCGGTTCTGGCCCGCCGTCACCCGCCTCGCCTACGGCCTCCTCCCCCTCGCCCTCCTCTTCACGCTCGCCCACCACCTCGGAACCCTCGGACGGGAAGGAGCGAGCCTCGGGCCAAGCCTGCGCCATCCCCTGGGAGGCCCGGCCGAAGGGGCCGCCGGTCCCCCCGCTCCCCTCTTCTCCCCCCTCGCCCTCTGGCTCGCTGCGATCCTCCTCGTCGCCGCCGGCGCGGCCTGGTCCGCCCGAGCGACGGAGCGGCAGGCCCGGGCACTCGCCCTCCGCCGCTTGCCCCTCGCGGCGGCGATCGTGCTCTTCGCCCTCGCGGCGCTCTGGGTCCTCACCCCGTGACCCCGGCGGAGAGCCGCGGGCCGATTCGCGGCGTTCCGCCCGCCGCGACCGCCGGCCGATCCCGGAAAACGTTGACCTAGGTCAAGCCGGGAGATCCGTAGTTGCGGATCTATTGGTTGGAGAAGAGGAAAACCGAGGTGGAATCGCGGCGGACGCTCCGGGGGTGCGCCGCCCCTCCTTCCCGCGAGCGTGCCCCGCCCCGATGAGCTTCCGGATCGAGATCCCCGACGACGAGTGGTTCCGCGGCCTGGTGAACTGCCAGTCGGCCTGCCCCGTCGGGACCGACGCGCGCGGGTACGTGCGCGCGATCGCGGCGGGCGACTACGAGCGCGCCTATCTCATCGCCCGGGGACCGAACCCCCTCGCGTCGATCTGCGGCCGGGTATGCGGCGCGCCGTGCGAGGCGGCGTGCCGGCGCGGCCGTCTCGACGCGCCGGTGGCGATCCGCGCCCTCAAGCGCACCGCCACCCTGCGGTACGGGAGCGAGAGCGGGCGCTTCGCCCCAGGGGAGATCCTCGCCCGCGTTCTCGACCTCCCCGCCGCCGCCCACGACGGCGAGGGAGCGGAGGAGCTGCGCTCGCTGCGGGCGCGGATCGGCACGCTCCGGGCGACCGGGGAGGGAGGCGAGATCGCCGGGCGCGTGGCGATCGTCGGCTCCGGCCCGGCGGGACTCGCGTGCGCCCACGATCTCGCCCTGCTCGGGCACCGGCCCACCGTCCTCGAGATGGAGGACGAGCCGGCGGGGATGCTCCTCTACGGCATCCCCGAGTACCGGCTCCCGCGGGACCTGATCCGGGCGGAGATCGCGGTGATCCGCGCCCTGGGCGTCGAGTTCCGCTGCCGCACCCGCGTCGGCGCCGACGTCGGCCTCGACGAGCTGATCGCCGGTCACGACGCCGTGGTCCTCGCCATCGGCGCCAAGAGCTCGCGGAAGATCCCCCTCCCCGGGCTCGATGGTCCGGGGGTCCTCGGGGGAGTCGAGTTCCTGCGCCGCGTCTCGCGGGGCGAGCGGCCGCGCGAGCTCGGCACCCGGGTGGTGGTGATCGGCGGCGGCAACGTCGCCTACGACGTCGCCCGCACCGTGGTTCGCCAGGTCGGTATGGACGTCTCGCGGACCGCCCTGCGCCAGAAGAGCGTCGACGCGGTGACGCTCGTGTCCTTGGAGAGCCTGGAGGAGATGCCTGCCGACGACGTGGAGATCCTCGAAGGAGACGAGGAGGGCGTACGCCGTCTCAACTCGCTCGGACCGGTCCAGATCGTGCGCGACGAAGGAGGACGCGTCACGGGGGTGGTCTTCCAGCGCTGCACGCGCGTGTTCGACGAGCAGGGACGGTTCGCGCCGCAGTTCGACCCGGCCGACCGGACGACCGTGCCCTGCGACACCGTGCTGCTCTCGATCGGGCAGACGATGGATACGAGCTTCCTCGACCGCGCCCGGGACGGGATCGAGCTGGACGCCCGCGGCTCCTTCGTCGTGGATCGCTCCACGGGGGCGACCACGCGGAAGGGCGTGTACGTGGCGGGAGACGCGGCCTACGGTCCCCGCCTGCTGATCGACGCCGTCGCGGACGGCAAGCGGGTCGCCCGGGCCGTGCACCGCCATCTGACCGGCGAGGACGTCGCGCCCGAGGTCGTCGGGTTGCACCGGCTCCTGGCCGAGTACACGCGCGAGAACGACTACGAGGGGATCGAACGGGCCGCGCTCCCCCGCCCCCCGGTCGCCGAGCGCCTGCTCTCCCCGGCGGCCCCGGTCGAGCTGCCCCTGGACGACGCGGCCGCGCGGCGCGAGGCGTCCCGCTGCTTCGACTGCGCCGTCAACACGATCTTCGATGGCGCCCGGTGCGTGCTCTGCGGCGGTTGCGTGGAGGTTTGCCCCGAGAGCTGCCTCAAGATCGTCGGTTTCGAGCGTCTCACCCACGAGGAGCCGGGACTCCTCGACCGGCTGCGCCGGGCCGTCTTCGGAGACGGCGCGGCCGAGGCGGACGACCGCGAGGTCTCCGCCATCATCAAGGACGAGGAGCTCTGCATCCGCTGCGGGCTGTGCGCCGAGCGCTGCCCGAACGGGGCGATCTCCATGGAGCGATTCTGCTTCTCCACCCCCGCCACGGCATGACTCATCCGCCGAAAGACCCTTCTCTCGAGCCGAGCGCGCGCTTCCGCCGCGAGGTGCCGCGCCGCGACTTCCTCGGCCTCGCGGCCCTGTGGTCGTTCCTGACCACCGGGGTGGTGATGACCATGGGCGCCCTGCGGCTGCCCATGCCGTCGCTCTTCCCGGAGACGGGCGCGAAGTTCCGGATCGGTCCGCCCGATCGCTTCCCCCCCGGGAGCCGCACGCGCCTTCCCGAGCGCGGCATCCTCGTGCTGCGCGACGAGAAGGGCTTCCGGGCCCTCGACCTCGTCTGCACTCACCTCGGCTGCATCACCCGGACGGAGCCGGATGGCAGCTTCGCGTGCCCGTGCCACGGCTCGCGGTTCGATGCCGAGGGGAACGTGGTCCGGGGTCCAGCCCCCTCCCGCCTGCGCTTCCTCGCGATCTCGCGGGCGCCCAACGGCGACCTCGTCGTGGATCGCGGCACGGCGGTCGGCCCCGACCGGTGGACGGTCGCATGAGCGCCCCCCGGACGATGCGGGAGAACCTCCGCGATCTCCCCCGGGCGGTGCGCGGGTCGATCGTGCGTCATGGCGCGACGGATTCCGATCGTACGCGCTCCCAGATCGTCGCGAACAACTTCTTCCTGCACGCGCAGTCGGCGCGCGTGCACAAGCACAGCCTGCGGCCGAGCACGACCTGGGGTCTGGGCCTGATCGCCTTGATCCTCTTCGCGATCCTCTGCGTGACCGGCACGCTCCTGATGGTGTACTACAAGCCGTCGGTCGATCAGGCCTACGACTCGGTGCGCGACCTGGGATTCATCGTCCCCACCGGCCGGATGATGCGCAACGTGCACCGGTGGGCGGCCCACGGCATGGTGCTCGTGGTGCTCGCCCACATGGCGCGCGTGTTCTACACGGGCTCCTACGGGGGACGCCGCGCCTTCAACTGGGTGGTGGGAATGGTGCTGCTCGTGCTCACCCTCGGCCTCTCCTTCACCGGCTACCTCCTGCCGTGGGATCAGCTCGCCTACTGGGCGATCACGATCGGCGCCAACATCGCCCTGTCGCCCCGGGAGGTCACCGACGCCCTCGGCCTAACCGCGACATTCGACCTCGGGGGCCTCCAGAAGAGCCTGCTCCTGGGCTCGAGCACGGTGGGCCAGGAGGCGCTCATCCGCTTCTACGTCCTGCACATCGTCCTCCTGCCCGTCGTCCTCGTCGCGTTCCTGGGCGTGCACTTCTGGCGCATCCGCAAGGACGGCGGATTGAACCGGCCCGCCGACGCCGGCGCCCGGCTCGGCCCCGACGTGCGCAACGGGCGAGCGATCTTCCCGGAAGGCAGCGGAAAGACCTACGGCTTGATGGCCCTGGTGCGCGGGCGGACGGGGGCGGTCGACCGGGGACCCGAGCACACCGTCTCCGCCTGGCCGCACCTCTTCCAGGCCGAGATGCTCGTCCTCGTGCTCACGACGCTCGCCATGCTCGCCCTGGGCTACCTCTTCGATGCCCCGCTGAAGGAGCTCGCCAATCCGTCGGTGCCCGAGAACCCGGCCAAGGCGCCCTGGTACTTCTTGGGGCTCCAGGAGCTCGTGAGCTACAGCGCCTTCGCGGGGGGGATCGCCATCCCGGCGATCGCAGTGCTGGGCCTCATGCTGATCCCCTACCTCGATCGCGAGGAGGAGACGAGCGGCCGGTGGTTCGCGGGGCCGAGCGGCCGGCGGATCGCCGCCCTTTCCGCGGTGTTCGCCGCCGCCTTCGTGGTCGCCATGCTCTGGTTCACGGTCTCCGTAGGCTGGATCCGGAGCTGGTTCCCCGCCTCGCCGCAGTGGGTGATCACCCTCTGCAACCCCGGCACGGTCTACGTCGTCGCCTTCGCGCTCTGGTCGGCCGCCTTCGCGCGGCGGACCCGATCGACGCGGATGGGGGCCATGGCCCTCTTCACGTGCTTCCTCGTGGCCTTCGCGATCCTGACCTACTTCGCCACCTTCCTCCGGGGACCCAACTGGGACTTCTACTGGTCCTCCTCCGACTGGCCGGCGCATTGACATGAACGGACGGGGATTCAAGATCCTGACCATCGTCGGCTGCCTGGGCACCCTCGTCTTCCTCGGACTCGAGGCCTGGAACGAGCACTTCGCGGGCGAGTGGCGCGCGTGGCAGGACCGCTACGCGGAAGGACTCCCGGCCGACCTGCGCGCCGGCTTCGCGCCCGCTCTTCAGCAGGCCTTCCTCCCCGACCTGGAGCGGGTCGATCGTTGCCAGAGCTGCCACGTCGGGATCGACGACCCGGCGATGGCCGGCGCCGAGCTTCCGCTCGCCGCCCATCCCGGCGACCTCCTCTCCTCCCACCCCGTCGAGGACTTCGGCTGCACGGTCTGCCACGACGGCCAGGGCCGGGCGGTGTCGCTTCCGGCCGCCCACGGCCGGGTCCCCCACTGGGAGGAGCCGATGCTCGCGGGCGACCTCGTGTACACGAGCTGCGGGCGCTGCCACGCCGCGAACGCCCTCTTCGGGCCGGAGCGCGAGCTCTACGGCGAAGAGGAGGGCGGGGCGGCGATCCTCGCCGACGACCTCGCCGCGACCCTGCCCGGCGCGGCGCTCCTCGCCCGCGGCAAGGAGCTGGCGGCGACCTCGGGCTGTCTCGGCTGCCACACCTACCAAGGCCTCGGGGGCACGCTCGGCCCCGACCTCACCCATGTCGGGGACAAGGGTGTGCACGGCTACGACTTCTCCCACCTGCCGGCGGGAACCGAGCGGACGCCGCTCGCCTGGCTGATCGCCCACTTCGAGGATCCCTCGGCGGTGAGCCCCGGCTCCGTCATGCCGGGATTCGGCGTGGGCGAGGAGGACGCGCGGGCCCTCGCGGCGTACATGCTGTCCCTGCGCTCGATCGACGTGCCGGCGCGCTTCCGCGTGCCCCCGGCGCGGCGCTCGACGGCCCCGGCCGGCGGGGAAGCGCTCTACGGGCTCTTCTGCGTCGCCTGCCACGGGCGAGACCTCCAGAGCGGGGCGGTCACCGCCTTCCGTACGCCATCGATCGGCAACGAGAGCCTGCTGTGCGTCGCCGACGACGCGTACCTCGCCTCGATCGTGCGCAATGGCCGCCGGGGCACGAACATGCCCGCCTGGCGCGAGGACGCCGGCGGGCTGACCAGCGCCCAGATCGACGCCCTCGTCGCCACCATCCGCGCCCACGCCCCGGACCGGGCCGATGCGTCGGCCGTGTCGGCGGCGGCGGGCGATCCGCGGGCCGGGGCCGCGCTCTATCGCGGCCGCTGCGCCACTTGCCACGGGCTTGCCGGCGAGGGCGGGATCGGGACCCGGCTGAACTCTCCCGACGTGCTTGCCGTGCTCTCCGACGACGCGCTGGCGCGCACGATCGTCGAGGGGAGGCCGAACACCGGGATGCCGTCGTGGCGGAATCTCCGCACCTCGGAAGTCTCGGACCTCGTTGCCTTCCTGCGGAGCTGGGAGGGCCCGCGGGTGGAGATCGCCGCCGTGGCGGGGCGCCTCGCCGCGGGCGAGGGGGACGCGGATCTCGGGGCCCGGATCTACGCCGGGCGCTGCGCGGCCTGCCACGGACCGGGGGGCGAAGGCGCCATCGGCCCCTCGCTCGCGAACGACGGCTTCCTCTCGCTCGTCTCCGACGAGTACCTCGCCTACGCGATCCGGGACGGCCGGCCCGGCACGGCGATGCCGGCGTGGCGGTCGCTCGCGGCGGAGGACGTCGGCGACCTCGTGACCCATCTGCGCACGCTGTCGGACGCGCCGCGCCGCGCACTGCCCGCCTCGATCGCCCAGGGCGACCCCGAGCACGGCGAGCTGCTCTTCGCCCGCGCCTGCGCCGCCTGCCACGGGCCGGAGGCGACCGGCGGCAGCGGGCCCCAGCTCCGCAACCCCGTCTTCCTGGATCACGCGACCGACGGCTACCTCTTCACGACGATCGCCGAGGGGCGCCCCGGGACCCCGATGCGCGGCTTCGCGCGCGCGGGCGCCGCTCGCCCGGATCGGCCGGGGGGCGCGGCCGGGATCGCGGACCTCACCTCCGCCCAGATCGCCGACGTCGTCGCCTGGCTGCGCTGGCTGCGCCACGCCCCGCCCCCGCCGGAGTCGGCCCGGACCGTGCTGGGCAGCATCGGCCGCGGCCAGGAGATCTACGAGAACTTGGGCGCCTGCGCCCGCTGCCACGGCGCACGCGGGGAGGGAGGCATCGGTCCCGCCCTCGGGCAGCCCTCGTTCCAGCGCCAGACGAGCGAGGGGCACCTGATCGCGACGATGGTGCTCGGACGCGAGGGGACCCCGATGCGCCAGTACGCCTCCGGCGGCCTCGCCGACCTCTCGGCGCCGGAGATCATGGACGTCTCCGCCTATGTGCGCTCCCTCGCCTACGACCTGCCCGCCGGCCCGGAGGGCTGGCGGGTCTACGCGGAGACGGAGGACCGGATCCGCCTGGGGCGCGAGCTCTTCGCGGGCTACTGCGCCTCCTGCCACGGATCGGACGGTCGCGGCGGCTTCGCCCCCGAGCTCGCCAACCCCGACTTCCTCGCCGCCGCCTCGGACGGCTTCCTCGCCGCCACGATCGCCCGCGGGCGGGACGGGACGCCGATGCGCGCCTTCGGGCCCGGCCCCGCCGGCCTCGCCATTCTCTCCCCCGATGAAGTACGGGCGATCGTCGCCGCCATCCGCGCGTGGGCCGGCGAGCCGCCGCCCGCGACCTCTCCCCCGCCCACCCCCCCGCTCCCCCCGTCCCAGTGAGAGAGGCTCCCCCAACCCCCGAGAATCCGCCATGGTCGACCGCAAAGCGAGCATCAACCGCCGCACGTTCCTCGAGCTCTCCGCCGCCACCGTCGCGGCCTCCACGACCGCCTCCGCCCACCCCGGCGAGCTCTACGAGGCAAAGCACTCCGCCGCGGATCTCGCCGCCCAGGGACCGCGCCGCCGCGTCCTCCAGGCGCAGTGCCCCTACTGCGGCGTGGGCTGCGGAACGCTCATCCAGGTGGAGGACGACCGGATCGTCGGGATCTCGCCGGACAAGCAGCACCCCACGAACAAGGGCCTGCAGTGCATCAAGGGGCTGAACGCCCACGAACCCACGTATCGCGACCGCCTGACGCGGGTTCTCGTCCGCAAGGACATGTCGGATCCGGCCACCGGCCATGTGTCGGCGACCAAGGGCCGCTTCGACGACGAGGTCTTCCGGGAGGCGAGCTACGAGGAGGCCGAGGCGCTCGTCGCCGACCGCATCGCCTCCTACGTGAAGCAGTTCGGCGGGAACTCGATCGGCCTCAACGGCTCGGGCCAGCTCACGATGGAGGCGCAGTGGATCGAGAACCTGCTGATGAAGGGCGTGATCGGCTCGAACTCGATCGAGGCCAACGCCCGCATGTGCATGACGTCGGCCGTGACGGGCTATTTCCACTCCTATGGATCCGACACGCCGCCCACTTCCTACGACGACATCGAGCAGGCGGACTTCATCACGTTCTGGGGCCACAACGCCCGCGACGCGCATCCGATCCTCTTCTGGCGGGTCGCCGACTACAAGGAGAAGACCGGCATCCCCACTCTCGTCTCCGATCCGCGGCGCACCGGCACGGTCACCGCGCTGGAGGACGTCAACCCGCGGAACTCGTACCACTTCCAGACTCTGAACGGCGACATCTCGTACCTGAACGCCATCGCCCACGTGATCCTCGCCAAGCACCCCGCGGCGGTGATGCCGGAGGAGTGGCTGGATCGGCACACCGAGGGATGGCGCGAGTACGTCGCCGGCGTCAAGGAGCGCTACTCGCCCGCGCAGGTGATCGAGCGCCTGCGCTACGTCGACGAGGGGCGGGTCACCGTCGAGCAGATCGAGAAGATCGCCGCACTCTGGGCCGAGGCCTCCCTGAAGGGCCGCCGCCAGGGGCGCGGCGGCGTGCTCACGTTCTGGGGCATCGGCTACAACCAGATGCTCCACGGCCAGCACAACACGATCTCGATCATCAACCTGCACCTCCTCACCGGCAACCTCGGGCGACCCGGCTGCGGGACCCACTCCCAGACCGGCCAGCCCAACGCGATGAGCGAGCGGCTGATGGGCGGCCTGACGGGACGCCTGCCCTTCAACAAGCCTCTCGACGATCCGAAGTGGCGCGATTGGATCGCGGACTGCTGGGGCGTGGAGCGGGACCGTCTGGCGCAGACCGCCGGGCTGAAGAACCCGATGGTGATCGGGATGCTCGAGCGTGCCCTGAACGACGACCTGAAGGCGATGTTCTGGATGTACACGACGCACATCCACCTGCCGGACCTCAACACGCTCGTCCGGCCGGCGATGACGAAGCTCTTCTGCGTCGTGCAGGACATCTACCGCCACGCGCCGAACCTCCTCTACGCCGACGTCGTGTTCCCGGCCCAGACGTGGGGCGAGTGGCCGGGCGGCGTCTACATCCAGTCGGAGCGGCGGCTGTACGTCAACGACGGGGTCGGGCGCTCCTTCGACGAGCGCGGCCAGGTGATCACCGAGGCGCGGCCGGACATGGACATGGCCATCGACAAGGGCAAGGCGCTCGCGGCGCGCCTCGGCCTCGACGTCGAGAAGATCCTGCCCTGGAAACGGCGCACCGACGGTCCCTTCGCCGGCTCCTACGACCCCGAAGAGGTGTTCGCGGCGATCGTCCGGGCGAGCAAGGGCTCCGATGCCGACGTCACTGGCCTGCTGGAGGTCCGCGAACGCGACGGCGTCGGCCTCTACGACCAGCTCCGCCGCCTGCGCGGCATCCAGTGGCCGGCCCCGACCTACGAGATCGCCAAGGCCGGCGGCACCCCGCGCCGCTACATGGGGCAGGAGGGATGGGACGAGGCTCCCTACGCCCTTTTCCCCCGCCAGGGCGGGAAGGCCAAGTTCAAGCTCTGCGAGCAGGACTACGGCGCGGACGGATCGGCGCTCCTCCGGGAGGTCGCCGGCGAGCTCGCGAAGTACGGCGCGCGGCCGGGCGAGGGGCCCTTCCTCTACCAGAACGTCGCGCTGCTCGAGAAGGCGCGCGACAACGCCCTGACGCCCGAGCTCCCGGACCTCGAGTTCCACCGTGACGCGACCAAGACCCTCGAGGACGCGAAGGCCGAGGACAAGTACCCCTTCTGGCTCGGCCTCGGCATCGTCTACGAGCACTTCCACACCGCGAAGACGATCCGGGGGCCGAGCACGCTGCGCCTCGTGCCCGAGCAGTACGTGGAGGTCTCCCCGGCGGACGGCACTCGCTACGGCCTCGCCGACGGCGAGAAGGTGCGCATCGTCACCCGCCGCGGGTCCTACGAGGCGCGCGTCTCCATCGGCACCACGTCGATGGTCAAGCCCGCCCGCTCGACGACCTTCCCGGGCTACCTCTTCAGCCCGTGGAACCTCTCCGTCGCCGACAGCGCCGATCCGGCCAGAAACCGCTGGCTCGTGAACGCCGTCTCGCACCGCGCCTGGGATCCGGTCTCCGGGCAGGCCGACTACAAGAAGTGCGCGGCGCGGATCGAACGGGTGTGAGGCTGTCGTGAACCGCCGCGCCTTCCTCCGCAACGCCGTGGCACTGGGGGTCGCGTGCGGCGGGGGCGTCGCTCTGTTCCGCGGGGAGGCGGAGGCGGCGCGCGGAGGCGCCGGCCTCCGGCCGCCCGGCGCCCGATCGGAGGCGGAGTTCCTCTCCCGCTGCATCCGCTGCTTCCGCTGCGCGGATGCCTGCCCCAACGGGGCCATCGTCGCCCTGAATCCGCAGACGGGCCGGGACTTCTCGCGCACCCCCGGTCCCGCCGAGGCCGGCACGCCGGTGATCTTCCCGCGCCGCCAGGCTTGCATGCTGTGCCAGGGGGTGCCCGGGGACGAGCTCCTCTGCACGGCGGCCTGCCCCTCCGGCGCGCTGCAGCTCGTGCGCAAGGACCCCGCCGACATCCAGGCCAAGGTGCGGATGGGGACGGCGCGGATCGACCACAACATCTGCTATTCGTGGAACTGCGCGAGCTGCGGGGTGTGCGCGCGAGCCTGTCCCTTCGAGGGCCGGGCCCTGAAGGTGGGCATCTTCGAGCGGCCGGTGGTCGATCCCGCCTACTGCGTCGGCTGCGGGCTGTGCGAGCGGGCCTGCATCCGCTACCCCCAGGCGGCGAGCGTCGAGCCGCGGCGGGCGTGAGCATGACCGGGGAGAGGTCCGATCGGCGCCGCCTGCTGCTCCGCGGCGGGCGAGGCGCGCTGCGCCTCGCGCTCGCCGGGGCGATCGTCGGAGCCGCCCGCGGCCGGTGGGGCGGCCCGCCGGCCCCCCGCCCGCGCGAGGCCGCCGCCACCGGGATCCTCCGGCCCCCCGGCGCGCTCGCCGAGCCCGAGTTCCTCGCCGCCTGCCTGCGCTGCACCTCCTGCGCCGACGCGTGCGAGACGGACTGCATCCGCTTCTTCGCCCCGCACGAGGGCCGCGTGGCGGGCACGCCCTACATCCTCGCTGCCGAGCGGGCCTGCAACCTCTGCCTGCGCTGCACCCAGGTCTGCCCGAGCGGGGCCCTCGCGCCCCTCGAGGATATCGCCGCCGTGCGGATGGGGACCGCGGTCGTCGACGAGCGGCTGTGCGTCTCGCACGACGGCACGGGGGCCTGCGGCGCGTGCCACACGATCTGCCCCCTGAAGAACCGCGCCCTCACGCAGGGCCTGCGCAACAAGCCCACCGTCCACGCGGAGGAATGCGTCGGCTGCGGGATGTGCGAGGAGGCCTGCATCGTGGACGACCGGAGGGCGATCCGCGTCGTCACGGGGAGGGTCTGGACGTGAGGCCCCCGCACGCCTTGACCCTCTCCCGGCGGACCGTGCAGGTGCTCGTCCTCCTCCTCACCGTCCTCACCCCGGTTCTGGCCCGCCACGCGAACTATCTCTCCGCCCAGCACCTCGACAAGGCGATCGAGCAGCTCGGGTCCTCGCCGCAGGGCCTCTCCCTGCGCGCCACGGACGCCCTCCTGCGCGCGGTGACCGGCGTGGAGCGTCCGGCGGCGGAGCTGCGGACCGCCGACCGCGACGCGCTGCTCGCCGCGGCTCGCGGGGCGCGGGGCAGCGTCTGGTCCTTCGAGCTCTTCGGGATCACCATCACCGATCCGCTGGCCGCCCTCGAATCGGCGGCCGCGAGCCGCACCGGGCGCTGGGTGCTCCTCTCCGGCGTGCTGCTGCCGCTCCTCCTCACCGCCATGCTCGGACGCGTGTTCTGCGCGTGGATCTGCCCCGCGGGCTTCCTCCTCGACCTGACGGGGCGCCTCCGCGGCCTGCTGCGCTTCCTGGAGCTGAAGCCGGGCCGCGTCCGACTGTGGTCCGGCGACAAGTTCCTGCTGCTCGCGCTCGGAGTGGCCGCGTCGCTCGTGGCCGGGCTGCCGCTCCTCGGCTACGTCTACCCGCCGGCCCTCGTGGGCCGCGAGGTGCACAACGGCCTCACGGCGATGTTCGACCGGGCGGAGGACGGGATGCTCGGCTTCAGCGCGGCGGGCCTGACGATCGCCTCGTGGTTCCTGCTCGCGGTCGCCCTCGCCGAGATCGCTTTCGGGCGCCGCCTGTGGTGCCGCGCCCTGTGTCCAGGCGGCGCGCTCTACTCCCTTCTCGGCCGGTACCGCCTCCTGCGGATCCGGCGGACCCCGGCCCGCTGCGACGACTGCGGCGACTGCGTCGCGGCCTGCGAGATGGGCCTCTCGCCGATGACCGACCGTTTCGGCATGGAGTGCGACGGCTGCGGCGCCTGCATCACGAGCTGCCCGACGGACGCGCTCGCCTACCGCCTCGGCGCGCGGGAGGCGAGGCGCACGGGGGAGGTCGGATCGTGAGCACGAGGGCGCGCGCCCGGATCCTCCCCGCGCTGGCGGCCCTCGCGCTCTTTGCGGCGCGGCCGGCGGCCCACCACATCCTGGGCATTCCCCACTACGCCTACGACGAGGCCTACCCCCAGGCCCCGGTGATCACCTACTCGGTGGCGGCGGGTCCCTACGTGGTCGAGGTGACCGGCTATCCGGGCCGGCCCCGGCCGGGCGAGCGCGCCGAGGTTCGCGCCTACGTCCACCGCGCTGCCGACGCGAGCGACGTGTTCGCCGGCCCGATCTCCGCCCGCATCGAGAAGGACGCCCTCCTCGGCCCCGAGGTCGCCTGGGGCCCCGCGCCGACCCGCTTCGACGAGAACCTGCACAAGATCTCCCCCACCTTCGCGGAGGAGGGCACGTACCGGATCCGGCTCGAGATGGAGCTCGAGGGCCAGCCCTACGAGATCGATTTCCCCATCGCGGTGGGCGATCCGGGAAGCCCGACCGCCGCCCTGCTCGGGTGGGGCGCGGGCATCGTCATGCTCCTCGTCGCCGTGCGGGCGGCGCGGATCAAGATCGGGAGGGCCCGGGCCCGGGCGGCGTGAGCGTGCTGCGGGTCGCGTTCCCCTACCTGCTCTTCGCGAGCCTCGTCCTGCTCGTGGTGATCGATCGGCGCAGCGGCGGGAACGAGGTGCGCGCGGACGGCGGGGCGGTGCTCGCCGCTCCCTCCGCCGCCGGCGGACCGCGCACCGGCCGCGACCCGATCTGCGCCATGGACGTGGGCGATCGCCTCACCGCCGTCCACGGCGGCGAGCGCTGGTTCTTTTGCAGCGAGAAGTGCCGCGAGACCTTCCTCGCCGCTCCGGCGCGGTACACGGCCGCCTCCTGCCTCGTCTGCCGGGTGGACGAGGAGCGCCGCACGCCGGTGGCGGCGGGGAGCCCGGCCCTCACCTGGCAGGGGACGACCTACCTCTTCTGCGGCCCGGCGCACCGCGATCGGTTCGCCGCCGATCCGGCGGGCTACTTCGTGCACTCGATGTGGGGCCTTCCGCCCTGGCTGTACGCCGTCTCCGTCGCCCTCGTGCTCGTCCTGAGCTTCGGCCTCTTCGAGATCGTCGCCCGGCGCGATCGCGGCGGCGAGCCCCGGCCGGCGCGCATCGACCTCTTCCAGATCCCTGGCCTGCGCCGGCTCCTCCGCCACCCCGCCACGCGGCCTCTCGGCCAGCTCGCTCTCGCCGCCGTCTTCGTGCTGATCGTCCTCGCCGGCCTGTATGGCGATCAGCTCCCTTCCCGCAACGTCGCCCCGCTCCTGACGTGGACGATCTGGTGGGGCGGGCTCGTCGTCCTGATCCTGTTCGCGGGCAAGGCGTGGTGCTACGTGTGCCCATGGGACGCGATCGCGGGCTGGATCGAGAAGGTCGGCCTCGGCCGGCGCCGCTCCGGCCTAAGCCTGGGGCTCTCCTGGCCGCGGCGGCTGCGGAACATCTGGCTCGCCACCGGCTTCTTCGTGTTCCTGACGTGGCTCGAGCTCGGCTTCGGCGTGACCATGAACCCCCGGGCCACGGCCGTCGTGGCCCTCGGGATGCTGACCCTGGCCCTGGTCACCGTCCTCGTCTTCGAGCGCCGGGCGTTCTGCCGCTACGCCTGCCTCGTGGGCCGCGTCTCGGGCCTCTACGCCCTCTTCGCGGCCGCCGAGGTGCGTCCCGTCGACCCTGGACGGTGCCGGGCGTGCGCGACGAAAGACTGCTACGGCGGCAACGAGCGGGGCGAGCCCTGCCCCACCGGCCTCTTCCCCGCCGCACTGACCGAGAACACGTACTGCATCAACTGCCTCGAGTGCGTGAAGACCTGCCCCGAGGCGAACATGACGGTGCGGATCCGCCCCTGGGGCGGGGACCTCGCCGGCGAGGGGCGGCCGCGCAAGGACGAGGCGTACCTCGCCCTCCTGATGCTGTCGATCACCGGCTTCCACGGGCTGACGATGACCGCGGCGTGGCGGGACGCGCGGGAGTGGATCGAGGACGCGCTGCACCTCCCCTACGTCCCCGCCTTCACTCTCGGGATGGCGGCGATCATGCTCGGACCCCTCCTGATCTACGCCGCGCTGGTGAAGGCGGCGGTCCTCCTGTCGCGCACGCGCGAGGTGGGCTACGGCAAGGCCTTCGTGCGCTTCGCCTACTGCGTCCTGCCGATCGCCCTCTTCTACCACCTCGCCCACAACCTCGAGCACCTGCTCATGGAGGGGCAGAAGGTGATCCCGATCCTCTCCAACCCCTTCGGCTTCGCCCCCGGGGAGCGCTGGAGCGTCCTCGGCATCACCGGCACGGGCCCGTGGAACCTCTTCGGCACCGCGGCCTGGAGCCTGCCGCCCCTGATCGACCTCCCCACGCTCTGGCTCCTGCAGGTCCTGCTCGTGCTCGTGGGACACGTCTACTCGCTCTGGATCGCCGACCGCACCGCCCGCCGCCTCTATCCCCGCCGGGGGGACGCGTTCCGGAGCCAACTCCCGATGCTCGCCGGGATGGTCCTCTTCAGCATCTTCAGCCTCTGGCTCCTGAAGCAGCCGATGGAGATGCGCACCTCGGCCATGTGATGCGCCGCGCCGCGATGAACCTCTCCCGCCGCGACTTCCTGCGCTCCGGGTTCGCCCGCGCCCTCGGCGAGACGGCGCGGGCGGCGCGCCCCGGACCGGCGGCCCCGCTCTGGATCGAGGAGGAGCGCTGCTTCTCGGCCGCCGGCCACGGTCGCTGCGACGTGTGCGTGGAGCGCTGCCCGGTGCGGCCGAAACCGATCGCCGTGCGCTTCGGATCGGCCCCCCGCGTCGATCCCGCGCGCTGTACGGGTTGCGGGATCTGCGCCGGCTTCTGCCCGGCCCAGGCGCTGGCGCTGCTCCCGCCCGCCCCCGCCGCTGCCGCGAGCGGGCCGGACGCCCCTGCCGCCTGAACGGACGGGCGGTGTATCCTCCCCGGATGCGACGGCGGATCTTCGTCGGCGACATCCAGGGCTGCCGGGAGGAGCTCGAGCGGCTCCTGGAGGAGGCGAGGTACGACCCCGCGGCGGACGATCTGCAGCTGGTGGGCGATCTCGTGAATCGGGGGCCCGACTCGCTCGGCGTCCTTCGCCTCGCGCGCCGCCTCGGCGCGGGCGGCGTCCTCGGCAACCACGACCTGCACCTTCTCCGGGCCGCCGCCGGCCGGCGCGAGGTGAAGGGCCGCGACACGATCGGCGACGTCCTCGCCGCCCCCGATCGCGAGGAGCTCCTCGCCTGGCTCGCCGCCCGACCTTTCGTGCGCACCTGGAGCGACATCTACCTCGTGCACGCCGGCCTGCATCCCTTCTGGTCCGATCCCGCCGCGGCGCTCGCGCATGCCGATCCGTACCGGGAGGACGCGGCCGTGCGCTTCGCGGTGGCGGCGCGCCACTGCGCTCCCGACGGCTCCCTTCCGCCCGCGGACGATCCGCCTCCCGGCCCGCCCTACCGGCCGTGGACCGACTTCTACGATCCGGCGGCCCATGGCGGGCGCATCGTCGTCTTCGGACACTGGGCGGTGCGCGGTCTCGTGCTCCGGCCCCACCTGCGTGGGCTCGACACCGGCTGCGTGTGGGGAGGAACGCTCACGGCGTGGATCGCCGAGGAGGACCGCCTCGTCCAGATCCCCGCCGCGCGGGCCTATTCGCCGGTGGACGACTGACCGGCGGCGGGGAAGAGCCGCCGCCACAGGTCGGTCTGCAGGACCGAACCGGGGTCGAGCTCCCGCTTGAGCGAGAGGAAGCGCGCGAGCGCATCCGGCCCGTACATCCGCCGGACGTCGGCGGGAGCGAGGACGAGGTCCTTGGCGAGGTAGAAGCGCCCGCCGGCATCGAGCACGATCCGGGTCAGCTCCGCGCCGTGCCGCCAGAGGGCGGCGCGGCGGGCGGGCGTCACCTTGAAGTCGAGGGCCAGGCTCCAGCCGTCGAGGCCGTGGGTGAGGAGGAAGGGATCGGGGCGATGGCGCTTCATGACTCCGAGGTAGGGCACGAGATCCGCCCGGCGCGAGCGCGCGAGGAGCTCCAAGAAGACGTCGTGGGCCGCGGCCGCCGGCAGGAAGGACTGGACCTGGATCAACCCGTGCCCCTCGGCGCGCCCGTAGGACCATTTCCAGTTCGGCACGTAGTCGAGGAGGAAGGAGAAGGCGGCGAGGGGCTGGCGGAAGGGCTCGCCCAGCGCCGCGAAGCGACCCGCCCAGTACTTGACGGCGTTGATCGCCCGCATGCCGAGGTCGCGGTTGAAGCGGCGCAGCACGCGCCACACCTCGGACTTCGGGAAGACCCCGAGGATGCTCCGCGGCAGGTCCTGGTGGGACAGGCGCAGCGTCTCGGCGGGATCGGGGTCCTCGCCGCGGGCGAGGTGGCGCGCCTCGTGCACGAGGCCGCGGCCCGAGGCGTCGCCGCCGGGGAAGCAGTCCACCCAGCCCACGAGGTAGTCGGCGGTCGATCGGCGGCTCTCCATGACCTCGAGCATCTCGCGCAGATTGCGGCTGGCGATCGCCCGCACCTCGAGGTCGCCCGAGTGCACGCGCTTCGTGGCCAGCCGCAGGCGGGAGAAGACGCCGAGCATCCCGAAACCCCCGATGGCGGCGTGGAAGAGCGCGGAGTTCTCCGTGCGGCTGCAGGTGCGGACCTCGCCCCCGGGGAGCACGAGGTCGAAATCGAGGATCGCGTCGCCGATCGTGCCGACGGCGTAGTTGTTCTTGCCGTGCACGTTCATCGCCGCCGCGCCGGCCAGGGTCGGGAACATCGTCCCCGGCACGACGCGGGGCCACCAGCCGCGGGGCAGGACATGCTTCCAGAGCTCTCCGATCGTCACCCCCGGCTCCGCCTCCACGACGCCGGTCTCCCGGTCGAAGGCGAGGATCCGGTTCAGGCGCCGCAGGTCGAGCACGTGGCCCGCGCCGTTCAGGCTCGCGTCCCCGTAGCTGTTGCCGGTGCCGCGCAACCCCACGCTCGCGCCCTCCCGGCGGGCGGCCTCGAGAACGCCGGCGATCTCCGCCACGCTCCGCGGCCGGAGCACGCGGCTACAGGCGCCCGCCGCCATCCCCCAGGCCTCGACGAGCTCGTAGCTCCGCGCCGGGCCGCGCCTTCCGATGGCGATCGTGCTCCGGCTCATTCCTCGCGGTCCCTCGCGTCAGACCGAGAGCCGGCGGAAGAGGAAAGAGGGGAGGCACCGGATCACGAGCCCCACCCAGAACCAGCGCCGGGGGACGTAGCGCACCTGGGCTCCGGATTCCACCGCGGCGAGGATGCGCCGGGCCGCCTCCTCGGCCGAGATGAGCCAGAAGAGCCCCTCCTTCCCCTTCGTCATGGCGGTGTCGACGAAGCCGGGACGGATCGTGCAGACGTGGACGCCGTGGACGGTGAGACGGTTGCGCAGGGCCTCCAGGTAGTGGTCCATCGCCGCCTTGCTCGCGCCGTAGACGGGATTCCCCCGCCGCCCGCGGTCGCCGGCGACGGAAGAGATCCCCACGATCGTCCCGGCGCGGCGCGAGCGGAAATAGGCCGCGGCGGGGTTGCCCCACGCGATGCAGCCGGCCGCGTTCACGGCGAGCATGTCGAGGTCGACGGCGGTGTCGAACTGGTCCTCGGCGACCGGAAGGAGGATTCCCGCGGCGTAGATCAGGAGATCGAGGCCGCCGAGCGCGCGCACGAGCTCCTCGAAGACCGCCGCCGCCGCCGCCGCGTCGGCGATGTCGTGGACGCGGGGGAAGACCGCCCCGGGGCCCCCGGCGGCGGCGAGCGCCTCCAGACGCTCCCCGCGCCGGGCCACCGCGCCCACGCGCCAGCCGGCCCCGGCCAGGACCCGGACGAGGGCCTCCCCGATCCCGGAGCTCGCCCCCACGACGATCGCCCGGCGCACCGCGCCTCGCTCGCCGCTCGCTTCTCCGTCCATGCTCGGGGTCCTCCGCCGCGCATTATTCGACCGGCCCGGCCGGAATCCAGCCCGGCCGCCCGGCGCCGGTGTACCCTGCCGCCCCATGACCCCGCGTTCTCCCTCGGATCCGCCCGCCCCCCTCCCCTGGACCTGCCTCGCCCGGGAGGAGGGACCCGACCTCGTCATCCTGCGGGCGCGGTTCGACACCCTGGAGCACCCCCGCACCGGGGAGCGGCTGCGCCGCCTCGTCCTCTCCGCCCCGGATTGGGTGAACGTCGTCGCCCTCACCTCCGCGGGGCGGTTCGTCGTGGTGCGCCAGTTCCGCTTCGGCACGGCCGCCGTGACCCTGGAGATCCCCGGGGGGGTCGTCGAGCCGGGGGAAACGGCCCAGGAGGCCGCCTGCCGCGAGCTCCGGGAGGAAACGGGGTACACGAGCGCCCGCTGGCGCCCGCTCGGAACGGTGGACCCCAATCCGGCCTTCCACGACAACCGCTGCCACCTCTGGCTCGCGGAGGACGTTCGCCCCACCCACTCCCCGGCGCCGGATCCCGACGAGGACATCGCCGTCTCGACCCTCGCGGCCGAGGAGGTGCGGGCCGCCGTCGCGGCGGGGGAGATCCGCCACAGCCTCGCGGTGTGCGCCCTCTCCCGCGTGCTCGATCTGCGGATCGCGCGGTAGAATCCGCGCCCCCGGCCGGGGCCCGGCGCCCGGCCGCTTCCCGTCCCGCCCGTCCCGCACCGAGGATCCACCATGGTGATCCGCCGCCTTGTCCCCGTCCTCCTCCTCCCCGCCGCCCTCCTCGTCCCCGGCCTCCTCGCCTGCCAGGGCGTCGACGAAGCGCTCGATCCCCACGAGCCGCGGGAGCTCGACCTGTGGACGGACGCCGCGGCCGGCGTGGGCGACCCGCACCTCGCCACCGTCGTGGCGGAGGCGTGGGACGCGTGGCTCGCGGCCCATCCCCTCGCGGCGACGCTCCTCGGGGACCCGCGTTTCGACGGGAGGCTCCCGGAGGTCTCGCCGAATGCCCTGCAGGCGCGGGAGAAGAGGATCGACGAGCTGCGGGCGGCCCTCGCCCAGGTCCCCCCGGGGCGGCTCTCCCCGGCGGACCAGGTGACGCGCCAGATGCTCGACCAGGACCTGGCGGCCGAGGCGGAGCGCATCGATCTCGGGCTCCATTTCTGGCGGGTGGATTCCGTCGGCGGACCCCACCTCGCCCTCTACGACGCGGCCCTCTGGCAGCCCATCCGCACCGCCGTCGATCGCGAGCGCTACGCCCAGCGCTGGAGCCGCGTCGACGATTTCCTGCGCCAGATCGGACGGAACCTGGAGCTGGGCCGGCGCACGGGGCGCGTGGCCACCCACACGGCGGTCCAGGAGACGATCGCCCAGCTCGAGGCGTTGCTCGCCGTGCGCCCCATGGACACGCCGATGGTGCAACGCGCCGCGGGCGGCGGCCAGTGGGTCGACCTCCCGCCCGGCGGCAGCGTGGCCGCCGTCGCCCACGAGCACCTCGGGGACGCCCGGGACCAGCGCCTCCTGCGCACCCTGAACCCCCACCTGCAGGACGGGTCGCGGATCGCCGCCGGGACGCGGGTGCTCCTCCCCATCGTCGGAGATCCCCTCACGCCGGCGGAGCGCGGCGAGTTCCTCGCCGCCACCCTCCGGGCGGTCGAGGAGCACGTGTACCCGGGGCTCGCGGCCTTCCGGGACCTCCTTCGCGACGAGATCCTGCCCGCCGCGCGCGCGGACGAGCGCCCGGGCCTGACCCACCTTCCGGGCGGCGACGCCGCCTACCGCGTTCTCGTCCGCCAGCACACCTCGCTCCCCGCCGCGGAGTGCGAGCCGCGCGCGATCCACGACTACGGGCTCGCGGAAGTGACCCGCATCCGGGCCGAGATCGCCTCGCTCGGCGAGAAGGTCCTGGGGACCGGCGACGTGGCCGCGATTCAGAGGAAGCTGCGCCACGACCCGGCGCTCTTCTTCCGGACCCGGGAGGAAATGACGGCCCGGGCGGTCGAGGCGCTCCACCGGGCCCGGGTTCGGGCCCCCGAGTTCTTCGGGCCGCTGCCCGCCGCCCGCTGCGAGGTGGCGCCGGTTCCCGCGCACGCCGAGCGGAACGGCGCGAGCGCTTCCTACGGGCCCGCCGACGCCGAAGGATCGCGTCCGGGGGTGTACTTCGTCAACACATTCGCCCCCGAGAAGCGACCGATCTACGCGGCGGAGGCCATCGCCTTCCACGAGTCGATCCCCGGCCGCCACTTGCAGGCCGGGCGCCAGCAGGAAGCGAGGGATCTGCCGCGCTTCCGCCGGCACCGGGAAGGGGACGCGTTCGCGGCGGGCTGGGCCCTCTACGTCGAGGACGTCTGCGACGAGATGGGGCTCTGCTCTTCGGACCTGGATCGGTTCGGGCTCCTCTCGCTCGCGGCCCGCGGCGCGGCTCGGGTCGTGGTGGACACCGGGCTGCACGCGTTCGGCTGGAGCCGGGATCAGGCGATCGCCTATTTCTACGCGAACACCCTCCTGGATGCCGACACCGCCGAGAACGAGGTGGATTCCATGATCGCCCGGCCGGGAGAGGCCCTCGCCGGCAAGGTCGGCCAGCGGGAGATCCTCGCCCTGCGCGATCACGCGCGGAGCGTCCAGGGCGCGGGGTTCTCGTACCCGGCCTTCCATGCGGAGATCCTGCGCCGCGGGGCGGTGCCGCTCGCGATCCTGCGGGCGGCGATCGGCGAATGGCTGGGAACCCCGGTTCCCGCGCCGGCCGGAGGGGAGTAGGCTAGTTGCGGGTCGGGATGTCGCCATCCGGACCCCTCCGCTCGCCCCCGATCGATTCCCCCCCCGTGGACAAACCACCCAGCTCCTTCGAGGAGATCTCCGCGCTCACGACCCAGGACCTCCTCGACCGGGCTCGCAACGGAAGCCAGGTGGCCTGGGAGGTCTTCTACCGCCGCTACCGCGCCTTCCTCGTCTTCGCGGTCCGGATGCGGCTCCCGGGATTCGCCCAGCGGAGCTTCGATGCCGAGGACGTGCTCCAGTCGGCGTTCCTCTCCGCCTGGCAGGAGATCCAGCGCTTCGAGTACGCCGGAGAGGGGAGTTTCCGCAATTGGCTGCGGGAGATCGTGCTCAACAACTTCCGCAACAAGCTGCGCCACCACGGCGCCGACCAGCGAGCCATGGAGGCTGGCTTCCAGAAGAGGGCGGCGGCCTCCAGCGAGGGCGAGCGGGACGAGGATCCCGCCCTGCACACGGCAAAGGAAGAGGAGGAGGCGCGACTTCTCGGCAAGCTCTCCGAGCTCCCCGGGGAGGACCAGGAGATCCTGGGGATGCGGATCTTCGAGAGGCTCTCGTGGACGGAGATCGGGAAGATCCTGAAGTGCGACCGGGCGACGGTCCGCCGGCGGTGCGTCGAGGCGATCAAGCGCCTGGAGCGCCTCTTCGGTTGAGGGGCAGGGAGTCCCGATGGGCGAGCACGGCGCCGCGGACGACCTCCCCGAGATCACCCAGCTCTTCGACGAGTACCTCGAGACCCGCGAGCAGGGCGGCGCCCCGGACCTCGAGGATCTCGTGCGCCGGGCGGGTCCGTCCGGCGAGGAGCTGCGGCGGCGCATCGCGCTCTACGAGCGCCTGCACGACGTCGCCGGGTCGGGCCCCGCGGGGGCGGAGGCGATCCCCGCGGTCCTCGGCCGCTTCCGGATCTTGGCCGCGGCCGGCGAGGGCGGGCTCGGACACGTCTACCTGGCCCATGACCCCGAGCTCGGCCGGCGGGTCGCCCTGAAGGTCCTCGCGCCCGGGATCACCATCGACCGCCGAGAGCGCGCCTGGGTGCTGAACGAGGCCCGCGCCCTCGCGCGGATCGAGCACCCCAATGTCGTGCGCGTCTTCGAAGTGGGTCAGACCGACGGCCGCGACTACGTGGTGTTGGAGCACCTTCCGGGCCCCCCGCTCGCCGGGGTGATCGCCGAGCTGCGCCGGATGCGCGACGAGAGGGACGAGACGGACCGGCTCGCCGCCGGCGGCTCCCGCCCCGAGGCCCGGATCCTCGCCGAGGCGCTCCTTCCCTTCAGCGCCCGCGTCGAGTGCTTGGTGAAGCTCGCCCGCGCCCTGGCCTTCTGCCACGACCACGGGATCCTGCACCGGGACGTGAAGCCGGCCAACGTGGTGTTCGACGAGCACCGCGAGCCGCGGTTGATCGATTTCGGCCTGGCGCACGGCCCGGGCTCCGACGAGGACACGAAGCTCGACATCACCCAGCGCCTCGTCGGCTCGCCGGCCTACGTCGCCCCCGAGCAGGTCGAGAGCGGTCGCACGGGCGCCGATCCGAAGAGCGATCAGTTCTCCTTCGCGGTGGTCTGCTACGAGCTCCTCGCCCTGGAGAACCCGTTCCGGCGTTCTTCGCGGACCACCACCCTCGATGCCGTCGCGCGGGCCGATCCTCCCCCTCCGCGGCGCATCGACGCGGCCATCCCCCTGGACCTGGAACGGGTCGTCATGCACGGGCTCGCGCGCGAGCCTGACCACCGCTACCCCGACCTCACCGCCTTCGCGGCCGACCTGAGCGCCGTCCTCGAGCACCGGCCGATCGGCATTGCCGAGCTCTCGCTGGTGCACGTGCTTCGCTTGTGGCTGCGACGAAACCGGCGCGCGGTGGTGCTCGGGGTCGGGGCGGCGGTGGCGATCGCCCTCCTCCTCGGCGGCCAGTGGCTCCTGGCGGCGCGCAGCGAGCGGGCGGGACTGCTCGCGCGCTGCGCGGAGATCGAGACCGACTCGCCCACGCGGGACGAGGACTACGAGAGACAGCTCCGAGAGCTCAACGGACTCGGAGACGACGCCCGCCGCTTCGACGCGAGCCGGCTGCACCGGGTGCTCTTCGGAGAGGTGGTGCCCCGATGGCGCGAGGTGGCGGAGCATCTCGCCCGCCGGCTCGGAAGCACCGTCCGCGAGCGCATGGCGGCGGCCGGCGAGCAGGATCTCGCCTTCCAGCACGCCACCTGGCGGCGGCTCGTCGATCTGGAGGCGGCTCTCCTCCCCGAGTTCGACCTCGACCGCGATCTTCGCGATCGCGGGCTGGTCGGCATCCGGCCGGCGGATCGGCGGGGCCGGAGCACGATGCTCCTCCAGGAGGATTTCGTCCCCCGCGCCTTCGACGGAATGGGGTTCTTCACCTGGTTCCGGCCGATCGACGCGATCGCGCGCCCCGTCGAGGGCCGCTATCAGTACATCGTCTGGGACGAGGAGGACGATTCGAGCACGTACCACGTGATCCCCTTCGTGGTGCGGGACGAATGGGAGGCGGCGAGGGAGTTCTCGGTCGTCGTTCCCCGCGCCGCGCTTGCGGCGAGATCGATCCTCCTGCCCCGCGCGTTCCAGCCGGTCCCGCCGCCCTCGATCCCCTTTGGGGATCGAGACTACTCGATCCTGCTCCAGGACGCGCCCGAGGGCGCGCGGGGAATCGTGATCCCCGCGGTGCGGATCATGGCCCAACCGGTGACGGGCCGGGATTTCCGCGCGTTCCTCGCCGACACCGGAGGGGACCCGTCGCTCCTGTACCGGCGGGAGCGGGACGAATCGGAACCGGCGTGGACCAGCGCCAGCTCCGCTCTCGCCTTCGCCCGCTGGGCGGGCGGACGCCTGCCCAACACGCTCGAGCTCACCCTCGCCCTTCGCTGCGCCGCGATCGACATCCGACTCACGCCGAGTGGGGCGCCGGGCCCGCTCTCGCCCCATCCCCAGACCGGGAAGCCGGTCGCGTGGGCGACGATCGGCGGGGAGTGGATCGACGATCTGATCGCCGGATACGGTTCCGACCAGGCGACGTTCGTGGGACACCGCGAGTTCCTCGCCAACTTCGCGGCGGGAGGAATCCCCTCCGCGGAGCTCTTCCCCGTGCACTTCGACCTGAACGAGACGATCACGACCGGTCTCGTCCGGGATCCCGAGGAGAGGCACTACCAGGGGGGCATCGGATTCCGGCTCGTCTTCCCCGCCGACTCCCCCGCGGTCCTTTCCGGCGTGCTCCGCGGACAGTGACTCCCATGTCCGCGGCCCCTTCCCCCTGCCGACCCCCGACCCGCCGATCGACGGCGCCCGCGGACCCCCGTCGCGGCGCGTCGATCTCCTCCTTCGACTCGTACCCGAGCTCATCCATTGAAGATCCATGTCGACGTGCACTTGAAAGGCCGGACGGACGAGAAGACGTCCACCCAGAACCCGAAGGTCCTTCGCGTCCTCGCGGCGATCTCTCCCCTCGTCCCGGCGCTGCCCCAATGCTTCGACCCGGTCGATGCCCTGCGCACCTTCCTCGGCGAACAGTATCGGGGCCAGGTCGCCGAGACCGATTTCCTCGCGACCCGCTACATCTGGATCATCGACCCCGTGACGGGCGAGATGATCCGGATCTGCATCGATAGCGCGGCCTTCGAGATCGATTTCGGCGCGGGCGAGGTCGTTGCGGTCCGGATCTGGGAGGGGGGGCCGTACTCGGTGCCCTGATCACCTACCTTCGAGATTCTCCGCGGCCCGCGGAGAATCTCGAAGGTAGCAGATCACATGCCTCCTGGCGCATCGCCTTACGGCGCTGCCGCCCGGAGCGTCCGGTGTCGTCCCGCCCTCCTTCGATTTGCTAGACTCCTCGCCCCCATGGAGGAGAAAGCGGACATCCTGATCCTCGGCGGCGGCGTGGCGGGGGTCGCCACGGCGTGGTGGCTCGCCGCTCGCGGCGCACGGGACATCGTCCTCGTCGAGCGCGAGCGGCAGCTCGGCTCCCATTCCTCGGGGCTGAACGCCGGGATCATGCGCACGACGGATCCCGACCCGGAGGTCGTGCAGCTCGCCGAGCGCAGCGCCATCTTCCTGCACACCCCCCCGCCGGGTTTCGCGCCGCGCCCCCTCGTCGACCCCGTCGGGCTCCTCCTGCTCTCCGACGAGGCGGGGCGGGCGAGCCTGGAGCGCATGGTGGGCCTCGCCGGGGAGGTCGCGCCGCACGAGCGGATCTCCCGCGAAGCCCTCCGCCGGCACGCCCCCTTCTACGCGGGACGGCCGGCGGTCGCTTTCTTCTTCCCCGGGGAGGGGCACCTCGACGTCGCCGCCCTCATGCAGGGCTTCTCGCGCGGCGCGAAGAACGGCGGAGTGACGTTTCGCGCCGGGGCGGCGGTCGAGCGGATCCTCGTCGCCGGCGGAGCGGCCCGGGGAGTGGTCCTCGCCGGCGGCGAGGAGATCCCTGCGCGGACCGTGGTCCTCGCCGCGGGGGGCTGGGCCGGTCCGCTTGGCCGCGCGGCCGGCTCGCGGGTCGAGCTCCGCCCGACGCGCCGCCACCTCCTGGTCACCGCTCCCGACCCCGCCGTCGATCCCCGCTGGCCGGTCCTGTGGCAAAGCCACGACGGGGGCTTCTATTGCAAGCCGGAGAGCGGCGGCATGATGCTCTCCGCCTGCGACCAGGAGGACGTGGATCCCGACGCGCTCGCCACCGACGAGGAGGTGCGCGCGCTCATCGCCGAAAAGGCCTCCCGGTGGGTCCCCTCCCTCGCCGACGCGGGAGCGGCCCACTTCTGGTGCGGGATGCGCACGCTGACCGCCGACGGCCGTTTTGCCGTCGGGCTCGACCCCGACGTGGAGGGTCTCTTCTGGGTGGCGGGCCTCGGCGGCCACGGCATGGTGTGCGGGCCGGAGGTGGGACGGCTGGCGAGCGCGCTCCTCACCGGCGAGCGGCCGGATGATTCCCTGCTCCCCGGCCTCGATCCCGCGCGGCTCGCCACCGCCGGGCGGGACGCCGCGGGACCGGATCAACCCTCCGGCCGGTAGATCTCGCCCCCGGAGCGCACGAACTCGCGGCCCTTCTCGCGCATCCCCTCCGCGATGGCGCTCTCCACGTCCAGGCTGCGGGCGGCGGCGTACTGGCGCACGTCCTCGGTGATCCGCATCGAGCAGAATCGAGGCCCGCACATCGAGCAGAAGTGGGCCAGCTTGGCCCCCGAGGCGGGCAGGGTCTCGTCGTGATAGGCGAGGGCCGTCTCGGGATCGAGGGAGAGGTGGAACTGGTCTTCCCAGCGGAACTGGAAACGAGCCCGCGCGAGAGCGTCGTCCCACTCCCGGGCCCCACGGTGCCCCTTGGCGACGTCGGCGGCGTGGGCGGCGATCTTGTAGGCGATCACGCCGGCCTTCACGTCCTCGCGGTCCGGCAGGCCGAGGTGCTCCTTGGGCGTCACGTAGCAGAGCAGAGCCGTGCCGTACCAACCGATCATCGCCGCGCCGATGGCGGACGTGATGTGGTCGTAGCCGGGAGCGATGTCGGTGACGATCGGGCCGAGCGTGTAGAAGGGCGCCTCGCGGCAGACCTCCATCTGACGAGTCACGTTCTCCTCGATCATTTGCATGGGAACGTGCCCCGGACCCTCGATCATCACCTGGACATCGTGCCTCCAGGCGACCTCGGTCAGCTCCCCCAGCACGGCGAGCTCCGCGAACTGGGCCTCGTCGTTGGCGTCCGCCAGGCAACCGGGCCGCAGGCCGTCGCCGAGGCTGAAGGCGACGTCGTAGCGCTTCATCACCTCGCAGAGGCGCTCGAAGTTCGTATAGAGGAAGTTCTCCTCGTGGCGGGCAAGGCACCACTTGGCCAAGATCGAGCCGCCCCGCGACACGATGCCGGTGACGCGCCGGGCGGTCAGGGGGATCATGTGCAGGAGCACCCCGGCGTGGATGGTGAAGTAGTCCACCCCCTGCTCGCACTGCTCCTCGATCGTCGCGAGGAACACGTCGAACGACAGATCTTCGACGACGCCTCCCACCTTCTCGAGGGCCTGGTAGATGGGCACGGTGCCGATCGGCACGGGAGAGTGGCGCAGGATCGCCTCGCGCGTGGCGTAGATGCTCTCGCCGGTGGAGAGATCCATCACCGTGTCCGCTCCCCACCGGATCGACCAGGCGAGCTTCTCGACCTCCGCCTCGATCGAGGAGGCCACCGGGCTGTTCCCGATGTTCGAGTTGATCTTCACGAGGAACCGGCGGCCGATGACCATCGGCTCGGTCTCCGGGTGGCGCACATTGGCCGGCAGGATCGCCCGCCCGCGCGCGATCTCGGCCCGGACGGATTCCGGATCGACGCCCTCTCGCGCGGCCGCGAACGCCATCTCCTCGGTGACGACCCCCCGCCGCGCGAAGTGGAGCTGGGTCTGGTTCTCGCCGCCGTGCGCGCGCCGGCGCGCGATCCATTCCCGGCGCAGAGGGGGCAGGGTATCGCCCGCTGGCGGCGCGGGGCCGGTCGTGTCGTAGACGTCGAACGGCGGCTCCCCGCCCCCGAGGTGGATCCGCCGTTTCGGGACTCGCAGGACGGAACCGCCATGCTCGACCTCGATGTAGACCTTCTCGGCGCGGGGGAAGCTCGTGCCGTACGCGCCGGCCGGCGCCGCCTCCCCGCGGGTGTCGTCGATGCTCGCCATTTCGCTTTCCTACGCCGGTATGACCCGGATCAGGTTCGAGGGGTACCTCTCAGGTGCCGGAGCACCGCCCCCAGCGTGCGACGCCCGCGGCGGCGGTCCGGACCGGGAGCCGGGCACGCGGCGGACGACGGCCGAGCATTGTAGGACCCGATCGCCTTCCCTCCACTCCCCGGGCTCCTCCGGGTCGATCCCCGCCGCCCGATCGTCGACCTGGGGAGGGTGGCCGGGAGAGCGAAGCCGCGCCGCCCCTTTGCCGGAGGGGAGCGGTGGGATAGGCTCCGCCCGCCCCGCCCGCGCGCGGCGGGGAGCTTCCCCGCGGCCCACTCCCGCCGGCCTTCGCGCCGGCCTGCCCCACCATGTGCCCCACCCCCCGCCTGAAGGCGATCCGCAGCGTCCTGAACGACAGCGCCCACCCGCACCCCGTCCACCGGGAGCGCGTGCCCCTGAGCGATCTTTTCGGGTCCAAGGTCTTCAACGACGCCGCCCAGCGCCGCCGCCTCCCGCGGGACGTGTACCAGGCCCTCCGGCGGACCATCGAATCCGGAGCTCCGCTCGAGGAGCGATTCGCCGACGCCGTCGCCGGCGCGATGAAGGACTGGGCGGTCGAGCACGGCGCCACCCACTTCACCCACTGGTTCCAGCCGATGACCGGCCTCACGGCCGAGAAGCACGATTCCTTCCTGAGCCCCGTGGTGGAGGGCGGCGCGATCCACTCCTTCACCGGCCGCGAGCTGATCAAGGGGGAGCCAGATGCCTCCTCCTTCCCCTCCGGAGGGCTGCGCGCCACGTTCGAGGCCCGGGGGTACACGGCCTGGGACCCGACCTCCCCCGCCTTCCTGCGCGAGACGCCCTACGGCGTCACCCTGTGCATCCCCACCGCCTTCTGCGCGTGGACCGGGGAGGCGCTCGACACCAAGACGCCGCTCCTGCGCTCCTGCGAGGCCCTCGATCGGGAGACCCGCCGCCTGCTGGTCCTGATCGAGGACGAGCCGGTGACCAAGGTCTATCCCACGGTCGGTCCCGAGCAGGAGTACTTCCTCGTGGATCGCCACTTCTACCACCTCCGTCCGGACCTGCTCTCCTGCCACCGCACCCTCTTCGGCGCCCGGCCGCCGAAGGGACAGGAGCTCGAGGACCACTACTTCCGCGCCACGCCCGAGCGGGTGCTGAACTTCATGATGGACCTCGAGGCCGAGCTCTGGGCCCTGGGCGTGCCCGCGAAGACGCGGCACAACGAGGTCGCGCCCCACCAGTTCGAGATGGCGCCGCTCTACGAGCCGGCGCCGCTCGCCACCGACCACAACATGCTCACGATGGAGCTGATGCAGACGGTGGCGGCGCGCCACGGCTTCAAGTGCCTCTTGCACGAGAAGCCCTTCGCCGGCGTGAACGGCAGCGGCAAGCACAACAACTGGTCCCTGGCCGACGATCGCGGCCGCAATCTCCTGGACCCGGGCCACACCCCCCACGAGAACCTGCGCTTCATCGTCTGCCTCACCGGGATCGTGCGGGCCGTCGATCGCCACCAGGACTTGATCCGGGCCTCGATCGCCAGCGCGGGCAACGACCACCGCCTCGGGGCCAACGAGGCCCCGCCGGCCAGCTTGTCGATCTACCTCGGCTCCGAGCTCGAGGAGATCGTCGAAGCCCTGATCGAGGGCAAGGATCCCAAGACCCGCTCGCGCTCGCCGATGGCCCTGGGCGTGACCACGCTCCCGCCCCTGCCGCGCGACACCTCGGACCGCAACCGGACGTCACCCTTCGCCTTCACCGGGACCAAGTTCGAGTTCCGCGCCGTGGGCGCCGACCAGTCGATCGCCTATCCGAACATCGTGCTCAACACGGCGGTGGCCGAGTCGTTCGCCTTCCTCGCCGACCAGATCGCCAGCCGCGCCACCGACCGGCGCGCGGCGGTGGCGGCGGTCGTGCGCGAGACCCTCGCCGCCCACCGCCGGATCCTCTTCAATGGGGACAACTACAGCACGGAATGGGCGGAGGAAGCGGATCGCCGCGGGCTCCTGAACCTGCGCGACACGCCCTCGGCGCTCGCCCATTGGACCTCCGACAAGAACATCGAGCTCTTCGAGCGCTTCGGCGTGCTCAATCGCCGGGAAACCGAGTCGCGCGCCCAGGTCATGTACGCCGCGTACTCACACCGCGTCGCCGTGGAGGCCCTGTCCACCCACCAGATCGCCTCGACGGCGATCCTCCCGGCCGCCGTGGCCTTCCAGAAGAACCTGGCCGACTCCCTCAACTCCGCCCGCGCCGCCTGCGCCCAGCTCGAACTGCACGAGCAAGAGGAGCTCCTCAAGGCGGTGGCCGAGAACATCGCCCGGATGAAGTCCGCCCTCGACGAGCTGAATGCGGTCCACGCGGAGCTGGAGGAGCTGAAGGCGGGCCCGGTGGCGCACGCCACGTTCGCCCGCGACCGCCTGATCCCCGCCATGGCCGCGGTTCGGGGACGGGCCGATCGGCTCGAGACCCTGGTGGACGACGCCATGTGGCCCCTCCCCAAGTACCAGGAGCTTCTGTTCATCCACTGAGAGGCTGAGCAGGAATCCATGGTACAGCCTCTCAGGTGTCTTCTGGCGCATCGCCTGACGGCGCTGCCGCCCGTTCGCGAGCAATTCTTGCTCGCTCTCTGAGCGGAGGGAAAAGCATGTTTTTTCCCCTCCGCTCGGCTGTCTTTTCGGGAGCGACGCCACGCGGCGTCGCCACCGGAGCGATGAGCGTGCGCCGCGACGAGGCCTGGGCCCTCCTGGGCGAGTGGACGCCTGGGGAGGCCTTGCGCCGCCATGCGCGGGCCGTCGAAATCGTGATGCGGGCGGCGGCCGACCGCTACGGGGCGGGCGAGGCCGATGTGGAACGCTGGGGCATCGCGGAGCTCCTGCACGATGCCGACTACGAGCGCTGGCCCGACGAGCATCCGCGGCGGATCGTGGCCTGGCTGCGCGAGCGCGGTGAGGAGGAGATCGCGCACGCGGTCTCCGCCCACTACACGCGGTGGGACGTCCCCCACGAGAGCGCCCTCGACCGGGCTCTGCTCGCCTGCGACGAGTTGACGGGCTTCGTCGGCGCGTGCTGCCTCGTGCGCCCCGACGGGATCCGCACCCTGGTTCCCCGGAGCGTGGAGAAGAAGCTCCGCGATCCCACGTTCGCCGCGAAGGTGGAGCGGCCGGAGGTGACGGCGGGCGCCGCGCTGCTCGGCGTCGATCTCGCCACGCACATCCAGTTCGTGATCGATGCCCTGCGGCCCCACGCCGCCGAGCTCCGCCTCGGCGGTCGCGCCGGCCCCGCGGAGGCCGCGGCCGGGGAGCGGTGAGCGAGGGCGTCCCGATCGGGGTCGTCCCCGTGAACCTGGGGACGCCCGACGCGCCCACTCCCGCGGCAGTGCGCCGCTTCCTGCGGGAGTTCCTTCGCGATCCGTGCGTGGTGGAGGCGAATCGCCTCCTCTGGTGGCTGATCCTCCACCTCGTCATCCTGCCGCGGCGTCCGCGCCGGGTCGCGGCCCTCTACCGGAGCATCTGGACGAAGGAGGGCTCCCCGCTCCTCGCCGGGAGCCGCCGCCTGGCCGCGGGCTTGGAGCGGGAGCTCGGCGCGACCTTCGCCGTCCGGCTCGGGATGCGCGTGGGAAGCCCGTCCCTCGCCGCCGCCCTCTCCGACTGCGTCCGTCTCGGCTGCCGGCGCGTGGTGGTCCTGCCGCTCTATCCCCAGTACAGCCGATCCACGACGGGCTCCGTGGAGCGGCACCTGGCGGACCTCCGGAGGCGCCACCGGTACGCGTTCGAGACGATCGTCGTTCCCCCGTTCTTCGCCGACGATGGATACATCGGATGCGTCGCCGCCGGGATCCGGCGCGCGGCGGAGGTCTCCGGGCTCGAGCACGTGGTCTTCAGCTTCCACGGCCTCCCCCTTCGCTCCTCCGCCGCGGGCGACCCCTACGCGGACCAGTGCCGCGAATCCGCCGTGCGGATCGCCGCGGCGCTCGGCCTGGCCGAGGAGGATTGGACGCTCGTCTATCAGTCCCGCTTCGGCGCCGGGCGGTGGCTCGAGCCCCAGGCGATCGATCGGGTGCCCGCGCTGGCCCGGCGGCACCCTCGACTGGTGATCGCCGGCCCGGGCTTCGTGATCGATTGCCTCGAGACGCTCCACGAGATCGGCGTCGAGCTCCGTGCCGCGTTCCGCCGCGCGGGGGGCGAGGAGCTCCGTCTCGTCCCCAGCCTCGGCGGCGAAGAAAGCTGGATTCGGGCGCTGGCGCGGTTGGTTCGCCGCCAGGCTGGGACTCCGGACCCGCCGTGATCCTCACTCCCCTTCCGCGGCCGGTCCCACTCGGCGGCCGACGCCCGTCCCTCCCGCCGGGAGCGTGAGCCGGCTCTCCCCCGGCCGGCCTTGACTCCTCCCCCCCCGGCCGGTATTCCTCCTCTCGCTTCCCGTTGCGAGAAGAGCTCTCCTCGAGTTTCCCCCGGATCTTGTCTGCCGGGTCCCCGCGAGCCCCCGTTGCAGGAGCGTCCCCATGGCCAAGAAGACGGCCGCCCTCAGAATCCCCGGACCGCGCAAGCGCCGCCAGCGCCGGTCCCCGGAGGAGATCATCAACGACCTCCAGGAGGAGATCCGCCGCGTGCGCGCGCGCCAGACGGCCCGCGAGCTGAAGCGTTCCCCCGCCCACAAGGCGGCCATCGCCACGATCCGGGCCATCGACAAGGCCCTCGCCTTCGCCGCCGGCGAGAACGAGACCGCCTTGCGCCATGCCCTGGCCGATGCCCGCAAACCCCTCGGCGCCTACCTCGAGGAAAAGGGCGTGCGGCTGCCCAAGGCGAACCTCCCCAAGGGGCCGCGCCCGCGGGGGGCTGCCAAGGAAGAGCCCCCCGTCGCCTAGCCCGGGTCCTGTCGGTCCCCGCCCCGCGGGCCCGGCACCCGCCTTGACCGGGGTCGCGGGCGCTGCATCGTGCTCTCGTCCGCCCGGAGGCCGATCATGTCGAACCCGCTCCGCTTCGCCTTCCTCACCGCCACGCTCGCCCTGACGGGCTGCCGGGCCATGGGAACATCGCCGCGCATCGCCGAGACGGTCTGGGGCTCCGCCGGCGGCCAGGAGGTCCGGCTCTACACCCTGCGCAACGAGAGGGGGCTCGTGATGAAGGTCACCGACTACGGGGCCATCATCACCGAGCTCCACCTCCCGGACCGGGACGGCCGCTTCGCCGACGTGGTGCTCGGCCACGATTCCCTCGACGGATACCTCGACGGCCATCCCTACTTCGGGTGCATCGCCGGGCGCTGCGCGAACCGGATCGCCCGCGGGAGGTTCCTGCTCGACGGAAAGAGCTACCAGCTCGCGTGCAACAACGGGCCGAACCACCTGCACGGGGGAGACGTGGGGTTCGACAAGCACATCTGGGAGGCGGAGACGATGGACACCCCCGCGGGGCCGGCGATCCGCCTCTCGCGCCTCTCGCCGGCGGGCGAAGAGGGGTATCCGGGCAACCTCCGGGCAACGGTCACCTACACGCTGACCCACGCGAACGAGCTCGTGGTGGAGATGGCCGCGACCACCGACGCCCCCACCCTGTGCAACCTCGCCCAGCACACCTACTGGAACCTCGCGGGGCATGCCAGCGGGCCGGTTCTCGACCACCTCCTGGCGCTGAACGCGGAGCGGTACGTGCCGGTGGACGAGACCCTGATCCCGATCGGCGCCTTCGCCCGGGTCGCGGGCACTCCCTTCGACTTCCGCACCCCGAAGCCCATCGGCCGCGACCTCTCCTCCGTGGGGGGTGACCCGGTGGGCTACGACCACGACTTCGTGCTGGAGGGCGATCCGGCCGTGATGAAGCTCGCGGCCCGAGTCGTCGAGCCGGTCTCGGGCCGGGTGCTCGAGGTCCGCAGCGACCAGCCGGGATGCCAGTTCTACGGGGGGAACTTCCTCGACGGCTCCGAGGTCGGTAAGGGGGGGGCGGCCTACCGCCAGTACGGGGGCTTCTGCCTCGAGACCCAGCGCCACCCCGATTCGATCCACCACCCCGATTGGCCCACCGTGGTCCTGCGCCCCGGGGAGGAGTACCGCCACACGATCGTCTTCGCCTTCGGGATCGAGCCGAGAGCGGGAGGGGAGAAGGGAGAGGGGTGGTAGCGGTGGAGGGATTCGAACCCCCGACACGCGGATTATGATTCCGCTGCTCTAGCCAACTGAGCTACACCGCCCCCGGGAGTCGGGCTGCGACTCTAGCGGGGCCAGGAGGAGGGGTCAAGGCAGGCCCGGGGGGCCCCCGCCGCGCGCGGAGGCCGACAGGCCCGGGATTGGGAATCCCGAGCGTCGGGCGGAGATTTTCCGAGGTTTTTTCGACAGCTCGAGGCCGGCGCGTGTTCTCGGTCCATTGGGTGGTCCCTTTCGGCGGCCCCCGACCTCGATGGCCGCCACCGGGGCCCTTTCCTCTTCCCATGACTTGGTTTCGCCGGTGGGGAGTTCCCCTCCTAACCGGATGTGGGGGAACCGACCGGGAGAGACTGGGATGCGCGCCTCCGCCCAGGCGGAGGCGCCTCCCTGCCCTCTGGAGGGGTCCGGGGGGGACCACCCCCCTCTCGCCTGGCGTGGCGAGAGGGGACGGGGGTCCTCGGCTCGCGCTGCGACCCCGGACCTGTCGATAAGGGGAGGTTTCGATGCCCCTCCCCCTTCACCTGCCCCGTCTCTCCGAGCTCATCGACGCCCTCCTGGAGGCCCCCGGGGAGGAGGCGCGGGATCGCATCCTGCTCGCCGCCGTCTTCCACCTGGAGGCCGCGCAGGCCGCCGCGGTCTGGCGGCCGGTTCCCGAGCCGGGCTCGACCGAAGGGCGCTGGCGACCGGTCCTCCAGCACGGACCCGCCGACGTCCTGCCCCCCCGAGCGGCCGTGGAGGCGACGCTCTCCGGGACCCTCGCCTGCACCCTCCCCCATGGGGGGAAGGTGCTCCGCTCCGCCCTGCCCCGTCCAGGGGTGGCTTTGGCCCTGGGGGGCGGCGAGCCGGCGGAGGAGGCCATGGACGCCTTGGAGGCCCTGCTCGCCCTTCGCAGCCGGATCGATCTTCCGGCGGCCCGTCCGGACTCGCCGCTGGATGTCCTTCAGGCTCTCCTGCCCGACGGGAGTCGCGGGGATTCCCTCCCCCCCTGGGACTCCCCGGGGCGCGGCCGGGCGAGCACCTGAGGCGAGGGCCGTCAGTTCTCGCCGGATCAAACCGTCGCGAGATCGTTTTTTACGTTTCTCCGGCCAAAATCCCGGCGAATTCCTTTTCCCTCCGGGCCGGGCGGTCTATGCTGGGGACGTGGGAAGCACGCTTCCCACCGAGAATCTGCCGGGAGGCGTTCGGGAATTGCGAGCAGCCCGGATGCCCGGGAAGCCTGGCAGATCCTCCTCTCTCCCTCGGGCCGGTGATTGGCAAGGATCACCGGCCCCCTTTGTTTTCTGCCCGTCCGGAAGTGTCGCGGGCGGCGGTGGATGCGCCGCCTCGCGCTCCGGCGCCGTCGGGCGCAGGACCCGAACCGCGCGAGGGGAGAGGAAGAACGAAGCCCCTCCCCTCACCCGGCCAGGGCGGGGAAGACCCCGAGGGCCCGTCCTTCGAGATCGAAGAGCTGAACCCGTGAGCCGTCGCGGTCGAGCACGACGACGCGGGTCCGCCGCTCGTCGGCCCCCGGCTCGATGGCGACGTCGTCGGGCTCGAATACCTCCCCCTCCCCGGGACCGGGACCCGCGAGCCGGCGTACGAGCCTCCCGCCGGAGTCGAAGAGCAGGAGGGCGCTCCGCGTCCCTCCGACCCCCACGACCAGCCGGCCGTCTCCGGCAGAAGCCAACGCGGTGGGCCGCCCGGCGGCTCCGCCCTCCATCGCGACGGGGAAGCTGAAGAGGTGATCTCCGTCGCGAAAGACCTGCACCCGCGCCGCGGCGTGCTCGGCGATGCAGAGCCGGCGGCCGTCGAGCGCGATCCGGCGAACCCCCTGGAACCTCCCCTGCGGATCCCCCTGGGGGCGCAAGGAGAGGAGGAGGCGTCCGTCGGCGGCGAAGACCTGCACGGCGTGCCGTCGCTCCCCGGCGGCGGCCACGACCAGGAGGAGCTCCTCCGAGCTCCCCCGCACCGCCACGTCCACCGGGACGCGAACGAGCCCCGGGGCGTCCTCGGCCGCCGCATGCTCCACGCCCTCGTCGAGGGAAAGCCCGATCCCCCCCACTTCCACCCCGAACGCGGTGAACCGCCGGACGCGCGAGGAGGGAGTGTCCGCCACCCAGAGATGGCGGTCTTCGTCGACGGCGATGCCCGCCGCCACGGAACGTCCCAGGCGAGGATCGCGAAAAGAGAAACCCCCGGTCAGCGGATGGCCCTCGAGGTCGAAGGCGCGCACCTGGGCGGTCTTTGCGTGCCGGCCGACCCAGAGCACCCCGCGATGGAGACATAGGCTGCCCTGCATGTCCCAATGGTACGGAGTCCGGACGGAAACCGCCGCCGCCGGCGGTTGAGGGGCGGTCTTGGTCCGAGCTCCGCGATCACCGCACGCTCAGGAGCTCGCCGGGGGTCCGGGCGTGGGCGCGCTGGCCCGCCGCCAGGACCTGGCTCCCGCCGGGGTGCATCCACTCGAGACGACCCGCCAGGCACTCGATCTGGAGGCTGCCCCGGAGGAGGTCCAGCCGCGCGCGTCCCTCCTCGAGTCGCGCAATGCCGAACTGGGAGTGGATCGTCGCCTGCCCCGTGACCTCGACCGTGCCCTGCTGGAGACGCACCTGCGCCCGCCGGGGATCCTCGACGAGGACCTGCGAGTGGTGGCCGACCCACAGCTCTCCGCGGTCCCCCTCGATTCGCGCCGAGGAGGCGATCTCCGTGACGCACCAATCACCGGCCCGGAGCGCCCCCTCCGGCTCCCCGTCCCACAGCCGCTTCGCTCCGGCTTGCACCTCGCCCGACTCCCAGCGCACCACGAGCTCGGGGACGTTCCAGGCCGGATTCAGCCCCGTGAAGAGCACGATGACCATCGTCAGGAGAGCGACCGCGCGCAGCCCGAAGTAGCGCCCGCGGCCGCGCTTCTCCCCGACGGCGTAGATCCGCCGGCGCGCCGCCTCGCGCCGGCGCAGGCGGACGTCCTCGAGGCGGCGGTGCCGCCGGGCCCGGCCCAGGACGGCCACGGTGCTCACCGACTCGCGGTAGCGGTCCCGGCAGGGCTCGCAGGCCGTGAGGTGCGCCCGCAAGAAGCGCTCCTCTTCGACTCCGATCCCCCCCGCCACGAACCGTCCCAGCGCTTCCCGCGCCCGAGAACAGTCGGGGGCCGGCAGGGTCTCGTCGGGGGCGGTCATCGGCGAAGGCGCTCTCCGCCGCTAGATCGACTACTCCGCGGGCGCGCTTGAGGCGAGGCGACGGATCCCGGCTTCGAGGCGGGAGATCGTCCGCTCGGAGCCGAGGACGGCGATCACGTCGAAGATGTCCGCGCCGCCGGGCTCGCCGGTGAGGACGCAGCGCAGGGGCTGGAGGAGGACGGGGGGCTTCGTCCCTCGTGCCTCGAGCCATCCCCGCGTCGTCTCCCGCAGCACCGGAGCGCCGCCTCCCGTCGCAAGCTGCGGGCGCAGCCACGCGAGGTACTCGCCGAGCAGGATCTCGGCCCCCTCGTGACGGCGGGCGTTCTTCAGGGCGGCAGGTTGCCAGGGAACCTCGTCGTCGGGGGCGAAAAGGTACGCGATGCGCGCGGGCAGCTCCGAGTAGAGGCGAATGCGCTCCTGGGCCAAGGCGACCGCCGACTCGAACCACGGGCGGCGCGCGGCGATCTCGCCCTCGCTCATCAACCCGGCGCGCACGACGAAGGGCGCGCACCGCGACGCCACGCGCGCGAGTTCGTCGCTCCGGATGTACTCGCCGGCCATCCACAGGAACTTCTCGGGGTCGAAGATGGCCCCGCGCTTGCCCACGTCGGCGGGATCGAAGTGACGGACGAGATCCGCGACCGAGAAGAGATCGGTTCGATCGTCGAGGGCCCACCCCTGCAGGCAGAGGAAGTTGAGCACCGCCTCGGGGGGATACCCCTGGTCACGGTAGTCCAGGAGCGCCGTATCGCCGGTCCGCTTCGAGAGCTTCTTGCCGTCCGTTCCCAGCATCAGGGGCAGGTGCGCGAAGACGGGAACCTCGAGCCCGAGGGCCTGGTACAGGAGCACCTGCTTGGGGGTGTTCGTGAGATGCTCCTCCCCCCGCAGGACATGGGTGATGCGCATCTCGCTGTCGTCGCAGACGACGGCGAAGTTGTACGTGGGTGCGCCGTCGCTCCGGACCATGATCCAGTCGTCCACGTCCTCGTTCCGGAAGGCCACATGACCGCGGATCAAGTCGGAGAACCGCGTCTCGCCCGGGGGCACGCGAAAGCGGACGACGAAGGGCTCTCCGCCGGCGGATCGGGCGCGGGCCTCGGCGGGGTCCACTGCGCGGCAGAGACCGTCGTAGGCCGCCGTGTCTCCGGCCGAGGTCTGCCGCGCGCGGAGCTCCTCGAGCCGGGCGGCGGAGCAGAAGCAGCGGTAGGCCGCGCCAGCCGCGAGCAGCCGCTCCGCGGCGCGGCGATAGTGTTCGAGGCGCTCGGTCTGGCGGTAGGGTCCGTACGGTCCCCCCACGTCGGGACCCTCATCCCAGTCGATCCCGAGCCAACGCAAGCCGTCGAGGATCGCCTGTTCGTATCCGGCCCCCGAGCGCTCCCGGTCCGTGTCTTCGATGCGCAGGACGAAGACGCCCCCGTGCCGGCGAGCGTAGGCCCACGCGAACAACGCGGTGCGCGCCCCGCCGATGTGCAGCATGCCGGTGGGACTCGGGGCGAAGCGAAGGCGGATGGATTCGGGCACGGGACGGCGCGGTACGGGGACGCGGGCGCCCAGGATACGGCCGAGCGCGGGAGCGAGGAAGCCAGGCGGGAGCCGGAATGCGCGGCCTTCCGGCGGCGGATCCCGGGGCGTAGATTCCTCCCATGGACGAGAAGGACAGCCTGCTCCATCCTCCCCGCGAGGTGATCCGGCGGATCCCCAAGGTGGTCCTGCACGACCACCTGGACGGTGGCCTGCGCCCCGAGACCGTGCTCGACCTCGCCGGGCGCACGGGTTACGACGGGCTCCCCGAGAATGAGCCCGGGACGCTGCGGCAGTGGTTCCACGCTGGCGCCGACCGCGGGAGTTTGCCGCTGTATCTCGAGGGATTCCGCCACACCGTGGCGGTGATGCAGACCCGGGAGTCCCTGGAGCGCGTGGCCTACGAGTTCGTCGCGGACATGGCGGCCGAGAACGTGATCTACGCCGAGGTCCGATTCGCGCCCCACTTCCACACGGCGAACGGCCTCGGGCTCGACGCAGTGATGCTCGCGGTGCTGGAAGGCCTGGACCGAGGCCACCGCGAGTTCGGCGTGGAGACGGGCCTGATCGTTTGCGCCCTGCGGAACGAGGATCCCGAACTCTCCATCAAGCTCGTCGAGCTCGCTCTCGCCTTCCGGGGGCGAGGGTGCGTCGGCTTCGATCTCGCCGGGGAGGAGGCCGGGCATCCCGCCAAGGAACACCTGCGCGCCTTCCAGCTCGCCAAGCGCCAGAACTTCGACATCACCATCCACGCCGGCGAGAGCTTCGGCCCCGAGAGCATCTGGCAGGCCCTTCAGTACTGCGGGGCTCACCGCATCGGCCATGGCACGCGCCTGATCGAGGATCTCGTGATCTACGAGGGAAAGGTGATCAAGATCGGCTCCCTCGCGCAGTACGTCCTCGATCACCGCATCCCCCTCGAGCTCTGTCTGTCGAGCAACGTGCACACGGGAGCCGTGCCCTCCCTCGCCGAGCACCCCTTCCGGCTGCTCTGGGACTTGGGCTTCCGCCTGACCCTCAATACCGACAACCGGCTGCTGAGCTGCACATCGATGACGCAGGAGTACCAGCTCGCGGTCGAGCGCTTCGCCTGCACCCTCGACGATCTGGAGCGGCTGTCCACCAACGGGATGAAGTCCGCCTTCGCCCCCTACGACCAGCGCTGCCGCCTCATCTACGAGAAGATCAAGCGCCAGTTCCGCGAGTTCCGCGCGGAGCTCGGGCTGCCCCCTCGCGTGCGGTACGGCGAGGAGCGCCCGTGATGCTGGTCCAACATCTGACGATGTTGGCGCTCGCGCGGGCCACGCCGGCCCACGTCAGCGTGGGTTCCGGGCGTCAGCCCGCGCTATGGGCGAGGCTCGATCCCGACCGGAGGGGAGGATTCACGGGTAGTTCGCTACGACCACCGTCCGGATGCCGCCGCGGACGTTGAACTCCGCCTCGATGGTCAAGCGCCGCGGGGCAAGGGCAGCCACGAGGTCGTCGAGGATGCGGTTGGTCACCGCCTCGTGGAAGTGCCCCTCGTCGCGGAAGGACCAGAGATAGAGCTTGAGGCTCTTGAGCTCCACGCACCGGCGATCGGGCACGTAGCGGATCCGGATCGTGGCGAAGTCCGGTTGTCCCGTCAGCGGGCACCGGCAGGTGAACTCCGGGGCCTCGAAGCGGATCTCGTAATCGCGCTCGGGCGCGGGGTTCGGGAAGGTCTCGAGGGCGCGCGAAGGAAGGCTCGGCATGGGGGCTCGTTCCGGGCGTTCATGGAGTATGCAGCCGCCCGCGGCTGCGGGCCACGGCGCGCCCATCGATGCGGAACTCGAGGGTCCAGGCGACCGGATGGCCGGCGGAGAGGACGGCGCGGGTCTCGCCGGCGGCGGGAATCCGCGCATGGAGCCCGCCGTCGGGATCGTGGGCGACGTCGATCTCCGCATAGCGCAAGGCCTCGAGGTCCAGGATCCCGAACACGAACCGGCCGCGGTCTAGATGGGCGAGGACGAGCTCGTCGGTGACCGGACCGAAGGTCCAGGACTCCCCCCCTCCCGAGGGGTCCGCGCGGGGGTCCACGCCCAGGGACGGAAGCTCCTCCCGGAGCTCCATCAGGGAGAGGGGGCGCGTCCCGCCCTCGAAGTGGATGCCGCGGACCCGATCGGCGAGGCGCCAGGAGAGCAAGCCCCCGAGATCGTAGATGCCCCGGGGCTCCTCGCGATCCAGGAACCAGACCCCCGCCCGGGCCCGCTCGCGCCGCGCGCCGCCGGCCGAGGTCCAGGTGATCTCCTCCAGGCTCGCCACGTCGGTGCCCGGGGGAGCGGTCACGCGCAGGACGGAGGTCTGCCGCGGATTCACGCTGATCGCCGGCGAGCCGAGATCGTCGCGCCAGCTCCGCGGTCCATCCGAGGCACCGCCGGGGCCGAGGAGGACCGCGCGCCGGCGGGGCGCGCCGGGATCGGCGGGGCTGGCAGCCGGCGGAACGAGGACAAGCACCGAACCGGCGAGGTGCGCCGCGAACTCCGGCTCCCGGACGAAGGCCAGGAACGCGGCGGTGCCGAGGCCCCGGACGGAAGGCGGGAGCGCCGGCTCATCGCCCGCCGGCGCGGCCGGCGGGATGAGCCAGGGCAGGGCCTCCCCGGCCGGCTCGACCCCCGCGATGGCTGGCGGCGGATCGAGGACGAGGACGGGGTTCCGACGCCCGTGGACCGCCAGGGCGGCGGCGAGGTCCGCGCGCAGCTCGCTGGCCGCGGTGCCGGCGGCGTACCAGGGCCGGGCGTTCTGGTGGGCGACCACCGCGTAGGCGACCGCCACCACCCACGGGAGGACGGTGCGCCGCATCCCCGAGAGGGCCGTGACCCCGATCCCGAGCCCCACCGACACCACGGCCACCGACGGCAGGAGCACGCCCGCGAGGTGGAGCTCGGCGGGGGCGACGCGGACGTGGGCGTGCAGGAGCTCGGTGACGGCCAGGGCGGCGAGCCACCCGGCCAGGAACCAGCTCCAGAGCCGCGGAGCGGTGCGGGCGGCCACCAGCGCCGGGTGCATCGCCACCAGGAAGGCGATCCCCGCGAGCACGGGGCCGGCGATCCCCAGCACCGCGAAGTTCGCGGGAAGGACGAGCAGTCCGACCTTCTCGACGGCCCGCGCCAGGAGCTCGCCCGCCCCGGCCTCCTGGGAGATGTCGCGCAGGGTCCGCAGGGCGGGCGGGAGCGCGTCGGCGCCGAGGCGACTGACGTGCAGGATCAGGTCGAGGGAAGCCGCAGCGCCGAAGACGGTCAGGGTGGTGAGCGTCGTGCGGAGCCGCCCCCGGACGGAACGGTAGCGGCGGGCGGAGAGGAACTCGGCGCTTCCCAGAAGCACGGGAAGCCCCAGGATCAGATCGGAGGCGAATCCCCCGAGGCCGCAGAGGACGAAGCTCGCCGCCGTGAAGCCGATCCGCCGCTCTTGGCGCCCGCGCAGGAAGGCGGCCCCCGACCAGACGGCGAGCAGGAGGCCGAAGAGCTCGCTCCGGCCCGCGAGCCCTCCCACTGCCGCCGAGCAGAGCGGGTGGAGGATGAGGAGGAGCGCGGACGCCCAAGCGGCCGCCGTCGCGTGCTCGCTCCCCGTCCACGGCAGGAGGAGCCGGCGCGTGAAGAAGGCGAGCCCCACCGCGGCGACGAGGAGGAGGAGCCCGCTTTCCAGGCGCAGGGCCCGGGCCGGCGGCCCCGCGGGCGGCTCCCCGCCCCCCGCGCCCGCGAGGACGCACGAGAGGCGCAGGGAAGCGCGGGTCAGCGGCGAGAGGTGCCGGCCCCCGCCTTCCGGGCGCCCGGCATCGGCCGCCTCCCCCGGCCCGAGCTCGGCCAGGATCCGATGGTCGGCGGCCACGAGGTCTGCCCGCAGGAGCGGCTCGTAGGCGTACAGAGCCAGGACGGCGAGCCCCAGGAGGGTCAGCGCCGCCCGGGTCCACGGGCGCTTCCCCGGGCTCATCGCCCGCGGATGCTACCCGAGGCGCCCGGCGGTCCGAAGGGCGCGGACTCGAATCGGTGCCGGGGGATCAGTCCGCCGGGGGGGGGTCCGGTGCCGCGGCCTCCTCGCCGCGCTCTTCGTCCGCGGTCGCGCTGTCCCAGGCCTCGAGGAGCCACGCCGGGAGCTGCTCCCAGCGCTCCACGACGGCCCGGGCCGGCGAGTAGGCCACGTGGGGCTCGAGGAACGTGCGGACTACGAGACGCTTCGACTGGACGAGGAGGGGCGCGACGAGGTCGGGGGCCAGAGTGAGGTCCTCGCGGTTGGTGAGGAACAGGGGGACGAAGTACCCCCGCCCTCCGCCGTGGATCTGCCGTACCGCCAACCCGCGGTGCAGAGACCACTGGATCGCGCCGGCCAGGGCGCAGAGCTGCGTGGTCACGGGAGCCTCGCCGATCTCGGGGATGCGCACGCGCCGCTCGCCGTTGGAGAGGTCGCAGGCGATCACCACCTCGCTCCCGGCGTCGACCGAGGGCCATACGCCCAGGTTCACCGGCTCGGGGAGCTCGGCGCAGCTCGGACGCTCTCCCACCCAGTTGAGGACCCAGGGGTTCTCGTCGGGCGTGCTGTTCTTGACGAGGCCGAGGTAGATCGGCGTGCCGCTCGGGGTGGTGAGGCGGCCGGCGGTGAGGACGATCTGGTCCCCGTTCCACACGTACCGCTCCTGTTCGATCGCGAGGCGCACGTGCACGGCGAGGTACTTCAGCAGCACGAAGTTGTTGGACCCCCACTCCTCCTCCAGCGTCAGGTCCTTCAGGAGGTTCAGCCGGCCGCCCGGCACGAAACAGAAATTGAACAGGGACTGGATGGACAGATACTCGTCTCCGAAGTCGGCGAGGAGCTCCGCGGATGTGGGGTGCACGGTCGCCGGCTCGGCGGTTTCCTGGCTCATGGTCGAATCACAAGGGGATGGGCGAGCCTCGTGGGAGGTGCGGGAGAGCACTCGGTAGCACAAGAACCTGGCGCGGCAACCCCTCTCCCGCCGCCGCGCGGGTCGGGCATCGACTTGCCAGTATAGCCCGCGCTCCTGGCGGTTCCAGCCCGGCGGAGGCCCCGGGGATCAACGGACCGCGGGATCCGAACATCTCCGGCCGGCGCGCGGGCGTGCCGTGGCGTTCACGGCTCGCTGGCCCGCGGCGTCGAGGCTGGGTCACGCACCGCCGCCCGGCCCGTAGCGCGAGGGACTCGCTCGCCCCCCGTGGCCTCGCGCCGACGGCGGCCACTGTGGCGGATCGAGCCTGAGAATGGTCCCCCTCCGCCCCGCAACCCAATCCGAAGGACCCGAGATCATGCAACTCACCTCTCTCCTCCTCCTGCTCCCGCTCCTTTCCGGCTCCGCCCCGGACGTCTCCGCCGCGGATCAGGCGCTCATGGACCGGCAGCGGCCGTCCTATCCCCTCGACGCGTGCCCGATCAGCGGCAAGAAGCTCGCCGCCGACGTCAAGCCCCAGGAGATGCTCGTCCAGGGGCGCCTTGTGCGCCTCTGCTGTCCCAAGTGCGTCGCCGCCGTGGAGAAGGACCCCGCGCCGATCCTGGCCAAGATCGACGCCGCGGTGATCCAGGCCCAGAAGGCCTCCTACCCCCTCGAGACGTGCGTGATCAGCGGCGAGAAGTTCGGGGGAGAGATGGGAGAGCCGGTCGACTACATCTACGGCACCCGCCTCGTCCGCTTCTGCTGCAAGGGCTGCGTCGCCAAGTTCGAGAAGGACCCGGCGGCGTCCATGGCCAAGATCGACGCGGCGCTGATCGCGGCGCAGAAGGAGTCCTATCCGCTGGCGAAATGCGTCGTGAGCGGCGAGGAGCTCGGGGGCATGGGCGCCCCGGTCGACTACCTCTATGGCACGCGCCTCGTCCGCTTCTGCTGCAAGGGGTGCGTTGCCAAGTTCGAGAAGGAGCCGGCCAAGTTCCTGACCCAGATCGACGAGGCGGCCAAGAAACCGGCGGGCGCCAAGGGGATGTAGCGGACCGCCGGGCCGGGGGGGGCCCGGGCCCCTCCGGCCCGCGCCGCCGCCGTGGCGGCCAGACGACCGTCGCGCTGGCATCCCGGGGGGGGACCATGAGGAGCGCATGCCGCGGCCAGTCTCGAATCCCCCCAATCCCTGGGAATCGACCGCGGTCGAGTGGCTCGAGCCGCCGCCCCTGGCTCGCCTGGAGGTCTACGAGGAACGGGCGCGCGGGCCGGGCGCCCACGTGATCCTCTCGATCCCGTGTGCGCCGTGCGGGGCGCGACGGCGGCTGGTGTCGTTGATCGTGGAGCGCTCGGCGATCGTGCGCATCCTCGCCCACCTTGGTCTCGAGACGGCCCCCCCGCCGATCCGACCGGCCCGTGCTCCGCCGCAGCTCGACCTCGGGTTCCCGTGGGAGCCACCCAGGGAGCAGGCAACTGGCCGGCGAGCCGAGCGCCGCGGCTCGGGGGGCGCGAGGCGTCGATCACGAGCCCCCGGAAGAGACCCCGCGGCGCGCAGGGGGGACGAATGCAGAGGGCAGGGCCGGCGCGCCGCGGGAGAAGGCGGCCGAACAGGGGGCACGTTGCCGGCGGGAGGCTTGGCGCGTAGGCTCGAAAGGCCGCTTGGACCACCTATCCGCGCCGTCGAGGATGCCCCTCCGCAGAGGTCGACGGAGCGTGCTCACACTGGCCGCCTGACCTCGCGGTAGTGCAACATCAGGGCAGACAATGCCCACGCCAACAGAACACCCCCACGATCGCACGGCTGCATTCTGGGACCAGAGGTTTCAGGACCGGGCCAGCGCGGCACAACGTGACGCCTACTACGCGCTCGCGTCCCCGCTATACCAGAAGCTCGGGGTGAGCCCTTTCTTGTCCGGTGACGGAGTGGACTGGGTCGAGTGGGTGCGGCGGACGGTGTGTCCGCAACAACCGTTGGAACGGGTCCTCGTCCTCGGATGCGGACTGGGAGATGGGCTGATCGATTTCCACCAACGCGGACTCGCGACGTGTCTGCACGGCGTTGATCTCTCAGAGACAGCCATCGAACGTGCTCGAGAAGCTGTACTTGCGGCAGGTTTGCAGAAGGAGACCTCCTTCGAAGTGGGGGACTTCCATTCATGCCCGATCGAGAGGGGAGCCTTTGACGCAGCGTTCATGGTCATGTCGTTGCACCACGCCCTCGATCTGGACGGCGTCCTCGAGCGCGTGCGAGAAGCGCTGAAGCCCGGTGGGCTGTGTGTCGTCAACGAATACGTGGGTCCTAGGCGGTGGCAGTATGCGCTAGGGCAACTGCTACTCATCAAGGCGATTCTGACGCTCCTGCCGCGATCAAAACGACGCCGGCCTGACGGACCGCTGAAGGGAAGGACTGGGCGGCCGACCATCGCATGGATGATGGAAACCGATCCCTCGGAAGCCGCACACTCTGACGCGATACCTGACCGGTTCGCGCACTACTTCGAGCTCCAACGTCGCATCGACTACGGGGGAGGGATCGCGGTTCCTGTTCTCGACGAGATCGTTGCGAACTTCGACGAGGCAAGCCGCATCGACATGGCGCTGTTCAAGGCGATTCTCAGGATTGATCGTCTTGCCTGGCGCCTCCGCCTCGTACCGAGTGCGAACGCCATACTCCTTGGACGCTGCCCTGCTGCGCGGAGCGAGGCTTCTCGTGCGTGATGAGCCGTCGGAATGCCGGGTGTTACCTCGCCAGCCCAGTGACGCCGCAGGGGCGTTCCGGTTGCCGGGTCTCGGACCCTACCGATACCGGCTTACGCAGTCCCCGTCCCCCCCGATCTCCAGCTCGCCGGGGTCACCTTCTCGGCCCAGGGGGGAGGCTCCGGGGGCAGCGGCGGCCTGGACCTCCACACCGCCTACGACCTCAAGATCGGCACCGACCTTCCGGAGTGAGCCGGCGCGGGGCGGATCCGCGCCCCCGCGCTGAACCGCACCGAGCCCGCGTGCGTTCCCCTCGCCATGTTCCCCCCCCTCCTCGTCTCCCTCGTCGCGGGCCTGGCCTCGCCGGCCGCTCCCGCCATTCCATCGGTCGGCCGCGAACCCCTCGCCGAGGTGGCGCGGTTCGCCGAGGTCGTCTGTGTCGGCCGGGTCGAGGAGGTGGTCGAGCTCGAGCAGGAACCGCGGGACGGGGGGAGCAGGTCGGTTCCCCCCGACCTCGGAACGATCAGGCGGATCCCCATCGCCCGCGTACGCGTCGAGCGCTCGCTGAAGGGGACGGAGGAGGGCGAGTTCGTCTACTACCTGGCGATGCCGACCTGGACCTGCGACATCAGCCGAGCAGAGGTCGGAGAGCGGGCGCTCTTCCTTCTCGCGGACACTCCCTGGGATCGCGCCCTCCAGCCCGCGACCCGCGCCGCGCTGAAGCGACTCACCGGCTCCAGGCCCGTCTACGCGGTAGCCCACTCGGGGCGCGGCCGCCTGCCGCTGCGCGAGGTGGACGGGCGGGAGTACGCGACGTACTGGAAGGAACTCCTTCTCCCCGACGACCTGCCTACGATCGCCGGCCCGGAAGCGAGGTACTCGTTCATCCGCTCCGCTCTTCTGCCGGCGCTGGAGGAGCGGCTCGCGCAGATCCACCTCGTGCAACTCCCCTCCTTCGACCTCTCCCACCGCCAACCGCTCGCGCCCCGCCTCGGCTGGCGCTTCCGCGTATGGGGGGACGGCGTCACCCGGCTCGACGTCGAGGACCCGGCCGGAGCTCGCCGCATCGATGCGCACGTGCCGCCGGAGCGGATCGCGGAGCTCGCCACTAGGCTCGCCCGCACAGCCGCGCCGGAGCTCACCGGGAGCTTCGGCCAGGAAGGGCCGGACGGCCCGCGGCGCACCTTCGACGCCCGCTCGGCGGACCGCCGCGTGCAGTTCGAGATCCACGCCCTCGCCCCCGAGCTCGTGGTGGGGCAGGAGGCGCGGCGGCGCGCCGCCGCCGCGCTCGAGCTCTGGGCGGACCTTCGCTGCCTCTTCGAGCACCCGGGCACCCTTGACGCCCGCGATCGCGATCGCGCCTGCCTCGAGGCCTGGTGAGCGAGCGGCTCGCTCGCGCCTGGGAACCGCGGTGACCAGCGGCGAGAAGTCCGGGGGAGAGATGGGAGAGCCGTTCGACTACCTCTACGGCACGCGCCTCGTCCGCTTCTGCTGCAAGGGGTGCGTCGCCAGTTCGAGAAGGAGCCGGCCAAGTTCCTGGCCCAGATCGACGAGGCGTCCAAGAAGCCGGCGGGCGCCAAGGGGATGTAGCGGACCGCCGGGCCGGAGGGGTGCCCGGGCCCCTCCGGCCCGCGCCGCCGCCGTGGCGGCCAGGCGACCGTCGCGCTAGCATCCCGGGGGGGGACCATGAGGAGCGCATGCCGCGGCCAGTCTCGAATCCCCCCAATCCCTGGGAATCGACCGCGGTCGAGTGGCTCGAGCCGCCGCCCCCGGCTCGCCTGGAGGTCTACGAGGAACGGGCGCGCGAGATCCTCGCCACCAACGAGAGCCCGGACATCCCCTTCCGCTGGAGCCTGAATCCCTACCGGGGCTGCCAGCACGGCTGCGCGTACTGCTACGCGCGCCCCACGCACCAGTACCTGTCGTTCGGGGCCGGCACCGACTTCGAGCGCCGGATCGTGGTCAAGACGAACGCCCCGGAGCTCCTGCGGCGGAAGCTCGCGTCGCACTCCTGGCGGCGCGAGCCGATCCACTTCTCGGGGGTGACCGATCCCTACCAGCCCCTGGAGGCGTGCTACGAGCTCACGCGGCGCTCTCTCGAGGCGTGCCTGGCCGGCCGGAATCCGGTGGTCGTCGTGACCAAGGCCGCCCTCGTGCTCCGCGACGCGGATCTGCTCGCCGCCCTGGCCCGCGGGCCGGGCGCCCAGGTGATCCTATCGATCCCCTTCGCCGCGGCGGACGTCGCGCGCCGGCTCGAGCCGGGAGTCGCTTCGCCGGCGCGGCGATTCCTCACGATGCGCGCCCTCGCCGCGCGCGGCATCCCCGTGGGGCTCTCCCTCTCGCCCCTGATCCCGGGGTTGAACGAGAGCGACGTACCCGCGCTCCTGCGCCGCGCGGCCGAGGCGGGAGCGAAGGCGGCCTTCTGCGCCCTCGTCCACCTGCCGGGCGAGGCCCTCGCCGTGTTCCAGGAGCGTTTGAAGGAGGCCTTCCCCGCCCGGGCCGCGCACGTGCTCGCGGCCATTCGCGACGTACGCGGAGGGGCGTTGAGCGACGATCGGTTCCACGCGCGCATGCGCGGGCGAGGGCCGCGGTGGGACGCGACGATGCGCCTCTTCGCGGTCCACTGCCGCCGCCTCGGGCTCGCCACGGGAGAGGACTTGGAACCGCTCCGCCCTCCCGACCCGCCGCCCCCTCCGATCCAGAGGACGTTGTTCGGCGAATGAGGGCGCGCCGCGGGACAGCTCTCTAACCGGCTGCTTACTCCCGCCCGTCGCGCGCGTGCTATCGTGGTGCGCTCGGGAAGAGATCCATGCGATTCCCCCCTCGATGCGCGCTCGCGGGCCTTCTGCTGGCCGGTTGCGGTCCTTCGGGCGGCGAGGACTCCGCCGCCGCCGCGGAGGCCGCGCCGGCGTCCGCCGCGACGGCGGTCCGCTTCACCGACGAGACCCGGGCGGCGGGAATCGCGTTCACGCACACGAACGGCTTCACCGGCGAGCACCGCTACCTCGAGATCATGGGCGCCGGCGTGGCGCTCTTCGACTACGACGGCGACGGCCGCCTCGACATCTACTTCGTGAACGGGAACCACCTCGATCGCGGTCCGGCCCCCGAGATCACGAACGTCCTCTACCGCAACCTGGCCGACGGCACGTTCGCCGACGTGACGGCGGCGGCGGGCGTGGGCGATGCGGGCTACGGCCAGGGTTGCTGCGCCGCGGACTACGACAACGACGGGGACCAGGACCTCTACGTGACGAACTTCGGGCCGGATCGCCTCTACCGCAACGAGGGCGACGGGACCTTCGTGGACGTCACCGCGGAGGCCGGCATCCTGAACCCCCTCTGGGGGCAGTCGTGCGCCTTCCTCGACTACGACGGCGACGGCTGGCTCGACCTCTACGTCCAGAACTACCTCCGGTACTCGCCCGACGACCACGTCACCGCGAAGGCGTTCCTCGAGGGGCGGGAGGTGGTGGACTACGCCGGGCCCCTCAACTACGAGGGGGCTCCCGATCAGTTGTACCGGAACGAGGGGGACGGGACCTTCACCGACGCCAGCGCGGCGGCCGGGATCCTCCGCCCCGGGCGCGGGATGGGGCTTGCGTGCGCCGATTTCGACGGAGACTCCGACACGGACCTCTTCGTCGCCAACGACGCGATGGAGAACTACTACTTCGAGAACCGGGGGGATGGCGCCTTCGCCGACCGCTCCGTCGTCTCCGGCCTCGCCTACACGCAATCCGGCGTCGCCCAGTCCTCCATGGGGGCCGACGTCGGCGACGTGGACGGGGACGGGCTCCTCGACATCGTCTGCCCCGCCACGCCGGACCAGCCCTGCACGCTCTACCGCAACGCAGGGCGCTTCTTCCGCGACGTCTCCGGTCCCTCCGGCGTGCTGCGCGCCGCCCGGGGCACGACGGGCTTCTCGCCGAACTTCCTCGACGCCGACAACGACGGGGACCTCGACCTCTTCCTCTGCAATGGAGCGGTCTACGTGTCGCCGGACGCCCCCTTCGACTCCACGTACGAGGATCGCTACGGGGTCCCCGATCTCCTGCTGGTGAACGACGGGCAAGGGGCGTTCACGGCGGCGGGCGTGGCCGCCGGCCCCCATTTCGCCCGGGCCCAGATCGGCCGCGGATCGGCGGCCGGCGACCTCGACGACGACGGGGACGTCGACCTCGTCCTCAGCAACCTGGCCGGGCCGGCGGTCGTCCTGCGCAACGACTCCCCCCCGGCGAGCTGGATCACCCTGCGACTCGTGGGCCACGGCGGGAACCGCGACGCGATCGGCGCGCGGGTTCGGCTGACCGCGGCCGGACGCACGCAGGTGGCCGAGGTGCGGGCGGGAGGCGGCTACCTCTCGTGCAGCGACCGGCGCCTCCACTTCGGCCTGGGCAGCGCGACCCGGATCGACCGTCTCGAGATCGCCTGGCCCGGCGGCCGGGCGCAGACGCTCCACGGCCTCGCGCCGGGTCAGGTCGTGGTGATCGAGGAACCGCGGTAAGTGGCCGGGGTCAACGCTCGGCAGCGCCGCCCAGGCCATCGAGGAGCTCCCGGGCCGCGGCGTGCGCGGCATCGGCCTCCAGCGCCCGGTGGAGGACGGAACGCGCCTCCTCGCGCTCGCCGGCGGCGAGGTGCACGCGGGCCAGGAGCACCAGCCGGTCCGCGGAGGGGTCTCGCTGCACGAGTGCTCGGGCGTGCCCGACCGCCGCGCCCAGATGGACGTCGAGGGCGAGAAGGTGGCGGATCAGGTCCTCCCGGCTCGCCTCGTCGGCCGGCTCGAAGCGAAGAAGCCGAGAAAGGACGCTCAGGCGGATGAAGGCCTCCTCGGGACGGTCGAACACGTCCCGCACGAGGCGCAGGGCGGCCGGGCGGCGCGGGTCGCCGTGGAGGGCGACGAGCGCCAGGGCCCGCGCGGCGTCCGGCCGCCCGTGCGCAGCATGGAGGAGAGCGAGGGCCAGGTACTCCTCGGACGCGGCGCGGATCGGCTTCGTCGCCAGCCGGGCGCGGAGCTCGCGGCGGGCGGTGGCGAACGGGTCCGCCGGCAGGACGGCGGCGGCGAGCAGGGCGTCCCGCGCCGCGTGCCACGGACCGCCCGCCGGCTCCTCGGCGACCGCCCGCTCGTAGGCCGCGAGCGCCGCGTCGCGCTCCTCGGCCGCGGCGTGCACCGCGCCGCGGGCGGCCCAGACCGCCGCGCTCGGCGGCAGTCCCGCGAGCGCCGCCTTCGCGTCGGCGGGGCGCTCGAGATCGCAGTAGAGACGGGCGATCGCCAGCCGCAGGGCGAGGGGCGCGGCCGGGGCGGCGGGCGCCCGCTGCGCGACGTCCAGGGCTTCGAGCCACCTCCCCCGTTCGCGGAGGGCGTCGACCATCCGCGCCGTGCTCTCGGCCGGCTTCCCGCCCTCGCCGGGGTTGTAGGCGAGCTGCTCCGCGTCGCGCAGCGCCTGGTCCCGCCGGTACTGCTCGGCCCACCAGCCCGCCTCCAGCGGGCGCCCTTTGCGATCGTCGATCTGCGCGAAGAGGAAATACGCCCGCGAGAACCAGGGATCCGCGAGGAGCACGTCGGTCGCGACGCCGGAGGCCTTCACGAGCTGGCCATCGTTGGCCAGCGACTCCGCGTAGGCCAGGGCGTCGTTCGGCGTGGGAGCCCGCTCGCCGGGAGGAAGAGACTCGAAGAGATCGACCGCGTCCCGCCATCGCCCCTGATGCTTGCGGAAGAACGCCAGCCGGCGGCAGATCTCCGGATCGTCCGGGAGTTCCGCCCGAAGCTCCTCGAGGACGGCGGCGCCCTCGTCGACGCGCTCCAGCCGGCGCAGGATCGCGGCCCGCAGCAGCCGCCCCTCCCGGTGGCGAGGCGAGCGGGCCAGAACCTCGTCGATCGCCTCCAGGGCGGGGGCGAAGCGGCGCTCCTGGAGCAAGGTGTTGGCGCGCTGGATCCCGGCGTCCGCGGCGGAGCGGTCCGCCCCGGTGGCCGCCGGGCCGGAGTCGCGGCACGCGGCCAGGCCGGCGGAGAGGCCGAGGACGAGGACCGCGAGAAGGACCCGCCGCGCGCCCCCGCGATTCTCGTCCCGCAGTGCCGGGCCGGCCACGATCCCTCGCCTTCCCCCGCTCCTAGTACCCGAGGCCGAGGTCGTAGGCGTTCGTGAGCTTGCCGGCGCCGCCCACGTTGTTCAGGAAGCCCTGGGCGTAGGAGTGGATACCGGCGAAGACCGGGTCGCTCGGGATCGCCACCGAATGGTGGCTGATCCCCGAACCGCCGCCCGCGATGCTCGTGAACTGCCACGGCGACGAGACGTCGATCAGGAGCTCGCCGGGGCCGAAGATGAGCCCGCTCGTCGGCGCGCTGTAGCCGACGAGGAAGGTCAGCCCGGTCGCCCCGAGCGAGCCGCCGTCGATGTCGGCCAGCCAGTTCGTGCCGAGGATCGGCAGGCTCATGCTCGTCAGGACGTTCGGGTTGATCCCCGCGCCGTTGTAGGGCGTGGCGGTCGCGTCGAAGACGTCGTTCACCACGACGTAGCCCACCTTGGTCTCGGTGTCGGAGCCATTCGTCCCGGCGACCGTCAGGCTGACGGTGTAGGTCCCCGGATCGACGTAGGTGTAGCTCGGGTTCGGCAGCGCCGAGGTGCCGCCGTCCCCGAAGGTCCAGCTCCAGCCATAGAGCCCCGTGCCGGTCGAGAGGTCGGTGAAGGCGACGAGGAGGTCCTCGTCCCCCGCGGTCGGCGCTCCGGCGAAGTCCGCGACGGGGTCCGGGCCGCCGTCGATGCCGAACCGCGCGACGCGCGTCCGCCAGCCGCTCGTACGGTACTCGTGGTGGGCCCAGAACACGGCGGGATCCACGGGGTCGTCCACCACCGCGCTGTAGTCGCCCCAGCGCGTCGAGGTCTCCGCCGAGGTGCTGGCGATCACGCTGACCGGGGTCCGGGTCGTGCCGAGCGGATCCCCGGCGGCGCGCCAGGTGCGTTCCATGGAGATGAACTCGGTGGGCGAGGAGCGGGCGTAGGTCAGGCCCGCGTTCCCGGCCTCGTCGACCCAGATGCTCCCGAAGAAGGTGCGGATCGTGCCCCCGAGGTCGATCTCGCCCGACTGCACGAGGATCGGATTCGAGCCGCTCCCCGGCCAGCCCTGCATGTCGAACTCGTACCAGCGCTGGCGGATGCGGGTGCCGTTGACGTGGTGCGTCGCCCAGAGGTGTCCGTCGCGGACGACCGCGCTCCAGAACCGCGCCTCGAAGGTCTCCGGGCGCGAGCTCGTCCCCTGCTGGGGCGGGTCCTCGGGGTGCGAGTAGCTCGGCACCGTCACGTTTACGCTCTGCAGCGCCGGGGTACCGAGCGGATCGGTGAGCGCGTACATCTTCACCAGGGTCGAGGTCGAGAAGTTGAAACCGATCAGGTACTGCGCCGGCGCCCCGGCGTCGTACGTGACCGGGAATCCCTGCGACTGGTCCCCGACGATATTCAGGGACGTGATCACCGGCGTCCCGCCGCCGAGGACCGACGACTTGTCGATCATGAGGATGTTCAGCTTGTCGGGACCGAAGAAGTCCGCCGACAGGTAGATCACGGCCGGATCGACGGCGATGTTCGGCGAGTCGATGTCGGTGTCGCCGGCGTAGGGCGTGGCGTTGATGCGGTACTTGTGCCAGCTCCCGTTGGGATCTGAGTCGTCGGAGATCGCGAGCAGGTAGTAGCCGTTGGTGGCCCGCTCGCAGGCCATGGCCATGAACCGGCCGGCGTGGGGGTCGTAGATCACCTCGGGGTCGAAGACGAAATTCGTCGCGCCTTGCGCCCCCCAGAAGCCGAACGAGTTCTCGATCTCGTCGCGGAAGGTGTTGTTGCCGAGCTTGTCGAAGATGGCGATCTCGCCGTTGGTCATGACGACGAGGTGGGTGGGCCCCACCGCCATGTGCGGATCCGGAGGCGTCCAAGGGGTTTGAGTGACGGCGAGGAAGTCGAAGTCCCCGGCCGCCCGGTCGCGATGGATGTCCGTCTCGGGTTTGCTCCGCTGCCGTGGATCGTAGATCGGCGGTTCGTGGGGCTTCGCCCCCTCCTCCCGGGGCGCGAAGCGGAGCGCACTCGCCCCGGCTTCTTCCACGCCGGCCGCGGCGACCGCAAGACCCGCGGGCCGGAGAAGCGTCAGATGGGCGCCGCTCTCGTCGCCGAGGCCGCCGTCCCCGCTCCAGGCGAAGGCGAGACACCCGTCGGCATGGCCGCGCGCGCGCGGCGCACCGGTGACGGCGGCGAGGACCTGATTCCCCTCGCTCGCGGCGGTGACGCGGAATGCCTCGCCCCGCGGCGAGAGGTCGGGCGCGAAGCGCTGGGCGAAGAGCCCCGCCTCGCGGCGCTCTCCGTCCCCGTAGCGGCTCCAAGCGAGGAGGACGCCGCCCGCCTCGTCCACGTCGACCGCGAGCCCGCTCGTGTGCCCGGGCCCCGGGGCCGGAACCGTCAGGACCGCGCCGAGCGCATCGGCCACGCGGCGCATCCGGATCGCGTAGTCCTCCCCCGCGGCCTCGAGCCAGGCGACGACGAAGCTCCCGTCCCCGGCGAGCGCCAGGGCGGGCTCGAGGCCCGTGCCGACGAGGCGCTCCTCGCCCGCCGGCGTGCCGTCCGCGGCGAAGCGGCGCGCCAGGACTCCCACCGGCCGCCCGGCGGAGTCGGCGGCGTCCCAGACCACCGTCACCCGCCCCTCGCCGTCGGCGGCGACGGCGGCCCGCCCGTTCCGGGCGTGGAGCCCGGAGTCGACGCGGAAGGCGTCCGCCTCGGCCGTCCCGTCCCCGGCGAGGCGCCGAGCGTGGAGCTCGCTCTGGCCCGACTCCTCCCCCGCGGACTGCCACGCCACGAAGGCGCCGCCGCCGGGGAGCGGCGCGATCACCGGCTCGCACTGCTCGCCGCGGATCGCCCGGTTCACCACGATTTCGGCGGTCGCGGTCCTGAGGTGAGAGTCGAAGCGCCGGGCCACGATCGCCCCCTGGTCCCCGTCCTGGCCGAAGGAGCACCACGCGAACCACACGCCTCCCTCGTCGTCGACGGCGGCGACCGGCTGGATCTGCACGCTCGCGGTGGTCGCGTTCACGTGGATCTCGTCGCCGCGGGGCTCGCCGGCGGCGTCGAAGCGGCGGGCGAAGATCCCATAGCCGCCTTCCTCCTGGCGCCGGCTCTGCCACACCACGATCCATCCTCCGGCGCGGTCCTCCGCGAGGGCGACGCGCTCCTGGCTGCTCGCGGTGAACTGGTTGGCGAGCCGCTCGACCCGCACGAGCCCGTCGGGGGGATCGGTCGGATCGCCGGCGAGCGCGGGGCGGCCGGGAGCGAGAACCGCCAGCAGGAGGAGAGCGCGGAGGGAGGGGAGCGAAGGGAGGACGGAGAGCATGGTGACCACCTCGGGGCGGGAGACTCGTTCTGGTGCCGGGGGGAGGGCGACGCGACGCCGGCGCGCCGGAGCCGGTCCCAGAGTATCGGACCGGGGATCGACCGCCTACGCCCCGATCCGTGAGACGCACCGGCGCCGCGGGGGGGTTCCCTGCCGGGCGGCGCCGGGCGCGGGCGGGCGCCCCGGACCTCCTCCCGCGCTGGTACGCCGGGGTCGAGCGTGGGATACTGAGCCGCTCTCCCGCGCGCGGCCCGATCCGCGCGGGCCGACCTCCCCGCCATGCCGGCTCCGCCCGTCCTCCCCTACCGGCCCCGCCACCACGTCCGTCTGGTGACCGCGGCCTCGCTCTTCGACGGGCACGACGCCGCCATCAACCTGATGCGCCGGCTGCTCCAGGCCTCCGGCGCCGAGGTCATCCATCTCGGACACAATCGCTCCGCGGCGGAGATCGTGGAGTGCGCGATCCAGGAGGACGTGCAGGGGATCGCCCTCACTTCCTACCAGGGGGGGCACGTCGAGTTCTTCAAGTACATGTTCGACCTGCTCCGCGAGCGGGGATCCGGGATCAAGATCTTCGGCGGCGGGGGCGGCACGATCCTGCCCGACGAGGTGCGGGAGCTGCACGGGTACGGAATCTCGCGCATCTATACCCCCGACGACGGCCGGCGGATGGGACTCCAGGGGATGATCAACGATCTCCTGGCCCAGTGCGACTTCGAGCCCGCCCGACCTCCCCTCGAGGAGGAGCTCCGCCGCCTGCGGGACCGCTGTCCCGCCGCGATCGCCCATCTCGTCACGGCCGCGGAGAACCACCCCGAGGAGGGCGAGGCCCTGGCGCAGGCGCTGGCCGAGCGAAACGGCCATTCCCGGCCGCCGGTGCTGGGCATCACCGGCACGGGCGGGTCGGGAAAGAGCTCGCTCGTGGACGAGCTCGTGCGCCGCTTCCTCGCCCAGTTCCGGGACAAGACGGTGGCCATCGTCTCGATCGACCCCTCCAAACGCCGGACGGGGGGGGCGCTCCTCGGCGACCGGATCCGCATGAACGCGATCCACGATCCGCGCGTGTACATGCGCTCCCTCGCCACGCGGCAGCCCAACCTCGCGCTGAGCAAGCACGTTCCGAAGGCGATCGACATCTGCCGCGCCGCCGCCTTCGACCTGATCCTGGTCGAGACGTCCGGGATCGGCCAGTCGGACACCGAGATCGTCGAGCATTGCGACCTGTCCCTGTACGTGATGACGGCGGAGTACGGGGCGGAGATGCAGCTCGAGAAGATCGACATGCTCGACTTCGCGGACGTCATCGCGATCAACAAGTTCGACAAGGGCGGGTCGACCGATGCCTTGCGCGACGTGCGCAAGCAATACCGGCGCAACCGGCGGCTCTTCGACGGCGACGACGCGGACCTTCCGATCTTCGGCACGGTCGCCTCCCAGTTCAACGACCCGGGCGTCAACGCCTTGTACCGCCAGGTCCTGCGCTTCCTCGCCGACAAGACCGGGGCACCGTTGTCCCCGGCGGAAGGGCCGGGAGCGGCGACCGTCGAGCGCCGTTACGTGATTCCTCCCGCTCGATCGCGCTACCTGGCCGAGATCGCGGAGACGATCGACGGCTACGGCGAGCGCGTCGCGAGCCAGATCGCCATCGCGCGGCGCATGTACTGCCTGCACGGGACGATCGCGGCCCTGCGCCGGCCCGGGGAGCCGGCGGGGGACGAGGTGGCTCCCTCCCTCGTCCCGGAACCGGGCGACTCCGCGGCGGTGCGCGACCTCGTGGATCTCTACGCCGGCCTGGAGGCCCGCCTCGATCCCCGCGCCAAGGAGGAGCTGCGCGCCTGGCCGGCGACGCGCCGGCGCTGGACGGCCGAGAGCTATCGCTACGAGGTCCGCGGCCGGGTGATCGAGCACGCCCTGCATTCCGAGTCGCTGGCCCGCACCCGCATCCCGAAGGTCGCGCTCCCCGAGTGGGAGGATTGGGGCGAGATCCTGCGCTGGATCCGCACCGAGAACGTGCCCGGCGAGTTCCCGTTCGCGGCCGGCGTCTTCCCGCTCAAGCGCACGGGCGAGGATCCGGGCCGCATGTTCGCCGGCGAAGGCGGGCCGGAGCGCACGAACAAGCGGTTCCACTACGTCTCGCGGGGGATGCCGGCCAAGCGCCTCTCCACCGCCTTCGACTCGGTGACCCTGTACGGGGAGGATCCCGACCGCCGCCCCGACATCTTCGGCAAGGTGGGCAACTCCGGGGTCAGCATCGCCACCGTCGACGATGCGAAGAAGCTGTATTCCGGATTCGACCTCGCCGATCCCTCCACCTCGGTGTCGATGACCATCAACGGGCCCGCCCCGATGATGCTCGGGTTCTTCCTGAACGCCGCCATCGATCAGCAGTGCGAGCGCTACATCCGCGCGCACGGCCGCGTGGAGGAGGTCGAGGCGAAGATCGCCGCGATCTACCGGGCGAAGGGTCTCGAGCGCCCGCGCTACCAAGGGGAGCTGCCGGCGGGGAACGACGGCCTCGGGCTCTTGCTCCTCGGCGCCAGCGGCGACGAAGTGCTGCCGGCCGAGGTCTACGCGCGGCTCGCGGCCAAGGCCCTCTCCGCCGTCCGCGGCACGGTGCAGGCCGATATCCTCAAGGAGGATCAGGCCCAGAACACCTGCATCTTCTCGACGGAGTTCGCCCTGCGGCTCATGGGCGACATCCAGCAGTACTTCGTCGACCACGACGTCCGCAACTTCTACTCCGTCTCGATCTCCGGCTACCACATCGCGGAGGCCGGCGCGAACCCCATCACCCAGCTCGCCTTCACCCTCGCCAACGGCTTCACGTACGTGGAGTACTACCTGTCGCGGGGGATGAAGATCGACGACTTCGCCCCCAACCTCTCGTTCTTCTTCTCCAACGGGCTCGATCCCGAATACGCGGTGATCGGCCGGGTCGCGCGGCGCATCTGGGCCAAGGCCATCAAGCTGAAGTACGGCGGCAACGAACGCGCCCAGAAGCTCAAGTATCACATCCAGACCTCGGGTCGCAGCCTCCACGCCCAGGAGATCGCCTTCAACGACATCCGCACCACGCTTCAGGCCCTCTACGCCCTGAACGACAACTGCAACTCGCTGCACACGAACTCCTACGACGAGGCGATCACCACCCCCACCGAGGAGAGCGTGCGCCGGGCCATCGCCATCCAGCTCATCATCAACCACGAGCTGGGGCTCGCGAAGAACGAGAATCCCCTGCAGGGATCCTTCGCCATCGAGCGCTTGACGGAGGCCGTGGAGCGGGCGGTGCTGGAGGAGTTCCGCCGGCTCTCCGAGCGCGGCGGGGTCCTCGGCGCGATGGAGCGGATGTACCAGCGCAGCAAGATCCAGGAGGAGTCACTCCACTACGAGACCCTGAAGCACAGCGGCGAGCTCCCGATCGTGGGCGTGAACACCTTCCTCGATTCCCAGGGCTCCCCCACCCTCGTGCCGGGCGAGGTCATCCGCTCCACGCTGGCGGAGCGGGAGTACGCGATCGCGTCCCTGGCGGCGTTCCAGGCCCGCAATCGCGGCCGGGCGGAGGAGGCGCTCGCCGGCCTGCAGCGCGTCGCCCTCGCGGGCGGAAACACCTTCGCGACCCTTATGGAGGCCTGCAAGGTGTGCACGATCGGCGAGATCTCCCGCGCCCTCTACGCGGTGGGCGGGCAGTACCGGCGCAGCATGTGAGGGCGGCCCGTGACCGACGCCGGGCCCGCCTTCCCCATCGTCTCGCTCGCCGCCTGGCGCGCCCGGGTCGAGGAGGAGCTCGGCAGCGCGGAGCTCACGGACGGCGGCCTCGACGTGGCGCCCCTCTACACGCGGCGCGCGGGCGCCGAGGACGATCCGGCGGGCTTCCCGGGCCTGTGGCCCGGCACCCGCGGCGCGACGCCCGGCGGGCGGCGTGAAGGCCCGGAGCGGATCGCCGTCGCCGCGATCCCGGCGTTCCGCGATCCCCTGGGGGAGCTGGCCGCCAGCGGCGCCGTCGCCGGCGGGCTCGAGGCGGCCTTCGCCGCCCTGGTCCGCGCCGTCGCCGCCGCCGGGCCCGGCGACCGGCCCGCGGGCATCTCGACCCTCCCCTACCACGAGGCGGGAGCCACCCCGCTCCAGGAGCTCGCCCTCGCCCTCGCGTCCGGGATCGCCGTCCTGCGGCATCTGGAGGCGGCGGGAATCGCGCCCGCGAACGGCGCGGCGCGGATCGCCTTCCGCTTCGCCGTCGATCGCGACGTGTTTGCCGAGATCGCCAAGCTGCGCGCGGCACGGGCGCTCTGGTCGCGCGTCCTGGCGGCGTGCGGCGTCCTCGATCCGCCGCCGATGTGGGTCCATGCGGTCGGCTCGCCACGCGCTCTCGCCCGGCGCGATCCCTGGACGAACGTCCTGCGCGGCACCACGCAGATGTTCGCCGCCATTTGCGGCGGGGCCGGCGCGGTCACCGCCCTGCCCTTCGATTCCGCGGGCGGCGCGCCGAGCGAGCTCGGCCTCCGCCTCGCCCGGAACACGCTGGCGATCCTCGTCGAGGAGAGCCGCCTCGGGCGCGTGATCGATCCCGCGGGCGGCTCCTGGTACGTCGAGGAGCGCACGGAGGCGATGGCGCGGGGCGCCTGGGAAGAGCTGCGCTCGCTCGAGGCCGCCGGCGGCCTTCCCGCCGCGCTCCTCTCCGGCGAGGTGCGCCGGCGGCTGGACGCGAGCTGGGCGGAGCGGCGCGCGGCGATCGCCCACCGCCGCCTCCCGATCACCGGGGTCAGCGAATTCCCCGCCGCGGACGCCCCGCTCCGGCGAGAGCCGGTCCCGCCCCCTCCGCCGCCCGCGCCCGGGGTCGCGCGGATCGCGCCCCTCCCCCGCCGCCGCGACGCCGCCCCCTTCGAGGCCCTGCGCGACGCGGCCGACGCCTTGCCGGCGCGACCGGCCATCCACCTCGCCAACCTCGGGCCCGCCGGGGAGCACCGCTCCCGCGCGATCTTCGCCGCCAGTCTCTTCCGCGCCGGCGGCTTCCTGATCGTGGAGGAGGAGGGCACCGGCGACGCGGCCCCCGCCGCCGCGGCCGCCCTCCTCGCCGCCCGCTTCCGCGCGAGCGGCGCCGGCGCGAGCTGCCTCTGCGGGGCCGATTCTCGCTACGCGGCGGCCGTTCCCGGCGCGGCGGCGGCCCTGCGCGAGGCCGGGGCGCGCCCCGTGCTGCTCGCCGGCCGCCCCGGCGAGCGCGAGTCCCTCTGGCGGGCGGCGGGGGTCGACGGCTTCGTCCACGCGGGTCTCGACATGCTCGCCGTGCTCACCGATCTCCTCGCGGCGCACGGAGCGCGACCCCCGGAAGAACCATGACGGGCACGATCCCCTCCTTCGCGGCGCTGGAGTACGACGCGATCCACGGGCCGCCGCGGCCGGACCTCGCCGCCTGGCGGGCTCGCGCCGGCGCCGCGGCGGAGGAGATTCGGGAGACCCCGGAGGGCATCCCCGAGGGGCTCCTCTACTCCGCGGCGGACCTTGCGGGCCTCCCCCATCTCGATTCGCTCCCCGGCTTCCCGCCCTTCGTGCGCGGGCCGTACCCCACGATGTACCTGCGCCGGCCGTGGACCATCCGCCAGTACGCCGGCTTCTCGACCGCCGAGGACTCGAACGCCTTCTACCGGAAGAACCTCGCCGCGGGGCAGATGGGGCTCTCCATCGCTTTCGATCTCGCCACGCATCGCGGCTACGACTCCGATCACCCGCGGGTCGTGGGCGACGTGGGCATGGCCGGCGTGGCGATCGACTCCATCCTCGACATGCGCATCCTGTTCGATGGCCTCCCGCTCGATCGCGTGAGCGTGTCGATGACCATGAACGGGGCCGTGCTGCCGATCCTCGCCCTCTACGTCGTCGCCGCCGAGGAGCAGGGGGTTCCGCCCGCCAAGCTCGCCGGCACGATCCAGAACGACATCCTGAAGGAGTTCCTGGTCCGGAACACGTACATCTTCCCGCCCGAGCCCTCGATGCGGATCGTCGGCGACATCTTCCGCTTCACCGCGGAGCGGATGCCGAAGTTCAACAGCATCTCGATCTCCGGCTACCACATGCAGGAGGCCGGGGCGACCGCCGACATCGAGCTCGGCTACACGCTCGCCGACGGCCTGGAGTACGTGCGCAAAGGGATCGAGGTCGGGCTTCCCGTGGACGCTTTCGCGCCACGGCTGTCGTTCTTCTTCGGGGTCGGCATGAGCTTCTTCATGGAGGTGGCGAAGCTGCGGGCGGCGCGGCTCCTCTGGGCGGAGCTGATGCAGCAGTTCGCGCCGCGGGATCCCCGCTCGTCCATGCTGCGCACGCACTGCCAGACCTCGGGCTGGTCGCTCACGGCCCAGGACCCGCCCAACAACGCCGTGCGCACGTGCATCGAGGCGCTGGCCGCCGTCCACGGTCACACGCAGTCCCTGCACACCAATTCCCTGGACGAGGCCCTCGCCCTGCCGACCGACTTCGCGGCTCGCATCGCCCGCAACACCCAGCTCCTCCTCCAGCTCGAATCGGGAGCCCGCCGGCCGATCGATCCCTGGGGCGGCAGCTACTACGTCGAGCGGCTGACGCACGAGCTCGCGGCGCGCGCCCGCACCCATATCCGCGAGGTGGAGGAGCTCGGCGGCATGGCGCGGGCGGTGCAAGCCGGCCTCCCCAAGCTCCGCATCGAGGAGGCCGCCGCGCGCACGCAGGCCCGCATCGATTCGGGCCGCCAGACGATCGTGGGCGTGAATCGCGACCGCCTCGCGCGCGAGGAGGAGATCGAGGTCCGGCGCGTGGACAACGCCGCCGTGCGGGCCGCCCAGCTCGCCCGGCTGGCGAAGCTCCGGGCGGAGCGGGACGGCGCGCAGACGGCCGCGGCGCTCGCCGCCCTCACCCGTGCCGCCGCGACCGGCGAGGGCAATCTGCTCGCCCTCTCGATCGATGCCGCCCGCGCCCGGGCGACGGTCGGCGAGATGACCGCCGCGCTCGAGCGCGTCTTCGGCCGTCACGCGGCGGTGATCCGCACCCTCTCTGGAGTGTACAGTGGGGAGGTGGGCGAGTCCGACGCCGACGTCACCGCGGTGCGCGCGCGCACGGCGGCCTTCCGAGAGCGAGAGGGCCGGCGGCCGCGGCTCCTGGTGGCCAAGATGGGTCAGGACGGCCACGACCGCGGCCAGAAGGTGATCGCCACGGCATTCTCCGACCTCGGCTTCGACGTCGACGTGGGGCCGCTCTTCCAGACCCCGGAGGAGACGGCCCGCCAGGCGGTCGAGAACGACGTGCATGCCGTGGGCGTGAGCTCGCTCGCCGCCGGGCACCTGACGCTCTTGCCCGCCCTGCGCGCGGCGCTCGACCGGCTCGGCCGCGGCGATGTGCTGATCCTCGTCGGCGGCGTCGTCCCGCCGGGCGACGTCCCCGCCCTGCGCGCGGCGGGGGCGGCCGCCGTCTTCGGCCCCGGCACGGTGATCACGCGCGCGGCGGGCGAGCTCCTCGACCGGCTCGAGGAAGCCATCGAGCGCACCGCATAGCAGCATGGCCCGCTCCTCCCTCACCCTCGACGAGCTCGTAGCCGGGGTGACGGCCTACGACCGGGCCGTGCTCGCCCAGGCGATCACCCTCGTGGAGAGCATTCGCCCGGAGGACGAGGTCCTCGCCCAGGAGCTCCTGGACCGCCTCCTGCCGCGGGCCGGCGGGGCCTGGCGCGTCGGCGTCTCCGGCGCCCCCGGCGTCGGCAAGAGCACGTTCATCGAGGCCCTGGGGAAGCGGCTCGTGGAGCGGGGAGAGCGCGTGGCGGTGCTCGCCGTCGATCCGTCGAGCACGATCTCGGGCGGCAGCATCCTCGGCGACAAGAGCCGCATGGTGGAGCTCTCGCGCGCCGAGGGCGCCTTCATCCGCCCCTCCCCCACCGCGGAGACCCTGGGGGGCGTCGCGCGCCGCACCCGGGAGACGATCCGGGTGTGCGAGGCGGCCGGCTGCGGCGTGGTGCTCGTGGAGACGGTCGGCGTGGGCCAGTCGGAGACGCTCGTCGCGGGGATGGTGGACGTCTTCCTCGTCCTCGTCCTTCCCGGCGCCGGCGACGAGCTGCAAGGCATCAAGAAGGGGATCCTCGAGCTCGCCGATGTCGTGGCGGTGAACAAGGCCGACGGGCCCCAGCTCGCCGCCGCCCGCGAGGCGGTCCGCACCTACACCGCCGCCTTCTCCTACTCCCGCGCCCGCCGGCGGGGCGGCACGCCGCGCGCGCTGGCGGTGAGCGCGCGCACGGGCGAAGGGCTGGAGGAGCTGTGGCGCCTCGTCCTCGATCACCGCCGGTCCCTCGAGGAGACGGGCGAGCTCCAGGCGCGCTGGCGCGCGGAGCTCCGCACCTGGATGTGGAGCCTCGTCGAGGAGCGCGTGCTCCGCGCCTTCCGCACCGATCCGGCGGTGCGCGCGACCCTCGCCGGCGCCGAGCGGGAGCTCCTCGCGGGCCGGATCACGGCGGGCCGGGCCGCGGATCTCCTCCTCGCCGCGTTCGCGGCGCGGCGGACCTGATCTCCCGCCGCCCGGACTCAGAGGCTGAGCGGGAATCCCTGCTCCAGCCTCTTCGATGCCCCTTGGCGCATCGCCTGACGGCTCCGCGCTCCGTTCGCGAGCGATTCCTGCTCGCTCTCTCAGTCTCCTCCCGCGCCGCCCGGGCGGCGCTCGCGCAGCCGGGCGCGCAGGGCCTCGACCTCGGCCTCCAGCGCCGCGAGCGTCTTGGCGATCTCGTCGAGGGCGGCCAGGCGGCCCGCGCCCGGCCCCTCTCCCGGTCCGGACTCCGGCCGCGCGGGCGGATCGATCTGGCGGAGGGCGCGGCGTGCGGCGCCGGGGATGGAGCGCCAGGCGCGGCGGCCGCCGCCGTCGCCGCCCGTGGCGGCGATCTCCTGGAGCAGCTCGCGAGCCTCGGTGGCGCGGAGGCGGCCGAGGCTCCCGATGGCGGCCCGGCGCCCGCCGTCGGGGCCCTCGCGCGCCGCGGCGAGCAGGACGCCGATTACCCGCTCGCGCCGATCGGCCGCGGCGAGCAGGGGCTCCACGGTGCCGAGAAGCCCGAGACCGCGCTCGCGCTCCGCGGCGGTGTCGGAGTGCTCGGCGAGGGCGAGGATCTCGTAGAGCACGCCGCCGTCGCCCAGACGCACGCGGGCCCGCTGGGCCGCGGCGGCCAGGCGGTCGCCGGGGGACTCGTAGCCGGCCGCTTCGCGGAGCGCGGCGGCCGCCGCGTCGCCCCCGAGCGCGCCGAGGGCGTCGATCGCCGCCTCCTGGGTGTCGTAGGAGAGCTCGCGGCGCACCGTCTCCGCGAGGGCCGCGACCACGTCGCCCCGGCGCTCGCCGAGGGCGTCGGCGATCCCGCCCAGGGCGCTCGCACAGACCCGGCGCACCCGGGGCTCCGAATCGGCGAGGCCGGCGAGGAGCCCCGGGACGACGCTCACGTCGGCCACGGCCGCCACCCGCTCCGCCGCCTCGGCCCGCACCCGCGGGTGGTCGCCGGAGGCGAGCACGTCGAGCAGGGTCGCGCGCGCCAGGGCCGCGTCGCCGGCGCCGGCGAGCTCCTCCACGGCGAGGAAGCGTCCGACCACGTCGTCGTCGTGCACGGCCTGGTAGGCGAGCGCCGTCGCGCTCCGCGGGAACTTCACCGTCTTCAGGAGCGTGGAGCCCTTGTCGAATCTCACCATCCGCGGCGCGGTCGGCGCGGGCAGGCGCACCTCTTGCTCCGCCTTCTCGATCCACACCGTGTGGAGCGCCTTCTCGCCGTCCCACGCGAGCTCGATCGGCACCGGGTAGCGGAACACCGGCACCATCCCCGAGCGGTCCTGGGTCTGGCGCACGGAGAGGACGGTCTCCTTGGCATCCGCGTCCCACCGCTCGGCGATCTCGAGCTCGGGGTGGCCGGGCAGGTAGACGAACTCCTCGAAGAGCCAGTGGAGGTTGATCCCGGTCGCTTCCTCGATGGCGACCTCGAAGTCGTTCGTGTCGACGAGCTCCCCGGCGTGTTTCGTGCCGTAGTGGTGGATCGCCCGCCACCACAGCTCGTCGCCGAGCTGGGCCCGGATCATGTGCAGGACGCTCGAGCCCTTGACGTAGACCTGGTTGCTCCCATCGCCATCCTCCTGGCGGCTGAAGAAGCTCTCGACGAGGGGCAGGGTGCGGCCCGGCCGATCGCCCCGGATCGCCTGGCGCTGGTTGTCGAGCATCTCGAGGAGGAAGGTGTCGCGCCCCTGGTCGTGCTCGGTGTACAGGGCCTCGAAGTACGTGGCGAAGCCCTCGTTCAGCCACAGGTGGCGCCAGGTGCGGCAGGTCAGGTAGTCCCCCCACCACTGGTGGGCGAGCTCGTGGGCCACGAGCCCATCGCTCGACTGATCGAGGTGCTCGCGCTCGTCGTGCAGCGTGAGGTCGGTCTGGGTCGTCGCCGAGATGTTCTCCATCCCGCCGACGACGAACCGCTGCACCGCCACCTGCGAGTACTTGGGGTAGGGGTAGAGGATGCCCGTCGCGTCCGAGAAGAAGGCCAGCATGTCCGGCGTCTTGCCGAACGAGCGGCGGGCGGTTTCCTCCCCCACTCCTCGCTGCACGTAGTACTCGACGGGGATGCCTCGGAAGTCGTCGGCGTAGCGCTCGTAGTCCCCGGCGCAGATCGAGATCAGGTAGGTCGGGAAGGGAAAGTCGAGCGCGAAGTGCCAGGTGCTCCAGCCCTCCGCCGCGGGCTCCTTCCGCAGGAACGCGCCGTTCGAGACGACGGTCAGCCCGTCGCGCACGGTGAAGGCGGCGGAGTAGGTGGCGCGATCGGTCGGGTAGTCCCAGGTGGGGATCCAGCAGCGGTTGTTCTCCCCCTGGCCTTGGCTCCAGATCTCCCAGCCGAGGTCCGGGTCGTCCGCGTCGGGCTGGATGAAGTAGAGACCGCGCTCCGGCGACGCGCCGTGGTAGCGGACGGCGAGCTCCGCCTCCTCGCCGAGAGAGAGCGCCCGGGGGAGGTTCACCCAGAGCCGCTCGCCGTCGATTCGATAGCTCGCCTCCAGTCCGTCGAGCGCCACGGCCTCGATCTCCACCCCGGCGACATCGAGCCAGAGCTCGCGGAGATCCGGGCGCAGGGAGGCGAGGCGGTTCGCGACCCGGCCGGCGAAAGTCTTGGCGCGCTCGTCGAGGGTGAGCTCGATCCCCACGTGGAGGAGGTCGGCGGAGCGGGACTCGGTGCCCCGATCGGAGCGCATGGGCCCGAAGCGGGCCTCCTGGGCCCAGAGTCCGGGGACGCGAGCGGCAAGGAGGAGCAGGCCGGCCAGGACGGGGGGAGCGACGCGGTTCATCAGAGGCCTCCGGGAGGGGCGGGAGGGAAGACGGGAGGGAGGGAGGCGAGCGGGGAGCATCGTAGCGAGCCCCCCCTCCCGCGGGCGGACGCGCCCGGTCGGGGAACCGTAAAGGCCACGGTCCCGTCAAAGTCGTGGGGGCGGGGGCTCCCTCCGGCGAGTGGAGCATGTGGTAGCCGGGCTAGCGGGGGCGCGCGCGGCGACGGGACCGGGTTCGAGGGGGGTGGGGGTGGCGCCGGGGA
>JBFMCU010000092.1:0-36452 GCA_040754415.1 Planctomycetota bacterium
GCGCCTTCGCCGCCGGGCTCGGCGCGGTGGTCGCCGTGCGCTTCGGCCCGCCGTTCCTCGGGACGGAGGGCGGAACGCCCCGTCCCGCGCCGGGGGACCGCGTCGCGCGGGCCACGCCGAGCGCGCCGGCGGACGCGGGCTCGTCCGGCCAGCCCGCCGCGGCGGTGGCGGATCCCGCCGCCGCCACGAGCGCGGGGCCGGCCGGCGCCCCGGTCGACTCCGCTCCCGTCGCGGTCGCCGCCGATCCGACGGGGACGCCGCCGGCGGAACCGGCGCCGGTCGGGGTCGAGACGCCCGTTCTCGCGTTCGCCCCCGATTCGCCGGCCCTCGAGCCGGGGGCGGGCGATTCCGTCCCGGCGAGCATCGCGGATGCCGTGGCCGCGGCGGGCCTGGCGGCCGGGCCGGTCGCCCCGGACCTCGACGCCGAGCTCCTGCGCCAGATCGCGGCCCTGCCGCCGGATCGGCTGGAGATGATCTGGCGCGGCGACACGGCCCCGATGGAGGCCCTCGCCGCCCCGGTGCGGATCCTGATGCCCCGGGTCGGTCCGGTCCGGATCGTGATGGGCTCGGAGGAGGTCTTCGAGGGCCGGCTCGTGGCCATGGGCCAGAACCAGGTCTGGATCGACACGGATCTTGGCCGGATGGGCCTCGAGGGGAGCCGGATCGACCGCATCGAGCGGCTGCCGGCGGAGCCCGCCGGGGTCGCGGCGGCGGTCCAGGTTGCCCGCGGCGACCGGGTGCGGGTTCGCACGCTGGGGGGCGTCCTGTACGGGCGGGTGATCGTCCGGACCGGGATCACGGTCACCCTGGAGACCGAGGGCGGCGGCCGGGTCGTCCTCACGGACCCGGTGATCGAGCCCCTCGGTTCCTCCCGGGCGATCCTCGTGGAGCAGTAGCGGGACGCGGGATCCGCGAACCGGCTCCGCCGGTTAGGGTAGGAGGGCGCGCTCCGCGCGCCCGACCCGGACCCCGCCGTGCCGATGCCGATCCCGCTCCGCCCCGGCCCACTCCTCCTCGCTCTTCTCCTCGCCCTCCTGCCCGCGGCCGTCACGTCCCCGGGCCGCGACGAAGAGACCCTCGCGGACTTCCGGCGGTACTTCCCGAAGTACGAGGACACCGCCTCGCGAGTGGAGGCGGTGCTCGCCCTCGAGGAGGAGGAATCGCCGGAGGTCGTCGACGCGCTCCTCGTCGCGCTCGCCCACGAGGAACCCGCCGTCGTGCGGGCGGCCGTGCGCGTGCTCGGGGGCTTCGCGACCCGCCCGCCGGTGGAGCGCATCGCCGCGCTCCTGGGCCAGCGCACCAGCCCCCCGGTCAAGGAGGGGCTCCTGCGGGCGGTCGAGACGGGCCGCTACCGCGACCTCTCGGAAGTCCTTCTCCCCTGCCTCGAGGATCCGGCGTGGGGGGTCCGCCGCGGCGCCATCGGCGCGCTCGTCGCGACCGGAGACGGGGGCGCGGCGGCGGCGATCGCGCTGCGGTGCGCGGACAAGGAGCCGGCCGTGCGGTGCGCGGCCCTCGATGGGCTGGCGGCGCTCGGCGCCCGGCCGGTGGTCGCCCTCGCCCTCGCGCGCCTCGAGGATGAGGTCTGGCAGGTGCGGGCGAGCGCGATCCACGCCCTCGGGACCGTCCGCGACCGCGAGTCGATCGGTCCCCTGATCGCGCGCCTGGGCGCGGAGGAGGGGCGGCTCGTCGCCGACATCGCCGCCGCCCTCGCCGCGATCACCGGCCAGGACATGGGGGCGCGCGTCGAGCTCTGGCGGAAGTTCTGGGACTCGTACGGGGATCGCTTCCAGATCCCCACCGACGAGGAGCTGCGCCGCCTGCGCGAGAGGCAGCAAGAACGCCGGGAGCAGTACCAGCCCCCGCCGGGTGCGGTGACCTACCACGGCGTCGACACGCCCAGCCGCTCGATCCTCTTCGTCATCGACGTGTCGGGATCCATGGAGCAGGAGGTCGTGGACCGCGAGCGCTACGCGGGCGGCGGCTACCCCTCGCTCCGGCGGATCGACATCGTGAAGACGGAGCTCCAGCGGACGATCGCCGCCCTCGAGCCCTTCGTCGAGTTCAACATCTTCGCCTTCGCGACCGATGTCGACGCTTGGAAGAAGAAGCTCGTCAGAGCGAACGTCCTGAACAAATCGAGCGCCAACGACTGGGTCGGCAAGCGGGAAGCGATCGGCGGCGCCTCGAAGGAGGACCTCGCCGCCGCCGGCCTGGTGGCTTCCGCGAACCTGGAGGCCGGCCGGACGAACACGTATGCCGCCCTGATGGAGGCCCTCGGGGTCGCGCCGGGGAGCGACGCGGCCAAGAGCTATGCGGTGGCGGTCGACACGATTTTCTTCCTCTCCGACGGCCGTCCCTCAGCCGGCGAGTACGTGGATCCCAAGGACATCCTCCGGGAGGTCCGGGAGGTGAACGCCCTGCGCAAGGTGGTGATCCACACCCTGGCCATCGGCGAGTTCCAGAAGGAGTTCATGCGCCAGCTCGCCGCCGAGAACGGCGGCGTCTTCGTGGACCTGGGCCGCTGACCCCGCGGGCCAGCCCCTGGCGCTTGACGCCCGGCGGGCTTCCCCCTACCCTCGCGCCGCTCCGATTCCGGCGGGGTGTGGCTCAGCTTGGTAGAGCGCTGCGTTCGGGACGCAGAGGTCGGAGGTTCAAATCCTCTCACCCCGACCACGCCGCCGCGGCGAGCTCGGTGACGCACGGGCCGCGCGGCGGTGGCCATCCGGAGCCCCCGGCCGCCCGGCCCGGGAATCGTCAGTATCCGAGGACGAGGTCGAGGGCGTTCGTAAGCTTGGCGCTGCCGGCGACGTTGAAGAGGTAGCCCTGGGCGGCGACGGGGAAGCCGGCGAGGATGGGGTCGCTCGGGACGGGGAGGTCATAGGCCGCGATTCCGCCGGCGAGCGGGGCAAAGACGGCGAAGAACCGCTCGGAGGTCGGGTCGACGAGGATCTCGCCCGGGCCGACGAGGAATCCCGGCCAGGGCGCGGCATAGCCCACGATGAAGGTGTTCCCCGTGGCCCCGATCGCGCCGCCATCGATCCGGGAGCTCCACGTGGCGCCGAGGACCGGCAGCGTCACGGTCGTGAAGACGACCGGGTTCACGCCGGAGCCGTTGCGGATCGTGGCGCTCGCCGGGATCTCCACCGTGATGTAGTCGGGGCGGACCAGATCGTCCGCACCGCCCGGGCCGCTCACCGTCAGGCTCACCGTGTAGGTGCCGGGCGCGACGTAGGTGTGACTCGGGTGCTGCGCGGCCGAGGTGCCGCCATCGCCGAAGCTCCAGCTCCAGGCGGTGATCGTTCCGGTCGAGAGGTCGGCGAAGTCGACCGTGAGCGGCGCCGGGCCGCTCGTGGGCCCGCCGGCGAAGTCGGCGACCGGCGGCGGCTCGCCGACGACGATGTAGTCGACGCGCGTCCGGGTGTCCGATCCGCCGGGTCCGGTCACCGTCAGGCTCACCGTGTAGGTGCCCGGCGTGACGTAGGTGCGGCTCGGGTGCTGCAGCGCGGAGGAGCCGGTGTCGCCGAAGTCCCAGTCCCACGCGGTGACGTTGCCCGTGGAGGTGTCCGTGAAGTCGACGGCGAGCGGGGCGACGCCGGCGAGCGGCGCGCCGGCGAAGTCGGCGACCGGCGCCGGCCACCCGACCGTGATGTAGTCGATCCGGGTCAGGGTGTCGGATCCGCCCGGCCCGCTCGCGGTGAGCGAGACGGAGTAGGTCCCCGGCGTCACGTAGGTGTGGCTCGGGTGCTGGACGGCGGAGGTGCCGCCGTCGCCGAAGGTCCAGCTCCAGGCGGTGACGCTGCCGGTCGAGGCGTCGGTGAAGTCGACGGCGAGCGGGGCGACCCCGCTCGTCGGCGCGCCGGTGAAGGCGGCGGTGACGCCGCCGGAGTCGGTGACCTCGATGTAGTCGGCCTGGATCAGGGGCACCGATCCGCCCGGCCCGCTCACCGTGAGGGTAACGGAGTAGGTGCCCGCCGCGGCATAGGTGTGGTTCGGATGCTGGAGGGCGGAGGTGCCGCCGTCGCCGAAGCTCCAGCTCCAGGCGGTGATGTTGCCGATCGACTCGTCGGTGAAGGAGACGGCGAGCGGGGCCGTGCCGGTTCGGGGCGCGCCCGAGAAGGCCGGGGTCGGCGGGGCGGCCACGATCGAGAGGACCTCCACGTCGTCGACGTTCCAGCCGCCGAAGACGACGCTCGTGTCGCTGTCGAGGTTCCACTCGAGGCGCACGCTCGGGTTCCCGTCGGCCCAGGTCGAGATGTCGGCCTCCACCTCGACCCACGAGGTGTCGATCAGGTCGGTTGCGTAGGGGTTGGACCAGACGACGGCTCCGTTCACGAGCACGTCGCCCTGGTCCCACTGCCCGCTCTCGATGGTCAACCACCGGCGGAAGCGCAGCATCGTGCCCGTGGCGGCCGAAAGGTCGAGGAATGGCGAGCGGAGCGAGTTGTCCACGAGGTTCTCGTACTCGCCGTCCCAGTTCGACGCCCCGAGGTCGTTCCCCCAGATGTTCGTGCCCGAGTAGGCGTAGGGCGGATCGCCCGCCTTGCCGTAGGAGCCGTTGGGCGAGCCGACCTGGCTCGAGTGCTGCCAGTCGTCCTGGGCCCCGTTGTTCGTGACGTGGGTCCAGCCGCCCACCCCGGCCTCGAAGTCCTCGAAGTAGTACTGTTGCTCGACCCCGACGAAGAACTTCAGCAGGCTCGCCGGGGCGTCGCTCGGGTACGTGCTCGTGTTGCCGGCGTCGTCGGTGCCCGCGACGTAGTACTCGACCTTGGCCGGGCTGATCTGGCCGGGGATGCCGGCGGTGTGGGTCGTGCCGGCCACGAGCAACATCGGTACGGCGGCGAACGAGCCCCCGTCGACGCGGTAGCGGAGCTCGGCGCCCGCGAGGGGCGGGTTGACGACGGCGTAGACGTCGGCGTTCACCGGGTACGGCCCCACCTCGTCGGCGGTCGTCGCGAGCTGGGTCACGTTGGTGATCGACACGAAGGGCAGGTCGAAGCCCGGGAAGCCCTGGGCCCGGAAGCCGCCGTCGATGTCGAGGTAGTTCGGCGTGCCGTTGTTGATGTCGCCGTCGTCGTCGTCGAGGATCAGCCAGTGGGTCTCGATGATGGAGCGGATCTGGCCGTCGTCGTAGGCGTTCATCCAGGCGTTGAAGAGGGCGTCGGCGACCGCGCCCCCGGTGGCGGTCCCGTGGGTGGTCTTCAGCCGCGCCCGCACCTTCCACAGGGCGCCCATCAGGGGCTCGCCGTCGTCGTGCACCTCGCCGTAGCAGCCGGGGTTCGTGTCCCCGCAGAACATCCGGGTGTTGTTGCCGTCCCGCACGTTGCAGCCGGTGCCGCAGAAGTCGTGGCCCACGATGGGGTCGTCGAGGATGTACATCGAGTAGACGTCGGCGGCGCCCTCCCCGAAGCCGTCCGAGCCGTTGCCGCTGCCGTAGAGGTCGTTCAACCAGTGGCCCATCTCGTGGACGACGACGGAGGAGTAGGCGGTGTTCACGCACCCGCCCCCGGCCCGGTAGAAGTTCACCGAAACGCCGTCGTAGTAGGCGTTGCAGGTGCTGGCGAGGTTGACGTTCGAGGTCGCCGTGAAGTCGCAGGTGTCGTCGGCGGGGTTGACGGCGCGCGTCCAGTCGCGCAGGGCGTTGATCCACTGGAAGGAGTTCGCCTCCGCCGTGTAGTACTCGGTCGCCGAGGGGTTCATGAGCACGCTGTTGCCGCTGCCGGAGCTCAGCGTGGTCGTCAGCGAGTAATCCGCCGTGCTCTGGTCGTTCGTCGTCACGAACGTCCCGTTGTAGGTCACCGTCACCGCCAGGGGCGCCGACGCCCCGGCGATCGTGAAGTCGCCGTTCGCATCGGTGAGGGCGTTGCCCTGGGCGCTCGTGACCCGCAGGTGGGCCATGGGCTGGTCCGTCTCCGGGTTGCCGGCGGTGTCGGGATAGGCACCCGGCGTGGCCTTCGACTGCACGGTGCCCGACACGTCGTGGTGCACCGCCACCGAGCGGCGGGTGACGAGCCCGCTCGCCGCGTCGAGGCGATACGTGTAGCCCGCGGGCTCGCTCGCGCCGCCGGCGCGGTGGACCTCGACCTCCCAGACCAGACGCGGCACGACGCGCTTCTCCTCGGCCAGGCGCTCGAAACCGAGCTCTGGTTCGCCCATCCGCGTCGGGGCGAGCCCGGTGTCGGCCAGGAAGTGCGCGCGGGCGTGCCCGGCGGCCGCGGCCGCGTCGAGGGTGGGCGCGGTGCCGGGGAGATCCGTCGCGGGGATGGCCTGGCTGTCGATCGAGAGCAGCCGCCCGTTCCGATCGAGGAGCACGTTCACCGTGCCGCCGATCACCGGGACGCCGCCGAGCTCCTGGCGGAAGCGCACCGTGGTCTTGTCCGCGCCGCCGACCGCTCCCAGGGGGAGGAGGCGCACGCGATCGAGCCGCAGGGTCGACGGGTCGATCCCGTGGATCTCGAGGGTGTCGGCGACGGCCTGGCGGGCGAGCAGGGCGAAGTCGCCCTCCCCCGCCGGCGCGAAGGCCGCCGGCGCCGCGCCGCCGAAGAGCAGGCGAGCGAAGCCGCTCTCCTCGTCCCGGACGAGCCGCCACCCCTCGCCGTACGCGGCCGTCCAGCGCGCGAAGGCGAGATGGGAGTGCAGGCGGCCCGCCTCGGCGGGGGAGGCCTCCGCCCCGGCGGACTCGCTATCCGGGACGCGGGGGGGGAGGACGGAGGCGAAGAACAGGGCGGTTCCGAGGAGGAGCTGGACCTTCATAGCGGCTTCCGGGTTCGGTCGGCGGGCCGGGGTGCCGGTCGCCCGCCGGGGGGACGGGACCGAGGCCGGGAAGCGGGCTCGGGGCTCGGACTCCCGGGAATTCTACCGGGAAGCCGCATTTCGGGAGGGCGCCCGGGCTTGCCCCTGCCGCCCCCAGCCGCTACACCCCGCGGCAGAGGCTCCCCGGGGAGGTCCCATGCACGCCTACCAGCGCGAGTTCATCGACTTCATGGTCGAGGCCGACGTCCTCACCTTCGGAGATTTCGTGACGAAGAGCGGCCGGCGCACCCCCTACTTCGTCAACACCGGACGCTATCGCACCGGCCGGCACCTGAACCGGCTCGCGGCCTACTACGCCGCCGCCATCCAGGTCCGGCTCCCCGGGGGCTACGACGTCCTCTTCGGTCCCGCCTACAAGGGGATTCCGCTCGTCGTCGCGACAGCGATGTGCCTCGCCCGGGACCACGGCGTGGACGTCGCCTACTGCTTCGACCGCAAGGAGGCGAAGGACCACGGCGAGGGCGGGGCGCTCGTCGGGCATCGCCCGCGGGCCGGCGAGCGCGTGCTCCTCGTCGAGGACGTCACCACGGCCGGCACCTCCGTGCGCGAGACCGTGCCCAAGCTGCGGGCCGCGGCGGAGGTGAGCCTCGCCGGGCTCGTCGTCTCCGTGGATCGCATGGAGCGCGGCCAGGGCGAGCGGGGGGCCCTCGCCGAGCTCGCGGAGGAGTACGGGATGCCCACCTTCGCGATCGTGACGCTGGACGAGATCGTGGCGCACCTCGCCGGCCGCCTGGAACCCGCCCTGCTCGAGCGGCTGGCCGCCTACCGCGCGCAATACGGCGCCCGGAGCGGTTAGGGCGGAGCCGGAATCGGAGAATCAGCCCCTTCTTGTCCCGGGGCGCGGCGCCGGGCCGCGCTGGCGCCCGTCCGCGAGGGGTCCCGATCCGCTCCCGGGGGCCGGGGGCAGGACGGAATGGACGCTCCGGCGTCAGGTCGGACCCCGCCGCGGCCGATAGGGGGTCGCAGCGGCTCGCCCCGGGGCCGGCCGGGAATCCGGTTTTTCCTGTTTCGTCCCGGGCGGAGATCGTGCATTCTGGCCTTCACGCTCCGGCCCGTGCTTGGTTGCGGCCCTGCGGCGGCCCCCCATGGCCCGACCGCCCTCGCGACCCCTCGCCGCCGGCCGGAGCATGGGCGTGACGCGCCTCTCCGCCCCGGTTCGGGGTCCGTGTCCAGCGGTTCGCATCCGGCCGGTCGCCCGCGGCGGACCCCGTGCTCCGAGGTGGACCTCCCCGGCGTTCCGGCCGCGGGAGAGCTCGCTCGCCCCCCCGATCGCCACGCGCCCCCCCGGGCGTCAGAGCGCCCATCGAAGGAAGTTCGCTTGACCGCCAAGGACGATCCGCACACCCCGCCGGGGCCCGGACCCTCCCGCTCCGAGACCCTGCCCTTCGGGGCCGGAGCCCTGGACCCGCCGCCGCCGCGCGCACCCGAGCCCGCCCCCGTCGCGGTCGGCGGCGGGGAACGGGAGGCCGCCGAGAGCGGCGAGGAGCGGGGTCGCTCCCGCTGGCGCGGCCGGCGGGGCCGGCGCGGGCATCGGGAGGAACGGGGCGGGGAGGGGAGCACGGCCGTGTCCCTCGCCCCGGGCGAGGGAGCGGCGGGGGAGGGGGCGACCGGCGCTCCGGCAGGGGACGGCCGGCCGCTCTCTGCGCGGGCCGAGAAGCGCCGGCGGTGGAAAGAGCGCCGCGCGCGGCGCAAGCAGCGCGGGGGACCGCCTCCCGACAGCCGGCTCCACCGCGATCGGCGGCCTCCGACCGCCGAGGCGGGGGAGGTCCGGGAGGTGGAGGGGATGCTCGTCCTCGAGAAGGCCCAGCACGGCCACCTCCGGCGCCGCGAGAACGACTTCCTGCCGGCGCGGGACGATGTGCACGTCTCCCCCCACCTCGTGCAGAAGCTCGCGCTGCGGGAGGGCGCGCTCCTCCGCGGCCCGTTCCGCAAGGGGCAGGGCTTCCATCGCTTCGAGCTCCTCGACGTGACGAGCGTCGACGGGCGGGATCCGCACGAGGTCCGCAACCTGCGCGCCTTCAAGCTCCTGACCAGCATCGACCCCGACTTCCACTACGCGGTGGGGGACGGCTCGGGTGAGGTGTCGCTGAAGGTCGTGGACCTGATCTGCCCCATCGGGCGGGGGCAGCGCGGGCTGATCGTGGCGCCGCCGCGGTCCGGGAAGACGGTCCTCATGCAGCAGTTCGCGCGGGCGATCGAGAAGATCTACCCCGAGGTGCACCTGATCGTCCTCCTGGTGGACGAGCGCCCCGAGGAGGCGACCGACTGGCGCCGCACGCTCGCGACCCGGGACGTCTTCGTCAGCACGAACGACGAGGCGCCCACGAAGCACGTCGAGCTCTGCGAGGCCGTCTGGCGCCGCTGCCGGCGGCTGGTCGAGCTGGGCGAGGACGTGGTCCTGATCCTCGACTCGATCACCCGCGTCGGACGCGCCTACAACAACGTCCACGGCAACAGCGGCAAGACGATGTCCGGCGGCATCGACACCCGGGCCCTGGAACGCCCCAAGCAGTTCTTCGGCTCGGCGCGCAACACCGAGACGGCGGGATCGCTCACGATCCTCGGCACGACCCTGATCGAGACCGGCAGCCGGATGGACCAGGTCATCTTCGAGGAGTTCAAGGGCACGGGGAACATGGAGCTCGTCCTCGCTCGCCGCCTCGCCGAGCGCCGGATCTTCCCGGCGATCGACCTCGAGAAGTCGGGCACGCGCAAGGATGAGAAGCTCATCTCCTCCGGCCGCCTGCGCCGGATCGTCACCCTGCGCCGGGTGCTGCTCAAGATGCACTGGGCGGAGGCGATGGAGCTCCTCATCGCCAAGCTCGAGGACGTCCAGCGCACCGACGACTTCCTCGACCGCTTCGAGATCGACCCCGAAGCCTGATCTGCGCCCCGCAGAATCCTCCGCCGAAGCGCGGAGAATCCCGCGGGCCGTCGATCCGTTCTCCGGCGGTCAGCCGCCTTCCGCGAGCGCCGCCTCCCAGCACGTCCGGTGGGCGGCGAGCATCGCCGCCTCGGTGTAGCGCTCCGCGACCCGGGCGCGGTTCTCCGCGCCGAGGTGGCGGCGCAGATCGGCGCCGGCGGCGAGGCGGTCCAGCGCGGCGGCGAGGCGGCCGGCGGTGGCGGCCCCGGCGAGGGGCACGACGAACTCGGCCTGGGCGGGGGGGAGGATCACCCGCACGTCGCCCACGTCGGTGGCGGCGACGGGGAGGCCCGAGGCCATCGCCTCGAGCAGCGCCACCGGCATCTGCTCGGTGTCGGAGGGGAGCGCGAAGACGTCCATCGCCGCGTAGCAGGGTGCCGGCGCGGCGCGATGGCCGGCGAGATGGACGCGGCCGGAGAGCCCGCGGGCGGCGCACCGCGCCTCGACCGCGCCCCGCTCCGGCCCGTCGCCGACGAGGAGCAGGTGGGCGCCGGCCCGCATCGCCGCGAGCGCCTCCACGAGCCGGACGGGGTTCTTCTCGGCGCGCAGGTGGCCGACCCCGCCGACGACGAGGGCGTCCGCGGGGATGCCGAGCTCGCGCCGCAGGGCGAGATCCCGGGCGCCGGCCGAGAAACCCGCGAGCGCAATCCCGTTCGGGATCCAGCGGACCCGCGCGGCCGGCACGCGCCAGAGGCCGGTGGCGATCGCCTGGAGGCGCTGCGAGGGCACGAGAACCCCCCGGGCGCTCCGCAGGAGGACGCGGCGGGCGAGGATGCGGCGGCGCTTGAAGCCGGCGAGTTCGTCGGGGAGGAAGCCGTCCTCGTGGTGCAGGAGCGGGAGGCGCCCCGCGAGCCGGGCGGCGGCGACCGCCTCGATCGCGCCCCAGTTGTAGGTGAGCACGAGGTCGGGCTTCCTCGCCCGGAGGAGCGCGCGGAGCGCCCAGACGCTTGCGACGGTGCCTCGGCGGGAGAGCGAGGGGAGGAGGAGCGCGCCGGCTTCCGGCGCGAGGAGCGCCGCCGCCTCCACGCGACCGTCCATGGCGAGGATCTCGTGTCGCCACCGGGGGCCGAGCCCGGCGATCAGGCGGGCCGTGCGGACCTGCGGCCCCCCGGGCACGAAGGTCGCGAAGACGTGCAAGAGGCGCGCGGTCACCGCCCGTCCTCGTCCCGCGGGCCGACCATCCGCCGCAGGAGCTCCTCCGGCTCGTCGCAGGGCCGCCAGCCGAGGATGGTGCGGGCGAGGTCGCACCGGAGCTCGGGATGCATCGATCGGCTCTTCAGATCCCGCCAGGACGGGAAGGCGGCGTCGCGGCGGCCGCCCACCCGCTTCACGATCCACTTGCCGATCTCCAGGGCCTGGGAGAGGAGGAGCGGGCGCGGGTGGAAGTGGAGGTCGCGGCCGGTCGCGGCGGCGAGGCGGGCGACCACCGCGCGCGGCGAGAGGCCGGCCCGCGCGGCGAGGTTCAAGGCCCGCCCATCGAGCTCCCGTCCGGGATGGAGCACGAGGCGCACCAGGGCGTCGGCCACGTCGTCGGCGAGGACGAGGGGCGCCGGCCGCCGCCCCCGGCCCCAGCCCACGCAGTGGTTGTCGCGGACCCAGAGCCCGAGGCCGGAGTGCTGGAAGGGGGCGCCGGGCCCCACCACGATCGCCGGGCGCACGATGGTGACGCGCAGCCCCCGCGACCGGGCGAGCGCGAGGAGGGCCCGCTCGGTCTCCGCCTTGCCGCGCGCGTAGATCGCCCGCCGCGCCGGCTCCGGATCGGGTTCCGCGTCGTCGCCGAGAACCTCGGCGCCGCAGTCGGGGCCGAGGTAGAGGGCGGCGGAGGAGGAGGCGTAGAGGAACCGCTCCGCGCCCGCCGCGGTGGCGAGCTCCGCCAGCGCGGTCGTGCCGCGCACCATCGTGCGCTCCACCTCCGGCCAGGTGGCGCCGCCGCCCGTGGCGAGGTGGAGGACGGTGCGCGCTCCGGCGAGCGCCGGGCGCAGGCCCTCCTGGTCCCCGAGAGCGGCGACGAAGAGGCGGATCCGTCCCGCGCGCACCCCGTCCGCGACGACGGCGGGCAAAGCGTGGCGGCGGCGCACCACGGCGGTGATCGGGACGCCGCGAGCGAGGAGGCCGGCGAGCGTCGGGCGGCCGAGGAAGCCGGTGCCGCCGAGCACGACCACCTCCCCCGGTCGCGGGGGGCCCGGCGCGACGTCGAGCGCGGGCGCGGGAGTGGACGCGGCGAGGCCCGCCACCGCCGCCTCGCACCACTCGAGGACCGCCGCCCCGTGCTCCCCGTCCAGACGAGGGGGCCTTCCGGCGCGGACCGCGGCGTGGAAGGCCTGGATCGAGTCCCGCATGCCGACGTAGAAGCCGTCTCCCCGTTCCGCGCGGCCCACGGTGGTGGCGAGCCAGCGCGCCAGCCCGGCGAGGGCCGAGCGGCGCAGGAGCCCCCCCCGCCGCCAGCCGGCGAGGAAGCTGTTGGCGAAGTCGAGCCAGGCCGTCTTGCGCTCGCGCTCGTACTGCCCGTGGTGGAGGTCGGCCTGGATCGACCCGTCCGTGCCGAGCACCTGGATCGTGCTGCGCGGGAAGGGCTCTCCGAAGGCGAGGTAGATCTCCGCCGTGCCGCGCTCGGCCTCGGCGGCCAGGCACCAGCGGTCGTGGAAGGGCTGGCCGGGAAGGAGCTCGCGCGTTCCGAGGAGCGAGACGTCCATCCGCCGCACCCGCCCGACGAGCTCGACGAGCTGGGAGAAGGGGTGGGGAGCCTGCTCGAAAACGATGTTCTCCGGCCGGCGGAACATCCAGTGCGAGTAGTCGGCGGCGTCGAGCTGGCGGAGGGGGACCGAGAGGGTGATCTGCACGTGGCGGAGGCGGCCGATCGTCCCCCGGGCGACCTCGGCCCGCAGCCGGGCGAATCCGGGGTGGCAGGCGGCGTTGTGGTTCACTCCGAGGGGGAGGTTGCGCGCCGCGGCCAGGGCGGCGAGCTCTCGGGCCTCCGCGCTCGAGAGCGCGAGGGGCTTCTCGACGAGGACCCCGATCCCCCGCTCGAGGAACTCGCGGGCGAGCGCGGCGTGGCGGTCGGGCGGGACGAGGACGTGGGCGACCTCGACGCCGAGCTCGGCCAGGGCGGCAAGGGACGTGACGGCGTGGGGCACGCCAGCGGCGGCGGCCAGCGCCCGCGCGCGCCCTTCCTCCACGTCGGCGACCGCCGCCAGCTCCACGCCGGGGGTCCGCCGCAGGATCTCGAGGTGGGTGGCGGCGATGAAGCCGGCGCCCACCACCGCGACGCGGGTCGGGGCCGCGGCGGCGGGCCCACCGGGGGGAGAGGGGGAGTCCGCCGGTCGGCGCATGGTCGGTCAGAGGGCGGTGGAGAGGGGAGGGGCGGCGGGGGCACGCCCCGCGGGGCTGCTTCGACCCCCCGGAGGGCGGACCTGAAGCCCGGGCGCCGCGGCAGGATACTCCGGCGATGGCGCCGATCCTCGCCCGCGGCGGGGGGAAGGCGGAAGGGCTTCAGCCCGCGGGCGGAGCCGTCCGAAAGGGACCAGCAATCTCCTCCTTCTGGGGCCCGATTCCTCCTCCTCGCGAGGCTGGTCTCGGGCCCCTTCCTTGCCAGGGGCCGCCGCCCCGCGGCGTCCCCTGGCAAGGAAAGGCCGAGGAGGGCGCCCCCGGCGCCGTTCCTCGGCCGGTCTGTGCGGAGCCCACGAGAGGGCCCCCGTGGGAAAGGCCGCGAGGAGGGCGCCCCCGGCGCCGTTCCTCGGCCGGTCTGTGCGGAGCCCACGAGAGGGCCCCCGTGGGAAAGGCCGCGAGGAGGGCGTCCCCGGCGCCGGCCCTTGGAGGCCCCCGTGCGACCCGCTAGCATGCGCAGTTTCCCCCTCGTCCCGGACCCGCCGGCGCCGGGGAGGCGCCGGGGCTCCCCCCACGGCCCGCCGGCGGCGCCCGGCTCCGCCCCGCCTCGACCATGGCCAAGCAGCATCCGACGTTCCAGGACGAACCGCCGGAGGGTCTCGCCTACGACGACGTCCTGCTCGTCCCCCAGCGCTCCGACCTCCTGCCCCGGGAGGTGAACGTCGACACGCGCTTCTCGCGAGGCGTTCCCCTGCACATCCCCGTCTCTTCCGCGGCGATGGACACCGTCACCGAGTGGAGGCTCGCGGTGGCGCTCGCCCGCGAAGGGGGGATCGGCATCATCCACCGGAACCTCTCCGCGCAGGCCCAGGTGCGGGAGGTGGACAAGGTGAAGCGGTCGGCGAACGGGGTGATCGTCGACCCCGTGACGCTCACTCCCGAGGCCACGATGTCCGAGGCCCGGGAGATCATGAAGACGAACAACATCTCCGGCCTGCCCATCGTCGAAGGGGAGACGGTGGTGGGCATCCTCACCCGCCGCGACTGCCGCTTCCAGACGAGCGACGACACGCCGGTCGCCAAGGTGATGACGCGGGAGGGTCTCGTGACGGCTCCGCCGGGGACCTCGCTGGAGGACGCGCGCGAGCTCTTGTACCGCAACAAGATCGAGAAGCTGATCATCGCCGACGAGAAGAAGAAGCTCCACGGCCTGATCACCATGAAGGACCTCGACATGCTCGACGCGTTCCCGGACTCGGCGACCGACGAACGCGGCCGCCTGCGGGTGGGGGCCGGGGTGGGCGTGCGCGACTACGAGCGAGCCACGGGGCTCGTCGGCGCGGGAGTCGACGTCCTGGTCGTGGACACCGCCCACGGGCACAGCGAAAACGTGATCGCCACGATCCGCGAGCTCAAGCGCCGCTTCGACGTCGATGTCGTGGCCGGCAACGTCGCCACGCCCGCGGCGGCCTTGGAGCTCGTCGCGGCCGGCGCCGACGGAGTGAAGGTGGGGATCGGGCCCGGCTCGATCTGCACGACCCGCATCGTCGCCGGCGTGGGCGTGCCGCAGTTCACGGCCGTCCTCGGCGTGGCGCGGGCGCTCGCCGGGAGCGGGGTCCCGGTGATCGCCGACGGCGGCGTCCGCTTCTCGGGGGACGTGGCCAAGGCCCTGGCGGCCGGGGCCTCGACGGTCATGATCGGCAGCCTCTTCGCCGGCGTGGAGGAGAGCCCGGGCGAGACCATCCTCTACAAGGGGCGCACCTTCAAGGCGGTCCGCGGCATGGGGTCGCTGGGGGCCATGGTGGACGGCGGCCGGGAGCGCTACCGCCAGGGCGACGTCGCGGAGCGGGACAAGCTCGTGCCCGAGGGGATCGAGGGCATGGTGCCCTACAAGGGACACCTCTCCGCCTTCGTCTACCAGCTCGTCGGGGGCGTGCGGGCGGGCATGGGCTACTGCGGCGCGCGGAGCATCCCCGATCTCTGGGAGAAGGCTCGCTTCGTACGCGTGTCGGCCGCCGCCCAGAAGGAGAGCCACCCCCACGACGTGACGATCACGAAGGAAGCCCCCAACTACTTCCAGGAATGAGCGCCTCCGGAACGAGCGCATCCCTTCCGGGCGCGGAGCCGCGCGGCGTCCTCGTGGTCGACCTCGGCGCCCAATACGCCCAGCTCATCGCTCGCCGCGTGCGCGAAGCGAACGTCTGGTCCCGCATCGCCCCTCCGGGCCGCGCCCTGGCCGTGGCGCGCGAGATGAACCTCGGCGGGATCATCCTCTCGGGCGGTCCCGCCTCCGTGTATGCCGCCGGCGCACCGGCGGTGCCGCGCGAGATCCTGGCGCTCGGCGTGCCCGTCCTCGGGATCTGCTACGGCCTGCAGTGGATGGTGCAGGCCCTCGGGGGCGAGGTGGAGCCGGCCTCCCATCGCGAATACGGGCGCACGTCGGTCGCCGTGCAGCGCCCGGCGGAGCTCTTCGAGGGCGTGAACGGCCACACGGTGGTCTGGATGAGCCACGGGGATCGGGTGGCGCGGCTGCCGGCGGGCTTCGAGGTCTACGCGAGCTCGGAGAGCTGTCCCTGCGCCGCCGTGGGAAGCCGCGCGCAGGGCCTCTTCGGCGTCCAGTTCCACCCCGAGGTCTCGCACACGGTGCGGGGCCGCGATCTGATCGAGAACTTCCTGTGGCGGATCTGCGCGCTCCCTGGCGACTGGAGCCCGGACTCGATCGTGGACCGCGAGGTGGAGCGGATCCGCGCCCAAGTGGGTCCGGAGGGCGAGATCGTGCTCGGGCTCTCCGGAGGCGTCGACAGCTCGGTGACCGCGGTGATCCTCCAGCGCGCGATCGGCCCGCGCCTGCACTGCATCTTCGTCGACAACGGGCTCCTGCGGAAGGGAGAGCGCGAGGCGGTGCGTCAGGTCTTCGGCGACGAGCTTCGCATGGATCTCACCGTCGTGGACGCCTCCCGGCGGTTCCTCGCCCGGCTCGCGGGGATCACCGATCCCGAGGAGAAGCGGAAGGCGATCGGGCGCGAATTCGTCGCCGTGTTCCGCGAGGAGGCGCGGCGGTTCGCGAACGCTCGCTTCCTCGCCCAGGGGACCCTGTATCCCGACGTGATCGAGTCGGTGAACGTCCACGGCGGCAACACCGCGGTGATCAAGAGCCACCACAACGTGGGCGGTCTGCCCGAGGACCTCGATCTCGACCTCGTGGAGCCCCTGCGCGAGCTGTTCAAGGACGAGGTGCGCGTCCTCGGCCGCCACCTCGGCCTCGCGGAGCGGATCGTGGAGCGCCAGCCCTTCCCCGGCCCCGGCCTCGCCGTCCGCTGCCTCGGCGAGGTCACCGCCCCGCGCTTGAGCGTGCTGCGCGAGGCCGATCATATCGTGACGAGCGAGATCGAAGCCGCCGGGGCCCAGCGCGGCCTCTGGCAGTACTTCGCCGTCCTCCTGCCCGTGCGCTCGGTGGGCGTGATGGGGGACGCGCGCACCTACGAGGAGGCCTGCGCGCTGCGCATCGTCCAGTCCGAGGACGCGATGACCGCCGACTGGGTGGCGCTCGCCCCCGAGCTCCTCGGGTGGATCTCGAACCGCATCATCAACGAGGTGCGCGGCATCAACCGCGTGGTGCTCGACATCAGTTCCAAGCCCCCGGCGACGATCGAATGGGAGTAGGATCGCTCCTTCTCTCCCCCCCGCCAATCGCCCCCCCATGAAGCCGATCCTCCGCCTTCGCGCCCTCGCCCTTCCCGCCCTTCTCCTCGCCGCCGCCCTTCTCCCGGGCGACGCGCCGGCCTTCCACCCCGCTCTCGCCGTCTCCCTCGTCAAGACCTTCGCGGTCCGCGCCGAGTTGAGCCTCGACGATGTGTCCATGACCGTGAACGGAGAGGAACAGGATCCGACCGCGCTCGGGCTGCCGGCGGACCTCCGCGCGACCCTCCGCTACGAGGCCGGGGCCACCGACACCTACGCCAAGGTGGAGGGGGGGCGACCCCTGGACTTCCAGCGGTCCTTCGACGCCGGGCGGTTCGGCTTCGAGTCGAGCACCGGCGATTCCGACGCGGTCATCGCCGACCAGGTCGTAGGCAAGACCGCGCGTTTCGTTTGGGACGAAGCGGCGGGGGAGTACACGCGCTCCATCGAGGGGGAGGACGCGGGCGAGGCCGCCGAGGTCTTGGCGTTCATCCACCCCGATCTCGAGCTCTCCCTTCTTCTCCCGGCGGGCGAGGTGGAGAAGGGCGACGAATGGACCGTGCGCGGGCTCGCGCTCGTCCCCGTCCTCCTTCCGGGCGTGGACCTCGAGAAGATCCTCGTCGAGAAGCCGGCCGACGTGTTCGCGGGCGAGAGCGCGCGCGAGGCGATCGCCGACGCGATCCTCGCCGCCCTGAAGGAGATCGAGGCGACCTGCACCTGGGGCGGGACCGTCGAGGAAGACGGCGTCTCCCTCGGGGTGATCGAGTTCGCCGGCACGATCGACCGCACGCTGGACCTCGACCCGACCATCTGGGTCCACGGCGCGGAGGGAGTGGAGCTGGAGGGCTCGCACCTCCGGGTGACGATCGAGCTCGATCTCGAGGGCGAGTGCCGGTGGGATCTCGGCGCGGGCCACTTCCGCTCCTTCACGGCCACGGGCAGCGGGACGGCGGCGGTGGCGATCGGCGTGGAGATCCCGGGAGAGCTCGAGCTCGAGCTCGAGGGAGAGGCGGAGCTCTCCCTCGAGCTCGCCTACGACTTCGCCTCCCGGGCGGAGTGATCCCGCGGGGCGGGTCCTCCGCGCCGCCCGCCCTCCCCTGGCTTGCGCGGGGGGCGGGGGGCGCCTAGGTTGAGACTGGCCCATGGTCGCCATCCTCCGGCTCGAAACGGCTTCCCCGGACTGGTTCGGGGTGGGCATCGTCCTGGCGATCGCCGGCAGCTTCCTGCTCGCGAACGCGATCCTCTTCCGCCATCCGCGGAACCTCGTGGCGGAGCACTTCGGCCGCGGGATTTCGCGCCTGAGCTCGATCCGCGAGTACATCTTCCACCGCCTGCAGGTCCACCTGGGCTTCTTCTTCCTGCTCGCCGGCTTCGGGTTCCAGCTCTACGGCCACTACCGCCCGGGCGGGGAGCCGGGAGGGGAGCGGAGCTTCCCGACCCTGTGGGTGGGGGTCGTGCTCGTCGCGGGGGTCCTGCTCGAGATCGTCGGCTGGTGGCTCTCCCACTGGCTCTTCCGGAAGTACGTCCGGGAGTACTTCCTCGCCCATCCCCCGGACCTCGACACGAACCTGGCTCTCGCCCGTGAGCTCGGCGAGCTCTTCGGCATCCGCTCCGCGCTGGACGACTCCGTGCCGGCCTACCTCGCCCGCGTCCGCTCGGAGCTCGGGCTGCCCCGCGCTGGTCGCTCGACGGTCCCCCGGCCGACCGCCGAGCTGCCCCTCGGCGAAGAGGCGGACGAGGGCGCCTGAAGCGCCCCCGCGACCGAAAGCGCTCCCGCGCGGTCGGGGAAGCGTGGGACGCTTCCCGGACGAGCTCTTCGCGGCGCTGTGGCCCCTCCGCTGCGCGCTCTGCGGAGGGGGGAGCGAGAACGGGCTCGCCTGCCCCGCGCACGCCCTGCCGGAGGCCCCCGCCGGGCCGCGCTGCGGCCGCTGCGCCGATCTCCTCTCCGCCGCCCTTCCGGACGGAGAGCTGTGCGCGGCCTGCCGGCGCGCGCCGCCGGGCTACCGCCGATTGGTGACCCTCGCCGACTACCGCCGCCAGCCGGCGGTCGTCGAGTGGATCCTCGCCTTCAAGCACGGAGGCCGCGCGGACCTCGCCGGTCCCCTGGGCTGGGCGCTGGCCCGCCGGTTCCTCCGGGCGGCGGGACCGGCGGCGGGGCGGCGGCTCCTCGTCCCGGTGCCGCTCCACCCCCTGCGGCGGGCGGAACGGGGCTACGACCAGGCGCGGCTCCTGGCCCAGGAGGTCGCCGTGCACACGACCATCCCCTGGCGGGCCGCCCTGCGGCGGCGGCGCTGGACGCCACCCCAGGGGAGCCCGGGGGTCCCCTCGCGGAGCGCCAACGTCCGGAACGCCTTCGTCCCGGTGCCCCGGGCCGCCGCCGACGCCTGGGGCGCGGAGGTCTGGCTCGTGGACGACGTTCTGAGCTCCGGGGCGACGGCGAGCGAGTGCGCCCGCGTCCTCCGGGGGGCCGGCGCGCGGGCGGTCTGCGCGCTCACGCTGGCGCGGCCCTCGTAGAATACGGTGCCGGTAGGATACGGTGCCGGAGCAGTCCTTCCACGATTCGCCGCCCCCGCCGGGGCGGCGAATCGTGGAAGGACTGCTCCGGCACCGTATCCTGAGGTCTACCAATGGCCCTCCTCTACCTGGAGCCCTTCGGGGGCATCGCCGGCGACATGCTGCTCGCGGCCCTGCTCGACCTCGGCGACCCGCGCTTCACTCTCCGGGATCTCTCCGGGCTCGCCGCGGCGCTCGTGGGCGGGGAGTGCACCCTGCGCCAGGAGGAGGTGCGGCGGGGCTCGTTCCGGGCGATCCGCCTCGTGGTGACGACCCCGGAGAGCGCCCGTCCGCCGCATCGCCACCTCGCCGACCTCGTCGCCCTCCTCGCCGCGAGCCCCCTCGGCCCCCGGGCCCGCGCGCGCGCAGCCGCCGTGCTGGAGCGGATCGCCCGGGCCGAGGCCCGCGTGCACGGCGCGGCGATCGAGGACGTGCACTTCCACGAGGTGGGCGCCGTGGACACCCTGATCGACGCCGGCGGCGCGGCCCTCGCCCTGGAGCGGCTGGGCGTGGAGGAGGTCCGGGCCGCCGTCCCCTACGTGGGCGGGGGCCGGATCGCCGGCGCCCACGGCCCGATGCCCGTGCCCGCGCCCGGCACCGCGGAGATCCTCCGCGGCACGCCGGTCGTCCACGGGCCGGGCGGCGAGCGGGTGACGCCGACGGGGGCGGCGCTCCTCGTGGAGCTGGCGCGCGAGGTCGGAGCGCCGTTCTCCTTGCAGGCGGCGGCGATCGGCTACGGGGCGGGGGCCCGGGACCCCGCGGAGGGACCCCCGAACCTTCTTCGGGTGCAGCTCGGCGCCGGCGCCGGCGACGGCCCGGCGCAGCGATCCGTGCTCGAGCTCGCGATCAACCTGGACGACGCGAGCGGGGAGGAGGTCTCGTTCCTGGTCGAGGCCCTGCGGCAGGCCGGGGCCCTCGACGCCTGGTGCACGCCGGTCCTGATGAAGAAGGGACGCCCCGGGGTCGTGGTGAGCGCGCTCGCCCGGCCCGAGAATCGCTCCGCCCTGGAGCGGGCGGCCTTCGCCCACTCGCCCACCCTGGGGGTGCGCTGGTCGCCGGCCGAGCGCACCGAGCTCCTCCAGGAGACGATCGAGGTGGAGCTGGCGGGCCCCCTCGCCGGCGAGCGGGTGCGGGTGAAGGTGCGCCGGCCCCCGGAGGCGGTCCCCGGCTCCTCGCCCCGGGATCTCTCGCCCGAGCACGACGATCTCGCCCGCCTCTCCCGCGCCACCGGCCGCCCCCTGCGCGAGCTGGAGGCCCTCGTGCGCGAGGCTCTGCGCCGCCGGGGGACCGATCGCGGGGAAGGATCCGGGGTGGAAGCCGGTTCCCGCCCCCGCTAGGATGCCCCGGCGCGGCGGGCCGGCCGGGAGGCCGCCGCCGGCCGCGCGCTCGCCATCTCCACCGGGCCCCGGCTTGGAGCCCCTCACCTGGAACGTCCACCGCGATGAAGCCCGCCGCTCTTCCGTTCGTGCTCTCCGCCGGCCTCCTCGTCCTCGCCGGATTCGCTCCGGCCGCCGCTTCCCAGGAGGGGGGCACCTCGGACGCGGGGGCGGGCGCCGTCCGCTACGGGCGGATCGCCGTCGCGGGCGTGCAGGTCAAGAACCTCCCCGACATCGACGGGGCGTCGATCGCGAGCCCCGCGCGGGGAACGATCGTCGCGATCCACGACGAGATGGCGGGCTGGTATGGGATCGAGATTCCGGGGGGCTATGCGGTGTGGGTCTTCGGCCGCTACCTGCGCGCCGTGGCGGGAGAGGAGCGGGTGTGGGAGGTCACCCGCAATGCGGTGAACATGCGCCCCGCCCCGAAGAGCGACGTCCTCTCCTTCCCGCTTCCCCAGCGCCTGCACTCCGGGGACCGCGTCCGGGGGATCGAGATCCTCGATCCCGCCGCGGACCTGGCCGAGACGTGGGTCCGGATCTGGTCGCCGCCCGGCGTCCGGGCCTGGGTCCGCGTCGCCGAGGTCGCCCCGCTGGCGGCGGGCGAGGACGGCCTCGCCCTGTGGAGCGCCGCGGCCGCCGGCCTCGCCGAGCGCGTCCCGCCCCCCTATGTGCGTCCGGCGCCGGAGGCTGGCGGCGGCGAGATCGCCGCGGCGAAGCCGGCCGAGGCCGCGGCCAAGGTCGAGGAGAGCGAGGCGGTGCGCCAGGCCCGCGCCGGTCTCGAGGAGGCCCGCCGCCGGCTCGAGACCGAGAAGGCGAAGGAGTCGCCCGATTTCGCCCCGGTGCGCACCGAGCTCGAGGCCTTCGCCGCCGCCGCGCCCACGGGCGACCTCGCCGCGCGCGCCCGGGCCGAGCTCGAGCGCCTCGCCTTCTACGAGGACGTGGCGCGGATGCAGGGCGAGCTGCGCCGCGAGCGCGAGCGCCTCGCCGCGGAGGCCCAGCGCCGCGAGCAGGAGGCCTGGGAAGCGAGTCTGGCCAAGGATCCGCTCGGCCACGTGTTCGCCTCGCGGGGGGTGCTCGTGCGCGAGATCGATGCCGCCGGCGCGCCGCGCTACCTCCTGCGCTTCGGGAAGGAGTTCGTGAGCGAGGTCGTGTGCACGAGCGGCCGCTACGATCTCGACGCCTTCGCGGGCTACGAGATCGGCGTGCAGGGCGAGACCCTCCAGACGACGGGCTCGGTCCTCGACGCGCTCGTCATCGACGCCGCGCGCGTCGAGGTGACCGCGCGGCGGTAGGCCGCGCTGGCCTCCCCGCGGATCAGCTCCCCATCCCCATCTCCGGCCGCCGCACGCGGGCGAGCACCGGCGAGAGGTCGCCGGCGACGATCGCGGCGCGGACCTCCTCGAGGAGCCGGAGGAAGAAACGCAGGTTGTGGAGCGAGAGGAGGATCCCCGCGAGCATCTCTCCGCTCGTGGCGAGGTGGCGCAGCGCGCCGCGGGAGAAGCGCCGGCAGCACGGGCAGTCGCAGCCGGGATCGAGGGGCCCCGGATCGCGGCGCCAGCGATGGTTGCGCAGGTTGATGCGCCCCTCCGGCGTGAACGCCTGGTGGTTGCGGCCGTGGCGCGTGGGAGTGACGCAGTCGAACATGTCGACGCCGCGAAGGACGGCCTCCACGAAATCGAGCGGAGTGCCGACCCCCATGAGGTACCGGGGCCGGTCCGGGGGGAGCAGGGGCAGCACCGCATCGAGCGCGGCGAGCCGGGCCGCGCGGTCCTCGCCCGTGCTCACCCCGCCGATCGCGTAGCCGGGGAGGTCGTGGGCGACGACCGCGGCGGCCGAGGCGCGGCGCAGGTCGGGGAAGACGCCGCCCTGGACGATGCCGAAGAGGGCCGGCCCCGCCTCGCCGCCGCCTCCCGCGCGCCAGGCGCGCGCCCCGCGGTCGAGCCAGCGATGCGTGCGCTCCGTGGCCTCCGCCACGCCCCGGCGGTCGGTCGGGTCGGCGGGGCAGTGGTCGAGGGCCATGATCACGTCGGCGCCGAGGGTCCGCTGGATCAGGACCACGCTCTCCGGGGTGAGGCGGATCGGCCGCCCGTCGACGACCGAGCGCAGGGTGGCGCCCTCCTCGTCGATCGCCGTCAAGTGGGAGAGGCTGAAGACCTGATAGCCCCCCGAATCGGTCAGGATCGGCCCCTCCCAGCCCATGAGGGCGTGCAGCCCCCCGAGCGAGGCAACCACTTCCTCGCCCGGCCGCAGGTGGAGGTGGTAGGTGTTGGCGAGGAGCATCCGGGCGCCGACGGCCGCCAGCTCCTCGGGGCGGATCCCCTTCACGGTGCCCCGGGTGCCCACCGGCAGGAAGAGGGGGGTCGGGACCTCGCCGTGGGGCGTCGCCAGGACCCCGGCCCTGGCTCCGGTGGCCGGATCGACCGCCTCGAGGCGGAACGAGGGGGAGCGCGGCATCGGCACGGAGGGGATCAGCCGAAGAGGTCTCGGCCCGCGCCGGCGCCCTCGAGGGCGCGGCGGCCGGCCCGCGTGATCGTCCGCCCGCGGCCGGTCTTCTGGAGGAGGCCGGACCGCAGGAGGTGGGGCTCGAAGACCTCCTCGATCGTGTCCTCGCTCTCGCCCACCGCGGCGGCGATCGTCTTCAGCCCCACCGGCTGTCCCTCCGCCCGCAGGAGGCAGCGCAGGATCTCGCGATCGCGGTCCTCGAGGCCGAAGCCGTCGATGCCCAGGCGCTCCAGGGTCTCCTCGGCGAGCGGGGCATCGATCGAGGGGAGCCCCCGCACCTGGGCCAGGTCCCGGACGCGGCGCAGGAAGCGGTTGGCGAGGCGGGGCGTGCCCCGGCTGCGCCGCGCGATCTCCGCGGCAGCAGCGGGGAGGAGAGGGACCCCGAGGATCGCGGCCGAGCGCGCGAGGATCGCCATGAGATCCTCGTCCGGGTAGGGGGTGAGGCGCTCGAGGAGCCCAAAGCGCCCGCGGAACGGGGCGCTCAAGAGGCCCTCCCGCGTCGTGGCGCCCACGAGGGTGAAATGGGCGAGCTTCAGGGGCAGGATCCGCGCGTTCGGACCCTGATCCAGGGTGAAGTCCACCGTGAAGTCCTCCATCGCCGTGTAGAGGTATTCCTCCACGGGGGCGGGGATCCGGTGGCACTCGTCGATGAAGAGGACGTCCCGTTCCCGGAGCTGGGTCAGGATCCCCACCAGATCCCGGGGGCGGTCGAGGGCCGGACCGCTCGTCGCGTGCACCTGGACCTCCAGGGCCGCCCCCAGGATCCGGGCGAGGCTCGTCTTGCCGAGCCCGGGGCCGCCCGACAGAAGCACGTGGTCCAGGGCCTCGCCGCGGGCCCGCGCGGCGGCCAGGGCCACCGAGAGGTTCTCCACGACCCGCGTCTGGCCGACGAACTCTTCCAAGCGCCGCGGCCGCAGGGCGTTCTCGAAGTCCTGCTCGCCCCGGCGGGCGGCGGGAGCGGTCCACGCCTCCCGGGGAACGTCGGCGAAGGCGTCCGGGTTGACGAGGGGATCCGGGTCGCTCACGGGGGGGGAGGATAGCCCGGGCGATTCCCCGGGCGGCGACCGAAATCGCGGGACGGCCGGCCGATCCGGCCTCGCCTTGACACACCCCCCCCTCCCCCTAGACTGTCCGCGAGTCCGGGGGACCCTCGGCGACCTCCTCCGGGGCGTTCGCGGCACGCCGAGTGTGCGCCCGCGCACGCCTCCGGGGACCCGGGCCGGTGCGCCGCGGGACGGAGGGGTCTGGCTCTCTCTCCAGTCTGGCTCTGTAACTCGTTGCCTGCCAAAGAATAAGGGACTAGGCTCTCGAAGCGGTCGCCGCCGCTCGATCCCTGGCACGGCCCTTGTTCCGCGGCAGACGCCGATCCTCCGCGGGAGGAGGGCACCTCCGCACCCCCTCCCCGGCGGGCCGGGGTCCCCGCGCGACGGTCCGTCCCTCCGACGCCGTCGTTCCTCGCGACGCCTCCCAACCCCACTCGATCCCATGAACAAACGGCTGGCTCTGGCCCTCCTGGGCTTCGCGGCGCTCTTCGCCTTCCTCTCCTGCGGCGGCGGCGGCGGCGGCGGATCGTCCTCGCGCATGGTGATCGAGGAGTCCTCGAACGGGTTCGGCAAGCTCCTGCCGCACCGCGTCTACGCGGCCGACGAGCTGGGGCTCCCGACGGACCGGATCGTGGAGATCACGCGGATCGCGGACATCGTGAACAACGTCACCCTGACGAACCCGATCCTGCCGCCGGTCGAGTGGCCGGCGACGACGGTCCTCCCGAACGGCGAGGCTGGCAACCACTTCTTCTACACGAAGTTCCGCCAGGACATCGGCGTCGCGTCGGTGATGGACGCCGCGGCCGGCGCGGCGGTGAACTTCAACCTGACCGGCACGATCACCGTGCTCGGCGTCGACCCGCTCACCGGTACGGTGACGCCGGTCCCCGGCCGCGCGTTCATCGGCGGCTGGACCTACGGCAAGGTCGATTCCGCGAACCCCTCCCAGCTCCTCTGGGAGCAGTGGGTTGGCAAGAACGGCGCGGCCCTGGTCGTGGCGGGCTACGAGGACCTCTACCTTGGAACCGACCACGAGGGGATGCCGGGCTGGGGCTTTCCCGGCACGCAGGGGAACAAGTTCTCCGGCGCCGAGGTCCTCGTCGACGACGGCACGTTCGTCTTCATCCCCGACGCCGACCGCAACCTGAGCACGCACGAGACCTTCCCGGCGGGGCTGCAGGTTCGCATGAAGATGACGGAGGGCGTCCTCGCCGCGAACGGCAATCGCCTGCTCGACGAAGGGCTCGCCTCCTCCACGGTGGGTCCGGACACGATCTCGCCCGAGGTCGCGGTCTCCGGCCAGAGTCAGGCGCCGACCATCATCCCCGGCAACGGGGACATCGACGTCGATCCCCAGACGACGATCAGCGTCGAGTTCACCGAGCCGCTGCAGATCCTGAGCATCGGCCAGCTCTACACCGGCGCCCCGCCCGCCCTGAGCGCGGCGATCCTGGTCGAGTTCGGGCCGTCGAACGCCCGGGTGCAGGTGCCGTTCAGCGTCCTGCCCCTCTCGGTGTACGACCTCTCCCGGCTCGAGCTGATCCCGATCTACAACTTCCCCGGCTCGGGGCCGACGGGCGGCGGCCTCACCTGCGGCACGTTCAGCCAGATCTCCGTGTCGGTCAACCCGGCGCAGTTCCAGGACCTGCGCGCGAACGTGAACACCCTCTCCCCCTCCACCTACTTCGAGACCGCGGAGGGGCCGGGGCTCGTGAACGCTCCCGTGGCCCCGGACACGATCTACGTCGCGCGGGGGGGGACGAACCCGGGGGTGTCGGTGATCGACCTGAACGGCTTCGGCCAGGGCTGCGGCGATCCCACCTACGACATCGCCCACCCGATCGTCGAGGGCAACACGAACTTCCCGAACAATCCGAACGTGGCGATCCAGGGCGCGCTCCTGATCCCGCCGCTCAGCCCGGGCGTATGCACCTTCGACGGCGGCTCCCCGGGGGTCTTCACCCTGGTGCGGGACAGCTCGCTCCGGGACATGGTCGCCGGCGCGCCGATCCTCTCCTCGGTCGGCGACATGGCCCTCGGCCACGCGATGGACAACTCGTTCAACAACTCGCTCCCCTTCGGCTGCCAGGCCGGCGGCGGGAACATCTGCGCCCAGACCGGTCTGAAGATCGTCGCGATCGCGGCGGGCGGAGCCAACACGCTCGCCCCCGCGACGGTCTCGACCTTCCCGATCAAGACCGTGTTCGGAGCGGAGAACCTGGTCTCCTGGGTCCCGCACCCGAACCCGCCCCCGCTGACCTTCCCGCCCCTGTGCCTCTCGCCGCTCATCGGTGCCGTCGAGCCGACCTCCACGGTCATGGTCCAGTCGATCCCGCCGATCCAGAACCTCCTGGTTCCCGGGTCCTTCCCCCTCGGGCGGCCCGAGCTCGAGATCCCGCCGACCGGGCTCCTCACGCTGGAGCAGAACGGCTTCTTCGAGGGGCCCTCGCCGCCGCAGTCGAACCCGGTGAACTGCCTCACCTACATGGTCCGCCAGCAGATCGGGCAGTTCATGTACGTGATCGATCGCTCCGCGAACGCCGTGGTCGTATTCAACTCCAACCGCTTCACGGTGATCGATCGCATCTCGCTCCCGGACCCGACGTCGCTCGCGATGTCGCCGAACCTCGAGTACCTGGCGGTAACGAACCAGACCGCCGATCTCGTGTCGATCATCGACACCGATCCCACGTCCTCCTCGTTCCACCGCGTCGTCAAGAACATCCCCGTGGGACGCGGGCCGATCGGGATCGCCTGGGAGGAGGGGAACGAGGACATCATCGTCTGCAACCAGGCCGATAGCACCGCCTCCCTCATCTCGGCCTTCACGCTCACCGTCCGCAAGACGGTGAGCAACCAGCTCCAGCAGCCCTTCGAGGTGGCGACGACCCCGCGGCAGCTCGGCTTCGGGTTCCTGAAGATCGTCTACTACGCCTACTTCCTGAACGGGGACGGCAGCGTGGCGGTCTTCGAATCCGGCCCGGACGGCGTGAACGGCTGGGGCTACGACGACGTGATCGGCCAGGTGCCCTTCACCTTCAACCGGCCCAAGACGATCCAGACCGACGTCGTGAACCTGAACTCGGCGGTGTGGATCGTGCACGAGGACCCGCTCGATCTGGCGACGGGCGATCCGACCGGCCAGCAGGGCGGGGCGCTCTCGAACATGGCGATCACCGGCGCGACCGTCGGGGCCATCTACCTCGACCCCGGGTTCTTCTCGAACCCAAACATGCGCGACCTCGAGTTCTCGGTGGTCGCCTCGATCGGCGAAGGTCCGGATGGTCTGACGGGCGTTCCGCTGGACATCGCGGTCGATTGCCAGCGGAACTTGACCGCCCTGACGAACCACAGCACGCTCTTCTCGGCCGGGTTCCCGCTCTCCGTCAACGGCAAGTCGCTCGTGAAGGCGACCGCCGGCGGATTCGCCCCCGTGGCGGCCCCCCAGTTCCTCTTCCTCGCCGTGCCCAGCTCCGTCGAGGGTCCCGGCGTGGTGGACGTGATCGAGTTCGCCTCCGGCCTGCGGCGCTACGACACGAACGCGTTCCACGACGGGGTCCAGTCGATCCCCGTGCCGAACGCCTTCGGGCTGATGGACTTCATCCGCCAGTAGGCTTCCGAGATCTCCGCCGGAATGGGCTCGCCCCGGCCTCGCGCGGTGCGGGCCCATTTCTGCTGGTGGGCCCGCGCCGGGGATCCGACACTCTCCCCGCCATGCCCGAGGCCGCCGCGGTCCGGTCGATGTTCGCGCGGATCGCGCCGCGCTACGACCTCCTGAACCACCTCCTCTCCGCCGGCGTCGACCGGCGGTGGCGAGCGCGGGCGGTCGCCGCCGCCGGGGAGCGCGGGCGGGGGATCGTGGTGGACGTCGCCACGGGGACGGGGGACCTGGGCCTCGCCTTCGCCCGCGCCGGGGCGCGGGTGGTGGGGGTGGACTTCACGAGAGCGATGCTCGCGCGGGCGGTGGAGAAGGCGGGCCGGCGCGGTGCGCGCGGGGGCCGGACCCTCTTCGTCGGCGGGGACGCCCTCCGTCTCCCCGTCCGGAGCGCCGCGGCGGACGTCGCCTGCATCGCGTTCGGGATCCGCAACGTGGCCGACCGGCGCGCGGGGCTCGCGGAGATGGTGCGGGTCGTCCGCCCGGGCGGGTGCGTGCTCGTCCTGGAGTTCAGCCTGCCCCCCTCGCGCTTCCTCGCCGCGCTCTACCGCCTCTACTTCACGCGCCTCCTGCCCCGGATCGGGGGCTGGATCTCGGGGGACGCCGCCGCCTACCGCTACCTCCCGGCCACGGTGCTCGGCTGGCCGAGCCCGGCGGAGCTCGGAATGGAGCTCGGTTCCGCGGGCCTCGTCGACTGCGGCTTCCGACGGCTCACCGGGGGGATCGCCTGCCTGAGCTGGGGCCGCGTGCCCGCGACGGGCGACCCATGAGCCGGCCGGTCCTTCCCCAACCCGCCCTCGCCCCGGGGCTGCTGGCGGCGGCCCCGCTCTTCGCCCTCTACGAATGGGGCCTTGCCGCGGGGGGAGTCGCCGCCGGCCGGAACGGCGCCGAGCTCGTCCTGACCGCGGTCCTTCGTCCCGCCGGCCCGCACCTCGCCCTGGCGCGCGGGATCGCCGTCGCCGCCCTCGTCGCCGGGGCGTTCCTCGTCACGCGGCGCCGCGAAGCCGCCCTGGGCCGCGCGCTCCTCGCCACCGTGGGGCAGGGCGCCCTCGCCGCCCTCGTGCTCGGCCCGCTCCTCGTCGGCCTCACGTCGCTCCTCGACGTCTCGCCCCTCGCGCGGGGCTTCGGCGCCTCGGAAGCGTCGGCGGTCCCGGCCCTCGCCCAGGCGGCGCGCGTCGGCGGCGCCGCGGTCTGGGAGGAGCTCCTCTACCGCCTCGGCGGCCACTCGCTTGCGTACCTGGCTCTCCGGCGCCTCCTCTCCTTTCTCGGGGCGACGGGGGTCGCCGGGCACCTCGTCGCCGAGCTCGGGGCGATCCTCGGCTCCTCGCTCGCCTTCGCCGCCCTCCACCTCGCCGCCTTCACCGCTCCGATCGGAGTGGGGGGAGAGCCGTTCGAGGGCCCGGTCTTCCTCTGGCGGTGCCTGGCCGGGATCCTGCTCGCGGGCCTCTACCGCTGGCGGGGCCTCGGGGTCGCGGCGTGGGCCCACGGGCTCTTCAACCTCGCGCTCCTCCTGGGGGCGGATCCGGGGGTGTTCCAGGCGGGTCCCTGACCGAGGCGCTATCCTCGGCCCTCCCATGGCGCGCTTCTTCGTCGGCCTGACCGGGGCGAGCGGCCACGCGTATGCCGTGCGCCTCGTGGAGGCCCTGGTGCGGGCCGGCCACGGCGTCGACCTCTCGATCACCGCGGCCGGATGCACGGTGCTCCGCCACGAGCTCGCGATCGACGCCGGCCAGGAGGGAGAGCGGCTCGCGACCGCCCTCGGCGGAGCGCTCGGGGCGGAGGTCGCGGCGCTCGTGCGGGCGTGGCCCGCCTCCGCGATCGGCGCTCCCCCTGCGTCGGGCACCGCCGGCAGCGCGGGGACGATCCTCGTCCCGTGCAGCATGGGGACGCTCGCCCGGGTGGCGGCGGGCTTCAGCTCGAACCTCGTGGAGCGCGCGGCGGACGTCGCCCTGAAGGAGGGCCGGCCGCTCCTCCTCGTGCCGCGCGAGGCGCCGCTCTCCGCGTTGCACCTCGAGAACCTCCTCCGCCTGGCGCGCCTCGGGGCGGTGATCCTCCCCGCCGCCCCCGGCTTCTACCACCGCCCGCGGACGGTGGCGGACCTCGTCGACCACGTCGTGGGCAAGGTGCTCGATCGACTGGGGATCCCCCACGACCTCGGCGCCCGCTGGAGAGGGACCGGCGAGCCGCCGGAGGAGGCGGGAGCGGCGCGGGGAGACGCGGAATGAGCGGATCGCTCCGGCCGTGGCTCTCCCTCGTGAAGTTCGGGCACTCCGTCTTCGCCCTGCCCTTCGCCTTGACGAGCGCGTGGCTGGCGACCGGCGGCGCGCCCGCGGGGCCGACCCTCTTCTGGATCATCGTCTGCTGCGTGGCGGCGCGCACCGCCGCCATGGGCTTCAACCGCCTCGTGGACCGCGAGTTCGATGCCGCCAATCCCCGGACGGCGGGGCGCGAGCTGCCGCGCGGGGTGCTGCGCCCGGAGAGGGTCGGAGGGCTGGTGGCCGTCTCCGCCGTCCTGTTCGTGCTCGGGGCGTTCGCGTTGAACCCGCTCTGCGGCCTCCTCTCCTTCCCCGTCCTCGGCGTGCTCCTCGGCTACTCGTTCGTGAAGCGGTTCCACTGGCTCTCCCACGCCGTCTTGGGGCTCGCCCTCGGCCACGCCCCGCTCGGGGCCTGGCTGGCCGTCCGCGGCGATCTCGCCGGCGATCTCTCGGTGCCCCTCCTGCTCGCCGCCGCGGTGCTCTTCTGGGTGGCGGGATTCGACCTGATCTACTCCTGTCAGGATCGCGACTTCGACGTGGAGCACCACCTGCACTCCATCCCCGCCCGCTTCGGCGTCGCCGCCGCCCTGTGGCTCTCCGCGGCCTTCCATCTCGCCACCCTGGGGCTGCTCGTCTTCCTCGCCTGGCGGGCGGGGCTCGGCCCGGTCTTCGCCGCCGCCCTCGCCCTGGCCGCCGTCCTGCTCGCCGGGCAGCACGCGATCGTTCGCCCCTCCGACCTGTCGCGAGTGAACGTGGCCTTCTTCACCTGGAACGGCTGGGTGGGCATCGCCCTCTTCGCCGGCGCCGCTGCCGACCTGGCCCTCGTCCCCGCCTCCCCGGGATGAGCGCGCGCGCGAAGGAGAAGGATCCCCATCCCGGGGCGGCCCTCGAGACGCTGCGGCGGGCCGTGGCGAGCGAGGGGCTGGCCCGCGCCTACGTCCTGCGCGGCGAGGAGCCGTACTTCCGCGAGCGAGCCCTCGAGGTCCTCGTCGCGGCGGCCGAGGCGGCGGGGTGGGAGGTGCGGCGCCACGCGGCGGACCGCGAGGAGCCGGAATTCGTGCTGGCCGCGGCGATCGAGGACCTCTCCGGCGGCGGGCTCTTCGCCGCGCGCCGCCTGGTGATCCTCCGCGAGCCCGGGCCCCTCCTCGCGATGGTCGCGGGCCAGCCGAGCCCGCTCGCCCGCGCGATCGACGCTTTCCTCACCGCGCCCGTCGCGGCGGGCAGCGTCGTCCTCGCCGGGGCGGCGGTGCGCGAGGACCTCGCGGTCGTGAAGGCGATCCGCGCCGCGGGGGGCGTCGTGCTCTCCCTGCGCCGGCTGTGGGACTCGCCGGCCCCCTGGAGGAGTCCCGATCCCCGTCAGGTCGAGCTCGTCCAGTGGCTCGTGCAGCGCGCCCGGGAGCGCGGCCTGCGCCTCGATCCCGCCCAGGCGGTCTTCGTGTGCGCGGCGACCGGCAACGATCTCGCGGCCCTCGACGGGCAGCTCGAGCGGCTGCGCGGCGCGGCGGCGGAGGAGCGGCGGGAAGCCGTCGGCTGGACCGCGGCGGGGACGCCCTGGAAGGTCGCCGAGGACCTCCTGGGCGACGACGTAGCCCGGGCGATCGGCGCGGTGGAGACGCTGTTCGCGGGCGGATTCCACGAGAAGACGGGCCGGCGCCTCGTCGAGGCCGGGGGGCTGGCGACCATCGTGCTCAACCAACTCGCCAAGGGCGTGCGCCAGAGACTGGCCCTGGCCTGGGAACTCTCCCGCGGGGCGGACGACCGCGCTGCGCTGCGCGCCGCCGGCTTCGGCGGCGGTCCCCAGGCCGGCGAGGCGGCCATCGCGCGCGCCCGGGGCCGGGACCTCGTGACCTGGCGGGCGATGCTCGAGGAGGTGTCCACCCTGGAACGGCGCCTGAAGACCGGCAGCCCCCTCGACGCGAACGACTTCGTCCATCTCGCCCTGCGCTGGGCACGCCTCGCCGCCGCGCGCGGCCAGCTACAATCCGGCGGGTCCCGATGACTCCGCGCATCCGCGAGCTTCCCGAGCGCGTCCGCAACCAGATCGCCGCCGGCGAGGTGATCGAGCGCCCCGCCTCCGTGGTGAAGGAGCTCGTCGAGAACGCCCTCGACGCCGGGGCGACGGAGATCCGGGTCGATCTCGAGGAAGGAGGCGTGCGGCTCGTGCGGGTCGCCGACGACGGCGCGGGGATGGAGAGCGAGGATCTGCGCCTCGTGTTCCGTCCCCACGCGACGAGCAAGCTCGCGACGCTGCAGGATCTCGATCACATTGCGAGCCTGGGCTTTCGAGGCGAGGCCCTGGCCTCCATCGGCGCCGTGGCGCGCGCCCGCATCCTCTCGCGGACCGCCGGTGCCGCCACCGGCTTCGCCGTCGAGGACGAGGGCGGGCGGATCGGGGACGTCGTCGAGGCGGGGGCCGCGCGGGGGACGACCGTCGAGGTGCGGGACCTCTTCTACAACACGCCCGCCCGCCGCCGCTTCCTGAAGCGCACCTCCACCGAGCTCGGCCACTGCCTCGATGTGCTCCAGCGCCTCGCGCTCGCCCACCCGGGGGTCGGTTTCGCGGTGACCCACGATCGCGCCCGCGTCTTCGCCGTCGAGGCGGCGATGGAGCTGCGCGAGCGCGTCCGGCGGCTTTTCGGCGGCGAGCTCGCCGAGGCCCTCGTGCCGGTGGCGGGGGAGGACGGGGACACGCGGCTCGGGGGGCTCGTCGCGCCGCCGCGGTTCGCGCGCTCCGACTCGTCGCGCCAGATGTGGTTCCTGAACGGCCGCCCCCTGCGCGACCGCACGCTCCTGCGCGCGCTCAAGGAGGGCTATCGCGGCTTCCTCGTCGAGGGGCGCCAGCCGGTGGCCTTCCTCGTGCTCTCCCTCGACCCTCGCCAGGTCGACGTGAACGTGCACCCGACGAAATCGGAGGTGCGCTTCCGCGAGGCGAACCGCGTCTTCGGTTTCCTCGTGGCGAAGATCCGCGCGGCGGTGACGGCGACGGACATGGCGACGCCGGGCGAGCGGCTGCTCGCCTCGGCCCACCGCCGGGGTGACTGGCGGCCCCGCGCCGAGCTCGCGGTGTACGAGCTCCCCGCCGCTCCCGCGGAGCTGCCGGCCGCGCCCCCGCCCTCCCTCGTGCCGCCGGCGCTCGGCGACGCGTCCGGCGGTCCGTTCCTGCAGATCGCCCGCACCTATCTCGTGCGCGCGCTCGCCGACGGGTTCGAGGTCGTCGATCAGCACGCCCTCCACGAGCGCGTCACCTTCGAAGGTCTGCGGGCGGAGCTCGCCCGCGGCGCGGTCGAGACCCAGCGGATGCTCGTCCCTGCCCTGGTCGAGGTGTCGCGGGCCGAGCTCGAGCTCCTGGGCGCTCACTTGCCCGCCCTGGCGCCGGCCGGCTTCCTCCTCGAGCCCTTCGGCGAGGCGACGATCGCGGTGCACGGGCTGCCGGCCCGCCTGCGCCACCCCGATCCCGAGGGGCTCGTCCGAGAAGTGATCGAGGCGATCGTCCGCACCGGGCGGGCCCCGGGCGCCGCCGAGCTCCTGGAGGAGGTCCTGCACCGGGCCGCCTGCCGCTCCTCCGTCATGGCGGGCGACGAGCTCTCCCCCTCCGAGATCCGCGCCCTCCTGGAGCGCGGGGCAGCGCTGGAGAGCGACCAGACCTGCCCCCACGCGCGGCCAACGCGGGTCCGGTTCACGCTTGCCGACCTGGAGAGAGCGTTCCACCGCCGTTGATGCCATGCATCCACGGCGGTGGAACGCTCTCTCCAGGCAGAGCCGCGTGGGTGCGCCAGCGCCTCAACGCCGCAACTGCAGCTCGACCTCCGCGAATCCCGCCGCGTGAGCGAGCTTCTCGCCCGGGACGAGCTCGAGGATGCGGATCTCGAGGTGGCGGATGATCTCGGGCCGGCCGAGGGGGATCTCCGTCTTGCGGGCGATGTCGGGCGTGGCCTCGACGACGATCGAGCTCTTCGCGCGGCGGTTGACGACCACCTCGATCCGCGTGAAGCGGGCGGCATGGGCGGGGTCGCGCGCCACGGGCCGCGCCTGGGTCACGAGGACCGTGTCCGCGCGGACCGCTCGCTTCATCTCGAGGACCCAGATCGCCGCGCCCTCCTGGTCGGCGCTGAGCCAGCAGGTGGAGAGGCGATCGTCCGCGGCCAGGGCGGGGGGATGGCCGTCCGCGGCGGAGGAAGCGCCCGTGGTGAAGGCCGCGTCGGTCAGGAGGTTCTTCGTGGAGTCGGTGGCGTAGGCGATGGTCTCCTCGTCCACGAGATCCCGGATCTCGACGGTGATGGGCGCCGTCTCCAGGACCACCTCGCGCGTCTCGGGCGGGGCCGTCGTCAGCACGACCCGCGCGCCGAGCGTGTAGCTCCCGGCGGCGGGGAACCGGAGCTGGGCGGCCCAGCGCTCGAGGCCCGGAGGGCGCGAGGGGTTCCCCGGCACGGTCTCGACCACCTCGCCGCCGACGAGGTACTCCACTCGGACGACGCGCAGCCCGCCCCCCCGCTCGGCGGGCCACGCCCACGCGCGAAGGGTCTCCTCGCCGAAGGAGGAGATCCACACGGTGAGCGGGGTGTCTCCCGCGGCGCGCAGGCTGACGGGGGCGGCGGGATCGTCGGCGCCGTAGCTTCGGGCCCGCGTGCGCTGCGCGACGCCGGACACGGCGGCGGTGGCCCGCTCCAGGAAGAGAAGGGCGAAGCACGTGTTGGGCTCCGCCTCTCCCCACGCCGTGCTCCACTCCCCGCTCCCCCCCTGGAGGGGGAGGAGGACCTGGGCGCCGTCCCAGTACCAGTCGTGGGGGCCGATCCGCGCGGTTCCGAGGAGGGCCCCGACGCGCTCCAGCCCGTAGAGGTAGTAGGGGACCCAGCGATCGTCGCCTTGGGGGTTGGTGCGCACCGACCACCGGCGGCGCAGCCACTCGACGCCGGCCTCCAGAGCCGCCTCGATCCGCTTGACCCGACCCGCCATGGCGTCGTTCTCGGCGAGGGCCTCGTGGCAGGCGCCGAGGACGGTCAGGCCCCCGGCGGTCATCGACCCGGTGGGCGGGCTCTCTCGCTGGTAGCCGAAGCCGCCGTCCGCGTGCTGGAAGGAGAGGACGTGTTCGGCGAGGTCGCTCCAGACCTTGGATCGCACGGAGAGGCCGGCGAGGGCCGCCGCCCGCAGGCCCAGGGCGGCGTACTGGGTGTTGGAGAGGTCGACGGCGCCCTGGGGATAGGAGAAGCCCCCCATCTGCCAGTCGACGAGGAGCTCGACGATCGCCGCCATGTCGGGGTGCAGCCCCGGGTCCTTCGTCGCCCCGAACGCCATGAGCTCGCAGGCCGCCGAATACGTGTGGCGCGGCAGCCGGCTCCGGAGGTAGCGGATCCCCCGCTGCACGGGATCGCTCCCCGGCGCGAGCCCCGACTTGAGCAGGGTGTACACCGCGAGGGCGGTCTGGCCGTTGCGGTACTCGTGGGTCATGTAGTTCCACGAGCCGTCGGGGTACTGCGTGCTGAGGAGGTACTCGACCCCCCGGTCGATCGCCCGGTTGATCGCCACCTCCGCCTCGTAGCGCAGCGCGATCATCCGCTCGGGATCGTGGATGAGCTGGAAGCCCCAGGCGCTGCCGAGGTTGCCGACCTTGACCAGGAGGTGGTTCCGTCCCGCTCGCAACGGGAGCAGGAGCCGCTCTTCCCCCTCCCGCAGGGGACGGGCCACCGGCACGTCGAGGAGGAGCTCGCCGTTCAGCCACAGCCGCATCCCGTCGTCGCTCCCGAGGAGCACCCACGAGGTCTGATCGGCGGGCGCGTCGATCGTGCGGTACAGGTAGGCGACCGCGTTCTCGCGCATCTCCGGCGCGAGGCCGCGGGCGAGGTCGAGGGCGACTTGATCGCCGAGGGGGTCCTCGGCGGTCGCCCGCGCTTCCGATTCCCGCCACTCGATCCCGATCCGCTTCTTGCCGAAGAAGTCCCGCGTCAGGCTCGGACCGGGCCCGCCGGGGCGCATCAGGCCGAGCTCGCGCTCGAGATCGAGCTCGCCGGCCACCGACGGAGCGCCCGGTGGGTGCTCGAAGGGGCGGAGCTCGTACCACGGCCCCCACGCCACCTCGCCGGGCGGGGGGAGGGAGCCGAAGGCCAGAAGCGGAGCGACGAGGAGCATGCGCGACGAGCCCCGGCGCCTGTGCCGGGGCAGCGGGCAACGAAGTTCAGATCAGCGCGGGCTGACGCCCGCAACCCACGCCGGCGTGGGCCGGCGCGGCCCGCGCGAGCGCCACCCTCGTCAGAGGTTGGGCCAGCAACGACTGATCTACTGCCTGCGCGATTCTGCGCGCCCCCCGGGGGCTCTCGGGGGGAGTCGGTG
>JBFMCU010000092.1:36462-42512 GCA_040754415.1 Planctomycetota bacterium
GAGATTCTCCGCGACCCGCGGAGAATCTCGAAGGCAGTAGATCAGTGTACGGCCCCGGCGCCGTCCCGCCTCCGCCGGAACGCCCCTACTCCGGCGCGAAGTCAGCCGGCGAGAAGCGCGGGCGCAGGTTCGCCTCGAGGAGGACAATGTCCTGGGCGGGGAGCGCCGCAAAACCGCCGCCGGGCACCTGCGGGTCCAGGAAGTGCACGCGGATCGCCCACGGCACCTGGAAGCCGTCCTGCAGCCGCCAGGCTCCGAGGTAGATCAGCATCGGCTCGGCCGGCAGAGCGATGCCTTCCGCCGGGCGGGACCGCGACTCGCGGACGATGGCGAGGACGGGCAGCGAGGTGACGCGATCCAGGCCCAGATCGACGGTGAAGTCGCGGCGCGCCTCGCTCCCGCGGGCGATCTCTCCCGGGAGCAGGGCGAAGTCGGGGCTCGCCACGCAGAGCCAGGCGAGCTTCTTCCGCGCGAGCTTCTCCAGCTCCCGCGGCAGACCGGCGGGAGGTTCGGCGAGGAGCTCGAGGCGGGTGAGCGAGAGGCGCGCGGGATCGGAGAGGGCGACGAAGTTCTTGGCGATGGCGAGCGACTCGTCCACCAGCCGCCGGTCCTCCCGCTTCTCGCGGCCGACGAGGTGGTCGATCTCCTCGCCGTCCTGCAGCCAGTAGGCCTGCTCGCCCGCCCCCGGCCCCCGGCCCGTCGCGCGCTGGCTCGCGAGCTGGATCCGGAGGTAGTGGGGGGAGAGGTAGCGGTAGTCGATCTTGGCGTCGTTCCGGTGCATCCCCTCGCGGAAGGAGACGTCGGCCCGCAGGACGAAGGCCTGGATCGGCTCCGGCGGATCCGCCTCGCCCCGGCTCGCGGCGAGCAGGGCCTCCCAGCGCGCCCGGGCGGCGGGATCGGCCTGGTCGAGGAGCGCGCGCGCCGCGGCGGCGGGATCGGCCGCCGGCGCCGGGCCCGGGACCTCCTCCTGGGGAGTCGGGGCCAGGGCGAGGAGGGGAGCCAGGGCGAGGAGTCGAAGGCGGGAGAGCGGGATCATGGCGAGGCGGGGAGAGGGTCCGGAGCGTACGGGCGGCGCCGGCGGAGCGCTAGTGGTCTGATGCAGCCATTCGGGGCATTTGGCCGGCGCGTCTGCGCCCGCCGCTCTGTTGCCCCTCCTCCGAGGGTTGTCGTGCTAACCCGCGTCGTCGGTGCGCCTTGCGGCGAACGCAGCCGCACTCGGCGAAATGCCCCAACTGGCTGCATCGGACCACTAGTTCGGGCCGGGTTCGATCGCGTGCGGGGACCGGCGGTCGCCGGAGCGATGCCGGGGCCCGCCGCCGCCGCATGGCACCCGGTTAGACTCCCCCGCCTCGTCGCTCCCCCCGCCCGGTCCCTCCCTCCCCCCGCCCAGTCCCTCCCTCCCCCCGCCCGGCCCCTCCCCCCGTGCCTCCCTCGCCCTCGCCCCTGGACGCCGCGCCCCTCTTCTTCCTCATCGGCGAGACCGCCGTCGGCAAGACCGCGCTCGCCCTCGAGGTCGCCGAGCGGGCCGGGGCGGAGATCGTGTCCCTCGATGCGATGCTCGTCTACCGGGGGATGGACGTGGGCACCGCCAAGCCGACGGCGGCGGATCGCGCGCGCGTGGCGCACCACGCCCTGGACCTCGTCGATCCGCCGGTCTCCTACGACGCGCCGGCCTACCTCGCCGACGCCGGGCGCGCCCTGGCGGCGATCCACGCGCGAGGGCGGCGGGCCCTCTTCGTCGGGGGCACCGCTTTCTACCTCCGGGCGCTCGTCCACGGCCTCTTCGCCGGTCCGGACCCCGATCCGGCCCTGCGCGCCGCCCTGGTCGCGCGCGCGCGGGCGGAGGGCGGGGCCGCCCTGCACGCCGAGCTCGCCGCCGTCGATCCGCGCGCCGCGGCGCGGATCCATCCCCATGACGAGAAGCGGCTCGTCCGGGCCCTGGAAGTGCTCGCCCAGACCGGCCGGCCGATCTCCGCCTGGCAGCGCGAATGGGGATGGGACGGCGGGGAGGCCGCCGGCCGGCCGCGGACGATCGTCGGGATCTTCCGCGACCCGCGGACCCTCGAGGCGCGGATCCGCGGGCGAACGCGGGCGATGCTCGAGAGGGGCTGGGTCGAGGAGGCGCGCGCGATCCGCGACGGCGTGGGGTTCGGCCCGACCTCGATCCAGGCCCTGGGCTACCGCGAGGTGCTCGCGCTCGCCGACGGTGCGGCGAGCCAGGCGGAGACCGAGGAGCGGATCGTCCGGCGCACGCGTCAGCTCGCCCGGCGCCAGCGCACGGCCTTCCGCTCCTTCGCTGGGACGCGCTGGGTCGATCTCGACGCGCCGGATGCCGCGGGCCGCGCCCTCGCCGCCCTCGGCTGGTGAGCGTTCGGGAGAGGAGCCTACTTCTCCCGGCGGACCCGGAACTCCTCGACGGGCGCGGGCTCGTCGAGCCGGGACCCGAAGCTGCCGCTGATCGTGTTCCCGAGCCCTTCCAGGAACTCGGCGGTGCCGCCGGGCTCGGCGGTGGCGAGCAAGGAGCCGATCGGGACCGGCACGAACGTGCCGGTCAGCGCCAAGAGGCAAACGCCCGCCGTCAAGCTCTCCACGTGGAAGTAGTCGATGGGGTCCGGCAGGATCGAGTGGGGCGGACGCGGCGCGACGCGCGAGGGGTCGTCGGGCTGGAAGGGGTTGTCCGGGTTGTTGTTCAGGAGATGGCGGCGCAGGGTCAGGTTGATCTCCTGCTTCTCGCGCCACTGGTGCTCGCGGTAGGTGCCGTCGAGATCCTCGCGGTAGTTGAAGAAGCGATAGGCCACCCGCGAGGGGAGGGATCCGATATTCCAGTGGCTCGTCTCGTATCCGGGGGCGGACTGGCATCCGCCGGCGAGGAAGAGGAGGAGACCGAAGGCCGCGAGGCAACCCGCGCTGAGCTTGGACTTCATGAGACGAGGAGATCTCCGCTGGATTCGGTTCGGGGGGGCCGGTCTCCACCGGTCCCCGGGGGGCCCGACGATTGCGCCAGAGTCTAGTTTGGGGTAGGAGGGGGGTCAACGATCCGGGAACGGGGCGAGGAGCGCCGGCGGGGCCCCGCCACGGAGCGGGCCGGCCGGAACGGAAGGAGCCCCCGCGGACCGCCAGAGGAGCGAACGAACGACGTGGCGAACGAGGCGGAGGCCCATCGCGCCCCCCGGGGGGTGGAGGACGTCCTGCCCGAGGCGATTCCCCGCTGGGAGCGCCTCGAGAGGACCGCCGCCACCCTGGCCCGGCTGCGGGGATTCCGGGAGATCCGGCCCGCCCTCCTGGAGCACACGTCGCTCTTTACCCGCTCGATCGGCGAGGTTACGGACATCGTCGAGAAGGAGATGTTCACGATCGAGCGGGGCGGCTCCTCCTACACGCTCCGCCCCGAGGGCACGGCGGGCATCGTGCGCGCCTACCTCCAGGCGGGCTACGCCAAGACCGCCCCCGTGCAGCGGCTCTTCCACATCGGGCCGATGTTCCGCTACGAGCGGCCTCAGAAGGGGCGCGAGCGGATGTTCACCCAGTTCGACGTGGAGGCTCTGGGCAGCACGGACCCCCGCCTCGATGCCGAGGTGATCCACCTCGCCGCCCTCTTCTTCGAGGAGCTGGGCGTCGCGGGGCTCGAGGTGCGCGTGAACTCGATGGGGGACGGCGAGGACCGCGATCGCTGGCGCGAGGCCGTGCGCGAGTTCCTGCGCCCGGCGATGAACGAGCGCTGCGCGCTGTGCCGGGAGCGCTTCGGGCGCAACGTGCTCCGCGTCCTCGACTGCAAGGAACCGCGGTGCAAGGCGCGGAACGCGGGAGCGCCGGCGATCCTCGACTTCCTCGCCGACGCGAACGCCCTCCATTTCCGCACCGTGATCGCGCTGCTCGAGGATCTCGGGCGCACGGTCGTCGTGGATCCGGGGATCGTCCGCGGGTTCGACTACTACACGCGGACCGTGTTCGAGCTCCACTACCCGCGCCTCGGGGCGCGCAGCGCGCTCTGCGGCGGCGGGCGGTACGACCACCTGATCCGCGACATCGGCGGCCCCGATCTCGGCGCGGTCGGCTTCGCGATCGGATTCACCGGGACTCTGCTCGTCCTCGACGAGCTCGGCCTCGCCGGGGCGGACCGCGCGGAGCCCCCTCCGGCCTTCGTGGTGACGGCGAGCGAGGATCTGGCCGCCCCGGGCTTCCTGCTCGCCGAGGAGCTGCGGCGGGCGGGGATCGGGGCGGTCTACGACGTGGACGGCCGGACGCTGAAGAACCAGATGAAGGTCGCCAACCGCGGCGGGCACCGCTTTGCGGTGATCCTCGGCGCCCGGGAGGTCGAGGGGGGAATCGTGCAGCTCAAGGACATGGTGGAAGGCGAGCAGACCGAGGTCCCCCGGGCCCGGGTGGTGGAGGAGATCCGGCGGCGGCTCGGCCCCGGCGAGGTCCATTGAGCGATCTCGCGGCCAGAGCGCGGCGGGCGGAGCGCCTCGGGGTCCTCGGCGGGTCCTTCGATCCGCCCCACCTCGGCCACCTCCACGTCGCCCGCGCGGCCCGCGCCTCCTTCCGCCTCGATCACGTGCTCTTCGTGCCCGCGGCGCGCAATCCCCACAAGCCCGGCCGCCTGATCGCCGGCGGGGCGGAGCGCGCGGCGATGCTCGAGCTCCTCCTCGCGGACCTCCCCTGGACGAGCGTCTGGCGGATCGAGCTCGATCGGCCGGGGCCCTCCTACACCGTGGACACGATCGAGGCCCTGCGGGCGGAAGTGGGGGAGGAGGTCGAGCTCTTCCTCCTCCTCGGCAGCGACAACCTGGAGGGGCTCGCCACCTGGCATCGCGCCGCCGCCCTCCTCGCCGCCGCGCGGCCCGTCCTCGTGCCCCGCGCGGGCGATCGGCCGGGGGGAGTGCTGGCGCGCCTTCCGCGGGCCCTGCGCGAGCGGATCGCCCCCGGCCTCGTCGATGTCGCGCCGCTCGACGCCTCGGCGACGGAGATCCGCGACCGGCTCGGCCGCGGCGACGACCCGGGGCCGGCCTTCCCCGCGGCGCTCCGCGACTACGTGGCGGCCCGCGGCCTCTACCGCGGCCAGGAGCCGTGATCGGCGTCCCCGTCGCGGTCCTGGTCGCCGCCGGGGCCACCCCGGTCCTCGCGCTCCTCGCGCGGCGGATCGGCTGGACGGATGCCGCGGAGGGCGCGCTCGCCGCGCGCAAGCGCCAGGCGCGGCCCGTGCCCCCGGTCGGGGGCGCCGCCCTCCTTCTCGGGATCGCCGCCGCCCTGGCGGTCGAGCCGGCGGCGGCCGGCCGCTTCTTCCTCCTCGCGGACGCCGGGGCCGGGGAGCTCGCCGGCGCGGGGATCTCGCTCGTCCTCCTCTTCGCGGTGGGGCTCCTGGACGACCTCCGCCCCGGCGGCTGGCGGCCCGGGCCCAAGCTCCTCCTCCAGGCGGCGGCCCTCCTGCCGCTGGCCGCGGTCGCGGGGGGGCGCGGGGGAGGAGCGGCGGGGGTCGCCGTCCTCCTCGGGGGCCTCGGGGCGGTGAACGCGGCGAACACCTTCGACGTCGCCGACGGGGCCCTCGGCGGGGTCCTCTTCGTCGGGCTCCTCCCCGCCTCCCCCCTCCTCGCCGGCGCCCTGGCCGGGTTCCTGCCGTGGAACCTGAATGCCCGCGCGGCGAGGGCGCGGCCGGGAGAGGCCGGCCCCACCGCCTACCTCGGGGACGCCGGGAGCCACCTCCTGGGCGGGCTCGTCCTCCTCCACCCGCCGGCATGGCCGGCCCTCCTGCTTCCCCTCCTCGACCTCGCCCGCCTCTCCGTCGTCCGCGCTCGGGCGGGGAGCCGCCCGTGGATCGGGGACCGCCGCCACCTCGCCCACCGGCTCGCCGCGCGCGGTCTCTCCGCGCGCGCCCTCGCCCTCGCGCTCTCCGCCGCCGCCCTCCCCGCCACCGCAGCCGGATGGGCCGCCGCCGCGGGAGGAGCGCTCCTCGCGCCCGCGGCGCTCGGGGCCGCCCTCACCGCCTTCCTCTTCCTCGCCCTCCTTCGCGTCTCGCGCCCCGCCGCCGGACCCGGCCGGCCGTAGCGCTCCGC
>JBFMCU010000093.1:0-18174 GCA_040754415.1 Planctomycetota bacterium
CGCGCCGCCCCCCGCCTCGCGCGCGCCGCGGCCTGGGCCGCCGCGGCGGCGGGAGTCGCGCTGGCCGGGACGCTCGGCTTCCGCGCCCTCGCCGGCGAAGGCGCCGCCCCCGCGCCGGGACCCGTCCCGCCCGAGAACCGAGTGGCGGCGGTCGAGGCGCCGGAGGCCCCGCCGGGCGCCGTTCCGCCGGGAGGCCGGGTGGCCGTCGAGCCGGCGCCGCGGGCAGAGACCGTCCCGGCCCTCGACCCCCGGGCCGCCAGCGTGCGGGGCTCCGTCCGGGACGCCGCGACCGGCGCCGCGGTGGCGAGCTTCACGGTCGCCCTCCTGCCGGAGCGGGTCGACAACTCCTACTTCGAGCCCGAGGTGCACGAGATCGAGGAGCCCGGCGGCGCCTTCGCGGTGACGACCGCCCTCTCCCGCCCCTTCACCCTCTTCGTCCACGCCCCGGACCACGCGCTCTGGCGGGCGCCGGCGCGGGCGCTGGCGGCGGGCGAGGCGTGGGAGATCGTCGCGGAGCTCGGCCCCGGCGGCGCGGTCCGCGGCCTCCTCCTCGATCCCGCTTCCGGCGCCCCGATCGGCGGGGCGGCGATCGTGAGCGAGCGCGATGCGGTCGCCTCCGGGATCCCCTTCGACCTCGAGCGCTACCCGATCTGGCTGCCAGGTCAGATCCGCTCGGCGCCCGACGGCTCCTTCCTCCTCCCCCATCTGAGCCCGGGCGAGCACGTCTTGCGGGTGACCGCCGCCGGGTTCGCCCCGTGCTGGAGCGAACCGGTGCGCGTCGCGGAGGGGGAGGAGGTCCATCTGCCGGCGATCGAGCTCCATCCGGGCGGCGCGCTCGAGGGCACGGTGACCGCCGCCGACGGCGTGCCCGCCGCGAACCGGCGGGTCATCGTCTCCCGCCTCGGGGTCTCCTCCGGAGGGACCTTCCACTTCGGGATGGACCTCACCGACCTCCAGGGCCACTACCGGGTCGACGACCTGCCGCCCGGGATGCTGCTCGCGATCCTGCTGCTCGACGAGACCGGGGCGCGGCCGCCCCTCGTCCGGCCCGTCGCCTGCCGGGCCGGGACCGCCGCCCGCCTCGACTTCCACCTGGCGCCCGCCGGCGCCCGCGTCGAGGGGACCCTGCGCGACGCGGCAGGGAATCCGATCCCGCGCGAGAACCTCGCCCTCGTGCCCGCCGGCGCCGAGCGCGGCGAGGAGAACTTCGTGGCGACGGCGACCGACGAGACGGGCGTCTTCTCCTTCGCCGGCGTGGCGCCCGGGCGCTACGAGATCCTCGCCATCCTCGACTCGACGGGCACCCGGCTCCTCGTCGTGGGCGAGGTCGAGGTGGCGGACGAGCCGGAGGTCCGGCGCGACCTCGAGCTCGGGAGCGGGCGGATCGCGGGATGCGTGCGCGCCGCGGCGGATGGGAGGGCGGTGCGGGCCTGCCAGGTGACGCTCCTCTGCGAGCTCCCCGGCGAGGAACCCGTCTTCGCCGGCCAGGTGCCGACCGACGGCGAGGGCCGCTACGCCTTCCCCGCCGTCCCGTGGGGCGCCTACCTCGTCCACGCGAGCCCCCTCGTCCCCGACCTCGGCTTCCAGACGAGCGAGGAGATCCTCCTCGACGCGCGGACCCCGGCCGGGGGGCACGACTTCGCGCTCCCGGCCGGCGGCAGCGCGCGGATCACCGTTCGCGACGGGACCGGCCGGCCCCTCGCCGGGGTCGGCCTCACCTTCCGGCAGGGGGACGGCACTCCTTGCGGGCCCGACGGCTTCCCCACGACCGGGGCGGAGGGCGAGTTCGTGCTCCTCGGGCTCCGGCCCGGCCCCTACCATGCGCGGGCCGCGCGGGAGGGTTTCGCGCCCGCCGAGGTCGCGTTCGCCTGCCGCATCGGGCTGGAGACCGCCGTCGAGATCGTGCTCCGCAAGGAGGAGCAAGAGGAGTAACGCGCCCGCCGTCCGGCGCGTATAGCACCGTCCGAGGTTCCCCCCATGAAGCCCTGGAGCATCGTCGCCCTCGCCGTCTTCCTCTCCTTCGCCGCCAGCGCGGCCGTCACTCTGCTGGGCCGCCCCGCCGCGAGCGCCGGCGCCGGAACGGATCCGGACGCCCTGACCGCGGTGAGCCTGGAGCGGCTCCACCTCACGCTCGCCACGGTCCAGGACCGCCAGGAGGAGCTCGCGGCGCGCGTGGAGAATCTCGCGCGGCAGATCCCGCCCGCCCCGGTCTCCACGCGCGTGCCGGTCGGAGAGATCGAGGCCGCCATCGAGCGGTGGATGGCGGAGCACGGGCGAGGCACCGATCCGGCGGCGGACGCGGCGCCGGCGGAGAGCGAGGTGGCGACCGCCGATCTCGACGCGATCCTGGACCTCCTCCTGGGCGGCGATCTCACCGACCTCGAGCAGCAGGAGCTTTGGCAGCGGCTTCGCGACGAGGGCCGGATCGACGAGGTCATCGCCGAGTTCGAGCGGCGGGCCGCCGCCGACCCGAACGACCCCGACCTCCAGGTGGATCTGGCGCAGGCCTACATCCAGAAGATCTTCGAGGTGGGGAACAGCCCGCTCGCGGGCGTGTTCGGCACGAAGGCCGACGAGGCCTTCGACCGCGCCCTGGCCCTCGACGAGACGCACTGGCGGGCGCGCTTCTACAAGGCGATCTCGCTCTCGAACTGGCCCGCCTTCATCGGGAAGGGGCCGGAGGCGATCCGGCAGTTCGAGATCCTGATCGAGCAGCAGAACCGCGGCCCGGCCCAGCCCGAGCACGCCCAGACGTACTTCTTCCTGGGCAACATGTACCAGCAGGCCGGGAACGGGGCGAAGGCCCTCGAGGTCTGGAACGCCGGGCTCGCCCTCTTCCCCGACAACGCCGCCCTGCGGGAGCAGGTGAGCCGCGCGCCGCGGTGAGCGCGGCCCCGCGCTCCTCCGCTCGCGGCGACCGGGGAGGCGCGGTTGGCGGGTCCGGGGTGGTGGCGCGAGGGGCCTGGCCGTATCATCGGCGCTCGTGCCGGTCACGAAGCTCGTTCTCGGGGGGCTTGCGGTCCTTCTCGCCGCGCCGATCGCCTCCGCCCAGGACCTTCGCCTGCGGGACATCCCGACGCGGTGGCGGTTCACCGGCGAGTACTTCTCCGTCGACGCGCACGAGCACCTCGGGCTCGTCGGCGTGCACTACGACGTCCTCGATCCGTTCCCCGCGGTCCCCCATCTCTATCTCGGCGTGGGCGGCTACGGGGCGGTCGCCGGGCGGCGGGGCGGGCTGTTCGCGGGGGGACTCACCGCGGGCTACCTGCGGGAGCTCGCGCCCGGCTGGGCCGTCGACGCCGGGCTCTTCGCCGGCGGCGGCGGCGGCGGCGGAAGGGTGAGCGGCGAGGGGATCGAAGGGCCGGTGCTCCGCCCCCACCTCGCGCTCGAGCGGACGTTCCCGCTCTACTCCCTGCGCCTGGAGCTCGCCAACACCGACTTCCTCGACGACGAGATCGACGATCTGCACCTCGCGCTCGGCCTCAGCCTGCCCTCGGAGATCCTCCACGCGCGCGAGAGCGGGCGTGTGCCCTCGATCCCCGCCGACGCCGTGGTCAAACGCCGGGTGCGGGTGACGCCGCAGGTGTCCGTGTTCGACCCGGCGCGCGGCCTGAACCGGTTGTCGGGGACGCCGCTCGAGCGCGACATCAAGACGACGGGGTTCGGCGTCGACTACTTCCTCGGCGAGCACTTCTTCGTCCCCATCGAGGCCCACGGCGCCACGAGCGGGAGCGTCAGCGGCTTCGGGGTGGCGTTGACCGGGATCGGCTTCTCGCTGCCGCTCGCCTTCGCCGACCGCCTCACCCTCGAGCTCGCGACCCTGGCCGGCGCGGCGGGGGGCGGCGACGTCGACACGGGAGGCGGGTTCCTGTGGCTCGCCCGGGGCGGGCTCAAGATCCCGCTCTACGGGCCCCTTTCGCTCTCGATCAGCCACGGCGCGACCGAGGCCGTGAAGGGCGACTTCGAGGCCAACGTGACCACGGTGGGGCTGACCTGGGAGAGCCACCTCCCGGAGCTTGCGGCCGACTATCCGCGCTCGCGCCTGGCGAAGGAAGGGCTGACCAAGGAGACGGCGAAGATCAACCCGACGCGGCTGCAGGCGCTCGACAAGATGTACGTGCCGCGGTCCAAGTCCCACTATCGACACGGCGGCCGATACGAGAGCACAATCAACCTCCTGGGCGTCGGGTTCGCGCAGCCGGTGAGCGAGTCGTTCTCCATCCTGGGGCACGTCTACTCGGCGTGGGAGGGCGACGTGAGCGGGTACTCCGAGGGCCTGATCGGGCTGGGCTACGAGTTCGCTCCCCTCTACGACGAGCGCCACCGCTTCTACACCAGCGTGGAGACCGGCTCCGGGGGCGGCGGGGACGTGGACGTCGGCTCGGGCCTCATCTACGAGCTCGGCGCCGGGTACCGCTACGACCTGACCGAGAGCGTCTCGCTCAGCCTGGGGGCCGGCTACATGGAGGCCGACCACGGCTCGTTCGCGGCGGAGACCTACCAGATCGGGCTCTCCTGGCACCTGGGCCGCGCGTTCCTGAAGTAGGGACGCGGCGCGGATCCGAGCGATGGTCGCGGGCCGGATCCGCTGGGGGACGTCGAGCTGGTCGGAGAAGAGCTGGGTCGGCCCCTTCTATCCGCCGGGGACGCCGCCGGGCGACTTCCTCGCCTTCTACGCGACGCAGTTCGACACGGTCGAGGCCGACGTCACCTACTACCGGATCCCGGACGCGCGGACGGTGGCGACGTGGGCGCGCCGGCTGCCGGCGGGTTTCGCCCTCGCCGCCAAGTTCCCCCGCTCCATCGTCCACGGCGGGGAGGACGCGCGCCCCGATCCCGAGCGGGCGCTCTGTCTCGACCGCGTGCAGGGCGACGTGGAGCTCTTCCTGGAGCGCATGGGCGCGCTCGGCGAGCGGTGCGGGCCGCTCGTGCTCCAGCTCCCCTACTACAACCGCCAGGTCTTCGCCTCCCGGGCGCCGTTCTTCGCCCGGCTCGCCGAGCTCCTCGCCTTCCTCCCCGCCCGCTTCCGCTACGGCGTCGAGCTGCGCAACGAGAAGTGGATCGACGCGGAGCTGCTCGATCTCCTCCGTTCGCACCGCGCGGCCCTCGTCTGGTCGGATCTCGCCTATCTCGCCCATCCCGCCGATCTCGCCCGCCGGCTGGACCTCGTGACGGCGGATTTCGCCTACGGGCGGCTCATCGGGGACCGCCAGAAGGTCGAGGCCCTCACGACGAGCTTCGATCGCGTCGTGCTCGACCAGACCCCGCGGCTCGAACGCTGGGCGGAGCTTCTCGGCGCCGTCCGGGAGCGCGTGCCCGAGATCTACGTCTACGCGAACAACCACTACGCCGGCCACGGCCCGGCGACGATCCGCCAGCTCCGCGCGATGGTGCCCTGATCGAGGGGTCTTCGGATCACTCCGCGGATCGAGGGCGCGCGGATTCGTCGCGGTTGCTCGCATCCGCCGCCAGCGCCCGGATTTCGGCCTCGCTCGCCGTGCCCGTCTGGCGGAGCTTGCGGACGGTGACGGCCGCCGCGAGATTCGCCACCTCGAGGGCCGTCGCGAGCCCCAGACCGCCGCCGAGGCCCGCGCCCAGCGCGGCGAGGAACGTGTCCCCGGCGCCGACCGGATCGATCTCGCCGGGCGACCGTACGCCGGGAACGGCATAGGTGCCCTCGCGGTCGCGGGCGATCGCGCCGTCGTTCCCGCGGGTGATCACGATCGGCGCGGCGAACCGCGCGAAGAGGAGGTCGAGATCGCGGCGCGTCTCGGCCGCGGTCGCCGGCGCGTCCCGCTGCCCGCCGCGGCCGCTCAGGCGGACCGCCTCGCCGGCGTGCATCTTCATCACCGCGCCGCGGAAGGACTCGATCCGGTGGCGTGAATCCACCACCCACGGTACGGACGGGAACCCCGGGATCAGGGCGTTGACGCTCTCGATCAAGGCCGCCGACCACACACCGGTCGCGACCTGCTGGTTCAGGAGCACGGTATCGAGGTTGGGCAGGAGTCGCTCCAGGCTCGCGACCAGGCGTCGCGTGGTCTCGGCGCCGACCCGATTCGCCACGCCATGGTCGAAACGCGGGCCTTCCTCGCCCCCGCGGTACGGCTTGACGTAGGCGTGCGTGGCGAACTCCCGCGGCTGCACCAGGAGTCCGGACGTGTCGCAGCCGAGCCGGTGCAGGCTGTTCTGCAGCGCGGCTCCATACAGATCGTCACCGAGACAGCCCAGGCAATGAACGGCGCGGAGGCCCAGGGCGGCGGCGTTGGCCGCGACGTTGCCGGCCCCGCCGGGACTCAAGCGCTGGCCGATCACGCCGCGAACGGGCAGGCCGGTCTCGAGCGAGAGCTCCTTCCACCCGGGATCGAGGAAGAGGTAGTGATCGACGCAGAAGTCGCCCAGGACGGCGACGCGGGCGCCGCGCAGGGCGGCGAACACGCGGTCCAAGTCGGGCGTCTTCATCGCGGGGCGGCGCGCACCGCCTCGTCAACCGGGCAGCCCCTCGCGCATCGCCTGCTCGACGGCGTCCACGAGGCGATCGAGCTCCTCGTGCGTCGTGTAGACGCTCGGCGAGACGCGGATGCCCTCGAACTCCTCGTGCTTGATGGCGGTGACGAGGATTCGGTGCGCGCTCCAGAGCCAAGCGGCGAGCGCGCCGCTCTCCAGGCCGTCCACCTGCACGGTGGCGATGCCGCCGGCGAGGCCCGGGCGCCGGCTCGTGTGCAGGTGCACGCGATCGCTCCCCGCCAGCCGCTCGATCCAGTATTCGCGCAGGTGGACGAGACGATCCGCCTTGCGTTTGGCCCCGATCCCCTGGTGGAAGGTCAGAGCCTCGGCGATGGCGAGGTAGGGGGCGGCGGGGTGGGTGCCGATTTCCTCGAACTTGCGGATGTCGCCGTCCTTCGCCGCCTCGGCGGCCATCAGCGGCCACAGGCCGGGGATCTTCTCCCGGCGCACGTAGAGGAGACCGGTGCCGTGCGGCGCGCAGAGCCATTTGTGGAGGCTCGTCGCGTAGTAGTCGCAGTCGAGGGCGGCAAGCGTGAAGTCGAAGTGGGCCAGGGCGTGCGCGCCGTCGACGATCGCCGGCACGCCGTGCCGGCGCGCCATCGCGACGATCTCCGGCACGGGCAGGATCTGCCCGGTGAGGAAGACGACGTGGCTGACGAGGATCACCCTGGTCCGCGGCGTGATGTTGCTCTCGAATCGGCGCACCACCTCGGCCGGATCCTCGGCGGGCACGGGGATCGAGAACTGCTTCAAGACGATCCCGTCGCGCCGCTCCCGCTGCCGGAACGTCGTGATCATGCGCGGATAGTCCTGGGTCGTCGTCAGCACTTCGTCGCCCGCACGAAGCTCCATCCCGAGCTGGCAGATCTGCAGGCCCTCGGAGGCGTTGCGGGTGAGGGCGATCTCCTCGGGATCAACGGCCCAGAACCGCGCCAGCCGCTCGCGCACGGCCTCCCGCTGCGGCTCGAGGATCTGCCACATCGTGTACGGGGGCGCCTCGTTCGAGTAGTCGAGGTGCCGCTTCATCGCCTGCTGCACGAAGGCCGGCGAAGGGCTCACGCCGCCGTTGTTCAGGTTGACGAGGCTGCGATCGACGGTGAAGGCGAGTCCGATCTCCGCCCAGTACTCCTCCTCGGAGGCGGCCGCGGCCGCGCGCGCGAGGACCTCGATCGCCCGCCGGGGCGAAGGCGCGGCGAGCGGCACGAGGGCGGGAGCGGCGAGGGCGCCGAGGAATTGACGGCGGTCGTACATAGGCACCTCCGGGACCGTGGAAGGCGGATTCTAGCCTGGCGGCGCCGGGCGATGCGCGCGCTAGAATCTCCGCCCCATTCCCCTCCCGCCATCGCCCCCGCGCCCGATGAAGAACCGCCCGCCGCTCCGCCGCTCCTTCCTCCTCTCCGTCCTGATCCTCGCCGCCGCCGCGTGCGCGCGGCCCGCCCCCCGCGCCGAAGCATACGAAGGACCCCCCTTCGCCTACCCGCCGGCGCCCGCCGGGGATCATGTGGATACCTACCACGGCGTCGAGGTCGCGGATCCCTATCGCTGGCTCGAGGAGGACGCCCAGTCTCCGGCGCTCCGCGCGTGGATCGAGGCGGAGAACGCCGTGACCCGCGCGTTCCTCGATGGGATTCCGGAACGTCCGGCGCTTCTCGAGCGCCTCACCGTCCTGTGGAACACGGAGCGGGTGAGTGTCCCGTTCGCGCGCGGGGGGCGAGTCTTCTACTTCAAGAACGACGGGCTCCAGAACCAGTCCGTGCTCTTCGTCGTCGACGGCGCCGGCGCCACGCCCCGCGTGTTCCTAGATCCCAACACCCTCTCCGCCGACGGCACGATCGCCCTCGCCGATGCGGTTCCGAGCCCGGACGGCGCGCTGCTCGCCTACAGCGTGTCGGACGGCGGATCCGACTGGCGGACGTGGCGCTTCCGCAACGTGGCGACGGGCGAGGACCTCCCCGACGTCGTGCGCTGGAACAAGTTCGGCGGCCTCGAATGGACGGCGGGAGCCGAGGCGGTGGTCTACCCGCGGTTCCCCGCGCCATCCCCGGGCGAGGAACTCGTCGAGCGCAATGCTCCGGCCGCGATCGCCTGGCACCGGATGGGCACGTCCCAGGACGAGGACACCATCCTGCGTCCCGCGCCGGAGACGGAGGGCATCCACCAATGGAGCGAGGTGCTGGAGGACGGGCAGGCCGTGCTCGTGCTCCACGAGGAGGCGAAGAGCGACAACCGCGAGGTCGAGTGGGTGTCCTTGCGGGCGGAGGAGCGCGGCCGCGGGACCAAGCTGATCGCGGGATTCGACGCCCAATACGACTACGCCGGCGATGACGGCACGACGATCTGGTTCCGCACGAACCTCGACGCGCCCCGGTGGCGGATCGTCGCCATGGATCGGGCGAATCCGGATCGCGCGAGCTGGCGGGAGGTCGTGCCGGAACGCGAGGAGACGATGGACGGTGCCGACCTCGTCGGCGGCCGCCTCGTCGTCACCTACCTGAAGGACGCCACGAGCGCGATCCGCGTGCTCGAGACCGACGGCACGTTCGTGCGCGAGGTGGCGCTGCCGGGTCTCGGTACCGCGGGCGGCTTCGATGGAGAGGCCGGCGACCCGGTGACCTACTACTCCTTCACGAACCAGGTCACCCCGCCCGTCGTGCACCGCTACGACGTCGCCACGGGGGAGAGCAGCGTGTTCCACGCGCCGAAGCTCCTCTTCCGGCCGACCGACTATGCGGTGCGCCAGGTCTTCTACGCGAGCGCGGACGGCACACGGATCCCGATGTTCCTCGCCCACAAGAAGGGCCTCGTGCGGGACGGGCGGAATCCGACCTACCTGTACGGCTACGGCGGGTTCAACATCTCGGTCACGCCGTCCTTCCAGGTGCCGGACCTCGTCTGGATGGAGATGGGCGGGCTCCTGGCCGTGCCCAACATCCGCGGCGGCGGGGAATACGGCGAGGCGTGGCACCAGGCCGGCATCAAGCTCGCGAAGCAGAACGTCTTCGACGACTTCATCGCCGCCGCCGAGTGGCTGATCGCGGAGGGCTACACGTCTCCGGCGAAGCTCGCCATCTCCGGCGCCTCGAACGGCGGGCTGCTCGTGGGGGCGTGCATGGCCCAGCGGCCGGAGCTCTTCGGAGCGGCGCTTCCGGCGGTCGGCGTGATGGACATGCTGCGCTACCACCAGTTCACGATCGGGTGGGCGTGGGCCGGGGATTACGGCACGGTGGAGGATCCCGCCGAGTTCGCGGCGCTGCGCGCCTACTCTCCGCTCCACAACCTGCGCGACGACGTCGCCTATCCCGCCACCCTGATCACGACCGCCGATCACGACGATCGCGTGGTGCCCGCGCACAGCTTCAAGTTCGCGGCGCGGCTGCAGGCGGCCCACTCCGGCCGCTCTCCGGTGCTCATCCGCATCGCCACCCGCGCCGGCCACGGCGCCGGCAAGCCGACGGCGATGCGCATCGAGGAGGCGGCCGACCGCCTCGCCTTCCTGACGCGGGTGCTGGACGTCGAGACGGAGGGTCGATGAGCCGGAGGGCGGGACGCGCCCTGGCTCTCCTCGCCCTGGCGGCGGGCGCGGCGGCGCTCGCCCTCTGGCCGCGGCCCGAGCGCGGCGAGAGCCCGCGCCTCGCGGCCGGCGCCGATGTCCTGGCCTGTCGCGAGAACCTGCGCGCGATCCATGCCGGTCTCGCCGCCTACGTGGGACGCTATGGCACCCTGCCGAGCGGCTCCGGGACCGGCTTTCTCGCCGCGCTCGTGACGGGCGGGATCTGGCCCGACACCCCGGAGAGCCGCGCGCGGCTCCAGTGCCCCGGGGGCGGCGACTATGCCGTGCGCGACTTCGCGGCCCATCCCCTCGTGCGCTTTCCCTGCGGCGGCGACGAGCCGATCGCCGGCTGCGCCAACGCGCGCGGCAGGAACCACGCCGGCGCCACGAACGTACTCTACGCGGACAAGACGGTGCGCACCCTTCTCGTCGCGACGGAGATCGAGAAGGGAACCCTGCCCGCCGGCGCCACGACCCTCCCGGTCGGCCCCGCGTCGCCGCTCGCCGACCTGAAGAAGCTGCGCTGACTCACGCGCCCATCGCCGCGAGCATGTGGTCGAGGCGCTGGGCGATCGTGTGGCGGGCGTGGACGGCGTCGCGGCCGCGGCGGGCGATCTCGGCCGCCTCGCGCGGGTGATCGAGGTAGTAGCGCGCCTTGGCGCGGAGCTCCGCCACGGTGCGGTAGCTCGCCACCTCCGCTCCGACGGCGAAGACCTCCTCGAGGGCGGTGCTGTGCTCGGCGAGCAGGAAGGCGCCGCAGGAGAGCACGTCGAAGACGCGCATCGTCACGATGTCGTTCTGATAGAGCCGCCCGACGTCCAGATTGACGCGCGAGGCGCCGTACACCGCCGTCAACTCCTGCTCGTGCCCGGCGCGGCCCATGTAGCGCACCCCGTGGCGCGTCACGAGCTCCCAGCCGGGATCTCCCCAGACCCGGACGCCGAGGGCGCCGAGGTTCGCGAGGTAGGCGAGCCGCTTCTCCGCCGCCGCCACCTCGGCGGCCAGGAGCACGGGATCGACGCCGCCGGGCGCTTCGCCGGCAAAGGCGCGGAATCCCGCGGCCCGTGCCTCGAGGAGCGCGGGAAGCACAAACTCCTCCGGGCGGAGGCGCTGCGCGGCGAGGATGTCGCGCAGGGCGGCGAGCGCCTCCGCGGCCGCCCCCGGCGCTCCGCCCCGCCAGCGCTCCCACTCGGCGACGAACTTGCCTTGCAGCGCGCCGGCGTTCTCCACGAGGCTCGCCCCGACGAACGTCAGCGGATGGGGGCGCTCCTCCTGGCGCGTCCCGCTCTCGGCGCGGATCTCCGGATCGGCCGCGAGAGGCAGGTACTCCACGTGCGGGAAGCCCGCGCGCGCGTAGGCCGCGACGTTGGCGCGGCGATGGGTGAAGACGAAGACATGATCCGCGGCGCTGGCGGGGGGGCGTGGCGGGCTCAGACTCGGGTCGACCTCCCAGCAGAGAAGAGGCACGCCGTGGGCGCGGCAGAACTCCGCCAGGCCGGCGGTGTAGTTGACGGCCACCACGAGCCGAGGGCGCAGGCGGCGCATAGTGAGGTCGAGCTCCTCGCGCGCCAGCCTTTCGATGTCGAGGGTCCAGGGCGCGAGACCACGGCGCGCGAAGGCGCGCCCGAGCTGGTCGACGAAGAGCTCGCCCGCGCCGAGCGCAACGGCCTCCGTGGCCGCCGGCCGGGCGAGGAAGGCCAGCTCCCGCGCGTAGATCCGCCCGAGCAGCGGATGGACGAGGCGCGCGCCCGCGGCCCCCTCCAGAGCGAGGAGATCGCTGCCCAGCCGCAGGCGGAGCCGCCCCGCGGCGAGCTCGCGGCGGTAGTCCCTTCGCATCAGGCACAGCCGCACGAGCCAGGGATCGCGATCCCAGGCCTCGATCCGCGCTGCGGGCGAGGCGAGCGCCGCGTCCAGCCCTTCGCCCAGTCCCAGCCCGAGCACGGTCACGGCGCTGGCTCCCGCGAGGTGGGCGAGATCCTCCTCCAGAGCGCGGGGCTCGATGTCGAGGGGAAGCCGGGCCTCGTGCAGACGGTAGAACGCCCGGCCGTCCGCGTCGAACGACACGCGGCTCGCATCCACCGGGAGCCGGAGCCGCGCGGCGAGGGACGGATCGCCGCGATCGAGGCCCGCGAGATTGCGCTCCAGGACCTCCGCGGCGAAGCGGGAGGGAAGCGAGATTGTGGTCGCGGGCGGGGACATGCTTGCCTCCGTGGTGCGCGGCCTGCTCTACTCGTCCCGGCCGCCCGGAGCTGCCCCATGATCGACCAGATCCCCCGCATCGGTGTAGTCACGATCTCCGACCGCGCCACGAGCGGCGAGTACGAGGACCTCTCCGGCCCGGCGATCGAGGCCGCCCTCCGGGACTATCTCGCGACGGAATGCGAGTACTCGCGCCTGGTGGTCCCCGACGAGGTGCCCCGGATCGTCGCGGCCATCCGCTCCCTCGCCGCGGCGGGCTGCGCCCTCGTGTGCACGACCGGCGGCACCGGCCCCGCCCCCCGGGACGTCACTCCGGAGGCGATGGCGCTCGTCTGCACCAAGCCGCTGCCCGGCTTCGGGGAGCTCATGCGGCGGGCCTCCCTCGAGGCGGGCGTGCCGACGGCGATCCTCTCCCGCCAGTCGGCGGGAATCGTCGATCGCACGCTCGTCGTCAATCTCCCCGGCCAGCCGGGCTCGATCCGCGTCTGCCTCGACGCGGTCTTTCCCGCGATCCCCTACTGCATCGACCTGATCGGCGGGCCCGCTCTCGAAGGCAACGCTGCGGTGGTACGGGTCTTCCGGCCGGCGAAGAAGTAGGCGGCCGATCCGGGCCATCCCGGATCGGCGGGAATCGCCGGACGGCGCGGGGGGGGAGGCGGGAGCCGCGGCGCCCTGCTATCTTGGTCGGCTCGAATCCCATGAACATCGACAAGCTCCGGATCGACCGCGGCCGCGGACCACGGCTGCGCCGCCGGTGGAGCTGGCTGCCGCCGCTCGTCACGGTGGCGATCGGGATCGGGCTCCTGGGGCTCTTCCGCGCTCCCCTCCGGCGCCAGCTCGACCGCTGGACCCTCCTCGAGGTCGAAGTCGTGACCGCCGCGCGGGCCAGCGCGGCCGCGGCGGCCGCCGTGGCGGGCAAGGCGGCGAACGGCTACGTGGTCGCGGCGAAGAAGGCCGCGCTCTCGGCCGACACGCCGGGCCGGGTGGTGGAGATGAACGTCGTCGAGGGCACCTTCGTGCGGACCGGCGACGTGGTCGCGCGCCTGTATTCGGAAGAGTACGAGGCGGCCCTGCGCCGGGCGGAGGCCGAGATCGCGGCCGCCCAGGCCGGCCGCGAGCGGGCAGGGGCCGACGTGGAGGTCGCCCGTCTCGATCTCGAGCGGCGGCTCGCCGAGGAACGGGCCGCCGCGGCCCTCCTCGCGAGCGCGGAGGCCGACGCGAAGCTCGCCGAGCGGGAGCTCGCGCGGTACGAGAAGCTCGTGGCCGAGGGGATCGAGGACGAGAGCGCCCTCGACACGGCGACGGCGGCGGCGGCGCGGGCGCGAGCGGCGGTCGAGGCCCAGCGCGCGACTCTAGAGGCCCGGCAGGCGTCCCGGCGCGAGGGAGAGGCCCAGCACGAGCGGGCGGTCTCCGCGCGCGCCGAGAGCGAGGCGCAGGTCGGCGTGGCCGAGGCGGCAGCGGCCCTCGCCCGCGCCACCCTCGAAAAGACCTTCGTGCGCGCGCCCTTCGACGGGATCGTCGTCTTGAAGGACGCCGAGGTGGGCGAGGTCGTCAGCCCCAACTCCCAGGGCGGGAACTCGCGCGGATCGGTGGCGACGCTCGTCGATCTCGAGTCGCTGGAGGTGCAGATCGACCTCCCCGAGACGCTGCTCCCCGAGATCGAGGCCGGCGCTCCCGCGCGCATCTTCCTCGACGCATTCCCGAGCGAGCCCTACGCCGGCCGCGTGCTCCGCATCTGGCCCACCGCGAACCGCCAGAAGGCGACGATCGAGATCCGGGTCGGCTTCGACGCGCCCGATGGCCGCCTGCGCCCGGACCTCGGGGCGCGGGTCGTGTTCGGAACGGCCGGATCCCCCGAAGCCCCGCCCGACGCCGGTCCCGAGGGATCCCCCGCCCAGCCGGTGCTCGTCCCCTCCTCCGCCGTCGTCCACAGCAAGGGACAGACGGGGGTGTTCCTCCTCGAGCGCGATGTCGTACGCTGGCAGCCCGTGACCACGGGCGAGGAGAGCGGGGGGCGCATGGCCGTCGAGGCCGGTCTCACGGGCGGAGAGCGAATCGTCGCCGACCCGCCGGCCGGTCTCGAGGACGGGGATCGCGTCCGCATCGCCAGCGCCTGAGACTCCCCGTTCGCGATGAGCCGTCCCATCTATCCGCCCGCCGGAGAATGAAATGACCAACGAGATGATTCGCGCCCGTGGGCTCTGCAAGTCCTATCGGCGGGGCGCCGAGACCCTCCTGGTGCTCGATCGCCTGGATCTCGAGATGGCCGAGGGGCGTTTCTATGCCCTGATGGGACCCTCGGGGTCCGGCAAGACGACCCTGCTCAACCTCGTCGGCGGGCTCGACCATCCCGACGCGGGCGAGCTGGTGGTCGCCGGCGAGGCTCTCCCGCTCCTCTCGAACCGCGATCTCGCCCGCTGGCGCGCCGAGAGCGTGGGGTTCGTGTTCCAGGGCTTCAATCTGATCCCGGTGCTCACCGCCCTCGAGAACGTCGCGCTGCCGCTCGGATTGGCCCCGTTGTCGCGAGCCCAGCGCCGGGAGCACGCCATGCACGCCCTCGAGCTCGTGGGCCTGGCGGATCGCGCCAAGCATCGGCCCAAGCAGCTCTCCGGCGGGCAGGAGCAGCGCGTCGCCATCGCGCGGGCGATTGCCACCGATCCCAAGGTGATCCTCGCCGACGAGCCGACGGGCGATCTCGATCGCGAATCGGCCGACCAGGTGCTCGCGCTCCTGCGCGAGCTCAACGCGAAGATGAAGAAGACGATCCTGATGGTCACCCACGACCCGGCCGCCGCCGCCTACGCCGGGCACACCGTGCACCTGGACAAGGGACGGCTCGACCGCATCGAGGCCGCCGCCGCGGCCCAGGCCTGAGAGGCTGAGCAGGAATCCATGGTACAGCCTCTCAGATGTCCTCTGGCGCATCGCCTGACGGCGCTGCTGCCCGTTCGCGGGCAGTTCTTGCTCGCTCTCTGAGCACGCCATGCTGCGGCTCGTCCTTCGCAATCTGCTCAAGCACCCCCTTCGGTCGCTCCTGACCGTGGGCTCGCTGGTGGTGGCGCTCTTCCTGCTCTGCCTCCTGCGATCGCTCGTCACCGCGCTGAATGCCGGGGTCGAGGCCGCCAACGCCCAGCGGCTGATCGTGCAATCGGCCGTCAGCCTCTTCGTGGACCTCCCCACCTCCTACCAGACCAAGATCGAGGCCGTCGACGGCGTCGCCAGCGTCGCCAAGTGGCAGTGGTTCGGCGGCTACTACCAGGACCCCGGGAACTTCTTCGCCCAGTTCGCCGTGGACGGAGCGGAGCTCTTCGACATGTACCCCGAGCTGGAGATCGTCGAGGGGTCCCAGGAAGGGTTCCTCGCCCGGCGCACGAGCTGCGTGATCGGCGAGGGTCTGGTGCGGGACTTCGGATGGAAGGTGGGCGAGACGATCCCGATCATCGGCGCGCTCTTCCCCGGGCCCGGCGGCGAGGCGTGGCAGTTCGACGTCGCCGCCGTCTACCGGCCGACGAGGCCCAACCTCGACCCCCGCACCCTCTTCTTCCACTGGGACTACTTCGCCCAGACGGAGCGCGAGATCACCGGGGAGGAACCCAAGGTTGGCGTCTTCGTCACCAGGCTCGCTCCGGGAGCCGACGCAACCGCGGTCATGGCCACGGTGGACTCCCTCTTCGCCAACGGTCCGCAGCGCGTGCAGACGACGACCGAGGCCGAGTTCAACCGCCAGTTCGTCTCGATGGTCGGTAACCTCCCGCGCTTCATCGGCGCGATCGGCGGCGGCGTTCTCCTCGCCATTCTCCTCGCCTGCGTGAACACGATGCTGATGGCGGGCCGAGAGCAGACCCACGACGTGGGCATCTTGAAGGCGCTCGGATTCACGAACGCCTCCGTGCTGCGGCTGCTCCTCGTCCAGTCCTTCGTCTTGTGCGGCGTCGGCGGGGGGCTCGGGATCCTGCTCGCGATCTCCTCCGCCGCTGGCATCGCCGCGACCATGGGACAGTACTTCCCCGGCTACGAGGTGCGGACCGCCACCATCCTCCTGGCCGCCGCCGTCACCATCGGCATCGGCTTCCTCGCCGGGATCTTCCCCGCCTGGCAGGCCGGTCGCCGCTCCCCCGTCGAGGACCTGCGCGCCACGATCTGACCATGCTCGTCCCCCTTTCCTACAACCTGCGCAGCCTCTTCGTCCGCCGCGTGTCGACCCTCCTGACGGTGGTCGGCATCGGCGCGACAGTCGCCGTCGTGGCCGGGGTGATCTCCCTCCAGCAGGGATTCAAGACGATGTTCGCGGCGAGCGGCCGCGAGGATGTCGCCATCTTCCTCCGCCCGGGCGCCACGAACGAAGGCGACTCGATGTTCACGCGCGAGCGAGCGCTGACCCTCACCAAGAAGGTGCCCGAGATCGCGGTGGACGACGAGGAGGCGCCCCTGGCCGCCATGGAGTGCTACCTCGCCGTCCGCTTGAACCGGCTCGGGGGCGGAGAGACCAACGTCCCCATCCGCGGCGTGCAACCGGCGACCTTCGCCATCCACGGTGAGGATCTCCGGATCGTCGAAGGCCGGCATTTCGAGCCGGGCACCGACGAGGTCATCGTGGGCCAGCGGCTCCCCGGCCGCATGCAGAGCTGCCGCCTCGGCGACGCGATCCAGATCAACATCACTCCCTTCCGCGTCGTCGGCGTCTTCGCCTCGAACGGCCCCTTCGACACCGAGATCTGGGGCGACCTCGATCGCATGCTCGAGAGCCTCGAGCGCATCGGTCCCAATCGGGTCATGGCCCGCCTGCGCCCCGCCACCGACCTCGCCGCCCTGGCCGAGCGAATGAAGGAGGACAAGGAGGTCCCCTCCCAGGTCCAGAGCGAGCGCGATTACCTGACGTCCCAGACGACGTACCTATCGGCGACCCTGCTCTTCCTGGGCGGCTTCCTCGGCCTGGTCATGGGCACCGCGGCGGTATTCACGGCGACGAACACGATGCTCGCGGCCGTCACCGCTCGGACCCACGAGATCGGGATCCTCCTCTCGACCGGCTTCCGCCCCCTGCCCATCTTCTTCTCGTTCCTCTTCGAGTCCCTAGTCCTCGGGCTCCTCGGCGGCGCGGTCGGCTGCCTCTTCACCCTCCCTCTGAACGGCGTCCAGACCGGAACGACGAACTTCAACACCTTCACCGAGGTTGCCTTCGCCTTCCGCGTCACGCCGCCGGTCCTCCTCGGCGCGGTCCTCTTCTCCCTCGTCCTCGGCCTCCTCGGCGGCGCCTGGCCCGCCTGGCGCGCCGCTCGCCTGGAGCCGACGGCGGCGCTGCGGCGGCAGTAACGCGTCCCGCGCCCTCCACGCCCCGCGCGGAGGTCGCCGTTCACCGGATCACGAGCCGCAGCCCGGGGGTCAAGGAGACGCCCTGGGGAGCGCCGGAGTCGAGGTAGCCGGCCGGGAGATGGAAGGCCGTGCCGGGCGGCAGATCGGGGGGAAGGGCCCAGGTGAAGCTCGCTCCGCCCGCCCCGGCGCCCGCACCAGAGAGGACGTGGGCGAAGAGCTCGAGGTAGGGACCGCTGTCGGCGCGCACATTATTTTGCAGTGGTGACGTGCCTTTGCGCGCGCTCACTTGCAGTCTGGGAGCTGTTTTCGATGGAGGATTGGCGCTCGACCAGCTTGGCTTGCTGGCGGAGATCTGCGACGAGCTCGGGGTCGCCGTCCTCTGACGCTTCGACGAAGTCTGCCGCCTGACGGTAGAGGGCGGCGGCTTGGGTCCACTGGCCGCGGGCCTGGTGAACGGCGGCTCGGCGTTCCATCCAGTCGTGCACTTGGGGGAATCGCTGGCGTAGCTCTTCGCACCGTCGCTCGGCCTCGTCGAGCTCACCTTGCTCGATGAGGTCGAGGACGCTGTTCGAGAGATCGTCGAGGAGATCGTCCTCGAGGAAGGC
>JBFMCU010000094.1:0-4735 GCA_040754415.1 Planctomycetota bacterium
GCTCCAGCGGAGCCCGCCCCCGAGCAGGGGGGGCCGGAGCGCTGCCGCGCCCCCGGCGGAGGGCCCGCGGCGCGAGGCGAGCATGGGGATGAAGAGCACCGCGACGACGAGCGAGATCGTGAGCGACGACACCACGGTGAGCGCCTGGTCGCCGAAGATCTGGCCCGCGATGCCGGTGACGAAGACGATCGGCGCGAAGACGGCGACGGTGGTCAGGGTGGAGGCGGTCACCGCCCCCGCCACCTCGGAGACCCCGCGCACCGCCGCCGGGGCCAGCTCGTCCCCCTCCTCGCGGCAGCGCGAGATCGACTCCAGGACCACGATCGCGTTGTCCACCAGCATGCCCACGCCCAGCGCCAGCCCGCCGAGCGACATGATGTTCAGGCTGACGTCGGCCATGAACATCGGCGCGAAGGTGACGACGATCGAGATCGGGATCGAGAGCCCGATGATCAGCGTGGCGGCGAGCCGGCGCAGGAAGAGCCAGATCAAGCCGACGGCGAGGATCCCGCCCAGGATGGCGGCGCTCTTCACGTCGTCGACCGCGTCGCCGATGAACGTGGACTGGTCGGACAGGAGCTCCAGCCGGAGGTCGTCGCGCAGCCGCCAGGCGAGGAAGTTCACCTTCTCGCGCTCGAGGAGGGTGGGCGGGCGATCCTCCGCGGCGAGCTTCTCCGCCGCCTCCTGCTGCTGCGCGGTGCCGAGGACCGCGTTCTTCACCCGCTCGGCGAGCTGCACGATGTTCGCGCCCGCCTCGCGGTAGATCGCGATCTCGACCGACTCGGCCCCCGCGATCCGGCTGACCACCTCCCGCTCCTGGTGGGTGCGCTCGACCGTGCCCACGTCGCTCACCCGGATCACCGCGTCGCCGCGCCGGGCGACGGGCATGGCCTCGATCTCCTCGACGCTGGTGAATTGGTTGACCGTGCGCACGAGGAACTCGGTCGATCCCTCGAGCAGCCGTCCGCCGGCGGCGTTGATGTTCTCCGCCGCCAGCCGCTGGGCGAGCTCTCCGGGGTCGATCTGGCGGGCCGCCAGGCGGTGGGGGTCGACGCGGATCTTGATCTCCTCCTCCAGCCCGCCGCGCACCTGCACGGCGGCGATCCCCTCCAGCGACTCGAGCTCGCGCTTGAGGCGCTTCTCCGCCAGCCAGCGGAGCTGGATGAGCTGACTCTCGCGCTCTGCCTCGTTGCGCGGCTCGCGGCCCGCGGGCACGCGCATGCCGATCCGCAGGATCGGATCGAGGTTCGGATCGAAGCGCAGGATGATCGGACGCTCCGCGGTGGCGGGCAGGAAGACCTGATCGAGCTTCTCGCGCACGTCCTGCACCGCGAAGCTCATCTCCGTGCCCCAGTCGAAGTCGAGCAGGACGTCGGACACGCCGGCGCGGCTGATCGACGTGGAGCGGACGAGGTCGTCCAGCGTGCTCAGGGTCTCCTGCACCTTCTCGGAGATGCGCTGCTCCACGTCCTCCGGCGCGGCTCCCGGCCACGTGGTGCGCACGGTGAGCGTCGGATAGTTGATCTCCGGCAGGAGATCGACCTTCAGCTTGGAGAAGGAGACGGCGCCGAAGACCGCCATGGCGATGAAGAACATGGAGATCGCCACCGGGCGGCGCGTCACGAAGGCGAGGGCGCCCCGGGCCTCGCGGGCCGCTGCGGGAGCCGGAGGGGTCGCGGAGGGAGGGGAGATCACGGGTCCCTGCTACTCGCCGCCATCGGTGCCCGCGGGAGACGCGGCCGGCTCGCCCGATCGGGCGACCTCCTCGTTCCCCTCCGCGGCCGGAGCCTCGTCCTCGACGTCGACGAGATCGACGTCGACGAGATCGCCGTCGTCGAGGTCCCGGCTCCCGACGAGGACGACGAGCTGGCCCTCCCGCAGCGGAAGGCCCTCCACGGCCGCGATCTCCACGGACTCCTCGTCGGAGTAGCCCTCCGCGATGTCCACGCGGTGGATCGTGCGGAACGACTCGCCCGGGGGAGGCGGGGGCACGTCCGCGGGCGCGTCCGCGTCCGCCGCGGGGGGCTCGACGACATAGACGAACCGGCGTTCGCCCTCGCGCCGCAGCGCCCGCTTGGGCAACACGACGGCGTCGGGATGGCGATCGGTGACGATCTCGATGCGCACGAGCATGCCCGGGAGGAGCCGCGAGCGCTCGGAGCCGTCCGCCGCGCGCAGGCGCGCGGTCACCCGGAACTGCCCCGAGTCCGGGTCGATCGTCGGGCTGATGCGCTCGACCTCGCCGGTGAAGACCTCTCCGGGCAGGGCCTCGGCGGTCGCCGTCACCTCGAGGACGCCCGCCGGCCCGTCGCCGGCGGCGCCGCGGAAGAGGGCGAGCTCCTCCTGCGGCCGGTGGAAGACGGTGCGCAGGTTCGCGGGATCGGTGAGCACGAAGGCCGCCTGGCCGGTGCCCGCGCTGTCGCCGATCCGGATCCTCCGCTCGGCGATCACGCCGGCGAAGGGGGCGGTGATCTGGCAGTAGGAGAGGGCGACGCGGGCGCGGTCGAGGGCCACCGCGGCCCGCTCGACCGCCGTCGCCGCCGCCTTCAGGTCGAGCTGGCTCTTCTGCCAGGCGAGGGTCGCCAGGCGGAGGTCGTGCCCGGCCCGGTCCCGGGCGAGCTCGCTCGCCTCCAGGGCCGACTTGGAGACCGGGCTCGTCGTCTCGCGCCCTTCGAAGAGCTGAAGGTTGCGCTCGTAGTCGCGTTCGGTCTGCCGGGAGGCGAGCTCCGCGCTCTCCATCCGCGCCTTGGCCTCGTCCACGGCGAGCCGGGCGAGCTCCGCGGCGTTTCCCGCCTCCTCGCGGGCCACCTCGGCGTCCCGCTCGGCCAGCACCTGGTCGCGGTCGTCGAGCCGGGCGAGAACGTCCCCCGCCCCGACGACGTCGCCTTCCTCCACCCGGAGCTCGACCACCGTGCCCGCGGTGCGCGGGTAGAGCGCCACTTCCAGCTCCGACTCGAGCTTGGTCATGGTGTCGAGGATCCGGCGCATCTCCCGGCGCTCGAGCCGCACGACCCGCACCTTGGGGATCTCCCGTGCGCGCGCGCCGCCCGCCGCGCTCGTCGCGGGCGATCCAGGGGCGGCGGGCCGCGAGCACCCGCCGAGGGCGGGGGCGGCAAGGAGGAGGAGGGCGAGCCCCATCCCGCGGCGGAGGGGGAGGAGAGGAGGGCGGGGGAGGATCGGCACGGGCGGGCGGGGATTCCGGGGTGGCGGCGCGCGGCGCGCGGGAGGGTGGGGGCGGGCGGCGATTCGCCCGGCGGGGGGCCATATTGCCTCATTCTCGGCGAACCCGGGCGCGGCCGAACCCCCCGCCGCCTCCTACCCGCCGCTTACACCGCCCGATGGCTGGGGAGGCGCCGCCGGGCGCCCCTCCGGCGATCGGGAGGTATCTTCGGGGGATGCTCCCCCCGAAGGACGCCCTGGCGAGGATCCTCGCCCACATCCCCGGGCCGGGGGCGATCGAAGAGGTGCCCCTCGCCGCCGCCGCCGGGCGCTCGCTGGCGCGGCCGACCGTCTCCGACGTGGATCTGCCGCCCTTCGAGAAGAGCATGATGGACGGCTATGCCCTGCGCGCGGGCGACGTGCCGGCCGGGGCGGGGGCGGGCGCGGAGACGCCCCTCCACCTCGCCGGCGAGTCGCGGGCCGGCGTGCCGTTCGCCGGTCCGGTGCCCCCCGGGAGCTGCGTCGAGATCTACACCGGCGCCGCGCTTCCCCCCGGCTGCGACGCGGTCGTGATGCAGGAGGATGCGCGCCGCGAGGGGGGGGACGTGCTCGTGCGGGGGCCGGTGGAGCCCGGCCAGCACGTCTCGCACCGCGCCGAGATCCTCGCCCGCGGCCGGGCCGTCCACGCGCCCCGCCGGCGGCTCTCGGCGGCGGACATCGCGGTGCTGGCGGCGATCGGCTGCGAACGGGTGCCCTGCTTCGTCCGCCCGCGCGTCTCCGTGCTCACGACCGGCGACGAGCTCGTCCCGGTGCGCGCGACCCCCGGGCCCGGCCAGATCCGCGAGGGGAACACCTACTTCCTCGCCGCCGCCTGCGCCGCCCTCGGGTGCGAGGTGATCCGGGCCGGAATCGTCCCCGACGAGCCGCGAGCCCTGGAGGAGGCCTTCCGCGCGGCGCTGGCCGCCGGCGACGTCCTCGTCACGACCGGCGGGGTGAGCGTGGGCAAGTACGACCTCGTCGGCGCGGCCCTCGAGAAGATCGGCGTCGCCTGCCTGCTGCACAAGGTGGCGGTGAAGCCCGGCAAGCCGATCTGGTTCGGGATGGCGGGCGCAAGACCGGTCTTCGGGCTCCCGGGCAATCCGGTGTCGACGCTCCTCGGGCTCGAGGTCTTCGTGCGCCCGGCGCTCGCGCGCCTCGCCGGGGCGGGGGTGGAGGAGGAGCGCGAGCGGCTCGGCCGCGGCCGCTGGTGCGGACCGCCGACCCGCTCCGGCGACCGCCAGCACAACGTCCCCGCCCGGCGGCAAGAGGGCGAGGACGGCGTCGCCCTCCTCCTCCCCGTTCCCTGGCGCGGCTCGGCGGACATCGTGGCGGTCGCCGAGGCCGACGCGCTGGCGGTGATCGAGGCTGGCGCGGAGATCCGCCCCGGGGAGATCGTTTGCTACCGGCCCCTCCGCTGACCTACCGTGGGTGCGCCGCGCCCCGGCGCGCCCCCATGACCGCGCGCTCCCCCTCCGCCGCGCCGCCCCTGTTCTTGCCCCTCGCTCCGCTCGCGCGCTTCCGGGGCGAGCTCGGCGGG
>JBFMCU010000094.1:4745-10675 GCA_040754415.1 Planctomycetota bacterium
GCCACGCCGGGTCTCGCCAGCGCCGAGGGGATGCCCCTCTTGGCCGCCCTGGGGCTCGGGTGGTGGGCGAGTCGCGCCGCGCGCCCCTTCGATGCCCGCGCCCGCCGGGGGCGCCTCGCCGAGTGGCTCGCGGGCGCCCTGGCCATGGGGCCCACGATGGGCTGGACCTGGTACGTCTGGCCGCCCACCGTCCTCTACATGGGGGCCGGGCTCGGGCTCTACACGCTCCTCGCCGCCGCCCTGCTGCGCGCCGCCGCCCGCCGCCTCTCCCTTCCCCTCGCCCTCCCGATCGCCTGGACCGGCATGGAGGTCCTGCGGAGCGCGGTCCCCCCGCCGGCGGGGCTGGGGTGGCTCTCGCTCGGGCACTACGCCCATCACCACCTCTGGCTCGCGGGGAGCGCCCGGGTGTGGGGGGTCGAGGGCGTCGGGTTCGCGCTCGCCGCCCTGGCCGGCCTCCTCGCCGCCGCCCTCGCCGCCCCCCGGCGCCTCCGGCCGAAGGACCTCCTCCGTGGGCTCGGGCCCGCCGCCCTCGGGGCCGTCCTCGTCCTCGCCGTTCCGCCGCCGGACACCGTGGCGGGACCGCGCCTCCTGCTCGTGCAGCCCGGCTTCTCCCAGAAGCGCAAGCAGACCTTCGACCCCGCCGAGAACTTCCAGGGCCAACGCAACCTGACCCACTCCGATCTCGCCCGGCGCGCGCAGCAGGGGGAGGCGCCGCCCGACCTCGTCTGCTGGGGCGAGTCGATGCTCTTCGTGCCGCTCTTCGAATCCGGCGTGCCCGACGCGCTGGCGCAGGGCGCGCGCCTCCCGCCCTGGGCGGACCAGATCACGCCGGACACGCTCGCCGACTGGCAGGAGTGGGAAGCGGAGCGGGTGGGCAAGGAGATCCTCGGCCTCGGGCTTCCCCCCGGCTCCCGCGCGCCGCGCCTTCCCGCCGGCACCTCCTTCCTCTCCGGCGCGGACACGCTCGACGTCGTCGACGGCGCGATCCGCCGGAAAACCGGCGTCGTGCTCTACAGCCCGGACGGATCGCGCGCCCCCGTCGCCGGCAAGCGCTATCTCGTACCCGGCGCCGAGACCATGCTCGGGCTCGAGCGGTTCGCCGGCGTGCGGGCCGCGATCCACGCGATCGCCGGCTACGTGCCCGACCTCGCCGCCGCCCCCGCGACGGGCGTGCTCGAGCTGGCGACCCGCGGCGGCCGCCACTTCCGCTTAGGAGCGACCGTGTGCTTCGACAACGCCTTCCTGCCGCCCTACGTCGAGCCGCTCGCCGAGACCGGCGGGCTCGACTTCCACCTCGTCGCGAGCAACGAGGCGTGGTATCTCCGCTCGGGCGAGGTCGATCAGATGGTGGCCTTCTCGCGGCTGATCGCCCTTTCCACCGGCCGCGCGGTCGTGCGCGCCACGAACTCGGGGATCTCGATCGGCATCGACCCCGACGGCCGCGAGCGGGGGCGCGTCCGCGAAGAAGGCCGGGATCGGCTCGCGCGCGGCACGCTCCTCCTCGACGTGCCCGTCCCCGCCGGCGGCCCAACCTCCGCCGTGCCCCCTTACGTGAGGCTGCGGTCCCCCCTGCGGGTCGTACTGGGCGCCCTCGCCCTCGCCCTCCTGGTCGCCTTCCGGGGGCCGATCCGTTACCCCGCCGCCCCCGGGGGTTAGAGGCCCCCACGAGCGCCGGACGCCCGGCTCGCTGCCGGCCTGCCGCGCTTGACCGCCCTCCGGGGCACCCCTATAGTCGCGCCCCTCCATTGGATCCCCCGGCCGGGCCGGCCCCGATCTCCCCTGCGGGTCGAACGAACGACCTCCCGGCCGGACCGGCGGACGCTCCGCCCTCCCCCCGAACCCCAATCCGCTGGACCATCATGAGCCCCATCGGACGGATCTTCATCGTTCTGAACCTCGTCCTCGCTGCCGCCTTCCTCGGCTGGGCCGCCAATGCGCTGGCCACGACGGACAACTACCGCTCCCAGCTCGACGCGAAGACCGCCGAGTTCGCCGAGCTCAAGCGGACGAAGGAGGACGAGATCAGCAAGCTCACGACGGAGATGCGCGCCTTCGAGAACGACGGGCGGACCTTCCGCGAGCAGCGGGACGGGCTCCAGCAGCAGGCGAACCTCCTCGAGACCCAGCTCGGCGAGGCGAAGCGGGACAACGAGCAGATGCGGGCCGACCTGACCGCGATCCGCAGCACGCTCAACGACTACAACACCACGATCCAGGCCCTGAACGCCCAGAAGGACGAGGCCGTGGCCGCCCGGCGCGAGGCGGAGGGCCAGCGCGACGAGGCCGTGGCCCAGGCCCAGGAGGCCCAGCAGCTCCAGCGCGACGCCCAGGACGCCCAGCGCACCGCCGAGCAGCAGATCGCCGACCTGGAAGGCGAGCGGACCGATCTCCGGGACCAGGTGTCGCGCCTCGACACCCACCTGGCGATGGTGCTCGAGAAGACGGGCCTCACCATGCAAGAGGTCCTGACCCCCCCGAAGATCGACGCCCAGGTCCTGAGCGTGCGCCTGGACGTGGCCCCGGGCCTGGTGATGCTGAACGTGGGCGCGAAGCAGGACGTCAAGCGCGGCTACACCTTCGAGATCTGGCGCGGCGGCATCTACAAGGGCCAGGTGCGGGTGGAGGACGTCCAGGAGGACGTCTGCGCCGCCCTCGTGCTGAACGCCGTTTCCGGCACCGAGATCACCCAGGGCGACCGCGCGAGCACCGTGCTCTAGGTCCCCCAACCCCGCGATCGCCCCCGGAGATTCGAGCCATGGCGAAGAAGAGAGCTCTGAGGCGGGCCCCGGCCGGCGCCGAGCCCGGCGCCGAGGCCAGCGCCGAGGCCTCGCCCGCCCGGACCCCGAAAGCGAAGTCCAAGAAGAAGCCCGCCGGCGCCGAAGTCGAGGTCGTCGAGGAGGCTGCCGGCGAGGGGATCGACACCGGGATCGCCGTGATCACGAGCGTCCTCCTCCTCGCCGCCTGCCTCTTCACCGACGCCCTGCTCGGCATGTTCGGCACCGGGATGTTCTTCCGGTAGGGGATGTTCTTCCGGTAGGGAGCCGCGCCGCGCCCGGGATCCGGCGCGCGCGGGACCCGCGCCGCCCCGGGCCGCTCTTCCCGCGGGACTCCTCCCCCGGGAGGCGCGGCCCGCGGTCCACCCGGGGGCAGCGCGGATTAGCGATTTCCCTCGGCGAGGCGGCCCGGCGCGGCGCGCGCCGGCCCTCGCGCGCCCCGGTGCGGCCCCCGGTCGCTTGATCCGCCCCGCCGGGCCAGTAGACTGGCCGACCGTCGCAAGGAATCGCCGCTCCGTCGCTCCGCTGGCGGTTCCCGTCCCGACTCCACGAGGATCCTCCCTGCCGTCCCATGGCCCACGTACTTAGACCTCTCGAGTGGCTGCTGGGGAACTTCTCGGTCGACATGGGGATCGACCTCGGGACGGCGAACACGCTCGTCTGCGTCCGCGGGAAGGGGATCATCCTGAACGAACCCAGCGTGGTCGCGGTGAAGAAGGGCACGAACGAGGTGCTCCTCGACGGCATGGCGGTCGGCAACGTCGCCAAGGCCATGCTCGGGCGGACCCCGATGCCGATCGAGGCGATCCGCCCCCTGCGCCACGGGGTGATCGCCGACTTCGAGATCACCGAGAAGATGCTGCGCTACTTCATCCACAAGGTCCACGAGGGGCGGAGCTGGGTGAAGCCGCAGGTCGTGATCTCGGTGCCCACCGGCATCACCGACGTGGAACGCCGCGCCGTCGTGCACTCCGCGGAGCGGGCCGGCGCGCGCCGCGTGTACCTGATCGACGAGCCGATGGCGGCCGGTATCGGCGTCGATCTGCCGGTGACCGAGGCGCGCGGCTCGCTCATCGTGGACATCGGCGGCGGCACGACGGAGATCGCCGTCCTGGCGCTCGCCGGCTCGGTCGTCGCCCACTCCCTGCGCATCGCGGGCGACGAGATGGACGCGGCGATCGTCGCCCACGTGCGCCGCTTCCACAACCTGCAGATCGGCGAGCAGTCCGCCGAGCGCATCAAGCTCACCCTCGGCTCCGCCTGGCCCATGGACCAGGAGCTCTCGATGGAAGTCGGCGGCCGCGACTCCGTCACCGGGCTGCCCGCCCGCGCCACGGTGACCTCGATCGAGATCCGCGAGGCCCTGGGCGGACCGGTGCGGCGCATCTGCGAGGGCATCCGCTCGGTGCTCGAGGAGACGCCGCCCGAGATCTCCGCCGACCTCGTCGATTCCGGCGTGACCATCGTGGGCGGCGGCGGGCTGCTCTACGGCATCGCCTCCGCCATCTCCGACTTCCTCGGCATCCCGGCCCGCGTGGTGGACGATCCCCTCACCGCGGTGGCGCGGGGAACGGGCATCTTCCTCGAGAAGCTCGACATCTTCTCGCGGGTGCTCTCCTCGGACGACGAGTAGGCGGAGGGCGGACACGGATCCTCCGGGGGCGCCGCCGCGATGACCCCCCCTCGGAATCGCCTCGCGCGCCTCCTGCTCTGGAGCGGGCTCGTCCTCTTCTCCCTGCGCCCGCTCGCCGCCGTGGATCGGGCAGTGGAGACCCTCGCCGCCCCGCTGCGGGCGGTGACCGGGCTCGCCTCGCCCCTGAAGCTCCTGCGACGGCGCGAGGTGGCCGCGGCCGAGACGCGGCTCGCGGCGAGCGCGGCGGCCGAGGCCGAGGAGAGCCTGCGCCTCCTCCTCGACCTCGTGCGCTACGCGCGGCCCACCGAGCCGGCGCTCGTCGAGGGCCGGCGGTTCGTGCACGGCGAGGTCCTCGGGCGCGTCGCGGAGAGCGCCGACCGGCTGCGGGCCCGCGTGCGCGACGTGCGCGGGCTCGCGGTCGGGATGCCCGTCGCCTCCGGCAACGCCTACGCCGGCCGCGTGGCGGAGATCGCGCCGGATCCGCGGCCGCCGGGCGGGATCGTCCTCGTCGATCTCGTCACCGCGCGCTCCTTCCACGTGGGAGCGCGCGTCGCCGGCGCGGCCGGGGGCGAGGATGTCTTCCTCACGGTGGGAGGGCTTGACGTCCCGCCGGGGCGCCCGGGCGGAGAGGAGGCCGCGGTGCGGCTAGCCGTGCACCACCCGAGCGATCGGGAGCTCGCCGGCGGCATCGCGCGCGTCCACGAGCTCTTCGCCGACGCCGAGCCCTTCGCGGCCCTCGCCGCGGGGTTCGTCCTCGGCGCCGTGCGGCGCGATCCGAGCGGGGCGCGGTGGTCGATCGAGCCCGCCCTCGACTACAAGGACGGGCTTTTCTGGGTGGTGATCCTCGCGCCGCCCGATCCGGCCCTCCCGGCGCGCGAACCGGTCGCCGAGGAGATCTTCGCCGCCGAGTGGGCCCGCGCGACGCCGCTCGCCGTCGGGGACGCGAGCCCGTGGCGCGAGGCGGTGCGGATCGCCGGCGGGCGCGCGCGAGGCATGGAGGCGGGCGCGGCGGTGACCGCGCGCGGGCGGCGGCTCGTGGGGCGCGTCGCCCGCGCCGGGCCGTGGACGGCCGACGTGAGCTTCCTCGGCGATCCCGGCTTCAGCGTCGTCGCGGTGGCGCGGCTGGAGGGCCTGGCCGCGCCCCAGGTGCTCGGGCGCCTCGTCTCGCTCGGGCGCGATCGCCGCGACGGAACGGTCCTCTTCCGCTGGGTGAAGCGGGTCGAGCTTGCGCTCCCCGCGGGCGAGGCGCGCGCCGCGATCCCGGCCCGCTTGTACACCGGATCGGGGGACGCCGGCCTCTCGTGCGGCTACTTCCTCGGCGAGGGCGAGATCCCGCTCGCCGGCGACCTGCGGATCATCCGCCTCGCGACGGCCGCCGAGCCGCGCGACCTCGGCGCGCTCTACGTCCGCGTCGCGGCGGGCGGGGAGGAGGAGCCGTGACGCGCGGCGCGCCCTTCGTCGTCTGGCTGCTCCTCGTCGTGTGGGGCGCGTGGCTCTTCGCCGTCCAGGGGGCGCTCGCCTCG
>JBFMCU010000095.1:0-12454 GCA_040754415.1 Planctomycetota bacterium
ACTGCCTGGCCGCCTTCGCCGCCGCCGCCGCCCGCCTCGAGCGGGCCGGCGGGGCCGCCGACCTCCTCGAGCGCGCGGACCTCCTCGCCGCCGCGGAGCGCGCCGCTGGCGAGGCCGCCGCGCGGCGCGCGAGCGGGGAGATCCTCGCCGCCGCGTGGCTCGCCGCCCCCGGTCCGGACGGGGTGGTCCCCGACCGCCTCGCCGCCCTCGATCGCGCCCTCGCGGACCAGCGGCGCACCCTGGCGGACGCCCGCGCCGCCCTCGCCGCCGCCCTCGAGGCGCGCTGGGCCGCGCTCCTCGCCGCCGCGGCGGATGCGGTGCCCGGCGACGTCGTCCCGATCGCGCGCTGGTTCGCCGACGGGCGGCTCGCGCTCTTCCTCACCCACCTCGCGGATCGCCTGCGGGAGGCCGCCGAGACGAGCGCCGGCGACCTCGATCTCGCCGGGCTGGAGGGGTTCGCGCACCTCGCGGCGTGGGCGGCGATCGCCGCGGAGGAGCCCCTGGCCGCCACCCCCGCCGGGCGTGCGATCCGCCTTTTCGCGATCGCGCGGGAATGGCCGGCGGGCGGATCCGAGGCCGATCCGCCGGCCATAGATTCCTCCGCCCCCTGGGCGGAGGAGCTCCTGCTGCGGCTCGCCCTCGCCGGGCCCGCCTCGCCCCTCCCGGGGCCGCCCGGGACCCTCGCGGTGTACCGCTCCACGACGCCCGAGGGGAGCGTCACCTGGCAGGTGGACCGCGTCCTCCCCGATCCCGATCCTCCCGCCGGCTCGACGTGGAGCCGCATCGTCGAGGAGCGCTACCACGACGCGAGCGGCCGCCCCCTGGGGGAGCGGCGCCTGCGGCTCGTGCAGCAGGAGAAGCGCTTCTTCGAGGAGGGCGTGCGGCGCGTGGAGATCCTCGACCTCTCCCGCCTGGACCAGCGGTTCGCGATGGCGGCCTGGACCGCGCCGGCGGGGGGAGATCTCCCGCCGGTCCTGGGGGTCGGGGCCGCGGACCTCGCCCTCTTCCGCCGGCGGCGCGCCGAAGCGGGCGCGGAGCCCTGCCTCGTGCGCCGGCGGGGCGCGGCCGCCACGTGGTACTCTGCCTCGCTCGGGCTGGTCCGGCACGAGGATCCGGGCCGCATCGTCCGCGAGCTCTGCTTCGCGAGCCGTCCCGACCAGTGAGTCCATGCCCCCGCGTCCCGCCGCCCTGCTCCTGGCGTTCGCCGTCGCCGCGGCGGGCTGCCGGGATGCCGCGGAAGACGGCGTCCGCGCGCCCGGCGCCCTCGTCAAGCTCGCCGCGCTCCCGGCCGCGGAGATCGTCGCGGCGGTGGAGGCGCGGGCGCCGGGTACGCTGCTCCTCGCCGAGGATTTCGCGGGCGGAGCGGCGGAGTGGCGGGCCTGCGCCGACACCGAGGACCTCCTCCGCCCCGCCGCGGGAGAGCTCGCCGTCGCGCCCCTCGCCGGCGGCGAGCGCGGGGTGAGCCTGAGCGGACGCCTCGGCAGCCTCGCCCGCGTCGTCGCGGCGGAGCCCGGCGGGTACTACGAGCTCTCCGGGCGGGTGCGCACCCGGGGGCTCGCGCCCGCCGAGCCGGAACGCTTCTTCGGGGGCGCCCTCTACCTCGGCGAGCTCGCGGCGCGCGGCCCGTTCGAGACGCTCTTCGCCGGCGGGCTCTCCACGGTCCTCCTCGCGAGCCACGAGCTCCCGCGCGCGACCGGGGACACGCCGTGGACGGCGCACCACCTCGTCATCCGGGCCGGGCCGCGCACGCAGGCCCTGCTCCTCGGCTGCGTCCTCTCCTCGCCCGGGCCGATCACGGCCGGCGCGGCGGATTTCGCCGACCTCGCGCTCCGCCGGGTCGACCGCGCCGCCTACTGGGACGATCTCCTCGCCCGCGGCGTGCGTGCGCGCCAGCCGGGCGATCCCCCGCCCGCCGACTGGCGGGGAGAGCGGCTCGTGCGGGCGAGCCTCGGCGCCGAGGCGCGGCCGGCGATCGTCGCGCCGCCCGGGGAGCGGATCCGCTTCCGCCTGCCTCTGCCGGCCGGAGAGCCCCGCTTCCGCACCGGGGTCGGGGCGTGGACCGATGCCCTCGACGCGCCGGCGGAAGGCGGACCGGCGGCGGCCGAGCTCGCGTTCGAGGTGCGGGTGGAGGGCGAGGTCGTCCACCGGGAGGTCGTCGCCGTGCCGCGCCGCCCGCTGGACGCGCGCTGGCGGGAGATCGAGGTGGGGCTCGGGCGCTGGGCGGGGCGCGAGGTCGCCCTGGAGCTCGCCGTCGCCGGCGAGATGCCGGGGGTGTGGGGCGCGCCGGCGGTGCGGGACGCCGCGGCGCGCCCCCGGCGGCCGAACGTGATCCTCGTCTCCATCGACACCCTGCGCGCCGACCACGTCGGCTGCTACGGCTACGGGCGCGACACCACGCCCCGGCTCGACGCCCTCGCCGCGGCGGGAGTGCGCTTCGCCGACTGCACGGCGCAGGCGCCCTACACGCTCCCCTCGCACGTGAGCCTCTTCTCCGGCCAGTTCCCCTCCGTGCACGGGGTGCAGGAGCCGGGGCAGGCGATCGCCGCCGCGCGCACGCCGATGCTGGCCGAGATCCTGGGCGAGCACGGATATGCGACGCAGGCCTTCACGGGCGGCGGGTACGTCAGCCCGGCGTTCGGATTCGCCCGCGGCTTCGACGGCTACGCCAACGTCGATCCCTTCCGCCACGCCTCCTCCCCCCACCTGGAGACGATGCTGAAGGCCCAGCCCGATCTGATCTCGCGCGAGCTCTTCGCGGAGTACGGGCCGGAGCGGATCGCGAACTGGATCGCCGCCCACGCGGGGGAGCAGTTCTTCCTGTTCCTGCACACCTACGCCGTGCACGACTTCGATCCGCCGCCGGGGTACGTGGAGCGTTTCCCGGAGCCGATCGAGAGTACGCTCGCGGACTTCTTCCCCTACTTCGACTACCGCTACATCCGCGAGCACGGGATCCGCCCGGAGGACCTGGCGTGGATCGTGCGCCACTACGACGCGGCGATCCTCGCCGTGGACGAGATCCTCGGCGGGCTCTTCGACCACCTGGCCGCGTTCGGCCTGCGCGAGCGGACGATCGTCGTCGTCACCTCCGACCACGGCAAGGAGCTCACCGAGCGGGGGATCATCGCCCACGGCGTGACCCTCTACGAGGAGCTGACGCGCGTGCCGCTCGTCGTGTACGTTCCCGGTGTCGCGCCGCGCGTCGTGGAGACGCCGGCCATGGCGATCGACGTCGCCCCGCTGATCCTGGCCGCCCTCGGCCTCCCCGCCGATCCCCGCATGCAGGGGTTCGACCTCCTGCGGGCGAAGCCGCCGGAGCGGGCGATCTGGAGCGAGGTGTCCGACACGCTCGCCCACAAGTTCGCCCTCCGCGACGGCGCCGGCTGGAAGATCATCCACGGCCCGGACGATCGTGCGGTGCTCTTCGCGAACGAGACGCCGTGGGAGCTCTACGATCTCTCCGCCGACCCCGGCGAGCGGACGAACCGCTGGGCCCCGGACGAGCCCCGCGCCCGCCGGCTCGCCGCGACGGTGCAGGAGCTGCGCACCCGCTACGAGGAAATCGGCCGGGCGCTCGGCGAGCGAGGGGCGGGGGAGATGGACGCGGTCACCCTCGGCCAGCTCCACCAGCTCGGGTACCTGTAGCCGCCGCGGGGATCCGCCACCCGGCGAGTCCCCCGGCTATTCCCCGGCGAGCAGCGCGACCACGAGACGCGCGAAGCGGGCCGGATTCGGGGGCGGCGAGCCCTCGGCGACGAGCGCTTGGCCGAGGAGGAGCTCGCAGCAGTCGGCAAAGCGGGCGTGATCGGCGTCGTTTTCGTTCAGGGCCCGGAGGCGCTCGACGAGGGGGTGGGCGACGTTCAGCTCCAGGATGCGCTTCGGGGCCGGGAGATCGCGGCCGCCCTCGGAGAGGAGCCGTCGCATCTGCGGCGAGAGGTCGTGCTCGCCGGAGACCAGGCAGGCCGGGCTCTCGGTCAGGCGCGCGGAAGAGCGCACGGACTCGACGTGATCGGCAAGCTCCTTGCGGATCGACTCGAAGAGGGGCGCGAGCTCCGTGGCGCGGGCGGCGCGCTTCGCTTCCTCTCCCTCCGCATCGAGATCGGCCTCGCCCTTGTCGATCTGCCGGATCCGCCGGCCGCCGTACTCGGTGAGCCGCTGGAGCACGAACTCGTCGACCGGATCGGTCAGGAACAGGACCTCGTAGCCGCGCGCGCGATAGGCCTCGAGATGGGGCGAGCGGCGGGCGGTCTCGAGCGCCGGGGCGAGGAGGACGTAGATCTCCTTCTGCTTGACCGGCATCCGCCCGACGTACTCGGCGAGCGTGGTGTCCGCCTCGCCCGCGGTGCTGGCGAAGAGGGCGAGCTCGGCGATCGCCGTGCGCTTCTCGTCGTCGTAGTAGATCCCCTCCTTCACCACGGGGCCGAAGGAGCGCCAGAACTCGCGGTAGTCCGCCCGCTTCGCGTCCCGTCGCGCCGCGAGCGTCTCGATCACCTTGGTGGTCAGGCGCTTCCGGATCTGCCCCATCTGCCGGTTGTGCTGGAGGGTCTCCCGCGAGATGTTGAGCGGCAGGTCGGCCGAATCGACGACTCCCGGCACGAAACGCAGCCACGGGGGGACGAGGTCCTCGCAATTCGCCATCACGAAGACGCGCTTCACGTAGAGCTGCACCCGCGAGGCGGCGCGGTGAGGATCGAAGACGTCGAGAGGGCGCTCCTTGGGCACGTAGAGGAGCGCCGTGTATTCGAGAGCGCCCTCGGCGCGGAAGTGGATCGTCTCGAGCGGGTCGTGCCAGTCGTGGGTGAGGTGGCGGTAGAACTCGGAGTGCTCGGACTCCGCGATCTCGTCCTTGGGCCGGGTCCACAAGGGCTTCCGGGAGTTCAGGACCGCAAGGCGGCGCCCGTCGCCTTCGCCGACCTCCATCTCGACCGGGTACTCGATGAAGTCCGAGTAGCGCTTGACGACGTCGCGCAGGACCGCTTCCTGGGTGAAGTCCTGGAAGTCCTCGTCGCCGGGCTCCGGGGAGCGGAGATGAAGGGTGACGGTCGTGCCGGGTGCGGCCCGCTCGATCTCCTCGATCGTGTACTCGCCCTTCCCGTCGGAGGTCCACCGCGTCGCCCCCGGCTCGCCGGCCCGGCGGGTCTCGAGGGTGACGAGGTCGGCGACGATGAAGCTCGAGTAGAACCCGACGCCGAACTGCCCGATGAGCTCCGGCGCCGCGGCGGGGGCCTCCCCGCTCTCCCGGAGGGCCTCCAGGAAGCGGCGCGTGCCGGAACGGGCGATCGTGCCGATGTTGTCGATCACTTCCTGCCGGCTCATGCCGATCCCGGTGTCCACGACGCGAAAGAGGCGCCGGGCGGGATCCGCCTCCAGCCGGATGCGCAAGAGCCCGTCATCGATGGGCGTCCCCGTCCGCCGCAGGGTCTCCAGGCGCAGCTTGTCGAGCGCGTCGCTCGCGTTCGAGATGAGCTCGCGCAGGAAGATCGCCGGGTGCGTGTATAGGGAATGGATGACGAGGTCGAGGATCTCCTTCGTCTCGGCCTGGAAGGCCGCCTTCTCCACGGTCGAGGTCACGTCGTGCTCTCCTTCGGGGATCACCGGGGGCCCGCGCGGCAGGGAGCCGGAGAGGATGGGAGGAGCTCCGTTCTTCCCTCCTCTCCGGCGCCTTGGGCGCCACGCCGGACGGAGTCACCGCACCGGCGGTCGGGCGTGCTCCATTGTAGAGGCGGCGGCACCGGATCCGAGCGGGCGGACGAGCGCGGACGGCCCGGCCGGCCACGATCGTTTTCCGCGGGAGGATGGAAACCGCGCGCGCGGCGGGACGGTCCGGCGGGCGGGTCCCCGGGGTGGCCGGGGGCGGCGGCGGGACGCGCGCTTGTGTCCGGGGGCGGGGCGGGGTCCAATCCTCCGCCGGCCCCCAGCGCGATGCGGAACCCGAGCGCCACCCGCCTCCTCCTCGTCTCGTCCGCGCTCCTCGGCCTCGCCGGATGCCGGACGCCGGCGGAGGACCGGACGGTCGTGCCGGCGCCGGCGGGCTTCGCCGGCTTCCCCACTCCGGCCCACGCCGGCGAGGTGTGGGCCAGAGCGGCCTTCGTCACGAACCACGCCCGCCTCCTCGGAGCCGACCTGACGCGGGAGGGGATCCTGCCCGTGCGCCTCACCGTCGGGCGGCGCGGATCCGCGGAAGGCGCGCCGCGCGTGGTCGCCGAGGCCATCGACCCCCATCTGTACCTCCAGGACGGCACCGTGCTCGAGTGGGTGCCCGCCGGCGAGGTCGCGCGGGGCGGGCGGGCGCGGGAGCGCGTGGCCGAGCTCGCCCTTCCCCTCACCCTCCTCGCCCCCTGGGATTCCGCGCCGTCCGGCTTCCTCTTCTTCCGCATCCCCGCCTCCGTGCGCGTCCGGGACCTCCACGCCCTCTCGAGCGCCGGGGGACGCCACCGCGAGCTCCGCCTCTCCCGCTCGCTCCTCGCCTTCGCCGTCCTCACCGACGAGGGAACCCGCCGGATCCACGTCGGGTTGACCGAAGAGCGCCTTCCCGAGCGCTGACCGGGCCCACCCGATGTTCCTCCTTCCCGCTCCCCCCCGCGCGGCTCTCGCCTCCGCCGTGCTCGTCGTGCTCGCCGGAGGTTGCGCCGCCCCGGCACCGGGGGGGGCCGCCGCCTTCCCGCTGGCGGAGGGCCTCCTCCTCCTGGAGTCCGGCGATCCCGCCGCCGCCGGCGCGCTCCTCGAGCGCGATCCGCTCCCCGCCGGCGCGCTCGCCCGCTTCCATGCCGAGGCGCTCGCCGCTCGCGTCCATGCCGTGGCCTCCCTCGGCGCGGCCTTCCGCACCGAGATCACCACCGCCGGGGGCCGCGGCGGACCCCTGGGCGGCCCCCCGAGCGAGGCGGCGACGCGGCCCAGCCCGACCTCCCACCTCGTCGCGCTCCTCTACCACGCCGCCCAGGCCCGCGCCCAGACCGCCGCTGCGGCAGCCGACCAGCAAGCCGGCGGGGACGCGATCCTGCCCGCCGCGCTCGCCGCGCTCGAGGTGGAGGAGATCGACGCCGAGCTCGAGCTCCTCTCGGCCGTCGCCTATGCCCGCCTCGGCTTCCGCGCGGAGGTGGATTCCTTCGTGGCGCGGTCGCCGGCCCTCGTGGATCTCGAGGGGTTCCCGGCGGCCCTCGACCGCCGCCGCGTCCCGGCCGCCCTGCGCCCCTGGGTCGGCGAGATGGTCTCCCACCACCTGCGGAGCCGGGACGAGGTGGCGGCCTACCGCTTCGGTGTGCTCGCGATCGAGGGCGCCGAGCGCTTCGGCCACGCCTTGCCCCCCGAGGTCGTCGCCGAGATCGAGCGCTGGATCGTCGCGGAGTCGCGCTACCTCTTCGTCTGCCCCGAGTCCCAGACCCCCTTCCTGCCGGGCGCCCGCCGCAGCCCGAAGAGCGGCATCCCCCACCTCGAGTACGTCCCGGTGGAGCGGCCCCGCGGCGGGGGGCGGTAGCGGGGGCGACTGCACCGGATCGCCGCGACTGCACCGCCGGCAGCCGCTGCCGGCCTTCCGCATCCCCCACGCGAGGTACGGATCGAACGCCTTCCGATGGGCGGACTTGGGGGTTCTCACCCGATCCCTCCGCCCGCCAGCGCCGCCAGCGGGTCCCGCCCCAGCGCCCAGACGAAGGCGAGGCTCGCCAGGATGCCGTGGGAGAGGGAGACGGCGACGAGGTTGGGGACGCGGACGTAGAGCGACGCCCAGAGCGCGCCCGACCCGAGCGTCAACGCCATGAGCGGTCCGTCCGGCGCGTGCACCGCGGAGAAGAGCGCCGCGATCAGCGCCACCTTCGCCACCGCGGGCGCCCGCAGTGCCTCCAGCACCTCCCGCAGCACGACCTGGAAACAGAATTGCTGCGCGAGCGCCCAGGCGGGATAGAGGGCGAGAAGGACCAGGAGGAGGCGCGCGCGGAGCGGCCGCCCGGCCGCCAGGGCGAAGGCCAGCATCCCCAAACCGAGCGCCAGCGTCAGCCCCCCGTACAGCTCCAGCGCCGCCCGCGCGTTGTCCCGCCGGATCCCCCACCGCCGCCAGCGGCTCCCCCCCGCCGGGCTCGCCACGACGGCGACGTAGACCGCCACGCCGGCCGCCGCCGGCCCGACGATCCACGCCTTCGAGAATCCGGCGACCTCCTGCGCGACGTTGGCCGCGCCGAGGGCGAGGAAGACGGCCAGCGCCAGGACCGCCAGCGGCCGGGACGGAGGGGAGAAGTCGTCCATGGGCGGCTCACTTCGGCAGGGGGACCGGGAACCTCACGCCACGACCCGCTTCTCCCCGCCCCGATGCCCCGGATCACCCCGCCGCGCGCGCGCCGCTCCCCTTCCACCCGCGGATCGCCGCCTCGAGGAACGCCCGCAGCTCCGCCACCGGCACGCTCGCCTGCGCCATCGAGTCCCGCTCGCGTACGGTGACCACGTCTTCCGCCATCGTCGTCCCGTCGATCGTGACGCAGTAGGGCGTGCCGACCTCGTCCAGGCGGCGGTAGCGGCGGCCGATCGCCGCCTTCTCGTCGTAGAAGGTCGCGAGACCCGCCCGGCGCAGCTCCTCCTCGATCTCGGCCGCCTTCTCGGGCATGCCGTCCTTCTTGACGAGAGGCAGCACGCCGACGGTGATCGGCGCGATCTCGGGGTGGAAGCGCAGGACGACCCGCTCGTCCTCCGCGAGCTCCTCCACGTCGTAGGCGTCGATCAGGAAGGTCAACGCCATGCGGTCGATGCCCCCCGCGGGCTCGATCACCCACGGGACGTAGTGCTCCTTGGTCTGCGGATCGAAGTAGGCGAGCTCGGTCCCCGAGGCCTCGGAGTGCCGCCGCAGGTCGAAATCGGTCCGGCAGGCGATCCCCTCGAGCTCGCCCCAGCCGAACGGGTACTCGTACTCGATGTCGCAGGTGGCGGTCGAATAGTGGGCGAGCTCCGCCGGCTCGTGGTCGCGGACCCGCAGCTTCTCCGGCCGGATGCCGAGGTCCGTGTACCACCGGAATCGCTCCTCGCGCCAGTACGCGTACCAGCGGTCGTTCTCGGCGGGCGGGATGAAGTACTCCATCTCCGCCTGCTCGAACTCGCGCATCCGGAAGACGAAATTGCCGGGAGTGATCTCGTTGCGGAACGACTTGCCGATCTGGGCGATGCCGAAGGGAGGCTTCAGCCGCGAGCTGTTGAGCACGTTCAGGAAGTTGAGAAAGATCCCCTGGGCGGTCTCCGGACGCAGGTAGGCGACCGATCCGGCCTCCTCCACCGGCCCCACGTGCGTCTTGAACATCAGGTTGAAGGAGCGCGGCGCGGTCAGCTCCCCTTCGCACTCTCCCGGGCGCTTCGACGGCGCCCGCGGGCAGCGGGCGTCCGCGAGCTGATCGGCCCGGAACCGGGCCTTGCAGAGCTTGCAGTCCACCAGGGGATCGGTGAACCCGCCCACGTGCCCCGACACCTCCCACACCCGGGGGTTCTGCAGGATCGCCGAATCGAGCCCCACGATGTCCGGCCGGCGGGTCACGATCCTCCCCCACCACGCCTCCTTCACGCGGCGCTTCAACTCGACCCCCAACGGACCGTAGTCGTAGGTGCTGCCGAGCCCGCCGTAAATCTCGGACGCCGGGAAGACGAAGCCCCTCCGCTTGCAGAGGGACACGATCGTGTCCATGAAGGACGCAGACTGCTTGGCCATGGGGGGTGAGCCGACGCCCGGGGCGGGGACGAAGGCGCGGGAGTCTAGCAGGGCGCGGGGTCCGGACAAGACGCGCGGCCGGCGCCGCTGCGCCTCGTCCCGCGCTCGACGTATACTCCCCTCGTCATGCCCGCCACGACGAGGGAGCCCCGGTCGGGAGGATCGCCGGCGGCCGCCGGGCTTCCGCCCGATCGCTGGATCGCGCCGCTCGCCTCCGGCGCCCGCCGCGGCGCGGCCGCCGCGGACGTCGCCCGCATCGCCGCCCGCGTGGAGGCGGGGGAGCGCCTGGAGGCGGAAGAGGCGCTCTTCCTGCACGAACGGGCCGATCTCACCACGCTGGGGCGGTTGGCCGACCTCGTCCGCGCGCGCCGGCATCCCTCGGGCATCGTCACCTACATCGTCGACCGCAACATCAATCCAACCAACGTCTGCGCCGTCGACTGCGGGTTCTGCGCCTTCTACCGCCCCCCCAAGGACGAGGAGGGCTACGTCCTCTCGCGGGAGGAGATCCATCGCAAGATGGAGGAGCTCGTCGCCCTCGGCGGCCGGCAGGTCCTGATGCAGGGGGGCCATCACCCGCGCCTCGGCACGGAGTGGTGGTGCGATCTCCTCTCCGATCTGCGGGCTCGCTTCCCGGCGGTCAACCTGCACGCGCTCTCCGCACCGGAGATCGACCACCTCGCGAAGGTGGACAAGCGCCCGGTGGAGGAGGTCATCGCCGCGTTGAAGGAGGCGGGGCTCGGCAGCCTCCCCGGGGCGGGCGCCGAGATCCTCGTCGAGCGCGTGCGGGAGGTCATCGCCCCCCGCAAGACCTCCGTGAACCGCTGGCTGGAGATCCACCGCCTGGCCCACGAGGCGGGCCTGCGCTCGTCGGCCACCATGATGTACGGCCACGTCGAGACCCCCGCCGAGCGCATCGAGCACCTCCAGCGCCTGCGCGAGCTCCAGGACGAGACGGGCGGCCTGACCGCCTTCGCCTGCTGGAACATGCAGCCCGACGGAGTGCCCGATCCCACGCTGTGCGCCCGCCGCACGACGCACGCCGTCTACCTGCGGGTGCAGTCCATCGCGCGCCTCTTCCTCGACAACGTGCCCAGCATGCAGACGAGCTTCGTCACCCAGGGCAGGAAGCTCGCCCAGATCAGCCTGCGCTACGGCTGCAACGACTTCGGCGGCACGATGCTCGAGGAGAACGTGGTCAGCGCGGCGGGCTGCTTCCACCTCGAGTCCATCCCGGCGATCGAGCGGATGATCGCCGCGGCCGGGTTCCTCCCCCGCCGGCGCAACTCCTGGTACGGGATCGTGGACGAGCGGCACACCGGCCCGCGCGGCCCGCAGACCCGCGAGGAGGGCGCGCCCCACCGCGCGGGGCGGAGGCGGGCGGAGGGAGGGCGGGCGTGAGCGCGGACCGCTCGTACGAGGCGGACCTGCTCTCCCGGGCCGGGAAGGCCGGCCTCGGGGAGATCGCGGCGAAGGTCCTGGCGGCGGAGCGGCTGACGATCGACGAGGGGCTCTCCCTCTACCGCACCCCGCACGTCCACGTCGTCGGCGAGCTCGCCAACCACGCGCGGGAGCGGCGGCACGGCGATCGGACCTTCTTCAACGTCAATCAGCACGTCAACTACACGAACTACTGCAACAAGTTCTGCGAGTTCTGCTCCTTCGACCGGCTGCCGGGCGAGGAGGGGGCCTACCTCCTGTCCCCCGCGGAGGTGGCGGCCAAGATCGCGGCCCAGCGCGACGAGCCCATCACGGAGGTCCACATCGTCGGCGGGGTCTGGCCCAAGCTCCCCTACTCCTACTACCTCGATCTCCTGCGCGCCGTGAAGGAGGCCCGGCCGGCGATCCATGTCAAGGCCTTCACGATGGTGGAGATCGACCAGATCGCCAAGGTGGCGCGGAAACCGCTCCCCGTCGTGCTCGAGGAGCTCAAGGCGGCCGGGCTCGACTCCTGCCCCGGCGGGGGGGCGGAGATCTTCGCCGAGCGCGTGCACCAGGCCGGCTATCGCATGAAGATCAGCGGCGAGGAGTGGCTCGCCACCGCGCGAGCCGTCCACGCGGCGGGTCTCCTCTCCAATTGCACGATGCTCTTCGGCCACGTGGAGACCCCCGCCGAGCGCGTCGAGCACCTCGATCGCCTGCGCCGCCTGCAGGACGAGACGGGCGGATTCCAGGCCTACGTCCCGCTCGCCTTCCACCCCGCGAACAACGAGTGGTCGCACCTGCCCGGCCCGACGGGCCTGGACGAGCTCCGGGAGATCGCCGTGGGCCGGCTCCTCCTCGACAGTGTTCCCCACGTGAAGGCCTACTGGATCATGCTGACGATCCCGGTGGCCCAGCTCGCCCTTTCCTGGGGGGCCGACGACGTGGACGGCACGGTGGTCGAGGAGCGGATCTATCACGACGCCGGCGCGCGGACCCCCCAGGCGGTCCGGCGCGAGGAGCTCGTGCAGTGGATCCGCGATGCGGGCCGCGTGCCCGTCGAGCGGGACACGCTCTACCGGCCCATCGCGGACGCCGCCGGATCCCCGGCCCGGACGGGCTCCGCCTGACGGCGGAAGGGGACCGCGGGAGGATCCCCGGCCCTGGCGGGCCGGGAGGAGACCGCGGACGGGCGGAAGAACCCTGTTCTTCCGCTCCCTCCGCTGCGCGGGAAGATCCCCGGCCCTGGCGGGCCGGGAGGAGACCGCGGACGGGCGGAAGAACCCTGTTCTTCCGCTCCCTCCGCTGCGCGGGAGGATCCCCGGCCCTGGCGGGCCGGGAGCCTCCCGCGGC
>JBFMCU010000096.1:0-8839 GCA_040754415.1 Planctomycetota bacterium
CGCGGCGCGGGCGGCGCGGAGCGCGGCGCGGCGGGTGCGGCCGGCGCGCGCGACGAGGAGCACGGCGTCGAGCGTCCCGGCGAGGGCGCTCGTCTCCGGGCGCTCGAGCGCGCCGGGCAGGTCGAAGACGACTCGGTCGTAGGCTCCGGCCGCCGCGCGGCGCAGCTCGGTCAGGGCGCGCGCAGTGAGGAGGTCGCCGGGGACGGCGTCCGTCGCGCCGGCCCCGAGCACGTGGAGCGTGGGGAGGTCCGTGGCGAGCGCGGCCGCGGCGAGGGGCGCGGCCCCGGAGAGCACCGCGGTGAGCCCCGGGCCGGCAGGGATCCCGAACGAGGCGTGCACGGCGGGGGCGGCGAGGTCGGCGTCGACGAGCAGGGTGCGCTCGCCGGCGCGCGCGAAGGCGATCGCCAGGCCGCGGTTCGTGCTCGAGGCGCCGGTTCCCGCCCCCGGCCCCACCGCGGCGAGGAGGACGGGGCGGCCCTCCGCCGGCGCCGGCTGCGCGAGCCGCCCGCGCAGGTGCCGAAAGGCCTCGGCGGCGGGGGAGTCCGGGGGGGAGAGGACGGCGGCCGGCACCGGCGCGGTCGCGCCCGGTCGGCTCGCGTGCGCGGGCACGGTGCCGAGGACCGGGAGAGCGATCTCCGCCTCCACGTCGGCCCAGGTCCGGATGCGGCCCCGGCGCGGCTCGCGGCGCACGGCGATCGCCAGGCCGAGCAAGAGGCCGAGGGCCGCGCCGCCGGCGAGCGTGCGCGCCACCGCGGGAGCGGCGAGCTCGGTGGGCAGCGACGCGTGGTCGTAGAGCTCCGGCGGCGTCTCGGCCGTCGCCGTGGAGATCTCCGCCGCGTGCAGGCTCTGGAGGAGGAAGGGGAGGAGCTCCCGGTAGGTCGCCACCGCGAGCATCGGCGCGGCGAGGCTCGCCGCCTGGCCGGGCAGTGCGGCCAGCGAGTGCCGCAGCTCCTCCTGCCGCCCGGCGACGACGGCGCGCTCGGCGCGCAGGTTCGCGCCCCGCGCGTCGATCTGGCGGCGCAGGGTGGCGACGAGCTCGTCCACCTGGGCGCGCAGCCGCGCCACCTCGGGGTGCTCGGGCGCGAAGACCTCCTCGGCGCAGATCCGCTCCCCGACGAGCTCGGACACCTGCGCGACGAGGGCGCTCGTCAGGGGATCGACGCCGAGCCCGAGCGACCCCACCACGCCGATCGCGGCCGCGTCGTCGAGCAGGGCGAGGGCGGAGAAATCCCCCTGCGCGAGGGCCGCGGTGATCTCGGCGAGGGCGCGCTCGCCGGTCTCGAGCCGGACGCGCTCGAGCTCGAGGCCGGAGATCTGCGTGACGAGTTCCTCCGCGACCGCGGGGACGACGAGGACCTCCGGCGCGGCCGCCTGGACGGCGAGGATCTCCGCCTGGGCGCGCTCGAACTCCGCGCGGGCGTCCTCGAGCAGGCCCGTGATGTACTCGATCGAGATCTCCGGCCGGCGCCGCGAGCGCCGGCTCGTCGCGTCCAGGTAGTTGTTGCAGAGCGCCACGAGGGCGTCCTGGGCCCGGCGCGGATCGGAGTCGCGCACGCTGACCCGCAGGACGCCGGATCCGCGGCTCGTCTCGCCGACGTCCAACCGCTCCAGCAGGCGATCGATCGCCTCGTGCGCGCTCTGGGCCTCCAGATCGAAGACGCGGCCGGTGAGGTCGCCCTCCGCCGCGAGCCGGACCGCCGTGCCGCGGTAGGCGATCGGCACGCCGGGGACGAGCCGGGCCTCGGCGGGATGGGAATCGGCGAGGTGGAGGAGGATCGCGAGGGACCGGGTTTCCAGGCGCACGCGGTCCGGGGCGAGGAACCGCACCCGGATGCGCCGGGGCGCGCCCTCCGCCTCGACGGCGAGCGCGGCGAAGAGCCGTCCCGGGGGCACGATCCACGGGCGGCCGTCGAGCGGCGGATCGGCGAGGCGGCGGCGCGCCAGGGCGGGAAGGGCGAGCGCGTCGTCCTCCACGATCGTCGTCAGGCCAGGGTGGCGGTCGTAGCCGGGCGTCGCCGGCGTCGTCACCCCCACGCCGGGGACGCCGCGCACCGTCTCCGCCGCGAGCGAGCGGGAGAGCAAGGCGGCGATCTCGCTCTCGGTCGCCGGGGAGGCGCCGAGGTCCATGAGCCGCCCGAGCCCCCCGAGACCGCCGAGGGAGGGGGCCTCGAGGCGCACGGTGGCCACGGACTCGAAGGCCGGCCGAGGCATGAGGAGCCCCAGGCCGGCGAGCGCGGTCCCCGCGGCGATCGTCCCGGCGATCGTGCCCGGCCGGCGGCGCGCGCAGGCGAGGACCGCTCCGACCGAGAGGGGCTCGTCCGCGCGGGCGGGGAGGGGATCGGCGGCGGGCATGGGCGGGGCGGGAGCCGTCTCCTTCGCTACTCGTTCAGGCGGTCGGTGACGAGCACCAGGGTCGCTAGGGTGTGGAGCGGGGCGGAGAACCCTTGCAGGTAGGGCTCGATCTCCTCCCGGAAGGTCCGCGCCCCGCTCCGGCGGACGAAGAGGAGGTCGCCCGGCGCCACCCCGACGAGCCCGTCGACGCCCGGCGTGGCGGCGTCGAAGAAGTGGACGACAAGCTCGCCGCCGGCGACGCGCAGGAGGGCGACCCGCTCGAGGTCGGCCCCCTCGTCGAAGCCCCCGGCCATGGAAAGCGCCGCCAGGGCCGTGAGGGGCTCCTCGAGGGGCATCCGGCCGCCCGCGCGCACGGCCCCCAGGACGTAGAACGGCCGGGGCGCGTACTCGAGCACGGAGACCGCGACCGCTGGGGAGCGCACGTAGCGCGCGGCGCGGGTCTGAATCGCCTCCCGGGCGCCAACGATCGAGAGGCCCGCGACGGCGACCGGACCGAGCAGCGGAAGATCCACCTCGCCCGCCGGATCGACGCGCAGGCCGAGCTCGCCGCTCGAGAGGTCCGGGTGGCCGTGGATCACGACGGAGAGGATGTCGCCCTCGTCCAGGACGGCGCGGGCGTCGCCCGGCAGGGGGAGCGAGGGGGGGATCGGCGCGCTGCGGGCGGGGGGCGCGGCGGCGCAGGCGCCGGCGAGCGCGGCGAGGACCGCGAGCAGCACGTGGCAGGCGGTCCGCCCCCGGGAGCGCGGTAGGATGGCCGAGCCGTTCACCGCGCCGATGATAGGGAACCCCCACCCCCCGTTCGAGCGTCCCCGCCGATCGCTCGCCCGCCGTCCGGGCCAAGTCCCGCTCCGGCCGGCCGCCGCCTGATCCTCGCCATGGCCACCTGGATCGTCGGGGACATCCACGGCTGCGCGGAGGAGCTCCAAGCGCTCCTCGCCCGCCTCGCGCCTACCCCCGCGGACCGCCTCGTGGCCCTGGGAGACCTCTTTCACCGCGGCCCGGACGCCGCCGGGGTCCTGGACCTCCTCGTGGCCCATCGCTTCCTCTTCCTCCTCGGCAACCACGAGGAGCGGGTGCTGCGCCGCGTCCGGCTGGCGCCGGACGCGCCCGACGGCTCCGATCGGCCGCCCCGGCGCACCGAATTCCCGCCCCTGGTCGCCGGGGACCTCGCCGGGGACGGCGGGCGGCCCCTCGCCGCCCCCCCCGAGCGCTACGGGGAGGTCCTCCGCTTCCTCCAGGGCCACTCCGGCTACTTCCTGCGTCCCGCGGCGATCGAGGGGGCCGGGCCGACCCCCGACGGGCGGGGCTGGCTCGTCGTGCACGCGGGGCTCTCGATCGAGCGCGGTCCCGAGGGCTCGACGGTCGAGGAGCTCGTCTACCCCCCTCGCGTGCGGCGGCGTGGGCGGCCGCTCTGGTTCGAGGCCTGGGAGGGGCCGGAGCTCGCCGTCTTCGGCCACCTCCCCGCTCCCGCGCCGCGGCGCCTCCATGCCGGCGGGCATCTCGTGGCTCTGGGGATCGACACGGGCTGCGTGTACGGGGGAGCGCTCTCCGCCTACTCCCCCGAGCGGGACGAGATCGTGTCCGTCCCCGCCGCCCGGGTCTACGCCGAGCTTTGAGCGGCGGAGCCGCGGGCTGAGAGAGCGAGCAAGAATTGCTCGCGAACGGGCGGCAGCGCCGTCAGGCGATGCGCCAGAAGACGTCTGAGAGGCTGTATCATGGGTTCTTGCTCAGCCTCTAAGATCAAGGCTCGCCCTCTCGCCTCCTCCGCCGTGGACTTCCATACCCTCGACCCCAGCCGGTTCGCCGATCACCTCGGCGAGTGGGTTCGCACGCCGGGTCCCGAGGCGGACGTCGTCGTCTCCTGTCGCGCGCGCCTCGCCCGCAACGTCCAGGGCTACCCCTTCGTTTCCCGGCTCGAGCCCGACGGGGCGCGCGAGCTGTGCGCCCGGATGCGGGAGATCCTCGTGCGCCAGCGCCTCGATGGCGAGACGATCTGGATCGAGATCCCCGAGGCGAGCTCGATCACCCGCCTGCTCCTGCGCGAGCGGCACCTCGTCAGCCGCGACCTCGCCCCCGGGGGCGCGCGCCGCTCCATCCGCCCCGGCCGCGCGGTGGCCTTCGGCGAGCGGGAGACGGTCTCGATCATGGTGAACGAGGAGGATCACCTCCGCCTGCAGAGCATGGCGGCGGGATTCGCCCTCGAGAGCGCCTGGCAGCGGCTGCGCGACGTGGACGTCCTCTTCGAGGGCGAGGTGGGCTACGCCGTCTCTCCCGAGCTCGGCTACCTCACCGGCTGCCCGACCAACGTGGGGACGGGGCTGCGGGCTTCGGTGATGCTCCATCTCCCGGCCCTCGGGCTCGTGCGGAGCGAGCTCGAGAAGGTGTTCACCGCCGCCCAGCGCACGGGCCTCGCCGTGCGCGGGATGTACGGCGAGGGGAGCCGCGCCGCCGGCGACTACTACCAGATCTCGAACCAGGTCACGCTGGGGCGCACCGAGGAGCAGCTCTTCGCGGACCTCGGGGCCCTCGTCCCGGTCATCGTGAAGTTCGAGCGGGACGTGCGCGGGATCCTCCTCCGGGAGCAGCCCGCTTCCCTCGCCGAGCGGGTGGAGCGCTCGGCGACGGCGCTGCGCACCTCGCGGTCGCTGGCCACGGAGGTCGCCCTCCTGCATCTCTCCAACCTGCGCCTGGGGGCGTGCCTGGGGCTCTCCGCCGGGATCTCGCCGGTCGAGATCGACCAGGTCGCGATCCAGATCCAGAAGGGGCACCTGCACGTGCTCTCGGGGGTCCCGGCGACCGGGGAGCTCGCCGAGCCCACGGAGCGGGACCGGATGCGCGCCGCCTTCCTGCGCCGGCGGTTCGCGGCGCCGTAGGAAGCGGTTTCCCTCCCCCGCGCGGGGGGGAATTGGGGTGGAGAGCGGCGGGGAGGGCCGTCGATAGGCGCCCCGTGCTCCTCCTCCCCGTCCTGTTCGCGGCGGTCTCCGGCCTCGCCCCGGAGGGAGGCGGCCCGCCGCTCCCCTCCGCGGAGGTCCAGGTGAGCTCCGGGCGCCTCACCGTGGTCCAGGGCGAGGAGATCGAGACCCTCGTCCCCGGGCGTCCGCCCCGGATCCTGGCCGGCCCGGCGTACCTCGAGGCCTCCCCGGGCGCGGCAGTCGAGATCGTCTGGCGGGGTCTCGCCAGCCTGCGCCTCTCCGGGCGCGCCCAGCTCGAGTGGGAGATCGAGCCCGCCGCGCCGGAAGAGCCCATCGTGCGCGTCGCCCGCGCCGCCTCCCTCGAGGTGGAGGCGCGGCGCGGCACGGTGCATCTCGAGCTGCCCGCCGCCTGGGCGCTCGCCGTGCGCGGTGCCGCGCTCGGCCTCTCCGTACGCGCCGGCGGCGCCGTCCTGGTGAGCCACCACGGCGGCGCGGAGGTCCGCGTCCTCTCCCGCGTGCCGCGGCCGGACGTGGAGTGGCCGCGGCGGATCCGGGGAGGCGATCGGGTCACGCTGCCAGTGCTGGCGCCGGGCGGCGGGGGGCAACGGTCAGCGCTCAAGCTCCCGCCCGTCCGACTGCCGGGGGCTGGTGGCGCCGGCTCCGAATGACGGGAGGGATTGCGGGATCCGGTGGGCGGGGGGTCGAGACCTCGTTCCGGCGGAGCAAACCTGCCCCGATGCGCGGGAATCGGTGCGGCGCCCGGGCCCGTGCCAAGGATGGGAAACGGAAGAATCCCCGCGGAAAGCGGAGCACTCGCACTGGACAGGCCGCGAGGGGGGGTAGAGTTCACTCCCGACTGCTCCACCCGGTGTGGAGCGAGACTTGCAATCCGCGGAAGGAGAGATCGCGATGAAGAGACACGTTTTGCTGGTCCTGGTTCCTCTGTCGATCCTGGCCATGATGACCGAGGGGAAGTCCGCGACGGTGGCATCCTCCTCACAAGGTCTGCCCTTGAAGAAGTCCCTCACGGTCCACGTTGCCGATGGCTTCTCGGGAGAACCCATCGTCGGCGCGCCAGTACAACGGATCGGCGATTCCTACCTGCGCACGACGGACTCGAAGGGAGAGGTCACCTTCACCCAAATCCCCAGCGGTGTGGAGACGACTCGCGTCTGGTGCACTCCGGACGGCTATTCGCCCGGGTTCGGGGAGTTCCCGTTGGATTCGCAGGTGAACCTCGCGGTGATCACGCCGATTCCCGAAGATCGATTTTCCACCGGCCTGATTTCGGCCTCGAGTGGCGGCTCGTTCGTGCTTGCGGGGACCGTGGGTCCCGGCCTGGACATTCCGTTCACCATGGAGATTGTGGTCCCGCCCGGTGCACTCCTGCAGGACGCAACGATCTCGGTCTCTCCCTACCCAGTCTGGGCGGCAGGCACGCAGGGAATCGACGACGACGGGTTCCCCTTCGGGAAGTTCCACGCCACGCTCCGGGATGCCTCCGGGGCCAAGATCGTCGAGGAGTTCCTGGCGCCGGTCACGTTCAAGATCCGAGCCTGGCAGATGCCCACGCCCGGCGAGTTCGACGGTCTGGACCCGTCGTGGGCGGTCTTGTATCGCTACGACTACGCCGCCCACGAGTTCGCTCTCGAACCAACGACGTTCTCGGTCGACGCCGCGAACGACCTCCTGGTGTTCGAGGTCTGGCGCCTGTCCGTCTTTGCGGAGGAACTGGCCTGGAAGAGTGAAGCGGACTACTCGGCGCTGTGGGACTGGCTCTTTAGCGACGATGACGAGGAGGACAAGCCGCCGACGATGCCGCCGCCGGCGCTGTCCGTCACGGAAACCCTGACGTGCGAGACACGGGCGTATGGGCTGGTCGAATGTGGCAGCATCATGGGCGGAGGTGCGGACTGGAGTGCGGAAACGGGCACTGAGGTCACTGTCTCGACGCAGTTGGAGACCGAGCTGTCGGCTACGTACGGCACAGAAGTCGGGACGGCCTTGGCCAAGGTGAGCACCCAGATCCAGGCGAGGCTCACCATTTCGGTCGGAGGATCTGTTACCGGCCACACGACCGTCAGTGTAGGAGGTAGCTGGCAGGGTGGTGACCCCGTCACGGCTCAGCCGTGCTATGACGGTACCATCGAGGGGATTCTGGTGTGGAAGGTCTACACACTCTCAGCGGCAGGACATGAGCTCGGCACCATATCCGTACCCTTCGCGAGCGCGAGGAAGCGAAACCTGGTGTGGAACAGCGCCTGTCCGGACTGTGCGGGACTCCCCCAAGGGATGCCCATCTTGGACAAGACACCCTGCGATGAGTAACCCAGATGCATCGCTGAGTGCGGGGTGTGCGGAGGCCGGCCGGAGAAGGTCGGTCACCATGCCGCGCGCGCGGGCCGCCCCGAGGTAGTAGGTTCGGGGCGTCCGGGCCAGTCCGCGCACGGCCCCCCGCGCCTACCCCACCCGGCGGTAGATCGGGGCCTCGACGGCCAGCAGCCGGGCGAGCACGTCGGCGAGGGTCGCGGCCTGGATCTCCGGCTCGATGTGGAAGGTGCGATCGGAGAGGGCCAGCCCCGTCTCCACGGCGGCGATCTTGCAGCCGGCCCGCCAGCCGGCGACGAGCTCGAGGGTGCTGTCGCCGATCGCCCAGCTCCGGCGCAGCTCCGTGCCGTCGTTGTGGAAGGCGTGGTAGAAGGCGCCGGTGTTCGGGAGGAGGTAGACGCTGTCGCTCGTGCGGCCCGGCACCCCGGCGGGGTGGTCGAGGCAGGCGTACAGGCGCTGGACCTCCACCCCGGCCTGGGAGAGCCCGTCCCGGATCGCCGCCTCGACTCTCTCCCAGTCGGCCTCCGCCACCTCGCCGCGGGCGACCGCCTCCTCGTTCCCGAGGAGGTAGACGAGCCAGCCCGCCCGGCGGGCGGCCCGGAGGGCCTCCCGGGCCCCGGGGTAGAACTCGACCTCCCCGGGGTCCCGGGCGAAGCCGGCCGGCGGGGGCGCCAAGAGGGTCCCCCAGCGGTCGACGAAGAGGCCGCGGGGGGCATGGACCGTCCGGGGGAGGGGGGAGTAGGGGCTCACGTAGGCGTCGATCATGGTGGCGGGACCGGGGGGGACGCTCCGTTCTCGGCCGCGAATCCCGCCGCTTGAGCGATCAAGACCGGAGGATCGCGCGCCCGAAGAAAGAGCCCGGGAAAGTTGTTCGGCGGCGCGTTCCACTCGCCGCCCGGCCCCCGCTTTCGATGACGTCGTGAGCGACTCCCTGCGCATCGCCCTCCTCCTCGATCCCCTCTCCCTTCGCCTGGAGGATCCCCTGCATCTGCGGGTGAAGTGGGGACGTCACGCGACCGAGCTCGCCCGCGAGCTCCTGGGGCGCGGGCACACCGTCCGCGGCTTCGGCGCGCCCCCCGGCCTCATCCCTCGCTCCGGCGAGGAGCCGGCGCGACCGGGCCCGGCGGAGGACGCCGGCCGCGGCCCCGGGCGCGCCCTCCGCGCCTTCGCCCCCGAGCTCGTGGTCGCCTACGAGGCCCTCTCGCCCGCGGCCTTCCGCGGGGCGCGGCTGGCGCGGCGGCTCGGGG
>JBFMCU010000097.1:0-2707 GCA_040754415.1 Planctomycetota bacterium
GCGGGCCGGCGTGAGCCAGAGCGGGAGCGGTAGGAGGCCGAGGGCGAGGAAGAGCGTGATCCCCGCGCAGAGAACCGTCGCGGCGCCGGCGGGCCACGCCAGGCGCAGGGGGGCGAGCGATCCCAGGCGGGCGAGCTCCCACGTCCCGGCGCCGGCGAGGAAGAGGGCAACCGTCCAGGAGAGGAGCGCCGCGGGCAGCACGTGCTCGGCGGCGAGGAGGAGGAGGACGACTCCGCCCGCGAGCGAGCCACCCGTCGCGACGCGCCGGACGAGGGGAGACATCCGACCGGGGCGCGGCGGCCCCTAGCGCCGCTCCTTCCGCCGGGCGGCCCCGTCGGCGGGCGCCGGCGGCGCCTCCGCCTCGAAGGGCCCGTCCAGGATGAGCCCCCCGTACTTGCGCACGCGCTGCGCGTACTCGCGCAGGGCGTCCAGGAGCTGGGGCCGGCGGAAGTCGGGCCAGCACACCGGCGAGACGAAGAGCTCGGAGTAGGACACCTGCCAGAGGAGGAAGTTCGAGAGCCGCATCTCGCCCGCGGTGCGGATCAGGAGGTCGGGATCCGGGGTCGAGGGGTCGTAGAGGAAGCGGCGCAGTGTCTCCTCGCCGATTTCGGCGGGATCGAGCCGGCCGGCGCACACCGCCGCGGCGATCGCGCGCACGGCGTCCGCGAGCTCGGTGCGGCCGCCGTAGGAGAGGGCGAGGCGCAGGAGCATCCCCCGGTTCCCGGCGGTGAGCTCCTCGGTGCGCGTGAGCTCGGCCCGGGCGTCGGCGGGCAGATCCGCGAGGCGCCCGATCCCCATAAGCCGCACGTCGTTCTCCTGGAGGATGTTGCGCTCGGCGGCGAGGAAGCGGCGCAGGAGGTCCATGAGGTAGCGCACCTCCGCCCGCGGTCGCTTCCAGTTCTCGACGGAGAAGGCGTAGAGGGTGAGGCTCTTCACCCCCATCCGCGCGCACTCCGTCGTGATCTCGCGCACGGAGGCGATGCCCTCCCGGTGGCCCAGCACGCGCCGCAGGCCGCGCTGCCGCGCCCAGCGGCCGTTGCCATCCATGATGATGGCGATATGCTCCGGGAAGGGGCCTCCGAAGTCGGGACGGACCGGGGTCTCCTTCGCCATCTCACTCGAGACCGCGGGGGATCACCTGCTCGCGATCCGGCCCGATCGACAGCATCACGATGGGGAAGCCGACGAGCTCCTCGAGCCACTCCACGTACTCGCGCGCCCCGGCGGGCAGGTCGCCGTAGCGGCGCACGCCGCTGATGTCCCGATTCCAGCCCGGCCGGGTCTCGCGGACCACGTCGATCCCGCTCCAGTCCGGGCGGGCGGTCGGGAAATCCAGCGTGGTCCTCCCGTCGATCCGGTAGGCGGTGACGACCTTCACCTCCGGGAACGCCGAGAGCACGTCGAGGTTGGTCACGATCCACCCCGTGGCGCCGTTCAGCTCCAGCGCGTAGCGCACCGCCACCACGTCGAACCACCCGCAGCGGCGCGGGCGGCCGGTCGTCGCGCCGTACTCGTTCCCTTCGTCGCGGAGCTTGGCCCCCTCGGCGCCGAGGTCCTCGGAGGGGAACGGCCCTTCTCCGACCCGGGTGCAGTAGGCCTTGGCGATCCCGTAGGCGCGGTCGATCTTGCCGGGGGGGAATCCGGCCCCCGTGCCGATCCCCGCGACGCCGGTGTTCGAGGAGGTCACGTAGGGGTACGTGCCATGGTCGATGTCGAGCATCGTGCCCTGGGCCCCTTCGAAGAGGATCTCCTTCCCCTGGGCATAGGCCGTGCGCAGCGCGGCCCCCGTGTCGGTGACGAAGGGGGCGAGGCGCTCGGCCACCTCCGCGTAGCGCTGGTGGACCTCCTCCAGGTCGAAGGGCTCCGCCCCGTGCACCCGCTCGAGGAGGGCGTTCTTCTCGGCCAAGGAGGCCGCCAGACGGCTCCGGAACCGGCGGGAGTCGATCAGGTCGGCGATGCGGAGCCCGGTGCGCGCCGCCTTGTCGGCATAGGCGGGGCCGATCCCGCGGCCGGTCGTCCCGATGCGCCCGTCCCCGCGCCAGCGCTCGGAGAGGCCGTCGATCTTGCGGTGGAAGCCGAAGATCACGTGGGCCGAGGCGCTGAGGAGCAGGCGGCCGGGGGTGACCCGGACCCCGCGGACGGCGAGCGCGTCGATCTCCTCGAGGAGGATCAGGGGATCGACGGCCACCCCGCCGGCGATCACGTTCACCTTGCCCGGGTGCAGGATGCCGGAGGGGACGAGGTGCAGGACGTACTTCTCGCCGGCGACGACCACGGTGTGGCCCGCGTTCGCGCCGCCCTGGTAGCGCACCACCAGGTCGGCCCGATGGGCCAGGCGATCGATGATCTTTCCTTTGCCCTCGTCGCCCCACTGGGCGCCGAAGACGCTGAGAGAGGGCATGACAGAGGCTCGCAGGCGGAGGAGGCGGCGGGGGCGCCCGAGCGATGGGCGGATCGGGGCGGGAAGGGGCGATTCTCCCCGCCCCCTCCGGGCGGGACAAGCGCCGACTGGGAAACCGCCGGGGTGCGGAGTCAGGACCGATTCCGTCGCGTTCGCCGGGCTCCCGGCGGGCGCGGGCCCGCCTCCGCGCCGCCATGACCGCCGCCGCCGGGAGTCACGACCTCGAGGATCCCCCCGGCCTCCACGCGCAGGGCCGCCTGGCCGGCGAGCCGGCGCCAGCGCGCGCCAGCCCGCGCGGCGACCCGG
>JBFMCU010000098.1:0-14836 GCA_040754415.1 Planctomycetota bacterium
ACGAGCCCTTCACGATGGTCACGATTCCAAACCCGCACCAGCGTCAAGCACTCGACCTCCTCGGCGTCGGGCTCCGGCCGTAGCCACGAACAGGATTCGCCCATCGAGCCGAAGTCATCGGCCCACAGAGACTTGCGTCATTTCATTCTCCGGAACTTCGGGCTCGGCGAACGGCCGCCACGCCCGGGCCGGGGGATCGGCGGGAGGGCGATAGCGGCGGATGCTCGCCGCGGCCTCGACGAGGCCGCGGGCGTAGCCGAGGAGGGCCCGGCGCTGGCAGCGGGCGAGGACGGCGGCCGGGCGGCCGAAGCGGCGCTCGACGCGGGCGGCGAGGGCGTGACGGGCGGCGCGGCGCAAACCGTGGCGCAGGCCGCGGAGGCCGGCGTGGCGCCAGTCGATGATCGCCTCGGAACGGCCCTGGGCCTGGAAGCGGCGCGCCATCCAGGAGGGCGTGAGGCGGGCGAGCGGCGTCGCGTGGCGGACGGCGGCCCCCGGCACGTAGAGGACCTGCCCGCCGTGGCGCTCGATGCGGAGGCAGAGCTCGATCTCCTCGCCGGAGCGGAGCGAGCGGCCGCGGCGGCCCAGGCGCAACGAGAAGGGGCCGAAGCGGGCGAAGACGTCGCGGCGGAAGGCGATGTTCGTGCCGCGCGGGTAGTCGTTGTAGGCGAGGGGAACGCACTCGTCGCCCCGGTCCCAGACGGAGAGATACGGCAGGAAGCGACCGGCGAACCAGTCGGGTAGCTCGCCCGCGAAGACGGGGATCACCGGGCCGCCGGCCGCCCAGACGCCGTCGCGCCCCAATGCCGCCTCGAGCGAGGCGAGCCAGCCGGGCACCGGCTCCGCGTCGTCGTCCAGGAAGGCGAGGAGCTCCGCCTCGCTCGCGCCCACCGCGGCGTTGCGGGCGGCGGAGAGCCCGAGGCGCCGCTCCTCGATCACCCGCACGCGGCCGGGGTGCGCGCGCGCCACGACGCGCGCGACCTCGAGCGTGTCGTCCGTCGAGGCATTGTCGACGACGAGGAGCTCCCAGCGCTCCGGAGGGTGATCCATCGCCAGGAGGACCCGGCACGCGGCGGCGAGGGACGCCGCGCGATTGCGCGTGCATAGAACGACGCTCGTGCGGGGAGGGGCAGCGCTCGGCATGGGGCGATCGTACTCGCCGCCCGCGCGCGCCGCCACGCGCCCGGGCGGCGCTTGATTCGCCGCCGCGGTGTGCCCATCCTGTCCGTCGCGAGCCGATCCGCCACGGCGAAGCGCTCCGCGGGACGCGGAGGATCTCGCCGCGGCGGATCGCCAGGGAGCGACGTGCGCGCACTCTACGCCTCCTTCCAGATCCCGTCGCCCCGAGCGGCGAACGGGGGCGGCCAGGCCGCTTTCGAGTACCTCGAGACGCTTTCCCGCTTCCTGGCGGTCGACGTCATCACCTCCGTCCCGCCGGGGCGAGAGGACTGGCTCGCGCCGCTCGCGAAGCTCGCCGCCCGGACGATCGCCGTGCCCTGGGCGCCCTCGTACGCGGTCCGGCTCGCCCGCTGGGCCCGCGCTCCGCTCGCCGGAGGAGAGCTGCGCCCGCTCCTCAACCGGCCGTTCCTCGCGGCCCTTCACGCGGAGCTCGCCCGGGAGCGCTACGACCTCGTGCAGGTGGATTGGACGGAGATCGCGCAGTGGGTGCGCGCGCCCGCCGGGACGCGTTTCGCCTGCGGGGCCCACGACGTGCGCGAGAAGCTCGCCGCCCGGCGCTGGCGGCAGGCGGCGAATCCGCTCGCCCGCGCGCTCGCCCGCGCTGCCTGGGAGCGGGCGCGGCGCGAGGAATCGGCTCTCTTCGCCCGCGCGGACCTCGTGCTGACCCTCTCCGACTCCGACGCCGCGCGGGTGCGGGAGCTCGCGCCCGGGACGCCGGTCTTCTCGGTCGTCTACAAGCGGGCCGACACCACGGCTCCCCCCGTCCCGTTCGCCGCGCGCGACCCGCGGACGCTCCTCTACGTCGGGGACTTCTCCCGCCGTCCCAACCGCCGCGTCGTCGCGATCCTCCTCCGGGAGGTGCTGCCCCGGATCCGGGCCCGCCATCCCGCGGTCCGCCTCGTGCTGGCGGGAGGGGGGGCGAGCCCCGCCTTCCGCCGGCGGGCGGAAGCCGAGGGTGCCGAGGTGACGGGCTACCTCTCGCGGCTCGACGAGGTGTACCGGCGCGCGACGATCTTCGTGGCTCCGATCCCCGTTGGCGGCGGCCTCCACGTGAAGTTCGTCGAGGCGATGGCGACCGGCCTCGCGGTCGTGACGAGCCCGGTCGGCAACGACGGCCTGGCGGCGCCGCCCGGCCGCGCGATCCTCCTCGCCGCGACCCCGGCCGAGATGGCGGCGCACGCGATCCAGCTCCTCGAGCACCCCGCGGAGGCCGAGGCGATCGGCCGCGCGGGCGCCGGGCACGTGCGGCAGAGGTATGGCGCGGAGCGGGCGAGGGAGCTCCTGGCCCGCGCCCTGGAGGCGCTGGGGCTCTCGGGCGCCGGCCCCCCCTGATCATGCCGGGGGGCCTTCCGCGGCGGGATCAAGGGGTGAGATACGAGGTCGAGTTGACGGTCAGGTGCCAGTTGCCGGGGCTGCCGACGAGGCTCTGGAAGTAGAAGGCGACCCCCGGAAGACCCTGAATGCCCATGACCAGCTCGAAGCTGAAGGCGCCGTTCGCGCCGATGAAGCTCGAGACCAGGAGCTGGGCGGTGAGCGGGTCGATGAGGAGGATGCCGAAGGGGGTGGGGATGTAGGTCTCGCCCATCGCGAAGAAGGGCGCGGCGAGCTGCCCCGGGCTCCCGGTCGTGATCAGGGCCACCTCCCGGCCGATGAGGATCTCGCCTCGCAGCCGGACGTCCGGACCGGGCGCGCGCAGGCCGGAGAAGTCGACGAGCCCGAGGGACGTGTCGTCCATCTTGTGGGTGATCCGGTCCTCGACGGTCGCCGAGTTGGTGGTCCCGAAGTAGTTCTCCGTGGCGTCGACGTTGTTGTTGCAGATCTGGAGCAGGATGTCCTGGTCCAGGGCGCCGAGGAACCAGTTGGCATTGTTCGCGCCGACGAGGTTCGCGTCGAGCAGCCGGTTCTTGCTCGAGGCCGATTCGTCGAGGACGATTCCGAACGCCGGGCCGTAGATCACGTTTCCCCGCAGCACGGCGTGCAGGTCGCTGTCGCCGAAGGCGTACTCCGTCGTCAGGAAGAACCCCGCCGAAGCGGGGTCGTTCAGGCGATGGCGGACGTAGTTGTCCGTGTAGTAGTGCGGCTGGGCGCCGAGACCGTACTGCACGAAGGTCGTCGTGCACTCGTAGGCGGCGTTGTCGGTGAAGCGGACCGGGTAGGCGTTCCCCGCCGACTGGAAGCCCTGGCTGCAGCTCCGGACCTCGTTCCGCACGAAGTTGATGTGCGCGGTGGAGTTCTTGGCGAGGAAACCGAGGGGGCAGGTCACGACCAGGTTGCCGCTGGCGTCGCCCCGCCCGCCGACCGTGTAGAGCACGGCCGGAGAGAGGCCGTCGTGCACGTGGTTCCCGCTGCCCGGAAGACCGACCGTGGCGTGGGACCCGGAGAGCTGGAATCCCCCGCCGAAGTTCATGTTGATGCCGAAGTCGTAGAGCTCGTTGCGCAGGAAGAGACCCTGCGTGCTGGCGTTGTAGGTGATCCCGTTGATCGTCGTGTGCAGCACGCAGTCGGTGACGGTCAGCCCGGAGACGCCCGAGGCGTAGATACAGTCGCGGGCCTGGTCGTAGACGAGCTGCTGGCCGTCGATGCGCAGGTTCTCGATGGTGACGTCCGGTCCGGTCACGGTCACCACGATCATGTCGATGTCCACCGTTGCGCCGCGGAAGATGGTCCCGAGCGCCGGATCGGGGTCCGTGCCGGATCCCTGGAGGATGCAGCTCCGATCGACGAGGAAGTCCTCGACGTAGAGCCCGGGCATCACGAGGATCGTCCCGCCGGGGAGGAGGGTCTGGACGGCGGGGTTCACCGACGTGAAGTCGGCGGGGCCGTCGTCGTCCACGGTGATGAAGAGGTTGACGGTGCTCGAGTAGTCGACGAGCCCCAGGGCGGGATCGTCCACCTGGTGCCACAGGGTGGCCTCGATCAGGGGCGAGCTCACCGCGCCCCAGAAGTTGTGGGTCGCGTCGACGTTGTCGTTGCAGTTCTGGAGGTAGACGTTGAACGACAGGCTCCCGGTGAACGTGTTGTACAGGTTCGCATCCGAGGAGAGGGTGCAGGAGAGGATCGGCGTCTGGTTGAAGAGGCTCTCGTCGAGGACGATCGCGATGTCGTTGTCCTGGAGGATGTTGTTGGTCAGGACGGCGGTCGCGTCCGCATAGCCGTACGGGAAGACGTTCGTGGACATGTAGACGCCGTTCGAGCCGGCGATCCCCTCGCCGTCGAAGGTGTTGCCGTCGACGACCGCGGTCGCGGTGCCGAGGCCGAGGATCGTGATCGCCTTGCCGCACGCCCGCGTCGTGTTCGCGAGGACGTTGACGGTGGCGTCGATGTCGATCGTCTGTAGGCCCTGGGTCGAGTCCTCGATCGCGTTCCCCTGCACGGTCGTGGCGACCGTATTGCCGCTCGCGAGGATGCCGAGGTCGCAGAGGCGGATGTCGTTCGTCGCGAACGTCCCGCCGCCCCCCTGGTGGAAGCCCATGCCGATCGAGCAGTCCTCGACGTCGTTGTTGCTGGCCGTCCCCTGGGCCCCGAAGAAGAAGATGCCCGCCGAGTCGAGCGCGACGGCCTGGACGTTCTTCACGGTGTTCAGGAGGACGCTGTGCCCGATCCCCCCCGCGGCCAGGAAGATGCCGCGGTAGGTCAGGTTCTTCACCTCCGAGCTCAGCACCTCGAGCCCGTTGAAGGTGCCGAACGTGTAGTCGGTCACGATCGCGCCGCGGGCGTCGATGCCCCCCGACAGCGCGGGGTTGTCCCCGTCGATCGTGAGGCCGGAGATCGTGACGTCGTTTGCGCGGATCTTGAAAACCCAGGTGGTCGTGTTGAGCTGCGCGCCGGTGCCGCTGCCCGGGGCGCGGGTCGCCGGCAGGACGACGGTCTGGCCCACGCCGGAGCCGGCGATCGTCACCGAGACGTCGACGATCACCTCCTCGATGTACGTCCCCGGGGCCACGATGATCACGTCGCCGTTCGAGGCGTTCGCGACCGCGTCGCTGATCGTCAGGTAATCCCCTCCGCCGTCGTCGTCGACGAAGATCGTGTCGGCGCGGGCGAAGCTCGTCAGGGCGACGCCGCCGGCGGCGAGGGCGAGGGAGGTCCGCAGGAGTCGATCCTGGATCGGCATGGCTCGCCTCCTCTACCGCTCCGGCCGCGCGATGGCGGGGGCCGTGGGACGCGCCCCATCGGCGAGCTCGCCGCGGGGCTGCGGGCGCGCCTCCTTCTGGAGCTCGAGATACGCGGGGGAGGGAGGCTCGGGGGCCGGGTCGGCGGCGGCGGGACGCTCCAGGCGGGAGGGGGCGCGCCCCTGGTCGACGGCGAGGGCGGCGGCGCCGAAGCCGAGCCCCGCGACGATGAGGGCGGCGAGCCCCAGGCGGCGGGTGGTCACGACAGGGTTCCTCCGGGGGGGAGATGGACGTGGGGGGGAGGGGGACGATCCAAGTATATGGCATTCCTAGGGAGGCCGCCATTTGGGGGATTCTCCCCGCGAAACCCACGGCGCGCCGTCCGTCCCGCGGGCGGGACGCCGGAGGCCGCCGCGCGGGCGCCGGAGGCGGAAGAACGTTCCGGCTCGTCCCCCGGGCGGGAACCGACCTGGCGTCCGGCCGGTGGCCGGGACATGCATCCGGGCGCGCTCTTCCTGCTCGCCCTCGACCCCGGCGCCGCGCCGGTGCCCCCTCCCGTCCCCCCGCTGGAATACGCCGGCCGGGAGTACGCGCCGGTCCTCCTCCGCGAGCTCGCCGGGGCTGCGGAGTGGGCGGACACAAGCGCTGGCCCTCACTCCTCTCCGGTCGACGCTACCCGGGCGACCAGGCGCAAACGCACGCTCGCCGCGATCCGCTCGCCCTTGGCGAGGAGCTTCCCCTTCCCGTAGTTGTGCTCCCACTCCCACCAGCCGGCGTTCGTGCCGCCGTACCAGTCGTTCACGTGGAGGTCGAGACGATCGGTCGAGAGCGCCGCGCGCACGCTCTGGGCGCCTCCACCCAGCACGAGCGCCGCGGGGCCGTCCGGGTGGCCGATCGAGGCCCAATGGACGTTGCGCTTCGTGCTGCGGAAGTCGTTGCTGCCCATCGGCGAGAGGTCCTCCGCCCAGGGCCAGGAGGGCGGGAGGTCTGCGCCGTGGGCGGGGAAGGCGCGCACCTGGCCGCGCGGGCGGCCGATGTGGTCGGGCGGATAGACGCTCCACTCGGCCGGCCGCTCCCACTGGAGGAGGTCGGCGGTGCGGGGCAGCGAGAAGCGCAGCCCGATCTCGCGGGCCCAGAAATCCTCGCCGTCGTACACGAACTCGGCGCGGGCCGTGACCTCACCGGCGGGCGTGATCCGATACTCGTAGCCGCCGGTGAAATGCTCGTACGCGCCGCGTACGACGATGCGCACCTCGTCGCCCTCGCGGGTCGCCCTCATCTCCTCGAGCCGCCAGCTCAGGAGGTCGGGGAGCGGCGCGCGCGGGCGCGCGGTCGGCAGGACGTGCAGGGTCGGGAGCTCGAGGAGCAGCGGCACGCCGGCCGCGACCCCCCGGCGCAGGAGGCCGCTCCCCTCGTCGACGGCGAGCTCGAAGCCGCCGCCACGGACGTGGACCGCGGTGCCGGCGAGCCGGCTCTCCCCGCGGACGTCGAGCGGCGCCTCCATCAGGGCGGCGAAATCGGGCGCCGGCTCCGCCGCGGCGCCGATCGGCAGCCGGTAGGCGTCGACGAGCCGCCCGGAGGGGTGGGTGAACGCGAGCTCGAGGACGTCGCCGTCCTCCGGCGCGCGCGCGGGCCGCACGAGGACCTCGCCGCTCGCGCGCGGCGGCACGGCGGCGCGCGCTTCGCCCGCCTCCGCCCCGATCCGCCAGGTGACCCGGAGCTCGGCGAGGTCGGTGAAGTCGTACTGGTTCTCGACCGGGACGCGCAGCGGCGCGCCGGCGGCCGGGAGGGGGAGCGGCGCCTCGGGGACCTTCACCGGCGAATGGAGCTTCTTCGTGATCCAGAACTCCGGCTTGGGGCGCCGCCACCCGTCCACCACCCCCCACGGCGCGTCGCCGCAGAGGCCGCGGCCGGGGAGGGCGTACTGCTCGGTGAGGTAGTGCGCCCGGGTCGCTCCGCGCCCGTACTCGAGGCCGCGGTTCGGTACGCAGAAGATGTCGTCGCTCCAGCACCAGATGAACGACCCCTGCGTCGCCCGGCTCGCCATGAAACGCGCGTAGATCGCGGGCTGGGGAGCGGCGTAGTAGTCGCGGAGCCCGGGATCGGTCCAGAGCTCCGCCACGTCCCCGAAGATCCCCTGGAAGATGCAGAGGCTCTCGTCGAAGAGGAGCGGGCGGTCGAGCCCCTCGTTCTCCTCGATCCGGGAGATCGCGAGGGGATTGTGCAGGGTGGCGATCTCGAGCCACGCGCTCGTCGCGGCGCCCGTCGGGCGGTCGGGATCGACGCGGCGCACCCACTCGTGGCTGCGCTCGAAGCCGGCGCCGAAGCCGCTCTCGTTGCAGAGCGACCACATGAAGACGGAAGGGTGATTGCGGTCGCGGGCCACCATCTCGGCGGTGAGCTGGAGGATCCGCGGGGCGAGGGTCAAGTCGTCGGAGGCGCCGACCCAGCAGAACGGCGCCTCGTCCTCCACGTAGAGCCCTTCCGCGTCGGCGAGGTCGAGGAGCGCGGGGTGCGGCGGGTAGTGGGAGGTGCGCACGGCGTTCAGGTTCGCCTCCTTCATCATCTGTACGTCGAGGCGCGTCAGATCCTCCGTCACCGCGCGGCCGAGGAGCGGATGGGAGTCGTGGTGGCAGGTGCCCCGCAGCTTGACCGGCCGCCCGTTGACGAGGAGGAGCGGCCCCCGCACCTCCGTCTGGCGGAAGCCGATCCTCTCCTCCAGGCGGTGGAGCGTCGTCCGGCCCGCGACGAGTTCGACGATCAGGCGATGGAGGTGGGGATGCTCGGCGTCCCACTTGCGCGGCGCGGGCACGTGGAGGACGGTCTCCGCCTCCGCGCGCTCCCACGGTCCGGCCGTCACCGCCGCCGGCGCCGCCGCGATGGGCACCGCGCGGCCCTCGGGATCGAGGATCTGGAAGCGGAAGGCGGCATCGCGGAGCGGCGCGGCGGACTCGTTGCGCACGGCGGCGCGAACGTGGAGGTGGGCGTCCGCATACCCCTCGCCGAAGCGCGTGGCGACGGCGAGCTCGCCGATGTGCGCATCCGGCACGCGGAAGAGGTGGACGCGGCGGAGGATCCCGGCGAGGGGGAAGTCGGCGTACTGGCTCATCCGGTCGAGCTCGTCGCTCGCCCGCGTGTGCTCGGCGACGCGCAGGGCGAGCACGTTCTCGGCTCGATCCGCCGTGGCGGTAACGTCCATCTCGAAGGGCGTCGCGCCGCCCTCGTGATAGGCGAGGCGCTCCCCGTTCACCCACACCTCGGCGCCGCTGTAGACGCCCTCGAAACGCAGCTTGAGGCGTCCCGGACCCGGCGGAGGAGCGAAGCGCGTGCGGTAGCCGCCGATGCCGGCCGCGGAGCGGAAGCCGAGCATCTCCCAGTGCGCCGGCACCTCGACCGCGGCCCACGCCGAGTCGTCGAAGCCGGGCACCCAGAACTCCTCGGGCGGATCGACCGCGAAGCGCCACGGGCCGGCGAGATCCGTGTCCGCCGTCGCGCCGCCGAGGGGGGTGAGGCCGGGCGGGAGCGCCGCCGGGTCGAGGGAGAACGCGCGCGGGGCCTCGCCGGCCGCGCCCGGCCGCGCCACCCGCGCCTCGACCGTTCCCGCGAGCCCGATCGGCATCGCGACCCGAAAGAGCCCGTGCTCGTCGCTCGTCGCCGCCGCCTTCCAGTCCCCGCGCGCCGCGCGGCCCCGGAGCTCGATCGTCGCCCCGGCGACCGGCGCGCTGCCCCACGGATCGGTGACGACCCCGACGATCCCCCCGGCGAGGTCGCCCGCGGCGCTCAGCGCGAGGTGCTCCGGCGGCGCGCTCGCGTAGACCTCCACCTCGTCGAAGCTCGGCCCGTTGGTGATGTTGGCGATCCGGAGCCGCGTCGTCTCGACCGGCGTCCAGCGCGCGAGCACGACCCGCGGCAGCCGTCGCCCGTCCGTCCCGCGGTGCGCGAGGATCCGCCACTCGCCCGCCGCCTCGTCCCAGATCGCGAAGTCGAGCTCCATGGTGAAGGTGTCGTACTGGTGAAGGACGACCTCCCCGATCCGGACCGGCTCTCGCCAGGCGAGCTCGAGCCAGATCCCGCGGTTGTGCCCCGGGATTCCCGACCAGCGCGTGGCGGGGTCGCCATCGTTCGCTTTCTCCGGCGTGAGCTCGCCGTACGACTCGATCGCGCTCGCCGTCGCCTCCCGCGCGAGGTTGGCGGCCTGGGGGAAGGGCTCCGGCGCGAAGGAGGGCGCCGGGAAGAGGACGAACAGCAGGGAAACGGGGGGCACGAGGATCCTCCGACCGTGGTACCCGGGGGGTGGCACGAAGGTAGCCCTGAATCGGTGCCGGGGGCCACCCTCGGGCGGGTCATGACGATCGCGGCGCTCGTGCTCGGGCTCTTTCCTGCCCTCCTCCCCGACGATTCGGCGGTGGTCCGGGAGAAAGTGCGCCTCGCGCGGGGGCTCGTGGGCCGCTTCGGGTGGGTGGACCTCGCCGAGGAGATCCTCGACGGCGCCGCCGCGCGGGGTCTTCAGCCGGCGCTCGCTGCGGAGGTGGCGCTCTCCCGGGCGGAGGTTCGCCACGCCGCCGCCGAGGAGGCGCGCGAAACGGTCCGCCGAGCGGAGCTCTACGAGGGGGCGATCGCCGTCTGCCGGGAGGTCCTCGGCGGCGAGCTCCCCCCGGCCCTCCGGAGCGTCGCCCTCGCCCGCGGCCTGGCGTTGAGCCGCGACTACGCCCGGGAGCTGGCCTGGATCCTCGCCGAGGGCGATCCCGATCCCCCGGCGGCCCGGCGCCGGGAAGACGTGCTCGCGTGGGGGCTCGAGTGCGCGGAGGCGCGCCTCGGGCCGCGAGCGTCCCGCCGGTTGCCGGAGGTCCCGGATCGGGAGCATCCGACTTCGCTGCTCCTCGAGGCGGAAGTCCTCCGTCGCCCATGCGGAGGGTGCCGAGGAGAGCGCGAGGCTCCTCGCCGCGGCCCAACGTCACGTCGAGGCCCTGGCCTCCGGCACCGATTCCAGTTCCAGCGGTCTGATGCAGCCATTCGGGGCATTTGGCCGGCGCGTCTGCGCCCGCCGCTGCGTTGCACCTCCTCCGAGGGTTGTCGTGCTAACCCGCGTCGTCGGTGCGCCTTGCGGCGAACACAGCCGCACTCGGCGAAATGCCCCGAATGGCTGCATCGGACCACTAGCTTCCCCGAGTACTTGCTCCTGGGTCGCTGCGAGCTCGCCCGCGGGGAGTTCGGGGAGGCCCGGTCCTACCTCGAGTTCGTCCTCGACCGGATGCTCCCCCGCAATCCCGCGGATCGCGCCGCGCTCGATTGGACATCGATACCCGCCGAGTTCAAGCAGAGGCGCTGGGAGATCGCCCTGGACGGGATCGAGGATCTCCTCACGGCCCTGCTGGCCCAGGGCGACCGGCAGGCCGCCGCCGGCTGGGCGCTTCAAGTCTTCACCACGTGGAAGCGCGACCACCTCGTCCTCTCCCGGCGGGCGGAACGACCCCTCTACGCCGTTGCTCGCACCCTCGCCCGCGTGGGCGGCTTCGCCGGCAGAGTGGTGGGGGAAGCGGACCTCGCTTGGTTCCCCACCGCGGACGCGATGCTCGCCGCCGGCTTCCGGGGCAAGAACGACGGCCGTCCCGCCGACGAGCTCGCCCGCTCCATCGCCCGCCAGCTCGGGGAGACGAGCGGGGACGACCTCCTCGTGCACCGGGCGAAGGCCCTCCAGTAGCGCGTCTCGCGGCCCGGAGGGGCTGGCGGAGGCGGGAGGATTCGAACCCCCGAGGGCTTCCAGCCCTGGCGGTTTTCAAGACCGCTGCATTCGGCCGCTCTGCCACGCCTCCGCGCGGAGAACGGCAGCGTACCGGATGGCGGCCGAGACCTGAAGAGCGGAGGAGCCGTCACCGCCGAGCGTGGATCTCGCGCAGCCATTCGGCGTAGGCGCGGCCGACGGCGGGCCAGGTGAACTCGCGCGCGGCGAAGGCGCGGGCGGCGGCGCTCATCGCCTCGACCTTCGCGGGATGGGCGTGCAGGTCCTCCAGGATCTCGACGAAGCGCTCCACCTCCCGGGCGTCTCGATCGACGCGGAAGACGCAGGAGGGGGGGAACTCGGCGAAGGAGCCCTCGTTCGTCACCACCGCCGGCCGGCCCACGGCGAGGATCTTGTAGAGCGTGCCGGAGCTCGCCCCCATCGTCGGCCAGCGCAGGTTGAAGGCGAGATCGGCGGCGTTCACGTGCTCGTTCACCTCCTCCTGGGGCAGGTAGGAGTCGAGCACCGTCACCGCGCCGGCGAGCCCGAAGCGCGCCACATCCTCGTCGACCGAGTACTCGGCGTCGCGCGGGCCGATCACGAGGTAATGGCAGTCGGGATGGCGGGCGCGGAAGGCGGCGAAGGCCGCGAAGGCCGGGGCGAGGCGCTTGTGGCGCTGGATGAAGCCGAAGGAGAGGCAGACGAAGGTGCGGTCGCCGATGCCGAGACGTGCGAGCCCGAGCTGGCGGCGCGATTCGTCCCGCGTCCGCGGGATGTCGACCGCGTGCACGCCGTGGGGGATGATGCGCACCGGGGCGCGCGGATTCGCCTGCCGCACGACGTCGCGGAGGTACCCGCTGTGCACGACGAGGGCGTCCGCCGCCGACGCGATCCGCCGCCGGCAGGGGAAGTGCGTGCGCTTGTCGGGGTGTTCGAGGAGGTTCCGGCGGATCTGCTCGGCGTAGCGACGGCGCGAGAGCTTCGGATGGGCGAGGAGATGGCGGAGTCCGCGCAGCCGCTCGTTGTAGAGGATCTCCCGCAGGTACGGGCCCCAGCGCGCGCCGCAGGCGCCGTAGACGAGGTCGTACAGGACCTCGTCGTGCAGTGTCACCACCCCGCCGCGGCGGCGGACGAGGTCGTACTGGTAGGAGAGATCGACGTTGTTGCAGATCTGGAAGAGCGCCAGGTCCTCCGCGCCGCGGAAGTCCGCCGCCGGCCGCACCTCGCCCCAACGGCCCGCCACGCTTGGTTCGTTTCCCGGCGCATGGTAGAAGACGAGGCGGAAGGCGCGCGCGAGCTCGGCGGCGAGGTCCTCGGAGTAGTCCACCATCCCCGATTTCTTAGGGGAGAAGAGGCCGAAGAAGGCGAGGCTCTCGAGGCGCGGGCGGTCCGTCATGTGGAGGAGGGGGCGGGGTGGCCGATAGAATCGCCGGCCCGCGACACCCTACCCGGAACGGAATCCGGGCTCCACGGCGCGCTCCGCCTCGCGGCGGCACGAAGATCCATGCGCATCCTCCAGGGCAGCTACTTCTACGGGCCGTTCGGCGGCGTCGAGCGGTACGTCCGCGAGCTCAGCCTCCACCAGCGCGAGGCGGGCCACGAGATCGAGCTCCTGACCCGCCGGGTCATCGGGGAGCCGAAGGACGGCTTCCGCGTCCACGTCCTCCCGGACGCCGAGAAGGTGACGAAGGAGGAGCGGATCCGCGGCGACGCGGAGGGCCTGCGGCGGGCGGTCGCCGAGTTCCGGCCCGACCTGATCCACCTCCACAACAACTGGGAGGCCGAGTTCACGCGCGCCTGCCTCGAGCTCGCCCCGACCGTCCGCTCGATCCACGACCACACGCTCTTCTGTCCCGGCCTGAACAAGGAGCACGCCGACCGCTCCAACTGCTTCACCCCCGCCGGCTGGCGCTGCTGGGTGCAGCTCGCCCAGGGCGGCTGCGACTGCTGGAAACTCCCCCTGAAACGGGCGTGGCGCGTCTACTGGGACAAGATGGACGACATCCGCGCGAACAAGCGCCTGCCGCGCCTGATCACGCCGTCGGAGTACATGCGCCAGGAGCTCCTCGCGATCGGCTTCGGCGCGCGGCAGGTCGAGGTGAACGAGCTCTACGTCGATCTCCTCGACCCGCCCCCCGTCTTCACGCCCGCCGATCCCCCGCGGATCCTCTGCGTCGGCCGCATGGTCCTGCCCGACAAGGGGGCCGACTTCCTGCTCGAGTGCCTGGCGCGGATCGACCGGCCGTTCCAGGCCGATCTCGTCGGCGACGGGCCGCACTTCGAGGCGATCAAGAACCTCGCCGGCAAGCTCGGCCTCGCCGGCCGCGTCACCTTGCACGGCTGGGTCGAGGCGGCCGAGAAGGACCGCCTCTACCGCAACGCCAACGTCTTCGCCTTCCCGGCCACGTGGAAGGAGCCGGTCGGCTTCGTCGGCTTCGAGGCGATGGTCTACGGCCTGCCCGTCGTCGCCCAGGACGTCGGCGGCATCAAGGAGTGGCTCTGCGAAGGCGAGATCGGCCACGTGACGCCGCCCAAGGACCCCGCCGCCTACGCCGCCGCCCTCGCCCGCCTCTGCGCCGATCCCGAGACCTGCCGCCGCATGGGCCAGAACGGCCAGCGGCTCGTCGCCGAGCGCTTCCAGCGGAAGGATCACCTCGCGCGGCTGGAGAAGACGTACGAGGAGGTCCTCGCTCGTCTCTCAGCTCGCCGAGAAGGTCCGTGATCGTCTTGCCCGCGGGCGGAGGGGGGGTAGGCTCCCCCCACGCATTCCCGGGCTTCGCCCCCGCCAGGGGGCGAGGCCACGGATCGACCCTCGCTCACTGTCGGAGAACCCCCTCATGACTCGTATGTTCGTCCTCCTCTCTTCTTCCCTCCTTGCCAGTGCGATGGATTTCACGCCGGCCCAAACAACCAACTGCAACAACTCGACGCGGACCCTGGCTCAGCCCGCTGGCGTCTCGGGAGCAGTCGTCGAGGTCGGCTGCGCCCAGATCACGGTCTCGGTGGCGGGGGTCTCCTACTCGACTCCTTGCAAGTGCCCGGTGGCCTATACGCAGTACATGGAATCCGTCTACACGTGTGGCCCTGCCCTGCCGAACTTCAACTGCAATCCCCAGGGATACAAGGCCACGATCGCAAACTACACGGACGCGAGGTGCCCGGACGTCACCGGACTGACGAACGGGATGTCCTGGGACAGTTGGGACGACGTGCCCGAGAACCTCAGGGGGATCATCCACGGGATGTCCACTTGCGTTGCCCCCCAGAGAGAGGACACGTTCGACTGGTCCGCGAGCGTCACGGCCTGCCCGTCGCAAAAGGAGGCGCCCGAGGCTCCCCTCCGGAGCGGGACCGGCGGGGACGGCCACGAGTACTTCCAGACCCTCGAGGATCCCCGGGCCTACGGCGGGGGGATGCCGAGGTTCCATCCCTTCGAAACCGACTACGACCGGGCGATGGCTACGGGCGGGGGAACCGCCGACCTCACCCTCCAGAAGGTCGAGGCGAGCTTCCCACCCCTCTCCGGCGTGCTTCTGGCGGGGAGCTTGGACCTCGAGCACTACCCGGCCGGGAGCGACCTCCCGACCCACGCCTCGACCTATCGGTACGAAGGGAGCATCTCGTCCGACGAGACGTTCGACCTCGTCGAGACCAGCGTCGCCCGGCTGTGCAACGAGACCTGGATCCGGAGGGAACGCCAGCTTGTCGCGTCTCACGCTGAATGGTGCTCGCGTCTCACCGTGGATGGGACCGTCCGAGGCGGTGTCACGCTTACGGCGCTGGCGTGCTCACGGCTTCACGCTGCTCAGGCGAGTTGAGGTCGAGATTC
>JBFMCU010000099.1:0-23327 GCA_040754415.1 Planctomycetota bacterium
GCCACCTCGCGCTCGTCCCTCCTGCCGCGCCACTCCCGCAACCTAACCAGGGTGGTCGACGAACGCCAGTCCCCACTCGGAATCCCGACCCGGCCAGGGGTTACGGCAACTTGCCGGAGCCCTGGGATTTCCGCCCCGCCCCTCCCCGGCGCCCCTCCCCGATCGCTACCTTCGGCGCTGCCGTCCCCGCCCCGGCCAGCGGCCCGCCCCGCCCTCCTCCCGCTCCTCCCCCGCGATGCCCCGCCGCGACGACCTCGAGTCCATCCTGATCATCGGCAGCGGGCCCATCGTCATCGGGCAGGCCTGCGAGTTCGACTACTCGGGAACCCAGGCCTGCAAGGCCCTGCGGGAGGAGGGATACCGGGTCGTGCTCGTGAACTCGAACCCGGCGACGATCATGACCGACCCGGAGACGGCCGATGCGACGTACGTCGAGCCGATCACCGCGGAGATCGTCGCCAAGGTCCTCGCGAAGGAGCGGCCGGACGCGCTCCTGCCGACGCTGGGCGGGCAGACCGCGCTGAACACGGCGCTGGAGCTCTACGACTCCGGCGTGCTCGACGCGCAGGGGGTCGAGGTGATCGGCGCCTCGCCCGCGGTGATCCGCAAGGCCGAGGACCGCGACCTCTTCCGCGCCGCCATGGCGCACTGCGGGCTGGAGGTGCCCCGCTGCGGCATCGCCCGCTCCATGAAGGACGCGCGGCGGGTTCTGGGCGAGATCGGACTGCCGTGCGTGATCCGCCCCTCCTTCACGCTCGGTGGGACCGGCGGCGGGATCGCCTACAACGTGGAGGAGTTCGAGGAGATCGCCGCCCGCGGCATGCAGCTCTCGATGAACTCCGAGATCCAGATCGACGAGTACCTCGCCGGCTGGAAGGAGTTCGAGATGGAGGTGATGCGCGACCGCGCCGACAACGTGGTCATCGTCTGCTCCATCGAGAACGTCGATCCCATGGGGGTGCACACCGGCGACTCGATCACCGTGGCGCCGGCCCAGACGCTCACCGACCGCGAGTACCAGATGCTGCGCAACGCCTCGATCGCCATCATGCGCGAGATCGGGATCGAGTGCGGGGGATCGAACTGTCAGTTCGCGATCGATCCCGCGACGGGGCGGATGCTCGTCATCGAGATGAACCCGCGCGTATCGCGCTCCTCGGCCCTGGCGTCGAAGGCCACGGGCTTCCCCATCGCCAAGTTCGCCGCGAAGCTCGCGGTGGGCTACACCCTCGACGAGATCCAGAACGACATCACCCGGGAGACGCCAGCCTGCTTCGAGCCGGCGATCGACTACTGCGTCACGAAGATCCCGCGCTTCGCCTTCGAGAAGTTCCCCGGGGCGGATCCCACGCTCACGACCCAGATGAAGAGCGTGGGCGAGGTGATGAGCATCGGCCGCACGTTCAAGGAGTCGCTGCAAAAGGCCCTGCGCGGCCTGGAGACGGGGCTCGCCGGGCTCGGGCTCGGGCCGGCGGACGATCTCGCCGCCCTGTCCGCCGATCGCGAGCGCCTGGCGCAGGCCCTGCGCGTGCCGAACGATCGGCGGATGCTCGCCGTGCGCGACGCCTTCCGGGCCGGCTGGAGCCTGGACGAGATCCATGCCGCGACCCGGATCGATCGTTGGTTCCTGGAGAACGTCCGCGAGCTGGTGGACTTCGAGGACGAGCTGCGAGACGCCCTCCTGACGAAGGACCTCCTCGCGCGCGCGAAGCAGCTCGGGTACTCCGATCGCCAAATCGCCGTCGCCTGCGGCACGACGCCGGCGGCGGTGGCGGCGACGCGCGAGGAGCTCGGGCTCGCCCCCGTCTACAAGCTGGTCGACACCTGCGCGGCCGAGTTCGCGGCGCGGACGCCGTACTACTACTCCACCTGGGAGGACGAGGACGAGGCGCGCCGGACGCCCGCCGAGAAGATCATGATCCTGGGCGGCGGCCCGAACCGGATCGGGCAGGGCATCGAGTTCGACTACTGCTGCGTCCACGCCGCCTACGCCGTGCGCGAGATCGGCTACGAGGCGGTGATGGTCAACTCGAATCCGGAGACCGTCTCCACCGACTTCGACACCTCCGATCACTTGTTCTTCGAGCCCCTCACGCACGAGGACGTCATGCACGTCGTGCGGGCCATCCAGCCGAAGGGGATCATCGTGCAGTTCGGCGGGCAGACGCCGCTCAACCTCGCCGGCGGGCTGCATCGAGCCGGCGCGCCGCTCATCGGCACGTCCGTGGAATCGATCGACCGCGCCGAGGACCGCGAGCACTTCTCCGCCTTCCTGGAGCGGCTCGGCGTGCGCCAGCCGGCCAACGGCATCGCCCGCAGCCCCGCCCAGGCCTTCGAGATCGCGCGGCGCATCGGCTACCCGGTCATCGTGCGCCCGAGCTACGTGCTGGGCGGCCGGGCGATGGAGATCGTGTACGACGACGCCAGCCTCGACCGCTACATGGTCGAGGCCGTCCAGGCCTCGCCCGAGCGCCCGGTCCTCGTCGATCGCTTCCTCGAGGACGCCGTCGAGGTCGACGTAGACGCGATCGCCGACGGGAGAGAAGTCGTGATCGCCGGCATCATGGAGCACATCGAGGAGGCCGGCGTGCACTCCGGCGACTCCGCCTGCGTGCTGCCGCCGCCCACGCTCGATCCGGAGATCGTCGCGGAGATCGAGGGCTCGACGCGGGCGATGGCCCTCGAGCTCGGCGTCGTGGGGCTGATGAACGTGCAGTACGCGGTGAAGGGCACCCAGGTCTACGTGCTCGAGGTGAATCCGCGCGCCTCGCGCACGGTGCCCTTCGTCAGCAAGGCCACCGGGGTCCCGTTCGCCAAGCTCGCCGCCAAGATCATGTGCGGGCGGACGCTCGCGGAGCTCGACTGCACGGAGGCGGTCGTCCCGCCCTACTTCGCGGTGAAGGTCCCCGTCTTCCCCTACCACCGCTTCCCCCGGGCGGATCCCACCCTCGGGCCGGAGATGCGCTCCACGGGGGAGGTCATGGGCATCGACGAGAACCTCGGTCTCGCCTTCTACAAGGCCTATCTCGGCGCAGGGATGAAGCTGCCTCGGCAGGGGCGCGTGCTGATCACGGTGAAGGCGGCCGACAAGCGCGCGATCGTGGCGGAGGCGCGGACGCTCGAGGCCCTCGGCTACGAGATCCTCGCCACCGAGGGGACGTACCGCGCGCTCCACTCGAATGGCGTGCGCGTGACGCGGGTCAACAAGGTATACGAGGGCCGGCCCCACATCGTCGACCTCATCAAGAACCGCGAGATCGACCTCGTCCTCAACACCCCGTACGGCAAGCAGGAGCGGCGGGACGACTCGGCGATCCGCGGCGCGGCGCTCCACGCCGCCGTCCCGTGCATCACGACCCTCGCCGGCATCCGCGCCGTGGTCAGCGCCCTCGCCGCCGTCCACCGCGGCGAGGTCGCCGTGGTGAGCCTGCAGGAGCACCACGCGCGGCTCGCGCGGTGCCCGGCAGCGGGGTGACGCGGCGCATCACTGCGACACGGAGACGCGGGCGGTGATCTGGGCCTCCCAGTCCCACTCGTCGCTGCCGATCTCGCCCGGGCGCAGCTTCTGGGCGGGATTCAGCTCGATCCGGGTGACCTTGACCCGGTTGCTGTCCGCTTCCAGCCGGTACAGGTAGTTCCCGATGTTCGCTCGCCGGAAGTGAACGTTGCGGTTCGCGGGCTGGATCGCGAGGTGGCGGTCCTTGATGCCGGGCATCGGATCCGTCTCGCTCGGGGTCACGTTCAGCGTGCCGATGTCGACATGCTCGGCCTGGGCGACCTCCCGCACGTAGAGGGCGAAGGAATCGGATTCCTGGACCTGCCGCCCCTCCCCGGCGAGCCGGTCGAGCCCGTCGAGCTCCAGCGCCAGCTCCTGGATAGCGCGGATCTCCTGCTTGATCGTCGCCCTCTGGCGCTCGACCTCCGCCAGGCGGCCCGTGGACCGCCAGACGAGCGCGCCGAGGACGACCGCGGAGGCGAGCGACACGAGGATGACCGCCCGCGGGAAGTTCATGTCGGCGAAGAACCCCTTCATGGCGTGCTGTCCTTCGCCTCTTCCGCCGGGGTCACTACCCCCCGGTCGGGGATCACGTGGATCGTCATGTCGTCCACGGAGATCCCTCCTCCGCCGTCGATGGTCTTCGTCGGCTTCTCCTCGAACTCGACGCACCACGGCTCGGCGCGGAATGCCTGCAGGAGATTCGTGAAGTGGCTGGTCGCCACGACGTCGTTCTCGGCCAGGAAGTCGATGTCGAGCTTCACCACGACGTCGTCGGGGTTGTTCCGCTTGCCGACCATGTAGTCGGCGTTCACCCCCCGCAACGCGATCCGCCCCACCTGCTCGCCGAGATCGTCGATGGCGCAGAGCACCGTCGTCAGCGCCTGGAGGGCGGAGATGGGCGGCTCGAAGTCCCGCTTCTGCCCCAGCTCCTTCTTCTTGGCGTCGATCTCGCGCAGCAGGATCTTGCGGATCTCGTCGATCTGCTCCCATTTCGTGCGGTCCGGATCCTCGTCCGCCTGAGCCTTCAGGCAGTAGGCGACGAGGGCGTCCGAAGGGTCCTTGAGCCGGCCCGGATAGGGCTCGGCGTCCGCGCGCGCCGGCAGCTTGCTCGAGGGCAGCATGAAGGTGTTGGAGGACTCGAGCCAGGTCTGTAGGTTCTGCTCGCGCCACTTGATCTGGCGATCGAGCACGATGAAGCGCACCGCGAGCAGGGTGACGAGGAGGAGCGAGAAGACGGCGAGCGGGAGCTCCAGGCGCTCGAAGGTGCCCGTGAAGCGCAGGTCCTCGCGCCGCAGGTGGGGCCGCAGGAGCCCGCTCCCGAGCTGGTGCAGGGCGGCGCCGTAGGCCACGATCATCTCGGAGGGCGCCGGCACGTCGGCGCCGGCGGGCAGCCCGGCGAGGGCCAGCATGGGCGCGTCGAGGATCGCCTCGCCGGAGAATCCGGGGAGCTCCCGGCCGCCCACGTAGACCCCATCGATCGGATGCGTGGTCCGGGCGCCGGAGATCGTCCGCGCGAGCTCGCGCCGGATCCGCTGGATCGTGCGCTCGATCCGGGCGGGGTCCACCGCGGGCTCCGCCGGAGCGGAGGCGAGGGGATCGTCCGGTCCGGCCGCCTCGGCCTCCCCGGCCTCGTCCCCCGCCGCGGCGGCCTCCTCGGCCGGGAGGCCATCGAGGGGCTGGGCGCCGGCGCGGATCGCGCGCATGGAAACGAGCTTGCCCCCGTCGGCGAGCACGACCGTGGTGGAGGAATCGCCGACGTACACGAGGACTTGGGCGGAGTCCGGCCCCAGGACTCCGGCCTCGCGCGCGGCGTCGAAGAGCGCGGTCCCATCGAGCTCGGCCTCGGCCGCCTCGAGCCCGGCCTTCTCGCAGGCCGCGAGCTTGGGCGCGAGGCTCTCCTTCGGGATGGCGGTGACGAGGAGGTCGGACTGGACCCCGGGCTTCGCATCGATGACGAGGAAATCGACGATGACGTCGTCGATGTTCCACTGCGGGAGGTCGCTCTCGATCTCGAACTTGAGGACGTCCTCGATCTTCGCGCGGTCGTCGAAGGGCAGGGTCAGGGAGCGGAACGCGGCCAGGCCGGAGCTCACCGCCAGCCCGACGTTCTCCCGGCGGAGCTTCTCCCTCTTGACGAGCGCGCGCAGGGCCGAGCCGACGGCCGCCGCCGGATCGGCTCCGGGGGGGATCTCGCCGGCGACATGGGCGACGATCTTGTGCTTCTTCGGACTGCCCTCGAGGGCGATCAGACGGAAGCGTCGCTGGTCGATGTGGATGCCGCAGGCACTGACCATGGCGTCTCGGGGCGGGGGTCAACGGGCGGGAGGAAGCGCGCCGGGGGGCCACAGGCCCGCGATCCGGGTATCGAACTCCGCGCGCCGCTCGGGGGGAAGCACGTACTGGCGGATCCTCCCCGCGCACTCGCGGCCGAGGGCGACGAGCTCGGCCTCGCAATCCGCGACGTTCCGGTCCTTCAGCTCCTCGATCTCGTCGCGGTACTGCACGAGCGCGAGGCGCAGGACCCGCCGCTCGTGCCGGCGCAGGTCGAAGGTCGCGGCGAGACGCTCCTCGAAGGCGGCGAAGGGGCCGGGCTCGGGACGGGGCAGCTCCAGGCCGACGAGCACCCCCCCGGCCCCGCCGGCGAGGAAGCACACCGCGGCCAGGATGGCGATCCAGAGGCGCTCGGACGTCATCGGCGATCCCCGGAGCGGCCGGTCTCCTCCCCGGCGGGGGCGGGGGCCGGCGGGACGGCGGGCCTCTCGCGGAACACGGGCGAGATGTCGAGGGGCCGGCGCTCCCAGGGCGGATCCTCGCTCGCCCGCATCTCCTCCCCGGCGGGCAGACTGCGCCGCTGGATGGCGACCGCGAGCACGAAGAGCAGGACGGCGGCCGCCGCGGTCATCCGGAGGACGAAGGGCAGGAGCGCGCCCCGGCCCGCTTCGCCGCCGGCGAGGGGTGCAGCGGCCGCGGCCGGCGCGCGCAGCCCCGGATCGCCGGCGAAGGCGCGGCGGGCCACGCGGGCCGCGAAGCCGGCCGGCACCTCGACCGCCGGCAGATCCGCCGCCGCGAACCAGCGCTTCAGGGCCTTCTCTTCCTTCATCGCCTCGCGGCAGGCCGGGCAGGCGAAAAGGTGGGCGCGCAGGGGCCCCGCCTGGGCCTCGGTGAGCTCGCCGTCGAGGTAGCCGGGCACGAGCGATCGCGCGCTCGCGCAGGTCACCTCCGCCCCGCGGGGGTCGTCGCGGCGTTCGTCGGATCGTTCGTCAGGGGTGGAGTGCATTGGATCGCTCCTCATCCGCCGCGTCTCAATCGAGCTCCGCGTACTCCGGGTACAGGCGCGCGAGGGCGGCGCGGAAACGGGCGCGGGCGCGGAAGAGACGGGATTCCACGGTGCCGATGGAGATGCCGAGGGTCTCGGCCATCTCCTGGTAGGTGAGTCCCTCGAACTCGCGCAGGATCAGGGCGGTGCGGAAGATCTCCGGGAGCTCTTCCAGCACCCGATGGGTGATCGCCGCGACCTCCTCCCGCTCGAGGCGCGCGGAGGGGGCGCCGATGCGGACGGCCGTCTCCGGCGCCGTTCCCAGGACCTCGGGGTCCTCCACCGCCTGCACCGGGTTGCGGCCCGCCCGCTTCAGGAAGTCGAGCGCGGTGTTCACGGCGATCTTGTGCAGCCACGTGGAGAACGAGCTCGCGTGCTGGAAGGTGTCGAGGCGGCGGAAGGCCTTGAGGAAGGTGTCTTGCACGATGTCCTCGACCTCGACCGCGCTCTGGGCGTAGTGGCGGGCGAGACCGAAGATGCGGTCCTGGTAGCGCTCGACCAGGAGCCGGAAGGAGAGGGGGTTGCCCCCCAGGGTCTCCCGGACGAGCGCGGTGTCGTCGTGGGCCGCGGGCTGCATCACGAGGAAACCCATCGGCGGGCTCGGACGCGCCGGAGGAGCCCCTATTCCCGGGCGGGGGAGGGGGCCGGCTCGTCCTCCAGCCCCTCCAGGAGGTGTCCGAGCTTGGTCGCCTTCGTCCGTAAGTACTTGATATTGCGAGGGTTAGGGGGAATCCGCACCGGCACCTGCTCCACGACCTCCATCCCGTAGCCCCCCAGGCCGTGGATCTTCTTGGGGTTGTTCGTGAGGATCCGCATCCGCCGGACCCCCAGGAAGTGGAGGATCTGGGCCCCGATCCCGTACTCGCGCAGGTCGGCGGGGAAGCCCAGGGCCTGGTTCGCCTCCACGGTATCGAGGCCCCGATCCTGGAGGCGGTAGGCCTTCAGCTTGTTCGCGAAGCCGATTCCCCGCCCCTCCTGGCGCAGGTAGAGGAGGACCGCCGGCCCCGCCGTCTTCGCCAGGACCTCCAGGGCGGTGTGGAGCTGGGGCTGGCAGTCGCAGCGGCGGGACCCGAAGACGTCGCCCGTCAGGCATTCGGAGTGGACCCGGACGCTGACCACCTCGGGGGAGGCGGGCCGGGGCCACTGGGGGTCCAAGGGATCCTCCTCGGGGGCGGGGCCGGCGAGCCCCCGGGCGAGCGCCAGGTGCTCCCCCTCGTTCACGAGAGAGCGGAACACGTGGGCCTGGAATTCCCCCCAAGTGGTGGGCAACGGCACATCCATCACCACCGGCTGGACGAGCCGCTCCGTGCGTCGGCGGTATTCGATGATGTCGGCGATCGTCCCGATCTTCAGGTGGTGGCGCGCCGCGAACTCCTCCAGCTCCCCCATCCGGGCCATGGTCCCGTCGGGGTTCATCACCTCGCAGATGACGCCGGCCCGGGTCGTGGCCCCCGCGAGCCGCGCGAGGTCGACGATGCCCTCGGTCTGGCCGCCCCGGACCAGGACCCCGCCGTCCCGGGCCCGCAGGGGGAAGACGTGGCCCGGGCTGACGAGGTCCTGGGGGCGGGCGTCGGGGGCACAGGCCACCCGGATCGTGTGGGCGCGGTCGGCGGCGCTGATCCCGGTCGTGACCCCCTTGGCGGCCTCGATGGACACGGTGAAGGCGGTCCCCAGGGCGCTCCGGTTGCGGGCGACCTGCGGCGCGAGGTCGAGCTTGTCGCACCAGGCCCCCTCCATCGGCAGGCAGATCAGCCCCCGGGCCTCCCGGGCCATGAAATTGACCGCCTCGGGGGTCACGTGCTCGGCGAGCATGGCGAGGTCCCCCTCGTTCTCGCGCTGGGGATCATCGACGAGGATGACCATGCGGCCGGCCCGGAGCTCCTCCAGGATCTCGGGGATGGGGCTCGTGCTCATGGCTCGGAGGGGGCGGGGGAGGGCGCGGGCCCCGCCCTCCCCCCGCGGAAGGAGGGCGGCGGAGTCTGGCTCGCGCGAGGGGAACGGATCATAGTAGCGAGGCCGGCACCGGAGGGACAGCCGGGGGCCGATCGGGGTCGATCTCCCCCCTCGGCGGCCCAGCGCCTCCCTTCCCACCCATGCAGATCCGCCCCTCCCCTGCCCCGTCTCCTCGGCTCGCTGCCCCGCGCGCTTCCGAGCTCGCCCTCGCCGGGCTCGTCGCGCTCGGCCTCGCCGCCTGTGCGGGCCGCCCGGGCCACTCCCCCCTCGCCTCGCCGGCGGATCCCGCCGCGATGCCCGGGGCGGCCGAGGGAGAGGCGATCCGCCTCGTCCGCTCCCCCGCTTTCGACGAGATCACGGCCCTGGAGGACCGCCGGTCCCTGGGCGAGGGACGGCTCCTCGCCTGGGCCGCCGACGCCGACGCCGCCGTGCGCCGCCGCGCCGTCGAGGCCCTCGGCCGGTTCCCCTTCCCCACCTTCGGGGCGGAGGTCACGGACGCCCTCTGCCGGGCCCTGGAGGACCCGGAACCGGCGGTGAAGGGCGCGGCCGCCTTCGCGCTCGGCCTCCGGGCGGATCCCGCGAGCGGAGGAGTGCTCATGGCCTACCGCAACGACCCGGACCCCCGCCTGCGGGCCCGGATCGTCGAGGCCGCGAGCAAGCTCGCCGATCCCCAGATCCACGCCGACCTCCTCGTGGCCCTGCGTGATTCCGACTTGCTCGTGCGGATCGAGGCGGCCGTCGGCACCGCGCGCTGGAGCGCGGACGAGGCAAACGCCTCCACGGTGGACCGGGCCCTGATCGACGCCCTGCGGCCCTACACCCTCTCGACGGAGCCCTCCCGGGACGAGCCTGCGGCCCAGCCCTCCCCCGAGCTCGCCTGGCGCCTCCTCTATGCCCTCTCCCGGCGGGAATCGCCGGCCGGCCGGGGGGCATTCCTGGAGTACGCCCTCCACGGGGCGCCCCTCGAGCAGCTCTTCGCCGTGCGGGGGCTCGGGAGCCTCGCGGGGGACCCGGAGGCCGGGCGGGTCCTCGCCGAGGTCTTGAGCGCGGAGGTGGCGGGCCGGATGGACTGGCGCGTGGCCTACGAGGCCGCCGCGGCCCTCGGCCGGCTCGCCGACCCGCGGGGCCGGGAGGCCCTGCTCGCCGCCGTGGAGCACCCGAGCTCCCACGTCCGCGCCGCGGCGCTCGCCGCCCTGGGCCGCATCCCCGGCGCGCGCGAGGAAGTCCTGCCCAAGGTCCGCCGGGGCCTCCTCGACCTCTCGACGGCCACGAGCGCCTCGGCCCTCGCCTCCTTCGTGCGGATCGTGCCGCCGGAGGAGGCCCTGCGCACCCTGGCCGAGCGCGCGGCCGACGAGGATCCGATCGTGCGCCTGGGCGCCGTGGCGGCCGCCGCGGAGATCGAGGGGGAGATCGCGGTCCCCTTCCTGCGCCGGCTCACCGCGGACCCGAGCCCGCTCGTGGCGACGCGCGCGGCCGATCTTCTCGCCACGCACGCCGATCCCGAGACGCACGCGCTCTTGCGCGGCCTGCTCGCCCACCCCGACATTGGCTTGCGCCTCTCGGCGGCGATCGCCCTGCGCGAGATGGCGGATGAAACCGACGTCGCGGCCCTCGGAGCCGCCTTCCGCGACTCCCGCGGGGACGTCTCCACGGAGGTCGCGTTCCAGGCGCTCGAGACGCTCGGGGCGATCGGCGGGGAGGCGGCGCGCGCGCTCGTGGCGGAGGCGGCCGCGGATCCGCGGCCCCACGTGCAGCGGGTGGCGCGCGCGCTCCTGGCGGAGCGCTTCGGGCTCGTCCCGCCCGCCGCCCCGCCGCCCGAGGCGGCGGCGGAGAGCCCGCCGCCGCTCCCCGGCCGGGACTACCCCCAGTGGACGCACAATCCGCTCGTCGAGATCCGCACGAACCACGGCGTCCTCGTGTTCGAGCTCTTCCCCGCCGAGGCCCCCCTGCACGTGGTCAACTTCCTCGAGCTCGCCGCCGCGGGGGCCTACGACGGCCTGATCTTCCACCGCGTCGTCCCGGACTTCGTCGTCCAGGGCGGCGACTACCGGGGCGACGGGAACGGCGCGAAGCCGTGGCGGGGCGAGGCGCTACGGGCGGAATTCACGCCCCGCAAGCACGTCCGCGGCTCCCTCGGGATGCCGCGGAACGAGGACCCGGACTCGGGGGGGAGCCAGATCTACATCACCCATCGCCCGACTCCCCACCTGGACGGTCGCTACACGGTCTTCGGCGAGCTGCGGGCCGGCGGCGACGTCCTCGACGCGATCCAGGTCGGCGACCGCATCCTGGGCGTGAAGCTCCGCCGCTGACCCTCCCGCCGCGGGGGGAGGGGGCGCCCGTAATCTCTTGGCGGCCAGGGGGATGCGCCTCCCCCCGGAAGGCGATTCCCGGCGCGGGGCGAAGTGGGCTCGATTCCCCGCCGGGCCGGAGCCGATAGGGCGGCGGTCCCGCACCATGGATGGACGACCGCGCCACGACCACCGGCGAGCCTGGGTAGCGCGGGGGGCGCTCGCCGCGCTCCTCGGCCTCGGTCTCTGGATGCACCTCGAAGCGTTGCGCACCATCGACGCGCGTCTCGCGGGCGTGCGGTCGGCCCTGCGGGCCGGCGAGGAGCGCCAGGAGGTGCTGCGGGACGAGATCGTGGATCTGCACCGCGGGCTCGGAGACGTGGCGGCCGGGCTGGCGGCCCTCGAGGAGGGGCTCGGCGCGGTGCGGCGGGAAGCGACGATCGCCCGGGTGCTCGCCGAGCGCCTGGAGCGCACCGAGGGGGAGCTCGGGATGATCGGCGAGGCGGTGGAGGCCCAGGCGGGCTCGCTCCAGGTCCTGGCCGAGGCCCAGGCCTCGTTCGGGCCCGACGTCCTCGCCTCCGAGCTCGCGGCGCGGGATGCCCGGTTGGCGCAGCAGGTCGAGAGCCTGGAGGAGATCGTCGGCCGCGCCGAGGCCAAGGCCGAGGAGTCGAGCCGCCTCGTCGAGGAGCTCGACGAGACGGTGCGGTCCCCGCGCGATCTCTCGCAGATGTGGCGGGATCTCGTGGGACCGGTCGTGCAGCTCGCCGGCGAGACGAGCGTGGGGAGCGGGGTGCTCCTTTCGTCGCGCTTCGACGAGGCGCGCGGCGCCTGGGCCACCCCGGTCCTCACCGCCTGGCACGTCGTGCGCGACATCCAGGGGCCGGCCGGCCGGCGGGATGCGCCCGTGCCGGTGACGATCTACGCCGAGGACGGCGGCCTCCGCGCCGCGGAGGCCCGGCTGCTCTGCAACGACGCCGACATCGACATCGCCCTCCTCGAGCTCCTCACGCCGGGGGAGATCGAGAACGGCGCACGGATCCCCCGCCGCGAGGAGCTCGCCGCGGTCCGGATCTTCGACGAGATCTATGCCGTCGGATGCCCGCTCGGCAACGCCCCGATCCCGACGCGGGGCGAGATCGCGACGAGCCACCAGGCGGTCGACACCGCGCGCTACTGGATGATCAATGCCCCCACGTACATCGGGAACTCCGGCGGCGGGATCTTCCACTCCGAAACGCACGAGCTCCTGGGGATCTTCTCGCGGATCTACACGCACGGCACGGTCCGTCCCACGATCGTCCCCCACATGGGTCTCGTGACGCCGCTCGACGTGGTCTACGACTGGCTCGCGCGCGAGGGGTATGCCGTGGTCGAGCCGGCCGACGGGACGGAGCCGGTGCATCTCGCGGCGGCCGGCGGCTGACCCGGGCCCCCGGGCGGTCCGGCCGCCCGGGCCGCCAGCAGGGGGATTCCCGCGTGCGCCCTCCGGACGGTGGAGCTACCTTGGGACGCTGCCCCTCCTCGGGACTCCCAGAAGCATGTCCTCGCCTCCTCTCCGGCTCGCGCTCCGGCGCGCCCTCGCGGTCTTCCTCCTCGCGGCGAGCTGCGGGACGGGAGACGAGCTCCCGGGGACGGAGAGCGCGATCCCCCTGCTCCGCCGGCTCCCCGACCGCCTCCTCGAGCAGCGGGGCGAGCTCGTCCCCGACCTCGCGGCGGGCTGGGGCGACGCCCGGCCGTACGGGTGGGAGCCGGCGGTCGAGCCCCGGGTGGGGGAGCGAACCCTGCCCCACGTCTGGTCGAAAATGACGCGGGCCCACCTGCGGCTCACGGCGGGCTCCCCCCGCGACCGCGCGCTCGCGCTCACCCTCTGGGGGCCGCCGGCCGAGGCCCGCGGCGGGGCGCCGTACGAGGCGGTCGCGACCCTGAACGGGATGGAGCTCCGCCGCTTCGAGCTCCCGGTCGCGCCCACCGAGGTCACGATCGACGCCCCGGCCGTCCTCTGGCAAGAGGGGCGGAACCTCCTCGTCCTCGCGGTGGACCGGCTCCTCGAGATCTCGCCCGAGCGCCGGGTCGGCGTGGCGCTCGCCCGGGTGGCGTACGACGTTTCCCTCCGGGTCCAGTGCGATCCGGAGATCGGCCGCGTCGTCCTCGCCGGGGAGACGGGAGTCGACTACGACCTCGAGCCGTTCGCCGGCACCCGGCTCCTCCTCGGCGGCCGGGCGATCGGCGCCGGGACGCTCGCGGTGAGCCTCTCCCGCGTCGATCCGGCGGACACCCGGAAGGCGGCGGTCGCGACCGAGTTCGCGGTGGAGCTCGCGGATCGATCTCTCGAGCGCGCCTTCGTCCTGCCGGAGGCCGGGGGTAACCTCGTCCGCCTCGAGCTGCGCTGGACGGCGGCCGCGGACTCCGGCGCCCGGTTCGAGCTCACCCGCCTGGACCGCGTGGAGACCGTGCCGCGCGAGCTCCCGCCGATCGTCTATGTCGCGATCGACACGCTGGCGGCCGCCAACCTCCAGCTCTATGGCTACTCCCGGAACACGGCGCCGCATCTCGAGGAGTTCGCGCGCGAGGCCATCCTCTTCGAGCGCTGCACGACGAACGCCCCGTGGACCGTGCCGAGCTTCATGTCGGTGATGACGGGGCTCTATCCCAACGCCCACGAGATCGACTGGAAGGCCATCGGCCAGGGTCACCCCGAGCTCTGGGAGCAATGGCTGCTCGCGCCGAACCGCTGGACACTGGCGGAGATGCTGCGGGCCTGTGGGTACCAGACCGGTGGGATCGTGGACAGCGTCTGGCTGTGCGAAGCGTTCGGTTTCATGCAGGGATACGATCACTACGACATCCACCCGGGGACCATTTTCAAGACGGATCCCCAAGGGGGGATCCGAATGGTGAACGCTCTCGCCGCCGAGTGGCTGGCGCGGGTCGATCTGGCCCGCCCCTTCTTGCTCTTCTATCACGTCCTCGACGTTCACGACCCGTATACGCCCCCGCCGGGCTATCGGGGCCGATTTCGGAACGACGACCTCTACGATCCTGAGCCGTCCGCATTCGCCGGCGGGTTCTCAAGTTGTTACGGGATCATCCCCATCCAAGTCGCCCGCGGGGAGATACCCGAGGGGGACATCCCGCCTCGCATGAGCACCTCTCCCTTCCGCTCTGCATACGACGAGGAGATTGCGCTGGTCGACGACGAGCTCCACTCGTTCTTTGAACACTTGAAATCGATCGGTGTCTACGATCGCGCCCTGATCATCGTCGCCGCCGACCACGGAGAGACCATGGACGAGGGGGACTTCCTTTTCGGCCACGGCGTCCTCGACGACGCGGTAACCCATGTCCCTTTGCTCGTCCGCCTGCCCGGGGGACGGAACGGCGGGCGTCGCGTCGGCACGCCCGTGCAGCTCGTGGATCTTTACCCCACGATCCTCGACTTCGTGAATCCCGGAGTGGTACGCGGCCACCTCCACGGCCGTTCTCTCCGCCGCCTACTCGAGGGTGGCGAGCTCCCCCCGAAACTGATCTACGCCGAAGGCGGAATCCTGCGCCAGTCGATGGCGATTCTGCATGGTTGGAAGCTCGTCGAGAAGCAGCGCTGTCACGGTGTGGATCCCGCCGTCGTGCTCAGCGATCCGGCGCTGCCCAGCATCCTGCGAGAGGGGGTGCTTCCCACCCTCCTGGCCCAGATGGCGGAGGGGGCCCTTGGCGAAACAGAGCCGGAGGATGCGTTGGAGGGGCTCCTCTCGCGGTTTCCGGTAGCGAGACGGCTGTTCGAGGGCCTCGCGGAAACCGGCATGACCCCCGCGCTCTATGCGGAGCTCAAGGCCATGCCCGGGTTCTGGCGCCTGCTGGGTCTCCTCCGCCGGGAGATGCAGGTCCCCTTTCACGCGCTCTACTATCTGCCGGACGACCCGAAGGAGCAGCACGACCTCGCCGCCGAACGCCCGGAGAAGGTCGCCGAGCTACTCCCGCTCCTGCGCGCCGAAGAGGCGCGCCGCGAGGAGGCCCGCGCCCGCGCCGCCCTGCCCACGACCCCGGTCGAGCTCTCCCCCGAGGACATCGACCACCTCCGCAAGCTCGGCTACGCCGATGGCGGCGGAAGCAACGGCCGTTGATCAGCGTTCGCGGAGCAACGGGACGTCTCGCCTGTATTGGAAATCGCCCCCGCTTTCCGCGCGCCCGAGACCGCCGGACTCATCGTCGAAACCCATCCGCAGTACCTGGCTTGGCTCCCCACCCCGGCCGGGGCGGAGCTCGACCTCGACCTGGACGAAACGCGAGTCGGCGTCGAGAGCCTCGCGAGGCTCTGTTGCCCACTCGCCCCAAGCAACCCCGTCCGGGCCGCCCCGGAAGCGGAACACCACCGCCCCGCCTCCCGGCGCCCGGCAATCGGAGAACCACATGCCGCGGTCACCGAAGGAGGCGCGGTCGAAAGTGAAGAGGGCCGTTCCGATCGCCGTCTCGTCGAGATGGAGCGACCAAGTGTCGTTCAGGAACCGAGTGGGCGAGCTCCGCCCGCAGGTGAGGAAGAAGCGATCGAGATCGGGATCGTAGTCCATCCCGAAATAGCCGCCGCGGGGCGTAGGGAGGTTCGCGGCGGCGAGCTGCGTCCAGCGCCGGACGGCGGGGTCGAACACCCAGAGGTCGCACTGGCGCTCGGATTGCTCGTCCTGGACGCCACCGAAGAGCACGAAGCGGTCGCGGCGTGGATCGTGGGCAAATCCCGCGCGCACACGCGGGGAGGGCGCGCGGTCCAGGTCGAGCACCGTCAGGGTGTTCGTCGCGAGGTCGAAGATCGCCGTCGTGTCGCTGAACGCCCAGCGCACCCGGTCGCCATCCTCCCCGACCCTCTTCTCGCCGCCAAAGAGGACGAGCTGGTCCCGCCCCGGATCGTATCCGGTGATCACGCATCCCCCGGGTGCATAGCGCGCCGGCGATCCGTCGGCGGCGACGATCCGCGGCCAGGGCCGGGCGGTCCAGGCGTCCGCATCGGGCGAGTATTCCGCCATCCGCGGCCCCTGGAGGAGCAGGAAGACGCGCCGGGGGGGGTAGTAGACCATCGCTTGGTTGCACTCGGGCCGCATCGCGACGCCCCCGGGTCGCCGCTCCTCCCAGCGCTCCTCCGCCACGTGATAGAGCCACGTGTCTCCGTGGACGATCGTCTCCAGACCATGGGTGTTGCGGAGCCCGCCGAAACAGAGGACGACGTCGTGGTCGGGGCTGTAGGCCATCGTCTGATGGCAGCGGGGGGCGGGAGCCAGCGTGGTCGCCACGCGCCGCCAGGTCTCTTCGTCGGTGCGGAAGATCCACGTGTCGGCGGTGTTGGCCATCACGTTCACGTGGGTATCCAGGGTCTCGCCGCCGAAGAGGAAGATCCGGTGGTCGCCGAGGAAGGCGGTGGCGTGGGTCGTCCGCGGCAGCGGGGCAGAATCGGCCTCGATGCGCTCCCAGTCGCCCGGCGTCCAGGTGAGCGCTCCGTCGATGGAGGCTGCGTGCCGCCACCGGCCCTGCGCCCAGGCCTCCTCCCCCTCCAGGATCGGCGCGGTCGTGGCCCCATACCAGGCGGCGAGGGTCCGGCGGGTCCCGTCGGCGAGCCGCATGGTGAGCGTGTGCTCGCCGGGAGCGGGCGATTCCTCCCCGCGGAGGAACAGCTCTTCGCTGGTCAGGAACCGCCGGTGGACGAAGAGCTCGTCGACGCAACCGAGTACTCCGGGCATTCCCGGGGCGGGCGAGCCCAGGATCAGCTCGCCGGACGCGGATCGCCGCGGCGGGTCCCCGGGCGCCGCCGTGGGGCGGCCGACGGCCTCGTCGCCGACGACGAGATAGAACGCATCGAGGATCTCCTCGTTCCGCGACAGGGCCACGTGGTTCCATTCCCCCCGGCGCACGGGCCGCCCGCAGACCAGGGAGAAGCCGGGACGAGCGTCGACGGTCGCCCGCAGCCGGCCGTCCCTCTCGAGAGCGAGCTCGACGAGGCCGGGCACGGTCAGCACCCGGCCGGGGCGTGTCCGCCCGTGGGACGGGATCCAGAGCCAGAGCTCGATCGTCCAGCTTCCGGCGAAAGCACTTGGCCCCCCCATCCGCACCCTCGCCTGAGAGGAGGCGGAGCGCAGCCGCAGCGACTCTCCGTGCCGTCCGGCCGCCCGGTCGCAGTCGCTCTCCTGCACCTCTCCGAGCGAACTCGTCCCCAGCCCTCGCTCCGATCCGTCGAAGTGAAGGTGGAACGCGGTGTTCGCGCCGGCGCCCCAGCGCCCCCACTCGATTCGCGCCGGCGGGGTGGGATCCGACCAGCGGATCATTCCGCGCCGGTCCCATTCGTAGCCGGCGAGGACCTCGCCCGCGGCGAGCCCGGGATCGATCGTCCATTCCGCGACGGGCGCCATCGGCTCGATCGCCGGCGGGTCGCCCTCTCCCCGGCACGCCGCGGCGATGAGCGCCGTCGCCAGGACCGCTCCGGCGCGGCAGAGAAGAGCCCGGCCCATGGCAAGCGAGACGAAGGTCATGGGGAACAGCGCTAATGGCGGAAGTGCCGGATGCCGGTGAATACCATCGACGCCCCCCCCGCGTCGCAAGCGGCGATGACCGCTTCGTCGCGCACGGAGCCCCCGGGCTGGAGGAACGCGCGCACGCCCGCCGCCATCGCCGCCTCGACGCCGTCGGGGAAGGGGAAGAATGCGTCCGAGGCGAGGACCGCGCCGGCGGCGGCCGGTCCGGCCTTCAGGACGGCGATCCGCACCGCGTCTACCCGGCTCATCTGCCCCGCGCCGACGCCGAGCGCACGCTCGCCCGCGGCGAGGACGATCGCGTTCGACTTGACGTGCTTGGCGATCAGATTGCCGAAGAGCAGCCCGGCCGTTTCCTCCGGCGAGGGCGACTTCTTCGTGACCACTCGCAGGTCCTGCTCCGTCTCGGCGCGGCGGTCGACGTCCTGCAGGAGGAATCCGCCGGCGAGCGGCTTGCACTCGCGGCGGGCGGAATGGCGGGCGCGCGGACCGATCGGCCCCGCGGCGAGGAGGCGGACGTTCTTGCCCCACTTCGCCCCGGTCCGCAGGAGCTCGAGGGCGTCGTCGTCGAAGCTCGGGGCGAGGATCGCCTCCACAAAGCGGTTCTCGGCCGTGAGGAAGCGGGCGCAGGCGAGATCCACCGGGCGGGTGAAGGCGAGCACCGATCCGAACGCCGATAGGGGATCCCCGGCCCAGGCGCCGGCCAGGGCCGCCTCGATCGCATCGGCGGCCGCCGCGCCGCACGGGTTGTTGTGCTTGCAGACGCAGGCGAATGGCCGCTCGAACTCGCTCGCCAGCCGCAACGCGGCGTCCAGATCGACGAGGTTGTTGTACGAGAGGGCCTTGCCGCCCAGAAGCTCCGCCGACGCGAGGGAGGGGCCCGTGTCGCCGGAGACCGCGTAGAACGCCGCCTTCTGGTGGGGATTCTCGCCGTAGCGCAGCTCCCGCACCTTCGTGCCGGCGATGGCGTAGCCGGCGGGGAAGCCGGCTTCTTCCCCCTCCTGCTCGAAGAGCCAGCGGCTGATCGCCGCGTCGTAGCGCGCCGTCAGGGCGAAGGCCTTCTGGGCGAGCTCGCGCCGGAGGGCTTCCGGCAGAGCGCCGGCGTGCGACTGCAGCGCGTCGAGGACGCGCCCGTAGTCGTCGGGATCGGTGACGACGGCGACGTGGCGGTGGTTCTTCGCCGCCGACCGGATCATCGCCGGGCCCCCGATGTCGATCTGCTCGATGGCCTCCTCGCGATCGACGCCGTCCCGGGCGATCGTCGCCTCGAAGGGGTAGAGGTTCACGACGACCAGGTCGATCGCCGGGATCTCGTGCTCGCGCATCGCCGCGAGGTCGCTCGCGTCGTCGCGCCGCGCGAGGATGCCGCCGTGCACGCGCGGATGGAGCGTCTTGACCCGGCCGCCCATGAGCTCCGGGAACCCGGTGACCTCGGACACCTCCCGGGCGTCGATCCCTGCCGCGAGGAGCGCGCGCCGCGTGCCCCCGGTCGCGAGGAGCTCGATCCCCTGCTGGCGAAGCATGCGAGCGAAAGGCTCGAGGCCGCTCTTGTCGGAGACGCTGAGGAGCGCACGTTGAATCCGGTTCTTCATCGCAGGTTTCTGGCGAGTGGAGCATCCTAGCGAACGGGCGAACGGATCGACTGCCCCCGGGGTCGGCCCACACTTCCTAGTAGCCAAGAGCCCTCAGCATCTCGTTCGTTTCCGCATCGACCGCCATGTCCCCTCGATCCCGGTGGCTTGCTGCCGCGGCGGCTAGAGCAGGCAGACGGTCAATCCACGCCGCACGCTCTTGCCCGCACCGCGAGAAGACGTCCTCTAGCTCCTGGGGATCGTTCACCAGGTCGTACATGACGTAGACCTCGCGATCGGCGATGTAGATCATCTTGAAGCGCTCGTCGCGGAGGCCCACCAGATCCCAGTGCGCCTGAGGCGTGTGGGTTTCCGCGGTGATGACCGTGTCGTGTCTCGTCAGGAGCGATGAGCCTCGCTGACCCGGCAGGGGAGGAAGCCCCGCGATCTCGAGGATCGTGGGCGTCAGATCGAGGAGTGGCACGACTTTCTCCGCGTTCTCCGCCAGCCGTTTCCATCCGGGGTGACCGGCCGGAGGCTTGATGATCAGGGGGACTCGAAGCATGGGTTCGGTCAGGAACTCCACGTGCCCGAACGCCCCGTGCTCGCCGAGCGACTCTCCATGGTCGGATGTGAAGATGATCAACGACTCGTCGTAGAGGCCGACACCTTTCAGATCTCCCAGGATGCGGCCAATGTGCTCGTCCACGAACTCGACTTCCTGTCGATAGCGGCTGCGCGTCTCATCGACGTCGATCTCGTCGTCCATCCAGAGGTGGACGGCGAGCGGTTGACTCGACCGGCTTGAGACTTCGAAGGCGATGCGCATCGCTCGACCATACTCCATCACCTTCCCCTCCTGCCATGTCAATGGTAGGGGGTCCCGGTCCGTACCCACTTGTACGTGACGGATGCGGAATCGCACGGCGGAGGTGATCTCGAGGATGTGCTCGCCCTTCTCGAGCGTGACCTCCCCACGCCACGGGGGGGACTCCGCCAAGGAGTACTTCAGACACGGTGCCGCATCGATCGCGACTTGAGCTGCCACAGACGAGTTGCCCGGAGCGTCGTACGGTTCATGCGGATCACAGAAGTGCGCGAAGAAGAAGAGCGGCCGGGACGGATCTCGCCTCGAAAGGGAATCCAGCACTCGTTCCAATACGCGCGGCGCATCCTCCATGAAGTACACTTCCTGATCGTAGGAGTCGAATCCCCGTCGCAATCCCGGATCGTCCTTGGTTCCGGCCAGTACGCCAAGGCTGATGACGGCCCGAGTGTCGTAGCCCTGCTCCTGCAGCCACTGGGAGAGGAGCGGCAGGTCCTCCGGCACGTGCTCCCCGTTGTTAAGGACGCCCATCTCGAATGGGAACCGGGAAGAGAACATGCTCGCGTGCGAGGGCAGGGTCATCGGCGCCTGGGCGCTTGCCTCCGAGAAGGAAATGCCGTCCCGCGCGAGGGAGTCGATGTTGGGGGTCGACACGATTCCTTCCGGATCCAGGATGGAATCGGCGCGAAGCGTGTCGACGACGATCAGAATGATGTCGGGGGGTCGAACACCCTCGCGGGGAACTCCGCAACCGCCCACCAGCAGGGCAGGGAGGATGCCGACCATCCTCCGAACGCCCCGCACCGCGCTGCAGGCTACCATGCGAGTATCATAACGGTCGGCCCGGGCGCAGGGACGGACGAACGCCCGCCGGGCTCAGAGGCTGAGCAGAAGTCTCTGCTCCAGCCTCTTCGGTGCCCCTTGGCGCATCGCCTGACGGCTCCGCGCTCCGTTCGCGAGCGATTCCTGCTCGCTCTCTCAGTGCTCCCCCCCCCGCTTCCGCAGATACGCCGCGATGAATTCGTCGATGTCCCCGTCGAGCACCGCGCCGATGTTGCCCTTCTCCACGCCCGTGCGGTGGTCCTTGACGAGCTGGTAGGGCTGCATCACGTAGGAGCGGATCTGGTAGCCCCAGGCGATCTCCCCCTTCTCGCCGTAGAGCGTGGACATCTCCGCGTCGCGCTCGGCCTCGCGCAGCTTGACGAGCTTCGCCTTCAGGAGCTTGAGGGCCGTGGCGCGGTTCTTGTGCTGGCTGCGCTCGTTCTGGCAGCGCACGACGATGCCGGTGGGGAGGTGCGTCATGCGCACGGCAGACTCGGTCTTGTTCACGTGCTGGCCGCCGGCTCCGCCCGCCCGCATCGTGTCGATCTTGATATCGGCCTCGTCGACCTCCACGTCCAGCTCCTCCTCGACGTCGGGGGTGACGTCGACCGACGCAAACGCCGTGTGGCGGCGGTTCTGGGCGTCGAACGGGCTGATCCGGACGAGGCGGTGGACGCCGGTCTCCGCCTTCAGGTATCCGAAGGCGTACTCGCCGTGGAGCTGCACGGTCGCCGAGCGGATGCCGGCCTCCGGCTCGGAGATCCGCTCGATCTCCTCGACGCGAAAACCCTTCTGCTCGGCCCAGCGCACGTACATCCGCAGGAGGATCGACGCCCAGTCGCAGGAGTCGATGCCGCCGGCGCCGGCGTTGATCTGGACGAAGGCCCCCGCGCGGTCGTGCGGGCCGCCGAGCATGACCTGGAACTCGAGGGCGTCGACCTCGCGCTCGACGCCCTCCGCCGCGGCGGCGAGGTCGCCGGCGACCGCCGCGGGATCCTCCGCGGCCATCTCCAGGAGGAGGGCGATCTCGTCGAGCCCCGCCTCCGCCCGCCGGACGGGCTCCACGAGCCGCCGCAGGGATTTCAGCTCCTGGAGGACCTTCTGGGCCTTCTCCTGGTCGGCCCAGAAATCCGGGGCGCTCTGGCGCTCCTCGAGATCCCGGAAGCGCGTCTCCCTCGCGGCGAAGTCAAAGACCCTCCTTGAGCTGATCCAAGCGCCGCCGCGTGGCCTGGGCCCGGTCCTGATAGTCGCCGAGGGATGCCATGAGCGCGGACTATACGCGGCGCGCCTCCGGGGCGCCAGCGCGGCGGGCGCCCGGAAGAAGAAGGGCGACCGGCGCGGGCGTGGTTGGGAAGTCGTCTGGTGTTGATCGAGCCCGCACCGGCCGCCGGATCGCGTTCCCCCGGGGAGAGATGGTCGAATCGGCCGGCCGAGGGGGCCGTCCGAAGCCCATCCGCGGATTCCCGCCCCCGGCGCGAGGGACCGGAGCGGTCCCGAGAAAGAGGTTCCCGGCCGCGCCCCGGTATCCTCCGGCGATGCGGTTCTCCGCGCCCCCCCTCGAGGGCCGCCTCCGGTGCCGGTACAAGCGGTTCTTCGCCGACGTGGAGCTCCCCAGCGGCACGGTCGTCACGGCCCACTGCCCCAACACCGGCAGCCTCCTCGGCTGCCGCGCGGAGGGGAGCCGGGTCTGGCTCCGCGACGCGGGCCGCGCCCGGCGGAAGCTCCGCTACACCTGGCAGGCGATCGAGGTGGACGGCACGTGGGTGAACGTGGACACGAGCCTCCCCAACCGCGTGGTCCACGCGGCCGTCGCCGCCGGCGAGCTCGCCGGGCTCGATGGCGGCGCGGGGGTGCGCCGCGAGGTCCCCTGCGGGCGGGGGAGCCGGATCGACCTTCTCCTCGTCGCCGCCGGGGGATCGCGCACGTACGTCGAGGTCAAGAGCACGACCCTGGTCGAGGATGGCGTCGCGCTCTTCCCCGATGCGGTCACCGAGCGGGGCCGGCGCCATCTCGCCGCGCTCGCGCGCGCGGTGAAGGAAGGGGAGCGGGCCGTCCAGCTCTTCTTCGTCGGCCGCGCCGACGCGGAGGTGCTGCGACCCGCGGCGGCCATCGATCCCGCGTATGCCGACGCCCTGCGGCGAGCCGCGGCGGCGGGCGTCGAGGTCCGGGCCTGGTGCGCGCGGGTGGAGCCAGAGGAGCTGGCGATCGCGCGGGAGATCCCGGTGGAGCTGGAGCCGCCGCGCCGGGGGCGGGGGCGCACCGCGGGTAGGTGACCCGAGTCGGTGCCTTCGAGTGCCTCCGCCCGGAACGGCCGAAGCGCGGCGCCGGCGGCGCCCGCTTCGGCCCTAGCGGCCATGGGGTTCGCCTTACGGCCGTCCCGGACCGGCCGGGGAGCGGCGCCTTCGGCGCCCTCCTCGGCCTTAGCGGCCATGGGGTTCGCCTTACGGCCGTCCCGGAACGGCCGGGGAGCGGCGCCTTCGGCGCCCTCCTCGGCCTTAGCGGCCATGGGGTTCGCCTTACGGCGCCCCCATGGCCGCTAGAAC
>JBFMCU010000100.1:0-15785 GCA_040754415.1 Planctomycetota bacterium
GGGCGGGCGCAGCGGGGCGCCCGCCCGGCCATCCAAGGAATCGATGCGGGAATCGATGCGAGGCCGAAGAGGGCGCCGGCAGGCGCCGCTCCGGGGCCGCTCGGCCTTCCCCCGCCTCCCCGCGCCCGCGGAAAGATGTTCCCCCTCCCAACCCGCGCTCCCGGCGTGGCACACTTCCGCCGAGTCTTCTTCGGCCGACCCACGTGGCGGGGCCGAAGATCCTCTCGGCCCCCCACCCCGCTTCCTCCTCGATGAGCGACCTCCGTTCCCCGTCCCCGCCCGCCGTCCTGCCGCTGGAGGGCAGCTCGATGCTCCAGGCCGACGCCGAGGGCTGGATCTCGACGCGGCCGGTCCGGGCCCTCGAGGTCGGGCAGCGCCTCGTCCTCCTGCCCGCGCTCCTCTGGCGGCACCGGGATCTGGTCTCGACGAGCGTGCGCCGCGAGCTCGGAGCGCGATTCACGGGGACGGTGCTCGGGTGGATCTGGCCGCTGGTCCACCCGCTGTTCCTCTTCCTCGTCTACTACTTCATCTTCACCAAGCTCCTGCAACTGAAGCTCGCGTCCCTCCCCGCGGGGCAGGAAGCCGCCCTCGGCGTGTTCATGTTCGTCGGCATCATGGTCTGGGCGGCGATCTCGGAATCGCTCGTCCGGGGCACGAATGCGATCGTCGAGAACGGGAACATGATCAAGAAGCTCGCGTTCCCGGCCGAGATCCTGCCGCTCAACGTGACGCTCGTCGGTCTCGTGACGCTCGTCTTCGCGGTGCTCGTGTTCATCGCCGGCTGCGTGTTCACGCCGATGTGGGTCGCCCCCGGTTGGGGGCTCCTCTGGATTCCGGTCCTGCTCCTCCTCCAGTGCATCTTCACCTACGGATTGGTCCTTCTGCTCGGCACGCTGCACGTGTTCCTCCGGGACACGCTGCAGGTCGTGAGCGTGCTGGCGACGGTGTGGATGTTCGCCACGCCCCTCTTCTGGGTGCCCCTCACCGAGGTGATGGGGAAAGGGATCGAGCCCTACCTGCCGTTCATCCGGGCCAATCCACTCTACCACCTCGTCCACGCCTGGCGAGGAGCGCTGATGGGAGAGCTCGTCGTCCCCGCCCACGAGACGCAGCACGGCTGGGTCGAGGCGGTGGCCGCCACGTCGCCGGACTTCGTGGGGCCGTCGGTGCTCGTCTTCGCGGTCTGGGCGGTCGCCGCGTTCGTGGTGGGCTTCGCGTTCTTCGTCGTCGGCCAGCGCCGCTTTGCGGACGAGGTGTGAGCCCGTGGCACCGCGCGAGTACGCGATGGAGACCGAGGGGCTGGGCAAGGTCTATCGCATGTACCACGGTCCCGCCCGGCGCATCCTCGAGACCCTGACCTTCGGCCGCTACCAGGGGCACCACGAGTTCTGGGCCCTGCGCGACATCGACATCAAGCTGCGCCCCGGCTCGGCCCTCGGGCTGTGCGGGGCGAACGGGGCCGGCAAATCGACGCTGCTCAAGATCCTCGCCGGCACCACGGCGCCGACGACGGGTCGCTATCGGTTCGGCGGCCGCGTCGCGAGCCTGCTCGAGCTGGGAGCGGGGTTCCACCTCGACTTCACGGGCCGGGCCAACATCACGATGAACGGCGTGATCATGGGGCTCACCAGGCGCGAGATCGGCCGCAAGATCGACGAGATCGTCGAGTTCGCCGAGCTCGGTCCCTACATCGACGAGCCCGTGCGCACGTACTCGTCGGGAATGGGCATGCGGCTCGGTTTCGCCGTCGCCATGGCCATGGATCCCGAGGTCCTGATCATCGACGAGATCTTCGCCGTCGGGGACATGTACTTTCAGAAGAAGTGCATCGACAAGATCTACGAGTTCCGCCGGCGGAACAAGACGATCCTCTTCTGCAGCCATAGTCTCTACGATCTCCGGCAGCTCTGCGACCAGGCGATCTGGCTCCATCAGGGGCGCTGCATGGCGCTGGGGGATCCGATCCGGGTCACGAGCGAGTACGGCAGCTTCCAGCGCGACCACATCGGCCAGGTCGAGTCGTACGTGAAGAAGCAGTACGAGTGGGCCCGGGGAGGCGAGGACCAGCGCGTGCCCGACGAGTATCCGCGCGTGCTCGATGCTCGCGTCTACCGCATGGGCACCGAGGAGGAGGTCTACGAGATCACCACCGGCGAGGACATCGAGCTGCGGATCTGGTGGTCGAACCCCCAGCCCGCGGAGCGGCCGATCAACATCGCCGTCGGCTTCATGGGCGCCGACATGACCACCTGCGGCTCGTGCCTCACCCACTTCGACGACTTCGTGGTGGCCGGGACGCAGGGCTGCACGGTCCTCGAGCTCCGCGACGTGCACCTGCTCTCCGGGCAGTTCCTCCTGCCGATCTGGATCGTGGACGACGGGGGAGTGCACCGGTACTTCGAGTTCATGGTCACCGAGCACCTCGTGGTGCGGACGAACACGCGCGAGGTCGGGTTGTTCCGGCTCGATCACCGGTGGCGGACCGAGACGCGCCCCCTGCCGCCGCATCACGAGCCGGGCGACGGCGCCGCCGCCAGCAGCGCCCCCGCGCGGAGCGCGTCGTGACGAAGGACGTCGGGCTCGCCGCCCTGGTGGTGAACTACAACTCCGGCGCCTTCGCCGTGAGCTGCGTCGGGTCGCTGCTCGCCGAGTGGGACCGCGAAGGGCGGCCGCGCGAGCGGCTGCAGGTGGTGGTCGTCGACAACGCCTCGCCCACCGACCAGACCGGGGCCCTGGAACGGCTCGACGGGCTCGGAACGCGCGTCGTGCGGACCGCCGAGAACCTCGGCTACGCGAGAGGCATGAACCTCGCTTACCGCGCCACCTCCGGCGCGCCGGGCGACGTCGTGGCGGTCCTCAACCCCGACCTCTTCTTCCTGCCCGGCTCGCTCGACACGATGATCGAGTACCTCCTGGCGCATCCCGAGTGCGGGGCGATCGATCCGCGGGCGAGCGTGGATCCCCGGGGCATCATCCGGCTGCCGCGCAACCTGCTGCCGACCCCGCTGGATCACTTCCGCTGCGTCCTCGCCCACCTGAACCCGGCCTGCTGCCGCGCCTACAGCCGCCGCCGGCTCCGGGTCGTGCTGCCCTACTGGCAGGTGACCGGTCCCGTGGAGTCCGACATGCTCTCGGGGTGCTGTGTCCTGATGCGCCGCGAGGTGGTCGAGGGGCTGGGTCGGCCGATGGACGATCGCTACCCCCTGTACTACGAGGACACGGACCTCTTCCGCACCCTGACGGGGCGCGGGCTGCGCCTCGTCCACCACGGCGGGGCGCGCATCCTCCACCACTGGTCGCGCTCGGCCGGCGTGGGCGGTCAGTTCATGGGCGAGCCGCTGCGCCGCTACCGCCTGAGCCAGCGCGCCTACTTCGAGAAGTTCTACGGGCGCGGCGGGCGTCTCCTCGTGGACGCCATGAACCGGGTCGAGAGCTGGTGGCCGGAGGCGAAGTCGTACCGCCCGATGCACGCGATGGAGGACCTCGGTGTTCACGCCGAGCCGGTCACGATCCCGCTGCGGCGCCGGACGTCCTATGTGCTGGAGCTGTCCATGGCGCCCACCTTCATCGTGGCCGGCGGCATCTTCGGCGGCGGCGACCGCTTCACCTACCCCGCCGATACCTGGGCCTGGCTCTTCCAGGGCGAGTACTTCATGCGGGGCTTCGATCTCGACACCGGCGAGTTCCTCGGGGCGTGGAGATTCGTGAAGCCGACGCCCGGTCGGGAGAGCCCATTCACGGTGGAGGAGCTCGCCGCCTACGAGAATCTCCATTCGGGAGAGCCCGCGGAATGAACGAGAGAGCTCCGCTGCCCGAGCCCCTCGCCCGGCCCCCGCACGGGCGCGTGCTCGTCCTCGCGCCGCACCCCGACGACGACGTCCTCGGCCCCGGAGGCACCGCCGCCCTGCACGCGGCGCAGGGCGATTCCGTGCACGTCGTGATCCTCGGCAACGGCCAGGCCGGCGACGCTCGCCACCGGTACGCGCCCGCGGAGTACACCGCGATCCGGCACGCCGAGGCCCTGGCCGGCGGCGCCCATCTCGGCCTCGAGAGCTACGAGTTCTGGGACTATCCCGAGGGCTTCCACCCCTCGCCAGAGATCATGGGCGCGGCCGCCCGGCGCATGGCGGCGGTCGTGAAGGACCGCGCCATCGAGATCGTCTATGCCCCCTGGGCGGGGGAGCACCACATCGACCACCATTTCGTCGCGCGGGCCGCGCGGATCGCCCTCGTGCTCGCCGGCTTCCGGGGCGAGGCCTGGGGCTACGAGGTCTGGACGCCGCTGGTCGCCACCCGCATCGTCGACATCAGCAGCGTCTACGCGCGCAAGATGGCGGCCCTGCTGGAGCACAAGAGCCAGATCGAACACGTCGACATCGTGCACACGGGGCTGGCGATCTCCGCGCAACGGAGCATCTACCTCCCGCGCGACGCGAAGCACGGCGAGGCCTTCGCCCCCCTCGGCCCGCCCGCCCCGGAGGACCTCCCCGTTCTGGAGGCCTGCCGGAGGGCGGAGTGAAGCTCCTCCTCTGCACGCCGAGCTACGCGCCCCACTTCGGGGGCGGCACGGAATCCGTCGTGCGCGCGCAGGCCGGCGCGCTGGCCGCGCGGGGGCATGCCGTGACCGTGATCAGCGGCACCGCCCGTCCCCACGCCGGCGCGGACGTGATCGAGGAGCGAGTGGACGGGATCCCGGTGCGCTTCCTTCCCCGCCACCCCGGCGAGAAGTACTCGCTGCTCCTGGAGCGACCGCGGCTGCGGGCCTTGATCGAGGCGCTCTCGGCCGGCGCGGATCTGGCCCACGTCCACCACTGGTTCACGCTCACCGGCACCCTCGTGCGCGATCTCGCCCGGCGGATGCCGGTCGTCGTGACCCTCCATGACTTCTTCAGCGTCTGCCCGCGCTTCTTCCGGATCCCCCCGCTCCCCGAGATCATCTGCCCGGGGCCGGGGGAGGTGGAACCCTGCGTGCTCTGCGCGGGTCCCGACGCGCCGGGGCATCCCCGAGAGGCGTTGCGCGCCGAGATGCGCCGCCGCATCGTCGAGTGGCCGGCGGAGCTCGCGGCCGCGAGCGCCCTCGTCCTGCCGAGCCACGCCCATGCCGCGAGCCTGGGCGCCCTGACCACCCTCCCGGCCGCGCGCCGGCGGGTGATCGGGCACGGTCTCTGCACGCCGGTGCCGTGCGAGGACGTCGCCCTCGAGTGGACGGGCGCGGGTCCCCTCCGCGTGCTCGTCCTCGGGCATCTGAGCGAGGTGAAGGGCGTGGACGACCTCGTGGACGCGGTGGCGAGTCTGCCCCCGGCGGAACGCGGCCGCGTCGAGCTCCTCTGCCTGGGCGAGGTAGTGCAGCCGGCGTACGCCGAGAAGCTCCAGTCGCGCGCGCGGAACGTGCGCCTCGCCCTCCTCGGCGGCTACGAACCCGCCGCTCTGCCGCGGCGGGTCCGCGAAGCGGGCGGGGCGCACCTCGCGGCGCTCCCGTCCCGGGCGCAGGAGACGTACGGGCTCGTGCTCGACGAGGCGTTCGCCCTCGGCCTGCCGACCTGGGTGGCGGACCGCGGCGCGCCGCCCGAGCGGGTGGGAGCGGCGGGGCGCGTGCTCCCCGCCGCGGATCCCCCGGCCTGGTCTCGCGCCCTCTCGGCGCTCCTCCGCGCGCCGGATATGCTGCGCGCCGAGCGGGCGGCCGTGCCTCGTCGCGGGCGGACCGCGGCCGACGCCGCCGCCGAGCTGGACGACCTCTACCGCGCTCTTCTCGCCTCGCGCCCGTGAAGGCCCTCTATCCCCCCATCACCGATCCCGCCACGCTGCCTCGCCGCGTTCTGGTGATCGCGCCGCATCCCGACGACGAGATCTTCGGCTGCGGCGGTCTGCTCGCCCTGCAGGCCCGGCAGGGGGCCACGATCCGCATCGTGATCGTGAGCGATGGGGCAGCGGGCGATCCCGCGGGCCGCGAGTCGAACCTCGCCCGCAAGCGCATCGCCGAGTCGCTCCGGGGGGCAGAGATCCTCGGGCTGAACGCCGACCATCGTTTCCTCGCCCTCCCGGACGGGAAGCTGGGGGAGGTCCGCGACCTGCCCGACCGCCTGGCGACGGAGCTCGCCGAGTACGAACCGGAGCTCGTCTACGCCCCCTCGGCGCAGGAGCTGCATCCCGACCACCGCGCGGTCTCCCGCGCCGCCATCGCCGCGCTCGCGCGCGGGCCGGAGCGGCGCGTGCTCTTCTACGACGTGAACGTCCACGCGATGCCCACCGTGGTCTTCGACACGACGGCGGTGTACGAACAGAAGCGGGCGGCGGTCGAGGGACTCGCGAGCCAGCTCAGCTACCAGGACCTGGTGACCAAAGGCAACGCCTTCGACAGCGCGCGCACGGTGAACATCGAGGACCCGGCCGTGCGGTTCGTGGAGGGGTACACGGATCTCTCCTCGCGCGACGTGGCCCGGTACGAGCGGCTCGTGAACGAGGCGCAGCGCCTCGCGATGGAGGGGGAGAGCCATCCGGCCGAGGCGTGGGGCTGGCCGGCGACCACCGCGGTGATCTCGACGTGGAACAAGGCGGACGTCCTGCGCGAGAACCTCGCCAGCCTGCGGGCCCAGACCCTGCCCTTCGCGGCGATGGTCGTCGTCGACAACCACAGCGACGATGGCACGGCGCGGATGGTGGCGGAGGAGTTTCCCGAGGTGCGGTTGATCGTGATGCCCGACTCCTCCTATGGGGCCTGCGAGACCTTCAACGTCGGCTTCGCCTCGGCGGCGACGCCCCTGGTGGCGATCCTCGACGACGACGTGACTCTGCCGCCGCGCTGGCTGGAGATGGCGACGGCGCGCCTGCTCGCCGAGCCCGCGACGACCGCCATCGTCTCGACCGAGGTGATCGAACCCGGCATGCCCGAGGGCTTCCTCGCCGCCTCGCGGGCCCGCGGCCGGCGCACCATGAGCACCTTTCGCGGGTGCGGCAGCCTCGCTCGCCGCGCCGCGCTGGCGGAAGCGGGATTCTACGACGAGCGGCTCTACATCTACGGCAACGAGCGCGATCTCACCTGCCGGCTGCTGAACCTCGGCTACCGCGTCGTGCACGATCCCGAGATCGAGATCCGCCACAAGACGCCCTTCGGCATGCAGATGGGCCGGCGCAGCCTCTACTACCACGCGCGCAACGCGTGGATCACGATGCTGAAGCACGCGCCCCTCGAGGACCTCCTCCGGGCGCCGTTCCTCGTGCTCGGCCTGCTCCTCTTCCGGGGCGCGAAGGCGGAGGCGGCCGGGGCGGTCACCGACGCCGTGGGCACGATCGGCCTGGGCCGCGCGATCCGGGAGACGCCCGGCGCCCCGTGGATCCTCCTCCGGGCGGCGTTCAGCGTGCTCGCCAACGTCCCGTACTGTCTGAAGCGCCGCCGGCCGGTGGCGCGCGAGGTCTTCGAGCTCCCGTTTCGCTGATCTACTACCTTCGAGGTTCTTCGCGGCCCGCGAAGCACCTCGAAGGTAGTAGACCAGTCGTTGCTGGCCCAACCTCTGACGAGGTTGGAGCTCGCGCGGGCCGCGCCGGCCCACGCCAGCGTGGGTTGCGGGCGTCAGCCCGCGCCATGAGGGGTGCTCAAGATCCGGGCGCCGATCTACGATACTGCGCCATCATGCGGCGATCGCGGATCAGCGGGATCGGGATGTCGTTGCCGGAGCGGCCCACGACGAACGCGGAGCTCGCGCGGTACATGGACACGTCCGACGAGTGGATCCGCCAGCGCTCGGGGATCCGGCAGCGCTGGTGGGTGCCCCAGGACACGTCCACCTCCACCTCGAAGCTGGCGGTGCCGGCGGTCGAGGAGGCGCTCGCCGACGCCGGGCTCGCGAAGGGCGAGCTCGACATGATCGTCTTCGCCACCCTGAGCCCGGACGCGCTCTTCCCGGGGAGCGCGTGCTACCTGCAGGCGCACCTCGAGGTCCCCGGGATCCCGGCGATCGACATCCGCCAGCAGTGCTCGGGCTTCCTCTACGGGCTCTCCATGGCCGACCTCTACATCCGCGACGGGCAGGCGCAGCACGTGCTCGTCGTCGGGGCGGAGATCCAGTCCAAGTGCCTCGACATCTCGACGCGGGGCCGCGAGATGGGGGTGCTCTTCGGCGACGGCGCGGGGGCGGCGATCGTCTCGGCGACCGAGGTGGCGGACGCCTCGCCCCGCACCTCCAAGGAGTCGTGCCTCTACTCCGTGCACATGCACGCCGACGGAAGGTACGCCGACGACCTCGTCTGGCAGTCTCCGGGCAGCCAGAACCGCACCTTCGTGCCGCCGGAGCTCGTGACCGAGATCGAGGGCTACCCGCGGATGAACGGGCGGGTCGTGTTCACCCACGCCGCGCGCCGCATGCCGGAGGTCATGAAGGAGGCCCTCGACGCGCACGGCCTCGCGTCCGGCGACGTCGACCTCTACGTCGTCCACCAGGCGAACCTCCGCATCAACGACAAGTTCGCCGAGGCCCTGGCGATCCCCCCCGAGCGGATCTTCAACACGATCGAGGACATCGGGAACACGACCGCCGCCACCATCCCGATCGGCCTCGCCATGGCCAAGAAAGCCGGCCGCCTCGAGCGCGGGATGCTCGTCGCCTCCGCCGCCTTCGGCAGCGGCTTCACCTGGGCGTCGGCGCTCTACCGCTGGTAGGGAGCTACCACGCGAGGCGATCGATCGCGCCGTACTCGAGGGTCTCCGCGGACCCGCGCGGGGGGCGGAGCCACGCCTGGTACGCGGCGGGGCGCGGCCGATAGCAGAAGTCCCGGATCCTCCGCCCGTTGAGGTGCACGACGGCCCGCCCCCCGAAGCAGCACACCGCGAGCTCGTTCCACTCGCCGGGGCGGAGGTGCTCGCGGTCTCGCGCGGCGAAGCACATCGCCCACCCCCCGTTGGCGATCAGCGGAGGGTCGAGGGGCGGCATGGGAGGCTCCTCGTGCAGGAGCCAGCCGGCCGGCGCGTCCTCGATCACCAGCAATCCGGTCTCGCTCCGGTAGCGCACCCGGAACGCGTGGTCCTGCCTTTCGAAGTCGACCTGTCGGAACGGATTGCGCGGGAACCGCGGGTCCGCGGGGGGGGGCGGGACCTCCTCCCACCGGTTGCGCCCGAACTCCCGCAGCCGGAAATCCCGCCACCGCACGCGGGTGTCGGTGCCACTGTGGACCTGGAGTCCGATCGCGCCCTCCATGTCGGCGGGATCGAAGCAGTCCGCGGTGGGGACGCCGTTCACCCAGGCGCGGATCCACGGGCCGACGCACTCGATGCGGTAGTGGTTCCACTCCCCGCTCCGGAAGGCGCGGCGGCCGGCGTCGTTCCCGGCGAGGTCCTGGAGCCAGCCCCGCCGCCCCTCGTCGTAGAGGCCGCCGGACCAGGCGCGCTCGCTCGGGTCGATCTCGATCTGGTAGCCGTGGAGCGTCCCGTTCTCCCGCACGTGGCTCCGCACCTGGATCCCGGAGTTGCCCGGGAGCTCGTTCTTCACGTCGACCTCGAGGAGGAAGTCCCCGAAGGAGCGCTCGGTGACGAGGAAGCTCTGGTGGCCGCCGCCGGCGCGGCCGAGGATCGCGCCGTCCTCCGCCGTCCAGACCGCATCGCCGAGCGCGCGCCAGCCGGGGAGTCCCTCGCCCGTCGAGAGGACGGCCTCCTCCCCCGCGAGCGCGTCGAGCTCGCGAAGCCGGAGGCTCCGGTACCACACCTCGCCGCCATGGTCCTGGAGGAGGATCGGGCTCCGCCCGGGCGCGGCGAAGGCCGCGACGCCGGCGAACTTGCTCGCCGCGACAGCCTCCGCCCACTCCGCGCTCTCCAGATCGGCCGCGACGACGCGGACGCCGTCGAGCCAGTGCTCGATCCGATTCCCCCACGCCACGATCCGCGCGCGGTGGAACTCCCCCGCGGCGGCGGGAGGGGAGTCCGCCGGCGCCGCGAGGTCGTAGAGGGCGCCGGCGCGGTGCGCGGGCGCGGCGTCGAGCCCCGCCGCCCCGTCGAGGATCTGGTACTCGGGCCCGCGCGGCGCCTCCGGCCCGCCGAGACCCCGGAGGCGGTACCTGACCCCGCTGTTCGCGCCGGGCGCGATCTTCCATTCGAACGCGAGCTCGAAGTCGCCGAAGTCTTCCGCAGTGAGGAGACCGCCGGCGCCCGCCGCGCGGTGCAGGCAGCCATCCTGGACCTCCCATCCCGCCGGCGCGGCGCTCCCGCCGGGCCCCGTCCAGCCGGCGGTCGACGCGCCGTCGAAGAGCAGCCGCCAGCCCGCCTTCGCCTCGAGGAGCGCGAGCTGGTCCGGGCGCCCGAACCGCCCCTCGGCGGTCGAAACCCCGGCGGGCGGAGCGCCGCCCAGGCCGGAGAGGAGGAGTGGGGCCAGGGCGAGACGGATCATGCGCGACCACGCTACCAGAGCGGCGCGGGGTCCGGCGACGAAACCGGCGGCGAGGGAGTAGCGCCGGGGAATCCTCGCCTGGCACGATGGACCGCCCACCCTCCGCGGAGCCCGCCATGCAACGCCTCCTCTCCTTCGCCCGGACCCTCCTCCTCCCGCTCTTGCTCGCGACCCCGGCGGCCGGGCTCGCCCGCGACGTCGAGAAGCTCTTCTACGGCTTCGAGATGAACGGGACCCTCGTGGGCTACGTCGAGGCGACCGAAACCTCCCCGGCCGTTGCGGGAGAGCCCCGGATCGTCGAGACCAAGACCTTCGCCAAGCTGACGCTGCTCGGGCAGGATTTCGACCTGCGCGTGCAGGAGATCCACCGCCTCGACGCCACAACCGGCCGGGTGCTCTCGCACGAGACCACGACCGAAACGGGCAGCATGGTGGTCGGAATCACGGTCGTCGTCGAGGGAGACGAGGCGCGCATCACTCCCCGCGGCGGGGGGACGGCGAGAAAAACCGCGCTGGACGAGGGGGTGATCCTCGACGACTCGATCCACTTCCCCTACGTGCTCCGCGACCTCGCCGGCGCCGGGGCCTCGAAGACGTATCGCGTCCTCGACTACAACGACGGCACGATCCACGACGTGACCTACACCGGTTCTGGCGACGAGACGCTTCTCCTCGAGGGCGAGGAGCATCCCTGCCGGCGCTTCGCCGTCCGGGACGCCCAGATCGGGCTCGCCGCCGATCTCTGGATCGACGCGGCGGGCCGCCTGTTCCGCGCCGATCTGCCCCAAGGCGTCGTCATCCGGCGCGCCTCGCCCGCCGTCGTCGGCCAGATCCAGCGCGCCGAGCTGGACGAGACCCTCCTCGCCCGGGTGGACACGGCGATCGCGGATTTTCAGGGCATCACGTACATGAAGGTGCGCGGGAAGCTGCGCACGGCGGGCGAGGTGGTGACCCCGGAGAGCCTGAACGCGCCCGGGCAAGCCTTCATCGGCACCGTCACCGGCGACCTCGTCGAGGGCGTCTTCGAGATCCGCCCCGCGCGCTACGACGGCGCGGGGGCGCCGCCCTTCCCGCCGCCGATTGGCGCCGACCCGGCGCTGGCCGAGTCCCTCTCTCCCGAGATGCTGATCGAGTCCGACGACCCGGTGCTCGTCGCGTTCGCCACGGAACGGACCGCGGGCGCCGCCGACGCCTGGGAGGCCGTCTGCCGCCTCTCGCGATGGGTGGCGGACGAGATCACCTACGAGATCCCGGGGAGCTCGGCGCGGGGGACCTTCGACGCTCGGAAGGGCGAGTGCGGCTCCCACTCGCGGCTGCTCGTCGCGCTCTGCCGCGGCGTGGGGATCCCCGCCCGCCTCGCGTGCGGAGCCATGTACGCGCCCACCTACGGCGGCGCGTTCGGCCAGCACGCCTGGACCGAGGTCTACATGGGCGAGGCGGGCTGGATCCCCGTGGACTCGACCGCCCGCGAGGTCGACTATGTGGACGCGGGGCACCTGCGGCTCGGGACGAAGGCGTCGTTCTTCCCGGAGGAGATGGAGATCCTCGACTACGCGGGGCGATCGACCGCCGGCGGCACGGCGACGCGGATGGGGAGCTTCGCGCGCTCGCCGTGGGAGGTGGGGAAGACCTACACGTACCGCTACGCGATGGCGGGCCTGCCGATCGGCACGGACTCCTTCACCGTGGAGAGCCGCGAGGAGCGCGCGGATGGCACCCTCGTGATCACCTGCCGCACGAAGCTCGCGATCACCGGGCTCGAGACGGGGGGTACGTTCCAGGTGGACGGCCGCGGGCGGCCGCTCTCCTTCCACCTGACCGGAAAGGCCGCCGCCCTCGAGTACCGCCTGGACTGCGAGTTCGCCGCCGGAGAGGTGGTCGAGAAGGTGGTGAAGGCGGGCCAGCCGATCGAACGCACGGTGGAGCTGCCGGAGGAGGTCTACCTCCTCGACAACAACCACTTCGGCGGCTATGCCCTGCTCCTCGCCGCGGTCCCCCGCACGGCGGGCGCCGTCCTCTCCTTCCGGATCTTCCATCCCTCCACCACGCAGCTCCTCCCCATGCAGATCACGGTGGGGGGGAAGGAGGCGATCGAGGTGGGCGGCGAGACGATCGAGTGCACCGTCTGCGACCTCGTCCTCGCCGGCACGCCCCTGAAGGTCTGGCTCGACGCCGAGGGCCGCATCCGGCGCGAGACGGAGGCGAGTGGGCGGCTCGTCGTCGAGCTCCAGCGCTGATCGAGCGGCGGCGCACCCCGGATCCATGGGCGCGGCGGACGGAGCGGCGGCGCACGGCGGGGGGGTGAGCGCCGTCGTCTGCAACTTCCAGGGCGAGCCGTACCTCGCCGAGTGCCTGGAGTCCGTGCTCGCCCAGCCGGAGGTCGAGGAGGTGATCGTGGTGGACGACGCCTCCACCGACGGGAGCGTGGCCCTCGTGCGGGCGCGGTTCCCCCGGGTCGAGGTGGCGGTGCTCGGGACGAACCGCGGCCCCTGCGCGGCCCGCAACGAGGGGCTGCGCCGGGCGAGGAACCGCTGGATCCTCTTCGTGGACAACGACGCGGTGCTGCGGCCGGGCGCCGTGGGGCTCCTCCTCGCCGTCCTGCGCGCGCGCCCCGGCTGCGCGGCGGCCCAGCCCCGCAGCCTGCTCCACGACGATCCGGGGCGCGTCCACTACGACGCCGGCGCCTTCCACTACGCCGGCCTCCTCTCGCTGCGCAACTTCTACGTTCCCCTGGCGGCCGCCGCCGGCGAGGGCGTGGTCCCCACGGATGCGATGATCGCCATCGCCCCCCTCGTGGATCGCGAGGCGCTGCTCGCGGTGGGGGGATGGGACGAGGCCTTCTTCTACCTCGCCGAGGACTTCGACCTCTCCCTGCGCCTGCGCCAGGCGGGGCACGAGATCGTGGCCGTCGAGGAGGCGATCGTGCTCCACAAGGGGGGGACCGCGGGGCTGAGCTTCCGCGGCGGGAGCTACCCGCGCCGCCGCGCCTACCTCCACGCCCGGAACCGCTGGCTCCTCATCGGCAAGAACTACGCGGCGCGCACGATCCTCGCCGCCCTGCCGGGGATCCTCGTCTACGAGGCGGCCTGGCTCCTCTTCGCCCTCTTCCAGGGCCATCTCGGGGCCGATCTCGCCGGGAAGGCGGCCTTCCTCCGCGCCCTCCCCTCCCTGCGGCGGGCGCGGCGCGAGGTGCAGGCGCGCCGGCGCGCTCCGGACCGCGCGCTCCTCGTGGGAGGGCCGCTCACGCTCTCGCCGTCGCTGCTGGCAAAGCCGGCGGCCCGGCGGGCGGCCGCCGTCCTCGACGCGATCCTGCGCGGCTGGTGGGTAATCGGGAAGCGGATCAGCGGCTGAGGGGGAGAAGGACTACGCTCTGGGGCCGCCATGCGGATCCTCTACGTCACCCATGACTTTCTCCCCGGGCATCCCTCGGGGACGGAGATCTACACCGGAGAGCTCGCCAAGCGGGTGGCGGAGCGCGGGCACGACGTGCACGTGTTCACGACCGAGAAGGACATCGCCCGGCCCCACCTGCGCCTCGACCGGCGCGAATGGGACGGGATCCCGGTGTACGAGCTCGTGAACAACCTCTTCTACGCCGGCTTCGCCCAGACCTGGGACTGGCCGCCGGCGGCCGAGGCCTTCGGGCGGCTGCTGGACGCGCTCGCTCCCGACGTGGTGCACGTGATGCACCTGCTCTACCTCTCGATCGGCTGCGTCGAGGAAGCGGCGCGCCGGGGGATCCCGGTCCTCTACACGCTCCACGATTTCTGGCTCCAGTGCCCCCGGTTCGGGCAGCGCATCCACGCCGACGGTGCGACGTGCACGACGATCGACTTCGCGCGCTGCGGGACCTGCCTCGCCGTCTTCCGGTACGCGCAACCCCCCCTCGCCCGCCGCGTGGCGCGGGCGATCGCCGGGATCCGCTCCGCCACGGGCCTCGACCTCGGGCCGCTCGCCCGCGGCGCGGCGGGCGCGCTCCAGGGACGGCGGCGCCGGTCCTCCGCTCCGCCGCTGCCGCCGGATCCCGGCCCGGCGCGGGCGATGGAGGAGGCGGCCCGGGCGCGCGACGCGGCGATCCGTGCCCGGCTCGTGCCGGAAGTCGACCTCTTCCTCGCCCCGAGCCGCTTCCTCCGCGAGCGGTTCGTCGAGTGGGGCATCCCGGCGGCGCGGATCGAGCACCTCTCGTACGGTCTCGAGCTCGATCCCTACCGGGGGTTCCGGCGCCTCCCGGCCGCGCGCACCCGGGTCGCCTTCCTGGGCACGCTCGCCCCGCACAAGGGGCCTCACCTCCTGCTGGAGGCGTGGGCCGGACTGCCGGTCGAGCTGCGCGCGCGCGGGGAGTGCGTCGTCTACGGCCCGGCCTCCCGCGATCCCGCCTACGCGGCCGAGCTCACGCGCCTGGCGCGGAGCGGCGGCGCGCGGCTGGGCGGCGAGCTCGCCCGCGACGAGGTGGTCGGCGCGCTCCAGGCGACCGATCTCCTCGTCGTGCCCAGCACGTGGTTCGAGAACTCGCCCCTCGTCATCCACGAGGCCCGCGCCACGCGAACTCCGCTCCTCGTCTCCGATCACGGCGGCATGGCCGAGCTCGTCGCGCCGGGCCGCGACGGGTGGCGGTTCCCGGTGGGGGATGCGGCCGCCCTGCGCGCGGCGATCGCCGCCGTGCTGCGCGAGCCGGAGCGCCTCGCGCGGCTCACCTTCGAGGGGGAGCCAGTGAAGGACATGCGCACGAGCGCCGCCGAGATGGAGGAGCGCTACGTCCGGCTCCGGGAGGGGCGCCCGTGAAGGTGCTCCTCGCCGCCCACGGCTACCCGCCCGAGCTCGTCGGGGGCACGGAATCGTGCGTGCAGGCCCTCGCCCACGGCCTCGCCGCCCGTGGCGTGGCCGTCGTGGTCGTGGCGGGCTCGCTGCAATGCGAGAGCGGCTATCGCACGAGCGAGGCCGTCGATCGCGACCCGGCCTCGGGCGCTGCCGTCCGCGTGATCCGCATCCACCGCGCCGACCTCTACTTCGACCACTGGCAGAAGAGCGCGTCGGCCCGGGTGGCCGAGACCTTCGCGGGGATCCTCGCCGCCGAGCGCCCGGACCTCGTCCACGTGCACCACTGGATCCGCCTGTCGCACGATCTCGTGGCGACGGCCGCCGGCGCGGGCATCCCGGCGGTGGTCACCTTGCACGATCTGTGGACGACGTGCCTACTCTCCTTCCGCCTGCGCTCCGACACCCAGGAGGCCTGCGAGGAGCTGCCGGCGGCCTCGATCTGTCTCGAGTGCGCCGGCCGGCTGCCGCCGCGGACCCCGTGGCAGTCGCCGGGGGCGCTCGCGGCGCTCTTCGCCGCCCGCCGCGACGGCGTGCGGCGCGAGCTCGCTCTCGCCCGGGCGGTCCTCGTCCCCAGCCGCGGCCACGCCGCCGCCATCG
>JBFMCU010000101.1:0-11953 GCA_040754415.1 Planctomycetota bacterium
GGCGCGCGGCCTCGCGGGCCTCCGCCTCCGCGGCGGCGCGTCCGGCCCGCGACGCATCGACGGCCGCCTGCTGGCGGCCGGCCCAGGCGCGGAGCTCCTCGTTCTGGACCTGGTAGTGCGCCAAGTGCCCGTAGAGCTTCGTCACCTCGGCCTCGTAGCGGGCCTGCGCGGCAGCGGAGAGCTCCCCTTGCCCCCGGCGGTGCTCCTCGATCAAGACCTCGAGCCGCCCGCCGAGCACGGAAGGGACCCGCCGCCGCAGGCGTTGCGGCAGAGGGCGGCTCGAGCAGAGGGCGAGGTGGTACATCGGCCCGCGGCCCGGAGACCCGGCCTCCACGGGCTCGCCGGCGACCGGGTCGGGGAGAAGAGGGCCGAGCTCCTCCCCCTCCTCGCCCTCCCACACCCGGGAGGCGGCGATCAGCCGCTGCCCCCAGAAGCGAACGTGGCGAAAGACGGCGCGCAGCAGGGCGGCGAACTCCTCCCGATCCCATTCCTGCACGTGGAAGGGATTCCGGTAGCCGGGGACCTCGCTGTACTCGGGGCGGTTCGGCGTGGAGATCAGGAGGCGCCCGCCGGGGCGCAGCACGCGCCGGGCCTCCCGGAGGACGCGCTCCGGCTCGGTGACGTGCTCGATGAGCTCGAAGCACACGACCGAATCGAAGCTCGCGCCGGCGAAGGGCAGCGCCTGGGCGGGGGCGACGAGGAAGGAGGCGCCGGGAGCCGCGTACCGGAGGGCGGCGAACTGGATCGCGGCGGAGGAGCGGTCGATGCCCACCGCGCGGCAGCCGGCAGCAACGAGCAGCCGGACGCCGTACCCCGCGCCGCACCCCAGGTCGAGGACCCGCCCCTCGACCACGCCGGCGGCGATCGCGTAGCGGTGCACGTGCTCGAGGTGGATGCCCTCTCCGCCGTGGCCGGGCACGAAGCGCTCTCCGGTCGTGGGATCCAACGCGTCTTCCCCAGAGGTCGGGGTCTCAGAGAGCGAGCAGGGATTGCTCGCGAACGGGCGGCAGCGCCGTCCGGTGATGCGCCAGAAGGGATCTGAGAGGCTGGTTCATCGGTTTCTGCTCAGCCTCTCAGTATAGGCGGGCCCCGCGGGTGAGAGACCTCGACGCCCGGGCGCGCCGGGAGTACGATCCCCGCGAGAGGGTCGAGGAATCGGCGGATCCTCCCGAGCGCATGCCCCCTCGGGACCGGGCCCAGCGAGGGTGACACCATGCGCGTGACGAACGGCAGGCAGACGGGTCTCCGGGGATGGATGGCGCTGGCGTTCGGCGGGCTCGCGCTCGCCGGCCCCGCGCGGGCGATCGGGCCGCAGGTCGGCTGCGATGGCGAGGGCTGCGGCGGGCTCGCCACGATCTCCTACTCGTATCCCATCGAATCGGCCGGCTTCCCGCTGGTGGAATTCCGGGTGGGGACGAACGACCTGGATCGCCTGCACTACCACGCCGTGGAGATTCCGCCCGGCTGGAGCTTCACCGTGGTGGACGAAGGCCTGCCGGGATCGACCGAGTCGTGCACCGCGCACGGGAGCGTGCCCCCCGGGCCGGGCGCGACCCCGACCGCCGGCGTCCTGCGCTGGTGGGCTCCGCCGGGCGCCAGCGGCGTCGAGTCGTTCTGCTTCGGATTCGAGCACGCCTGGCTCCCGGGCGATGTCGGCTGGAAGGCGGTGTCCCGCCAGGACACGGAGCCTCCGCTCTCGCTCACCTTCTCCGCCTCCTGGACCGCCCCCGTGGGCCAGGGCGCGGGTCCCGTGCACGGTCCCGCGGCGCCGCCGCCGCAGAGCCTCGATCTCGCGGCCGAGGAGCTCGTCCGCACAACGAACGGAGTGCCCATCGCGGTCCTCGGGTACTCGGTCCCGTCCTTCGCCTGCTGGGACGGCGACGCGCTCCCCGACCTGATCGTCGGCGAGGGGAGCGGCACGGAGCCCGGGAAGGTGCGCGTCTACCCGAACGTCGGCTCCCCGTGCCAGCCGACGTTCCAGGCCTGGTTCTACGCGCAGTCGGGCGGGGCCGATCTCTCCGTGCCCGGGAGCGGGTGCCTCGGGTGCTTCCCGCGCGTCGTGCACTGGGACGGCGACGGGCGAAAGGACCTCGTCGTCGGGCTCGCGGACGGCCGCGTGAAGCTGTTTCGGAACGTCGGCCTGGACGAGGCGCCGGAGTTCGATGCCGGTGCCTACCTCCAGGTGGGAGAGCCGGGGGCGAAGATCGACATCGACGTCGGGCTGCGCGCGACCGCCACGATCGCGGACTGGGACCGGGACGGCCGGAAGGACCTCGTCGCCGGCGCCTACGACGCCCGGATCCACGTCTTCCGCAACGAGGGGACGCACTTCGCGCCCGACTTCCGCGCCGAGCTGATCGTGACGCAGCCGGGGGGGGGCGATCTCGAGGTCCCGAGCGGCCGCGCGAGCCCCGTGGTCGGCGACCTCGATGGCGACGCGGTGGACGACCTCCTCGCCGGCAACACGGAGGGCCAGCTCCTGCTCTATCCCGGCCCGGACTTCGCCGCCTACTCCGCGGTGGAGGCGGCGGGAGTGCCGATCGACCTCGCGGGGACGCCCCGTTCGCGGCCGTCCGTGGGCCACTGGCGGGACGACGCGGGGCCCGATGTCCTCATCGGGTCCGGGGACGGGCTCGTGCGCCGCTACGAGACGGGCCTCGGGAGCCTCGCGCTCGAGATCGCGCCCCGGGCGGCGGGTGCGGGCGAGACGGTGGCGTTCACGACCCACCACGGGCCCGCCGGGAAGGTCGTTCTGCTCTTCCTGGTCGACGTCGGCGGGGTGCCGGCGTTCGAGCTCCTGAGCGACGGCGTCTTCGGCCCCGACTGCCGGTGGGTCTGGTCCACGGCGGTTCCGCCGGGGTTCAGCGGGTTGACCGCCACGTTCCAGGCGGGTGGATTCGCCCTGAACGGGGAGCTCGTAGCCTCGAACGCGGCGGACCTGGTCTTCGAGTAGCGGGGGGCGGCGGCCATCCGAGGGCGCCCGGGGCCGGGATGCGCCGCTGCGCCCGTGTTTCGCCGAGAATCTGCGCAACCATCCGGCCGGCCGCGCGGTCTCGCGGCCGGGATCCCCGGGTGGCCGGGGGCCGGTGGCGGGGTCACGGCGCCGGCGGAGCGTCGTGGAGGTCGGCGCGGAGGGAGCGGCGGGCGAGGGCGCGGTCGAGCGCGGCGAAGTTGGCGATCAGGAGGCGCAGGTCGTCGGGGTTCTGCTTCCGATCCCGGGGGCGGAAGAGGGAGGGGTCGGCGGCGACGCCGAGGTAGTGGAGGATCGCGGAACGCACCTCCGGGCGGGCGATCAGGTCCTCGTAGTGCACCTCGAGGTACCGCTGGTCCGTCCCGCGGAGCCGTTTCTCCACGGTGCGGTAGAAACGGCGCCGGCGCTCCACGTCGCGAAGGAGCGCGGCGGGATCCACGTGGATCGGCGGGACCGGCGCCGGCGGCGCGGGCTCGCCCTCCAGCCGCTGGTAGACGCCGGTGCGCGTGGCGATCCCCTCCGAGACGAAGGCTTTGATGCGGTTGCGGCGCTTCAAGACGATCTTTCGCACGCCGGGGTCGTCGAGCACCAGCTTCAGGCCGGTCCGATCGTGGTCGAGGAAGATCTTGAAGCCGACCGCCTTCGCGCCCCGGTGCAGGCTCCACACCCGGGCGAGGAAGGCCGCCGGATCGGCGTTCCGGGCCGCGAGGTCGCCGAGCTCCGCGGCGAGCTCCCAGGTCGCGTAGATCCGATCGGGATGGAAGAGCTCGTAGTGACAGACCACCTCGGGATGGGCGTCGAGACCCCCGCAGAGGTAGTTGCTGCCCGTGCGCGGGGTGGCGACGATGACGAAACGGGTGATCGACGGGCTCATCCGAGGCGGAGGAAGCCGATGCTATCATCGCCGCCGTCCGCTCGACCACTCGCCGTGCTCCTCTCCCCCGCCATCCGCCGCCATTCGTTCGTCTTCGCGAGCCTGGTGGCGAAGAGCTACAAAACGACCTACCGCAACATGGCGCTCGGGGTCTTGTGGTCGCTCGTCAATCCCCTCGTGCTCGTCGCCGTGCTCAGCGCCGTGTGGCTGGTGTTCTTCGCGGCGAGCCGGCAGTTCCCCGCCTTCGTCGCCGTCGCGCTCATCCCCTTCAACTTCTCGGGCCAGTGCCTGCGCGCCTGCGCCCAGTCCGTGGTCGGCAACGCGAGCCTGGTGAAGAAGGTCGCCTTCCCGCGCCAGCTTCTCCCCTTCGCCGCCGTCGCCACGAGCCTCGCCGACCTCGCGCTGCAGATCCCGCTGGTCGTCGCGGTGCTCCTCGTCTTCCCGCCCCCCGGGCGCGTGCTCGCCGCGCCGCTCCTCTGGCTGCCCGCGATCTTCGCGCTCCATCTCCTCCTCGTCGCCGGCACCGGTCTCCTCGTGGCGGGGGCGAACGTGCTGTACCGCGACGTCCGCTATCTCCTGGAGTCCGTGCTGGTCGTACTCTTCTGGGCCTCGCCGATCCTCTACGACGCCCACGACCGCCTCGCCGCGCGGCCCGGACTCGCCCTCGCCTACTACCTGAACCCGTGCGCCGGCCTCCTGGAGTCCTATCGCCGCGTCCTCTACGAGGGCGCTCCGCCGCACCCCGTTCCCCTCGCCATGGCGTTCGGGACGAGCCTCCTCCTGGCCGCCCTCGGCCTCGGCGTCTTCGGGCGCCTGGAGCGGGACTTCGCCGACCTGCTCTGATGCCCCTCGCCATCCACCTCGCGGCGGTGACCAAGGTCTACCGCGTTCCCCACCGCCGGCCCTTCCTGGCCCGCGCGCTCCTGCGCGGCGTGCTCCCGCGCCCGGCGGGAGAGGCGCCGGCGGCGGCGCTGCGCGAGATCGACCTCGCCGTGGAGCGGGGCGAGTCGGTCGGCATCGTCGGGGCGAACGGATCGGGCAAGACGACGCTCCTGTCGCTCGTGGCGGGCACGATGCACCCCACGCGGGGCACGGTGCGGGTCGAGGGGCGCGTCGGCCCCCTCCTCGAGCTCGGCGCCGGCTTCCATCCCGATCTCACCGGCTACGAGAATCTCCAGCTCAACGCGGCCCTCCTCGGCCTCACCCGGGCCGAGATCCGCGCCCGGCTCGCCTCGATCGTCGACTTCGCGGAGATCGACGAGCACCTGCACGCGCCCGTCCGCACTTACTCGACGGGGATGATCGCCCGCGCCGGCTTCGCGGTCCTGGCCCACGTGGATCCCGAGATTCTGCTCGTCGACGAGGTCCTGGCCGTCGGGGACGCGCGCTTCCGGGCGAAGTGCGAGCGGACGATGGAGGGATTCCGCGCCCGCGGGATCACCCAGCTCCTCGTCTCGCACAATCTGCCGCTGCTCGAGCGGCTGTGCGGGCGGACGATCTGGCTCGACGGGGGGCGGATCCGCGCCGACGGCCCGCCGGCGGCGGTCCTCGCCCGCTACCGGGAGGAGCAAGGGGCCGCGGGAGAGAGCCGAATCCGGCCCGACCGCTGTCCTCCTCCCCTCGCGTAGGCTCGAATGGCGCGATCGTGCCGTCCGTTCCCCTCCGCGCGCGCCCGGCCCGCCCCGCGTGGCTCGCCGCGCTCCTGATCCTCGCCGGCCTCGCCCTCTACGCGCCGAGCCTGGGGGCGCCCTTCGTCTTCGACGACCTGCCCCAGATCGTCGAGAACCCCCGGCTCCGCGATCCCTGGCCACTCGGGAGGCTCGTGGCGGGCACGACGCGGCCGATCCTCGACCTCTCCTTCGCCGCCAGCCTGGCGCTCGGCGGGGCGGATGCCCGCGGCTTCCGGCTCGCGAACGTGGCGGTGCACGCCCTTGCCGCGCTGGCGCTCTTCGGCGTCCTGCGGCGCACGCTCGGCACGGATCGCTTCCCGGCGCGCGTCCAGGCGGCGGCGAGCGGGCTCGCCTTCGCGGGAGCGCTCCTCTGGATGATCCACCCGCTCCAGACGGCGGCGGTGACGTACGTCTTCCAGCGCGCCGAGTCCCTAATGGGGCTTTTCTTCCTCCTCTCCCTCTACGCCGCGATCCGCGGCGCGGAGGGGCCCCACCGGCGGGCCTGGAACGCGGGGGCGGTGATCGCCGCGGCCTTGGCCCTCGGGACGAAGGAGGTGGCGGTCGCGCTGCCGTTCGTCCTTCTCGTCCACGACCGCACGTTCCTCGCCGGCTCCTTCGGCGCCGCGCTGCGCCGCCGCCCCGGGCTCTACGCGGCCCTCGGCGCCCTCTGGATCGCCTTCGCCGCTTCCGTCCTCGACGATCTCGTCCGCCCGGGATCGATGGCGGGATTCCGGGGGCCGGGGGTCTCGCCCCTGGCCTACGCCGCCGCGCAGCCGGGCGTCGTCGTGCACTACCTGCGCCTTGCCGGCTGGCCGCGCGAGCTCTGCCTGGACTACGGCTGGCCGCCCGCGGCCGCCTTCCGCGAGGTCGGACCCGCGCTCGGCTTCGTGGCGACGCTCCTCGCGGGCACGATCTGGGCCCTCTGCCGGCGGCACTGGCTCGGCGCGGCCGGCGCGTGGTTCTTCCTCGTCCTCGCCCCGACGTCGAGCTTCCTGCCCATCCGCGACCTCGCCTTCGAGCACCGCATGTACCTGCCGCTCGCGGCGCCGATCGCGGTCGCGGTCGCGGCGGTCTACGCCATCCTGGGGCGGTTGCGCCGCGGCGGGGGGCCGCTCGCCGTTTTCGCGCTCGCCCTTGCCGCGATGGCGCTCGCCGCCGGCACGCTCGCCCGCAATCGCGAGTTCGCGAGCCCCGTCGCGCTCTGGGAGACGGTCGTCGCCCGCGCCCCGGCGAATCCGCGCGGACATCTCCAGCTCGGCGTCGCCCGCGCCGCGGAGGGACGGCTAGCGGAGGCCGCGGCCGCCTATGAAGACGTCCTCGCGCTCCGCCCCGACGACGTCGCGGCGCTCACGAATCTCGGCGGCGTGCTCCTGCGCCGGAACGAGCTGGGGCGGGCCATCGACTGCTTCCGGCGCGCCGCGGAGATCGACCCCGCTCCCGTCCACCACACGAACCTCGGCCACGCCTGGCGCGCGGCGCAAGAGTGGGAGGAGGCGGTCGCCGCCTTCCGCCGGGCACTCGCGGTGCGCCCCGACTTCGCCCCCGCCCAGGCCGGCTTCGCCACCGCTCTCTTCGCGCTCGGCCGGCCGAGCGAGGCCATCCTGCACTACGAGCTCGCCCTCGCCGCCGCACCCGACGATGCCGCGACCCTCGAGAATCTCGGCCACGCGCGCCGGCGGGCCGGCGATGAGGCCGGCGCGCGCGAGGCGTGGCACCGGGTCCTCGAGCTCGCGCCGGACGGCGCCACCCGCGAGCGTATGCTGGAGCTCCTCGCGTCTCCCGGCCGCGGATCGCCCGCGGTGGACGCGACGAGAGGCGACGGATGAAGACCCCCCTGGCCGAGATCACCCCTCGCTCTCCCGACGCGGCGCCGCCGGGGGTGACGGTCGTCCTGCCGTGCCTGGACGAGGAGGCCTCGATCGCCGCGGTGGTCGAGGCGGCACGGAAGGGGATCGCCCGGCTGGGGATCGCCGGCGAGGTCCTCGTCGTCGACAACTGCTGCACCGACGCCACCGCCGCCGTCGCGCGCCAGCACGGCGCCCGGGTGCTCGTCGAGGCCCAGCGGGGCTACGGCCATGCGCTTCGCCGCGGTTTCGAGGCCGCCGCGCACGGGATCCTGGTGATGGCCGACGGCGACCTCACCTACGACCTCTCGCGCCTGGACGAGCTGGTGCGGCCGATCCTCGCCGGCGAGGCGGATTTCGTGCTCGGCAATCGCCTGAACGCCCAGAACCGCGGGACGATGCCCGTCCTCCATCGTTACGTCGGAAACCCCTTCCTCTCGCTCGCCCTGCGCGTCTTGTTCCGCGCCCGGGGGATCCGCGACGCGCACTGCGGGCTGCGCGCGATCTCCCGCGCCGGCTACGAGCGCCTCGGGTGCGTGACGACGGGGATGGAGTTCGCGAGCGAGATGATCGTGCGCGCCATCGACGCGCGGCTCCGAATCGCCCAGCGGGACATCGCCTACCACCCGCGGCTCGGCGCCTCGAAACTGCGGCCGTTCCGCGACGGATGGCGCCACCTGCGGTTCATGCTGCTGCACAGCCCGATCTCCCTCTTGCTCGTGCCCGGCGCCGTCCTCTGGCTCGCCGGCATGGCGCTCTCGATCCCGCTCGCCTTCGGCCCCGTCGTCCTCGGGGGCCGCCGGTTCGACATCCACTTCATGATGATGGGCGGGCTCCTCAGCATCGTGAGCATCCAGTTCATGACGATGGGGCTCCTCGCCAAGGCCTACGCGCACCTCTCGGGACTGCGGGAGGACCCGTTCGTGGCCGGGCTCTACCGCCGGCTCACCTTCGAGAAGGCGATCCTCTTCGCCCTGCCCCTCGTGCTCGCCGGCGCGTACTTCTGCGTCGACATCGTCGCCGATTGGATCGCCGGGGGGTTCGGCGAGCTCGATCGGGCCCGGCCCCTCTTCTTCGCCGTGCTCTGCCTAGTGAGCGGGGTGCAGATCGCGACGGCCTGCTACCTCTTCAGCGTCATGGCCCTGCCCCGGCGCCTCGGCGAATCGGACCGGCGGGGATGAGCGGGACGGCGGTGGATCCCGGCGCGGCCTCGGTCGTGATCCCGACCCTCGACGCCGCCGCCCACCTGCCCGCCCTTTTCGCGGCGCTGGACGCCCAGACGCCCTCCCCGCCCCGCGAGGTCCTCCTCGTCGATTCCGGCTCGACCGACGGCACGCGGGAGATCGCCGCCGCCCATCCCCACGGGCGGGTCCTCGAGATCGCCGACTTCTCGCACGGCCGTTCTCGCAACCGCGGGGCCCGCGCGGCCCGCGGCGAGATCGTGGTGCTGCTGACCCAGGATGCCCTGCCGCGGGACGAAACCTGGCTCGCGAATCTCCTCGCCCCCCTCACCGACCCTTCCCTCGCGGCGACCTTCTCCCGGCAGGTGCCCCGGCCCACGGCGAGCCCCATGGAACGCTTCTTCCTGGAGACGCGCTTCCCCGCCGGCCCCCCCGTGCGCCGGGCGCGGCGGGAAAACGAGGTCCTGACCCTGGAGAAGGTGTTCTTCTCCAACGTGAGCGCGGCCATCCGCCTCGCGCTCCTCCTCGCCCACCCCTTCGACGAGACGCTCGTGATGAGCGAGGACCAGCAATGGGCGCGCGACGTCCTCGCCGCCGGTCACGCCACGCTCTACGTCCCCGACTCCGTCGTGATCCACTCGCACGACTACGACCTCCGCCAGGTTTTCGGCCGCTACTTCGACAGCGTCCACTCGCTCACCCAGATCTTCCCGGCTCACGGCCTGCGTACGAGCGCGGCGATGGGCCTCGGCTACCTGCGCCGCGAGTGCCGCCACATGCTCCGCCATCCCCGGTGGCTGCCGTACTACGTTCTCTACACGCTGGCGAAGGCGGGCGGCACGCTCGGCGGGCACTTCGCGGGGGCGATGCCGCGGTCCATGGCGCGGCGGCTGAGCCTCTACCCCCGGCACTGGCGGTAGATGGGCCTCGGGCCCGGGAGAGCGGGAAGGAAGGGAAGGGCGGAAGGGAGGAGAAGCCAGAGGATTCGGCGGCGGGAGGCCCGTTTACCAGAACAGCACGTACAGAACCACCGTCGCGACACAGACGACCACTCCCCACATCTTCGCCGCCGGCGAGGATTCGAGCGCGATCTGATCGTTCACGGGCATGACGACCGGCCGCGGCAGCGGATCGACCGCCGTCAGGAGGGCGCAGAGCCCCATCACGATCAGGAAGCACACCGCCATCCGATCGAGGAAGGACATCTCCGCCGAGAACCACCACCCCCGCGCGGCCACCGCCGGCCCGAGGAACCACTTGAACGCGCCGTAGAGGACGGCGTTGAGGAGGATGCCGACCCAGCCGAGGTAGCGGGGGGCGCGGGGCACGAGGAAGCCGAACAGGAAGACGGCGAGCACGCCGGGCGAGATGAAGCCCTGGAACTCCTGGATGAACGTGAAGATGCCGCCGAACTCCGGCCGGCCCAGGAAGGGCGCGATCCAGCAGGCGACCACCACGAAGAGCACGACGCAGATGCGCCCGGTGCTCACCAGGGCGAACTGCGACATCTCCCGCCCGCTCGTGGCTCGCCCGATCTTGGCCACGATGTCCATGGTGGCGATCGTCGAGGCCGAGTTGAGCATGGAGGCGAGCGTGCTGACCACGGCGCCGAAGATCGCCGCCAGCACGAACCAGGTGATCCCGGGGCGAAGGAGATTGCGCAGCAGGGTGGGGAACGCGGCGTCGTAGTCGTAGCCGATCAGGCGAGTGGCCACGGCGATCCCCGCGCCGGCGGCGGGCGCCAGCGCCCGCTCGTTCAGGCGCAGGAGCGCGTCGCCGTCCGCCGCCGGCGGGATCTCGAGCGCGACCCCGGTGCGCGCGGCGTTCGCCGCCACGACCTCGGCCGCGAGCGCCGGATTCACCGCGGCGAAGTTGGCCGAGAACGGGAAGACCTTCTCGGTCCCGCCCCGGCGCTCGGCGAGGACGGGCGCGTTCTTCAGGTCGGCCTGCGCGCGGAGATCGCCGCGGAAGAGGTGGAAGGCGAGGATCCCCGGGATCACCACCACGAAGGGGACCAGGAGCTTGAGGAAGGCGGCGAATACGACCCCCTTCTGCCCCTCCGCCAGCGACCGGGAGCCCAGCGTCCGCTGCATGATGTACTGGTTCAGCCCCCAGTAGAAGAAGTTCGGGATCCACAGCCCCAGGATCAGGACGGTCCACGGGATCTCGGAGTCCTCGAGCGGGCGCCGCATGTGGAGCTTGCCCCCCGCGCCATTGGGCCCCTCCATGGCCGGTCCCGCGTTCAGGAGCTGGAACCGCTCCCAGGGGCCGGCGGCGGCGAGCTCCTCGACCGTGACCTCCGCGGTCGCCGCGCGGGTGGCGATGAGCTCCTCCGCCGGCCGGCGGCCGAGCTCCCCGAAGGCGAGCACCATGACCACCGCGCCGCCGGCGATCAGCCCGGCGCCCCAGACGAGGTCGGTCCACGCGCACGCCTTGAGCCCGCCGACGAAGACATAGACCGCCGCGCAGACCCCGATGATCCAGCAGGCGACCGTCATGTCGCCGAGCGGAAGACCGGCGAGCGTCTGGTCCTGGAAGAACACCGAGACCACCTTGGCTCCCGAGAAGATCACCGAGGCGGTGGGCACGCCGACGAGGATCACCATCGTGGCGACGGCCATGACGGTCCGGGAGAAGACGCCGAAGCGGTGCTCCAGGAACTCCGGGATCGTGTAGATCCCGCAGCGCAGGAGCTTCGGGAGGAAGACGAAGGCGACGACCACGAGGGTGATCGCCGCCATCCACTCGTAGGAGGCGATGGCCATGCCCAGCCAGTCCGCCGCCTTGCCCGACATACCGACGAACTGCTCGGTCGAGATGTTGGCCGCAATGAGGGAGAAGCCGACCAGCCACCAGGTCAGGCCGCGGCCGGCGAGGAAGTAGGCGCTGGCTCCCTTTGCGCCGTGCACGTCCTCGCCGCGGCTCTTCCAGATTCCGAGCACGATGACGGCGACCACCGCGACGACGAACAGAACGAGATCGAGGGTGCTCATGGCGGCGAGGAGGCGGGCGTTCGGCGCCATCGCGAGGGCGAGAGGCACCAGAGGAGCGGAGGGTCCACCGGGCCGCCTTTAAGCCGCTCCCCGCGAGGGGGCGCAACGAAAAATCCCGGACCCCGGCCGGGAGCGGGCTCGCTTCACGGCGGCGGCTCGCGGCGCCGGCGACCGAGGCGCTCGCGAATCAGGAATCCGGCGAGGGCGCTGAGCGCGGCGACGCACACCTGGGGCGCGACCCACCCGATCACGGGGCCCGCGGTGACCACCTTCAAGGCGGCTGTCGCCACGCGCCAGGTGTCGAACGCCGTCAGCGCCGCGCCGGCGGCGAAGCCGCCGAGCATCGCCCGGGGGCCGAGGAGGCCGAGCGCCAGGAACGGGACGCAGAGCGCGGCGAGGGGAGGACCCGCGGCCAGGTCG
>JBFMCU010000101.1:11963-56582 GCA_040754415.1 Planctomycetota bacterium
AGCGCCGTGCGGGGACCGAAGGCGCCGTGGCGGAGCAGGAAGAGGAGGAGCGGCACGAGCGCCGCGCCGAGCGCGAAGGACAGCCGGCGCCGGCGTCGTCGCATCCGCGCCGCCGCCGGCCGCGCGACGATCGCCGGGGGGATCATCGCCGATCCTCCTCGCCGAGGACGGCGTCGCCGGGAGGCGGCAGGAGGAGATCGGCCTCGCCGAGCGGCCCGCCCGGCAGGCCCCCCGCGTACCCGAGCCCGCGCAGGAGTGCCTGGACGTCGCCCGTCGTCTCGACGCGGCGCGCGCGGGCGCGCGCGGCGAGGAGCTCCCCGTAGCGGTCGTGGAAGCGGCGGAGCTCGGCGCGGGCCCGCGGGTCGGCGAAGTCGGTGGAGAAGCCTTCCTCCTCCTCGCCGGGGAAGCGCTCAACGTCGATCCAGCGCAGGAGGTCGGCGCGCCGCCCCGCGCCGTGGTGGATCTCCACCTCGCGGGCGAGCGCGGGATCGGTCCCCGGATCGGCGCGCACCCACGTGCGCTCGCGGAGGATCAGGAGGGAACCGCGGCGCCAGCTCTCGAGCACGCTCACCCGGCGGCCGCTCACCGTCACGCGATCGCCGGTCTCCCGCGGCAGGTGCACGAGGAGCGGCTGCTGGGTCACGATCCGGCCGAGGACGCCGCGGCCCGGATCGCCCGCCTCGCCGCGCAGGAACGGCCCGAAGCTCGTTCCTCCGTTCGCCTCCGGAACGGGGAGGCCGGCGAGATCGAGGATGGTCGGCGCGAGGTCGGCGAGGGAGACGAGACCCGCGACGCGGCGCCCCGCGGGCAGCACGCCCGGGAGGCGCAGCAGGAGCGGCACCCGGGTCACCTCGGCGAAGAGCGTGCGGCGATGGCCGAGCGAGCCGTGCTCGAAGAACTCGTCGCCATGATCGGCGGTGACGACCACGAGCGTGCGCGCGGCGAGCCCTCGCTCGGCGAGGCGATCGAGGACGCGGCCGATCTCCGCCTCGGTCCCGGCGATTCCTCCCGCGTAGAGGGCGCGCACGTGGGCGAGATCGCGGTCGGAGGCGGTGCGCACGCGGCCCGCGGGTGCATTCGCGTCCGCGACGCTGATCCGCGGGTCGCCGAGGAGGTCGGTCCCGTCCACCTCGCCGGCGTAGTCCGGATCGAACGCGCGATCGTGGGGCGCCGGCGGCCGGTAGTCGTAGTGGGGATCGAAGTAGTGGAGGAAGAGGAAGAACGGCGCGTCCCCGGCGGCGGCCGCGTCGAGCTCGGCGAGGGCGGCCGCGGTGACCGCCGCCGCGCTCACGTCGCGGTGGGACAGCGCCTCGAGGTCGCGATTCGCCTTGGCGAGGGCGCTCTCGAGAGCCGGGACGCGGACCGCGTCCCCCGCGTCCCGGGCCGCGGCGAGCCGGACGCGCACCGCGGCGGCGCGGGCGGCCGCCGCGGCGAGATCGGGCCCATAGCAGGCCTCGTAGCGGTCGAAGCCGCGGTCGAAGCCGAAACGCGGATCGAGGTACGGGCCGGAGTAGAACCCCGCCGTGCGGTAGCCGTGCTCCCGCAGGCGGGCGGCGAGCGGCACGGTCTCCTCCCCGGGCCGCTGCTCGTCGGCGTCCACCGCGTGCACGATCTCCGGCGCGCCGGCGAAGATCGCCACGTGGGAGGGCAGGGTCCAGGAGGTCGTCGCGTGGGCGTCCTCGAGGAGCACGCCCTCGGCGGCGAGGGCGTCGAGGCGCGGGCTCGGCGAGACCCCCGGCGCGAAGGGCGACCCGCCGCCGTGGACGCCGAGCGCGTCCCGGCGCACGCTGTCGAGCGAGATCAGGAGGACGTTCGGCGGCTTCGCCGTTGCGCCGGCATCGGCCCGCACCTCCTCCTCCCCCCCGCAGGCGGCGGCGAGGAGGATGGCGAGCGCCGCCCCCGCCGCGCGGCGGGCGGGGAGGGTGCCGGGGACGGCGGTTCCCTTCCTCACGGCACGACGGCGAAGGTCGGCCGGCGCTCCTCCCACCGCCCGCGCGTGAAGTCCGGCCACTCCACGGGGGCACCGTTCCTCTCGATCGAGAGCCCGGAGAGCGCCACGAGCGCGCTCATCGTCGCCGAATCGTACACGTCGAGCGGCGTCTGGGCGCCGTCCCGCACCGCGGCGACGAAGAGCCGCAGCTCGAGCCCGTCCACGCCGCCGTGGCCGCCGGCGGCGAGCCCGCCCGTCCACCACGGGTGATCGAACTCCTCCTGATACGGCGCGAAGGGCTCCCACTGGTGGTACTCCGGGCTGCGGCCGGTCAGGTAGACGGCGGCGCGCTCCTCGTCGTAGATGCCGAGCGTGCCCTGGAGCATCCAGCGGTTGTCGTACGGCCGCGGGAGCTGCATGTCGTAGTTCACGACGAGCGTCTTGCCGCGGGCGGTCCGGATCGTCGAGGTGACGATGTCGCCCTGGGCGTACTTCCGCTTGGCGCTCGGATGATCCGCTCCGAACCGGCGCGCGAAGTAGGCGTTGATCCCGAACGATCCGGTGGCGGACGAGGTGACGGAGGCGAAGCGATCCCCCACGTTGACGTCGAGCCAGGAGAGCACCGGTCCGAGCCCATGGGTCGGATACTGGTCGCGGTTGTAGGCGAGCAGGTACTCCGCGCCCCAGCGATCGGCGCCGGTCTCCGCCGTGAAGAACCAGTGATCGATGCAGTCGTGGCTGTGGGCGGCGTGGCAGTGCACGATCCGGCCGAAGAGCCCGGCCCGCACCATGCGCAGAAGGGCGAGGTTGTCGCGGCGGAAGCTCCAGTTCTCGAGCATCATGCACGGCACCCCGGTCTCCTCGCTGGTGTCGACCAGGGCCCAGCACTGCTCGAGGCTGATCGCCGCCGGCACCTCGACGCCGGCGTACTTGCCGTTCTTCATGGCGCAGACCGCCATCGGCGTGTGCCAGTGCCACGGGGTGGCGATGATCACCGCGTCGAGGTCGTCGCGGGCCATCAGGTCCTCGTAGGCGTACTCGCCGGCGGTGTAGAGCTCCGGCGCCGCCCGCCCCGCCCCGGTGAGCACCCCGCTCGCCCGCGCGGCGTGGGCGGGCTCGATGTCGCACACCGCCGGCACCTCGACCCCCTCGATATCCAGCATCGTCGCGAGCAACCCCGTGCCGCGCCCGCCCACGCCCACGAAGCCGGCGCGGACCGGCCGCGGGCCGCGGGCGAGCGCGAACGGGGAAAGGGGCTCGAGGGAGAGCGCGGCGCCGGCAGCGCCGGCGGCGGAGCGCAGCACGGCGCGACGGGAAGGTCTCGGGTCCATGATCGTGCTTCCTCGTTCTCGGGATGCGGTCCGCGTCCTTGCACGCCCCCGCGGGCCGCGCGCCCCTCCATGGTAAGCGGCGAGCGGAGCGCGCTCGCCAGGAATCGCCGGGGGGGCGGGCCGGCCCCGGGCGCCGGACCGGGTATCCTGTGATAAGTCCCATGCAGTCGTTCCGGAACTCCCTTCCGCGCCGGAGCTCGGCGGGGCGGGCGGCGGGTGTGGCGCTCGCCGGCGCCGGCCTCCTCGCCGCGGCGATCGCGGCGTCCGCCGCCGCGGTCCGGGCGTGGGAGTGGCACGAGGAAGCGAAGCTCGTGGCGAGCGACGGCGCACGGGGCGACGACTTCGGCCATGCGGTGGCGGTCTCCGGCGACACGGTCCTGATCGGCGCCTACAACAAGGTCGTCGGAGCACCCGAGGCGGGTGCGGCCTACGCATTCCGGCGGTCGGGATCGAGCTGGATCCGGGAGGGTTCGCTGACCGCCAGCGACGCCGGAGCCTATGACCTCTTCGGCGGCGCGGTCGCCCTCCGCGGCGATACGGCCCTGATCGGGGCGGAGGGCGCCGACGGCGGGCGATTCGGTTCCGGCTCGGCCTACGTGTTCGTCCGCGCCGGGTCGCTCTGGACCCAGGAGCAGGAGCTCACGGCCGGCGACGCCGCCAGCCACGACGAGCTCGGTTGCTCCGTCGCCCTCGACAGCGAGACCGCGGTCGCCGGAGCGCCGGGGGACGACGATCGCGGATCCCGGGCGGGCGCGGTCTACGTGTTCGTGCGTGCGGATCAGGGATGGATGGAGCAGGCGAAGCTCACGGCGCTCGATGCCGCCGCCGGCGGCGAGTTCGGCAGCGCGGTCTCGATCTCCGGAGACTCGTTGCTCGTCGGCGCGAGGGGGCAGGGCGGTGCAGGCGCGGCCTACGTGTTCGTGCGCGCCGGGACCATCTGGACCCAGCAGGCCCGGCTCGCCGCCGGCGATGGTGTTGCGGGCGACGATTTCGGCGCCGCGGTCGCCCTCGACGGCGATTGCGCGGTCGTCGGGGCGCCGGGAGACGATCACCCGCCGGCCGGCGATGACGAGGGCTCGGCGTGGGTGTTCGTGCGGGCCGGCACGACCTGGAGCGCACCGGCGAAGCTCGCGGCCAGCGACGCCGCCGCGCGGGACCGATTCGGCCGGTCCGTCGCCCTCGACGGCGAAACTGCCCTCGTCGGCGCCCCGGAGGACGATGACGGCGGCTCCGGCGCCGGGTCGGTCTACGTCTTCACGCGGTGGGGCACGGCCTGGAGCCCGGCGGCGAAGCTCGGTGCCGGCGACGCGACCGCGGGGAGCTCCTTCGGCTACGCGGTCGCCCTGGAGGACGGGACCGCGGCGATCGGCGCGGACGACGCCAACGCGGTGGCCCTCTCCTCGGGTGCCGCCTACGTCCTCTCGCGCACGGCCCGCGCGTCGATCGCCGTTCGGAACGCTGGGCCGAATCCCATCAGCCACTCCGCCGCCACCCTCCCCGTCCTCGGCGGGACGTACACCACCACCGTCGACCTCGCCGGCACGAGCGGCCATGACTTCGCCTGGCTCATGGGCCATGGCGTCCCGGCCGCGACGATCCTGGCCGGGGGACAGGTGCTCCTCCTGGACGTGAGCGATCCCCGCGACGTGCTGCTCCTGGGAGCCGCGCAGCCCGGCCCCCTCGCCACGTTCGACGTCCCGGTCCCGGCCGATCCGGCCTGCGCGGGGCTGCGGATCGCCACGCAGGCCGTGCATCTCGGCGGCGTGCACCCCTTCGCCCTCTCGAACGCCGTGGACCTCTTCCTGGGAGATCCGTAGGAGCGCGGGCGGTGGCTGGCGGACGGAGCTGGGGGCGAGCGCCCCGCTCCCGGATTCGCCGTTCCGACTACCCAGAACACGGGAATCGGCTACCCTCGTCCGCGAGCCCCTCGCCCCGAATCCCCATGCGCCCGCTCCTCCTCTCCCCCTTCGTCCTTCTCGCCCTCGTCTCCTCGGCCTGCCGCGACGGCTCTCCGCCGGCGTCCGCCGGCTCCTCCGGCGCGGCGGCGGGCGCGCTCCCGCCCCCCACCGAGCACCTCCTCGACGCGGGCGCGGAGGGGGACCAGCGGCGGCGGCGCGAAGAGTGGTTCGAGGAGCGGCACGCGGCGCCGCCGGGGACCGACTGGCGCGCGATCGAGCGCGCGAACGGCGAGGCGCAGATCGCGAAGCGCAACCGGCTCGCCTCGCTCCCGACCGGCACCCTGCACTGGGCCGAACGCGGTAGCGACAACCAGGCGGGACGCATGCACGTGGCGGCGATCTCCCCCGACGGCCAGACCCTCTACGCCGGATCGTCCCTCGGCGGGCTGTGGAAGGGCACCCTGGAGGGTACGAGCTGGACGCCGCTCGGCGACAACCTCTACGGCGGCGTGCACTGGCTCGTGGCGCTGCCTGGCGACGGCGGGGGATTCGATCGGCTGCTCGCGGCGACCGACGGCGGCCGGATCCATCTCACGCGCGACGACGGGGCGACGTGGGTCGTGCCGGCGGGGCTGCCGGCGGACGCGGGGGCGGTGCGCCGGGTCGTCGCGACGAGCGACGGGAGCTACACCGTGTTCCTCGTCGCCGCGAGCGGGTCCTCGTACCGGCTCTACCGTTCGACCGACTACGGGGAGAGCTTCGTGAGCCTCGTCGCCGCGGGACTCGCCAAGGGCGACGTCTGGGTGCCGCGCAACGGCGGGAGCGACGTCTACTACGTCAAGGGCTCCGAGCTCTGGCGGAGCAGCGACCGCGGCGCCACGTGGACGGTGCTGAGCTCCACGCCGTTGGGGGCGACCACCGTGGAGATCGCAGGGTCGGAGGCGGGCGCGCCCCGGCTGTGGATCCTCACGGGCGGGGCCAACCTCTACCGCTCCGACGACGCGGGGCTCTCGTGGAGCTTCGTGGATGCCGTCACCGACATCTGGTGGGGCGGCTCGCATTCCGCCTCGATCGTCGACGCCGACGCCTTCGCCTACGGCGGGGTCGAGGTGCATCGCACCTACGACGCGGGCGCGACCTGGAGCATCGTGAACTCCTGGGGCGCGTACTACGGCAACCCGGCCGGCCGCCTGCACGCCGACATCCCGGGGATCGACGTCGTGCCCGGCGGGCCTAACGGGGAGACGTGGTACGTCTCGACCGACGGGGGGCTCTACCGCTCGGCGGACACGTTGCAGACGGTGGAGAACCTCTCGCTCGCCGGGCTGCGGGTGAGCCAGTACTACTCCACCCTCACCTCGGCGGCGGATCCCGACCACGTGGCGGCCGGATCGCAGGACCAGGGCTACCAGTGGGCGGGCGCGCCCCCCGGCGAGGGCACCGTGCTCGAGTTCGACCAGCGGATCAGCGGCGATTACGGGCACCTCTCCTCCGGCGACGGGACCCACGCCTGGGTCTTCTCCACCTACCCGGGCTTCGTCCTCGTGCACCGGAACGAGGGGAGCCCGATCCTGCACACGGTGAGCTTCCCCCCGAACGAGGGCTACGCCTGGATGCCCCCGGTCGTCGGCGATCCCCTGGCGCCCACGGACTTCTTCTTCTGCGCGCGCCAGCTCTACCGCTACCAGAAGAGCGCGACGGGCTACGACTGGACGCCGGCGGCGTGGTCGACCGAGGACTTCGCGGACGGGGCGAGCGCGTATTGCAGCGCCCTCGCCTTCTCCCCCCTCGACCCGAACCTCGCTTGGGCGGCGACGAACACAGGTGTGCTCTACTGGTCGGTCGACCGCGGCGTCACGTGGACGCAGTCGGCGAGCCTCGGCCCCGGCGCCCATTACTTCTACGGGACGGCCCTCCTGGCGAGCGCGACCGATCCCACGGTCGTGTACGTGGGCGGGAGCGGGTACGGCGTGCCGGCGGTCTACCGCAGCGCCGACGGCGGCCAGACGTACCAGCCGTGGAGCGACGGGCTCCCGAGCACCCTCGTCTACTGCCTCGGCGAGCAGCCCGACGGCACCGGAACGATCTACGCCGGCACGGAGACCGCCGCCTACCGTCGCGAGGCGGCGGGAGCGGCGTGGGAGGACATCACCGGGAACGAGGCTCCGATCACGATCTACTGGAGCGTCGAGGCCCTCGCCCACGAGAACACGCTGCGCTTCGGCACCTACGGCCGGGGCATCTGGGACTACCAGGTCGAGCCGCCGGCGAGCTGGAGCATCTACGGCTGCGGCGGCAACCCGGCGGGCAGCCTCGTGGTGCTGGGCGGGATGCCGCGGCCGGGCCAGTCCATGGTCCTCGGGCTCGACAACCCCCTCGGCACGATGAACCCCGGGGCCTTGGCCTTCGGGTTCTTCTCCCTCGCGCCCGACGCGGCCTATCCCTGCGGCACGATGGTGCCCGGCTTCGGCATGGCGGGCGGCGGGGCCGCGGGAGAGCTCCTGATCTCCGTCGTCCCGCCCGATCCCGCGCTCACGATCGTCGGCTTCCCCTGGGGGGGCGTCGGCCAGCCCGCGTGGGTCAACGTGGCGATCCCGAACGACTCCGCGCTCCTCGGGCTCCAGGTCTACGGCCAGGGGCTCCTCCTCGATCCCTCGCGCCCGGCGTACAAGTGCGGGCTCACGGAAGGGATCGAGCTCGTGATCGGCGTCTGATCCGCGATCCGCGGAGGATCTCGCGCACCGCGGACGCGATGCGCCGCGGCGAGCCGCCGGCCGGGTTCGGCGGCGGCGCCGCGCTTTGCTAACGTCCTCGAATGGGAAAGTGGATCCTGCGCCTGGCGATCCTCGGCGGTCTCGTCGCCGCCTGGTTCGTGCTCCGTTCGACGGTGTTCGCCCCGCGCCCGCTCGAGGTGCGCCTGGTCGCCGCCGAGCGCGGCCGGGTCGAGGCCACCGTCACGAACACGCGAGCCGGCACCGTGCGCGCGCGGCGGCGGGCCGAGCTCTCCCCGGAGACGAGCGGGCGCGTCGTCGCGCTGCCCTACGCCGAGGGCGACCGCGTCGAAGCGGGCGCGATCGTCGTGCGTCTCGACTCGTCCCAGCAGGAGGCGCAGGTCGAGCTCACCCGGCGCGCCCTGGAGACCGCCGCGGCGCGTCACGACGAGGCGTGCATCGTCGCGGCTCGCACGGCGCGCGAGCTCGAGCGCAACGCCCCGCTGGCGGAGAAGCAGTTGATCTCGAGCGACTCCTTCGACGCGATCCAGAGCGCGCACGAGCGAGCCGTGGCCGCCTGCGCCTCGACCACCGCGGCCGTGGGGCAGGCGCGGGCCGAGCTCGCGCTCTACGAGAACGAGCTGGCGCGCACCGTCATGCGGGCGCCGTTCGCCGGCGTCCTGGCCGAAGTGACGGTGGAGGTCGGGGAGTGGCTGACGCCATCGCCGCCGGGGATCCCGATCCCCTCGGTGATCGACCTCATCGACACGGGATCGATCTACGTCAGCGCGCCGATGGACGAGGTCGACTCCGCCGCCCTCGCCGCCGGCCAGCGGGTGACCGTGACGATCGATCCCTTTCCCGGCCGGAGCTTCCCCGGGCACGTGGCGCGCGTGGCCCCCTACGTGCTCGACCTCGAGGAGCAGAACCGCACGGTGGCGATCGAGGTCGAGCTGGACGACCAGGCCTTCGCCGCGACCTTGCTGCCGGGCACCTCCGCCGACGTCGAGGTGATCCTCGAGGTGCGGGAAGACGTGCTGCGCATCCCCACCGCGACCTTGCTCGAGGGCGGGCGCGTGCTCGTGCTCGCGGATGGCGTGCTCGCCGAGCGCCAGGTGGAGACCGGGCTCAAGAACTGGGACTGGACCGAGGTTCGTTCCGGGCTCGAGGCCGGCGAGCTGGTCGTGAGCTCGCTCGGCGTCACCGGCGTGAAGGCCGGCGCTCGGGCCGTGATGGCGGCCGCCGGGACGGGCCAATGATCCGGCTCGCGCACGTCTGGCGCACCTACGTGATGGGCGGAGAGGAGCTGCACGCCCTGGCCGACGTGTCGCTCGCGATCGAGGCCGGCGAGCACGTGGCCGTCATGGGCCCCTCGGGTTCGGGGAAGTCGACGATGCTGAACCTGCTCGGCTGCCTGGACCAGGCCACGCGGGGCTCCTACGAGCTCGCCGGACGCGAGGTCTCCGCCTTGTCGGACGCCGAGCTCTCGCGCGTGCGCCGGGAGATGGTCGGCTTCGTGTTCCAGTCCTACCACCTCGTGCCGCGACTCGACGCGGCGGCCAACGTCGAGCTGCCTCTCGTCTTCGCCGGCGTCGGCCGCGCCGAGCGCCGAGCGCGCGTGGCGCACGCCCTCGAAGCCGTGGGCCTGGCGGACCGGGCGCGCCACCGGCCGGCGGAGCTGTCGGGCGGGCAGCGCCAGCGCGTGGCCATCGCCCGCGCCACGATCCTGGGACCACGCATCCTGCTGGCCGACGAGCCGACCGGCAACCTCGACACTCGCTCGGGGCGCCAGGTGCTCGATCTCCTGGGCGAGATGAACCGGGCCGGATTGACGCTCGTGGTCGTGACACACGATCTGGCGGTGGCGCGGCGCGCGCATCGCGTCCTGCACCTGGGCGACGGCCGCCTGGTGGACGAGCCGGGAGGGATCGCCGGCGCCGGCGGCGCCGAGGCAGGGCGGTGAAGGTCCTCGATCTCCTCTCCTTCTCGAGCGGGGCGCTGGTGATGCATCGGCTGCGGTCCCTCTTGAGCCTCGTGGGCGTCGCCATCGGCGTGGCGGCGGTCGTCGTCCTGACCTCCCTCGGCGAGGGCGCCCGGCGCTACGTGCGGGGGCAGTTCGAGTCGTTGGGCACCAATCTGCTGATCGTCCTGCCCGGGAAGGTCGAGACCACCGGCGCCATGCCGGGGATGGGGGGCGCGCCCAACGACCTCACCCTCGGCGACGTCGAGGCCCTGCGCCGGGGGATCCCCTTCGCGAAGCGGATCGTGCCGATCGCGATGGGCAGCGAGACGGTCTCCCACGCCGAGCGCCGGCGGCAGGTGGCGATCGTCGGGGCGACGGCGGGCTTCCTCGAAGCCCGCCGCCTGGCGGTGGCGGCCGGACGCTTCCTCCCGGAGAGCGACATGGACCGCGGCGCGCCGGTGGCGGTGCTGGGCTGCGATCTGGCCCGCGAGCTCTTCCGCGCCGACAACCCGCTGGGAGGGCTCGTGCGCGTGGGCGAATGGCGAATGCGCGTGATCGGCGTCCTGGAGCCGCGCGGGATGCAGCTCGGGCTCGACCTGGATGACCTGGCGATCGTGCCGGTGGCCTCCGCCATGCGCATGTTCAACCGCCGCTCGCTCTTCCGGGTGCTGGTCGAGGTCAACTCCCCCGCGCAGATCGACCTCGCCAAGGAGCGCACGCTGGCGATCCTCGCCGCGCGCCACGGCGAGGAGGACGTGACCTGCGTCACGCAGGACTCGGTCGCCGGCGCCCTCGCCGCGATCCTGGCCGTGCTGACCCTCGCCTTGGCCGGAATCGCCGGCATCTCCCTCAGCGTCGCCGGCATCGGGATCATGAACGTCATGCTCGTCTCCGTCTCCGAGCGCACGCCCGAGGTCGGCCTGCTGCGGGCGGTCGGCGCCCAGAGGGGAGACGTGCGGCTCGTCTTCCTGGCCGAGGCGGGCATGCTGGCGGTGGTCGGGGGCGCCGTGGGGCTGATCCTGGCCTGGGTGGCCACGCGGGTCCTGGAGCTCCTCTACCCCGCCTTCCCCGCGACGCCGCCCGCCTGGGCCGTCGTGGCGGCCCTGCTCGTCTCGCTCGTCGTGGGACTCGTTTTCGGCGTGCTGCCCGCGATGCGCGCGACGCGCCTCGATCCCGTCGCGGCGCTCTCGCGCCAGTGAGGAGCCGCCGTGAGGAAGCAATGGGCGACCTGATCCGCCTCGGCACCCACGCGGTGCTCGCTCACCGCCTGCGCTCGCTCCTGTCCATGCTGGGCATCGGCATCGGGATCGCCTCGGTCATGCTGCTGACCTCCATCGGCGAGGGCACGCGCCGCTACGTCCTCGCGCAGTTCTCGCAGTTCGGCACGAACATCCTCGCGATCAACCCGGGCAAGGAGGAGACGCTGGGAATGCCCGGAATGCTCGGCGGAACGACCCACAAGCTGACCCTGGCCGACGCGGAGGCCCTCCGGCGCCTGCCCGGCGTGCTCGAGGTCGTTCCGGTCTGCTTCGGCATGGCGCGAGTATCGGCCCGCGGGCTCGGTCGCAGCGTCTACGTCTACGGCGTGACCGCGAGCATGCCCGCGGTCTGGAAGATGAACGTCCGCCTGGGCTCGTTCCTGCCCCCCGGCGATTGGATGCGCCGGGCCGACGTGGCGGTGCTCGGGCCGCGGCTGAAGGACGAGCTCTTCGGCGACGACAATGCCCTGGGCGAGTTCGTGCGCATCGGCGGCGCGCGGATGCGCGTGATCGGGATCATGGAGCCCAAAGGGCAGTTTCTGGGCATCGATCTCGACGACACGGTCTACACCCCGGTGGCGACGGGGATGCAGATCTTCAACCAGGACGAGCTGATGGAGATCGACGTCACCTACGCGCACGAGGACCTGGCCGATCCGGTGGTGGCCAGCATCAAGGAGGTCCTGACCGATCGCCACGGCGGCCGCGAGGACTACACGATCACGACCCAGGAGGCCATGCTCGAGGTCTTCGGCAACGTCATGGACATCGTCACCCTGGCGGTGGGCGCCATCGGCGCGATCTCCCTCCTGGTCGGCGCGATCGGGATCCTGACCATGATGTGGATCGCTGTGGGCGAGCGGACGAGCGAGATCGGCCTCTTGCGCGCGGTGGGCGCGACGGCCCGCCAGGTGCTCGGGCTCTTCCTGGCCGAGGCCGTCCTGCTGGCCGCCGCCGGCGGCGCGCTCGGCGTCCTCGGTGGCTTCTCGACAGCCTGGCTGCTGCGCACGCTGGTCGCCGGCCTCCCCCTGCGGATCCCGCCGGAGTTCGTCCTGGCCGCCCTGGGGGTCAGCGCCGCCACGGGGCTCGTCGCCGGCGTGCTCCCCGCCCGGCGCGCGGCCCGCCTCGATCCGGTCGTCGCCCTGCGCGCCGAGTAGCGCTACAGCCCCAGCGTGAGATCGACGGCGTTCGTGAGCTCGGGCCCCGCGCCGCCGAGGATGACGCCCTGGGTGTAGGCGACGAAGCCGAGGAGGGCGAGGTCGGCGGGCACCGGGATCGCGTGGGTCGCCGTCCCCCCGCCGGAGAAGGCCAGGCTCGCGTAGAGGAACGCGCCGAGCGGCGGGAAGGCCACCAAGATCTCCCCGAAGGCCGTGAGGAGGGGATCCAGGGGGGCGTCGTACATCGCGACCATGGTCAGCCCCGCCGCGGGATGCCCCGCCGCGTCGATCGCCGCCATCCAGGTCGCACCCAGGACGGGATCGGTCAGGGAGGAAAAGACGAGGGGATTCACGCCCGTGCCGTTGCGAGCGACCGTGCTCGCCCCCGCTCCGACCACGAAATGATCGACGTAGCCCCGCGACGGCCGCTGGTCGTCCCCGCCGTTGCCGATCTGCACGGTCAGCGTGAATACCGTCGAGGTCGTCGACGAGGGGAAGAGCTCGGCAAGGTCCACCGTCAGGCGCGCGATATCCGTCATCGGCAGGCCGTACTTGGCGGAGGTCGCCGGGGCGGGGGTGAAGGTATCGGCGTAGAAGAGGTTCCACGTCGTGACGCCGTCGGTCACGTCGACGCTCATCCAATCGTTGAACGCCGCGTCGTTCTCGTTCCCGTCGCGTAGGAAGACGGCGTCGAAGCGGAGCGCGGCGGCGCCCGCCGCGTAGACGAAGTCCTGGGCCACGCCCGCGCCGCCGACCGCCGGCAGGGTGATCCCGCCCGGGTTGGAGGGCGGCGTGGCGGCGTTCGTGCCCTCGGCCCCCACCTCGAGCCAGTTGGTCCCCTCGGCGGGCATCCCGTCGTCGCCGGTGACGCCGCCCGCCGGATCGATCACGTGGCCGCTGCCCGCGGTGACGAGCCACGGCGGGCCGGGGGCGAGCCCCGGGGTCTGATCCTCGAAGCTGGGATCGGCGAGCCCCGCGCTCCGGACGACCACGTAGCCCGTGCGGGTCGCGGTGTCCGTTCCGCCGAGCCCGCTCACGGTCAGCGAGACGTCGTACGTGCCCGCGGCGAGGTAGACGTGCGTGGGCGAGGCCTCCGCCGACGTGCCGCCGTCCCCGAAGCTCCATCCCCAGCTCGAGACGTGGCTCGTCGAGAGGTCGGTGAAGGCGACGGAGAGCGGCGCCCCGCCGAAGGTCGGTGTCCCCGTGAAGTCGGCGGTGGGCGGCGCTGGCGTGTCCGCCACGACGTAGTCGACCTTGGTCTCGGTGCCGGCGCCGCCGAGCCCGGTCGCCGTCATCGACACGGTGAAGGTGCCGGGCAGAGCGTAGGTGTGCGCCGGGTGCTGCGCCGCGGAGGTGCCGCCGTCGCCGAAATCCCAGCTCCACGCGTTCACGTGGCCGGTCGAGAGGTCGGTGAAGACCACGTCGAGCGGGGCGTTTCCCGCCGTCGGCGCCCCCGCGAAGTCGGCCGCGGGGGGCGGCGGAGCATCGGCTACGATGTAGTCCACCTTGGTCTCCGTGTCCGCGCCGCCCGGCCCGGAGGCGGTGAGCGAGACGGTGAACGTGCCGGGAACCTGGAAGGTGTGGGACGGATGCCGCGCGCCCGAGGTGCCTCCGTCCCCGAAGCTCCAGCTCCACGCGCTCGCCTCTCCGGTCGAGAGATCGGTGAAGGCGACGTCGAGGGGCGCCTCGCCGGCGGTCGGCGTGCCCGTGAACTCGGCAGCGGGCGGCGGGATCTCGACGAGGACGTAGTCCGCCTTCGTCTCCGTGTCGGACCCGCCGATCCCGCTCGCCGTCAGGGACACCGTGTAGGTCCCGGGCTGGGTGTAGGTGTAGGCGGGGTGCCGGACCGCCGACGTGCCGCCGTCCCCGAAGCTCCAGCTCCAGCTCGACACGTCGCCGGTCGTGAGGTCGGTGAACGTCACCTCCAGCGGAGCGTCGCCGATCGTCGGCGAACCGGCGAAATCGGCGGCCGGCGGTGGCGTGTCCACGACGACGTAGGCGGCCTTCGTCTCGGCGTCCGATCCGCCCAGCCCGGTCGCGGTCAGGGAAACGGTGTACGTGCCCGGCGTCGTGAAGGTGTACGCGGGGTGCTGCGCGGCGGAGGTGCCGCCGTCCCCGAAGTCCCAGCTCCACGCGTTCGCGTGGCCGGTCGTGAGGTCGGTGAAGCTCACCAGGAGCGGCGCGAGCCCGCTCCGCGGCGACCCGGTGAAGTCGGCGACCGGCGGCGGCGGGGTGTCCGCCACCACGTACTCCGCCTTCGTCTCGGTGTCCGATCCCCCCAGCCCGGTGACGGTCAGCGACACCGTGTAGCTGCCGGGGAGCTCGTAGATGTGCCAGGGATTCGGGCCATAGGCCTCGCTGCCGTCCCCGAAGAGCCAGAGCCACTGCGTGTGGTGTCCCGCCGACAGATCGGTGAAGAAGACCTTCAACGGCGCGTCTCCGGTCTGCGGCGCGCCGGTGAACTCCGCCGCCGGCGGCGGGGGAACGTTCGCGACGATGTAGTCGACCTTGGTCGCCTCCGCGGTGCCCCCGAGCCCCGTGGCGGCCAGCGTCACGGTGTAGGAGCCGGGGGTCGAGTAGGTATGGGTCGGGTGCTGCGCGGCGGACGTCCCGCCGTCCCCGAAGCTCCAGCTCCAGCTCGACACGTGTCCCGTCGTGAGGTCCGTGAACGACACGGCGAGGGGGGCATCCCCGCTCGTCGGGGAGCCGGAGAAGTCGGGGACGGGCGGCGGAGGCAGGGTCGCCACGATGTAGTCGGCCTTCGTCTCCGCGTCCGTGCCCCCGAGCCCCGTCGCCTCCAGGCGCACGGTGTAGGTGCCCGGGAGCGCGTAGGTGTGGACCGGATGCTGGGCGGCGGACGTCCCGCCGTCCCCGAACTCCCAGCTCCAGGCGCCGACGTGGCTCGTGGAGAGGTCGGTGAAGCTCACGGCGAGGGGCGCATCGCCAGCCGTCGGCAGGCCGGCGAACTCGGCGGTCGGCGGTGGCGGCAGGCTCGCCACCACGCAATCGACCTTCGTCTCCATGTCCGAGCCGCCGAAGCCGATCGCGGTCAAGGACACCGTGTAGGTGCCGGGAAGCTCGTAGGTGTGAAGAGGATGCTGGGCGGCGGACGTCCCGCCGTCCCCGAAGGTCCAGCTCCACCCCGCGACCCAGCCCGCGGTGAGGTCGGTGAAGAGGACGGCGAGCGGCGCCTCCCCCTGGGTCGGGCTGCCCGCGAAATCCGCCGCCGGCGGCGGGGCGTCGACCACGATCAGGTCCTCGCGGGTCAGGGTGGCCGAGCCCCCGGGCCCGGTGACCGTCAGGGACACGGTGAACGTGCCCGGCGCGGCGTACACGTAGGTCGGGTCCGCCGCGGCGGAGGTGCCGCCGTCCCCGAAGCTCCAGCTCCAGGCGCTCGCGCCCGCGGAGGAGAATTCGGTGAAGGCCACGGTGAGCGGCACCATGCCCGTCGTGGGCGAGGCGGTGAAGCCCGGGCGGGGCGGCTGGGTGGCGGCGCCGTTCAGGAGGAGGTCGTAGATCGCCCCCGCGTCGGGGTTGCCGTCGTCGTCGAACCGGCACCCCACCACCAGATCGCCGACGCCGTCCCCGTTCAGGTCCCCGAGGTTCCCGACGCCGGAGCCGAACCAGTCGTCGTTGCTCAGGAGGCCGCCGAACTCCCCTTCGGTGTCGCTGATCTTCTGCTGGGCGGCGACGGTGCCGTCGGAGTTCAGGAAGAGGACGTACACCGCGCCGCGGTCGAGCCCCCCGTCGTCGTCGAGGATCGTGCCCACCGCGATGTCGAGGACGCCGTCGCCGTTCAGATCGCCCATCGGCGTGACCGCCGTGCCGAACTCGTCCCCGGCGTCGATCCCGGTGAGGCCCCCCACGGCCATGCTGATCTGCTGCTCCGCCTTGACGGTGCCGTTGGGCGCCAGGAACACGATCCACACCGTGCCCGTGCGCGGCCCGCCGTCGTCGTCCTTGGGCGCGCCCACCGCGAGATCGGTCACCCCATCGCCGTCCAGGTCGCCGATGTTCGCGACGTCGATGCCGAACATGTCCTCGGCGCCGATCCCGCCCCCGAAGCCGCCGTCGGTCATGCTGATCTTCTGGTGGCTCTTGACCGTGGCGTCGGGGTTCAGGAACAGGATCCAGATCGCCCCCTTCATGTCCCCGCCGTCGTCGGCGAGGGGCGCTCCCACGACGATGTCGCCCGTTCCGTCGCCGTCGAGGTCCCCCAGCGCGGTCACGGCGCGGCCGAACTCGTCGTTGTCCTGCAGGACGCCGGTGAACCCCCCCTGGGTGTCGCTGATCTTCTGGTGGGCCTTCACCGTGCCGTCGGCGTTCAGGAGGAGCACGTAGACCGCGCCGTGGTTCACTCCCCCGTCGTCGTCGCGGCTCGCCCCCACCGCGAGGTCGCCGATCCCGTCGCCGTCGAAGTCGCCGAGCCCGCACAGCCCGCGCCCGAAGCCGTCGAGGTCGCCGAGGTCGCCGGTGAAGCCGCCCTGGGTCTTGCTGATCTTGGCGACCGCCCGGCCCGCCCCGTTCGAGCGCAGGAAGACGATCCAGACCGCCCCGACGTTGCTGCCGGCGCCCATCGTCCCGCCGTCGTCGTCGTTGTGGGCGCCGACCGCGACCTCGGTGTTCCCGTCGCCGTCCAGGTCCCCGAGGGCGGACACGGACCGGCCGAACTGATCGCTCGTGTCGAGGTCGAGCGTCACGCCCCCCTGGAGCTGGCTGATCTTGCGGAACGAGGCCACGGTCCCCGGCCCACCCTGGGGCGCTGCCGCGGCCGCCGCCGCGGCGAGGAGGAGGACCGGCGCCACGGAGAGGATCCGTCCACGAAGAGCCAGGGCAAAGGGACAGGACATCGAGGGGCGGGAGGCGAAGGGGGTCGTGGTGGCGGGCGGGCGGCGGATGCGCCTTCCCGACCCCGGGCGAGGTCGGAAGGCCGCGTCCTCATCGGCTTTCCGCGGGCGCCGCCCGGAGTCGGCTCTTCTCCAAGAGTCTCCGGCCGCATCCACCGGACGCCCAAGACCCGGATTTTGCTCCCCGGCACCGCCTCCGGCCAGCCCGGCGGCCCCTGCCGACCTTGCTCCCCCCCCCGGCGGGCGGCTAGGATCCCCGCCCCGATTGCGCGGAGAGGTGGCAGAGCGGCCGAATGCGCTAGATTGCTAATCTGGTGACTCGGATTACGGGTCCGCGGGTTCGAATCCCGCCCTCTCCGCCAGCCCCGAGCGCTCCCCGTCGCGCCCGGCGGATCGCGGGCCCTTGGGAGGCTCGCCCCGCCCCCACTATCATCTCGCTCGTGCGCCGCGCCGCCGTCCTCTCCCTGGTCCTCACCGCCGCCCTGCTCGGGAGCTGCCAGGCCGAGCGCACGCTCCGGATCACCTCGGACCCGCCGGGGGCCCTCGTGCGCCTGGATGGGGAGTCGATCGGCACGACGCCCCTGCGCCACGAGTTCCTCTACTACGGCGTGCGGACGCTGACCCTCCGCCTCGAGGGCTATTGCACCTACAGCGAGCGGATCGACCTCGCGGCCCCCTGGTACGCCCGCTTCCCGCTCGACATCGTGAGCGAGGTTTTGATCCCGGTGGGCTGGAAGGACCGCCGCCGCCTCCACGTGACGCTCCAGCCCGGCGAGGCGGCGGAAGCCCCCCCCGCGCTGCGCTCCGTCCTCGAGCGGGCGAGCGCGGTGCGCCAGGCCGGCCCCGATGGGCCCGCCGAGCTGCCCCCCGCGCGCCCGCGCCCCCTGCCGAGCGAGGAGGAGCCGGAGCCCCCGGCCGGCGGGGAGGGCGGGTCCCGGTGAGCGAAAAGACCGTCGCCCGCCGCGATCTCGAGGGGCGGCGGGCCCTCGTCATGGGGCTCGGGAGCTTCGGGGGCGGGCTGGGCGCCGTTCGCCACCTCGCTTCCCGAGGGGCCCGCGTGTGCGTGACGGACCTGCGCGACGCCGCCACGCTCTCCGCCTCCCTCGCCGGCCTCGCCGGCCTCGACGTGGAGTTGGTGCTGGGCGAGCACCGGCCCGCCGATTTCGCCGCCGCGGAGATCGTGGTCGCCAATCCGGCGGTTCGTCCCGACGATCCCCACCTCGCGACCGCGCGCCGGGCGGGGGCGCGGATCACGACGGAGATCGAGCTCTTCCTGGAGGCGACGCGGGGGCGGGTCGCCTGCGTGACGGGGACCCAGGGCAAGAGCTCGACCTGCCACATGCTCGCCGCGCTGCTCTCGCGTACCGGGCACCGCACGTTCCTGGGGGGGAACATCGGCGGGTCGCTGCTCGGCGAGCTCGACCGGATCGGGGAGAGCGACCTCGTGGTGCTCGAGATCTCCTCCTACCAGCTCGAGACGCTCTCCGAGCCGCGCCAGCTTGGCGCGCGGGTGGAGGTGGTGGCGATCACCAACGTGCTCGCCGACCACCTCGAGCGCCACGGGGACGTCGCAGGCTACGCCCGCGCGAAGGGCCGCATCCTCGAGCTCGTCGCCGGCGCGGGCCACGCCATCGTACCGGGGGGCGACGGGAGGTTCGCGCCGCCCGCGGGGCGCGGCGTCTACCACGGGGCGGAGGCGGAGGATCGGCCCCGGCTCGTGCTCGCCGGGGGGAGCTTCGTCCTCGAGCGGGCGGACGGAGGGAGAGAGGTGCTGGGGGGCGCCGCCGACCTCGCGTTGCCCGGCCCGTTCCAGCGCCAGAACGCCCTCGTGGCCCTGGGGGCCGCGCGGCTCCTCGGCGCCGATCCGGCGCGCCTGGCGGCGGCCGTGGCGTCCCTCGATGGCCTCGAGCACCGCCTCCAGGACCTCGGCCTCGTCCGCGGGCGGCGGGTGCACGACAACGCGGTCTCGACCACGCCGGACTCGACGATCTCCGCGCTCCAGGCCCTGGCCCCCGGGGTCGTGCTCCTTGTCGGCGGGCGGAAGAAGGCGTTGCCGCTCGCGGAGCTCGCCGCGGTCGCCGCCGCGCGGTGCCGGCACGTGATCGCCTTCGGCGAGGCCCGGGAGGCCCTGCGCGCCGCCCTCGGGCCGGCGGGGGTCGCGGTGAGCACGACCCCCGGCGTGGCGGAGGCGGTGGCCGAGGCCTTTCGCCGGACGGGGAGCGGGGACGAGATCCTCTTTTCGCCGGCCTGCTCGAGCTTCGACGCCTACCCGAATTTCCGGGCCCGGGCGGAGGCCTTCCGGCGCGCCCTGGCGGGGGAGGGCGCGACCCGGGAGGCCGGCGCGTAGGGGGAATCGGGGGGCTCGACGGCCGGCCCCGGTTGGGCTATAGGTGGAGGATCCGACCAGGGGACCCGCGCGCGCGCCGGAGCGTCGAGACCGCCGCGGGGACTCGTGCGCCCATGAAGTGCCAGATCTGCAACCAGAACGCGGCCACCATCCACATCACCGAGATCCCGTCCGGCCAGTTCGCCGCCGAGAAGGACTCGGGAGCGGCCGAGGAGAAGGCCCCGCTCGTCCAGAGGCATCTGTGCGAGTCGTGCGCGCAGAACCTGAACCTCCCCCAGATGCAGGTCTCGCCGAAGAGCGTGGTGAACATCTGGAAGCTCCTCCAGCAGTCGGCCAAGAAGGCCCGCGAGGAGGGGGGGCTCTCCTGCCCGGACTGCGGGATGAGCCTCGCCGAGTTCCGCAGCAAGGGGCGGCTGGGCTGCCCGAAGGACTACGAGGTGTTCAAGGCCCATCTGATCCCGCTCCTCCAGCGGATCCACAATGCCTCCCGGCACGTGGGCCGGCTGCCGGGCCTCGACGAGCAGACGCTGCGGCGGATGAACCAGTTGAACGACCTGCGCCAGCGCCTGCAGGCGGCGATCCGCGAGGAGGACTACGAGGACGCCGCCCGGCTGCGCGACGAGATCCAGGGGATCGAGACGACCGCGAGCCAGGGCTGAGAGGGTGGGAAGAAACCCATGATCCAGCCTCTCCGGTGCTTTCTGGCGCATCGCCGGACGGCGCTGCCGCGCGCCCGCGAGCAGACCCCGCTCGCTCCCTGACGCGCCCCCGGCGGCGTGCCTCCCGCCGGAAACCTGGAATCGGGCGGCCCGCGGACCATAATCGTTTCCCCACCGCAAGGTTTTCCACCCCCCCTCCGGGACCGGCCGCCCGGCTCGGCGAGGAGACGCGGAAGTGCCGGCCGGCGGGTGCGGAGGGAGTCAACTCCGCCCCCGGCGAAGGCCGACAACCGACGAGGCCGCCATCGCGCCGCGTCCCCGTCCCGCGGCTCCCCCCGATCCGCGGGACTCCGGCCGGAGACCGCGGGTCCACCCCGCTCACGGAGATCCACCCATCATGTTCGACCGCTTCACGGACCGCGCCAAGAAGGTCATGAACCTGGCCCGCCAGGAGGCCCAGCGGTTCAACCACGAGTACCTGGGCACCGAGCACATCCTGCTCGGGCTCGTCCAGGAGGGAAGCGGCGTGGCCGCGAACGTGCTGCGCAACATGCAGATCGACCTCTCCAAGATCCGGACGGAGGTCGAGAAGCTGGTGAACTCCGGGCCCTCGATGGTGACCATGGGGCAGCTCCCCTTCACCCCGCGGGCGAAGAAGGTGCTGGAGCTCTCGATGGAGGAGGCCGGGAACCTCGGGCACAACTACATCGGGACCGAGCACCTCCTGCTCGGCCTCATCAAGGAGAACGAGGGGATCGCGGCCAAGGTGCTGACGAACCTCGGGGTGAAGCTCGAGGACGTGCGCGAGGAGGTGCTCGAGTTCCTCGGCGCGGAGCCGGGCGAGGAGGAGGAGGAGGAGACCAGCGAGGCTCCGATCGGCAGCCAGGGCGGCAAGAGCAAGACCCCGGCGCTGGACGCCTTCGGGCGCGACCTGACCGAGCTCGCCCGCGAGGGCAAGCTCGACAACGTGATCGGGCGCGAGAACGAGATCGAGCGCGTCATCCAGATCCTCTCCCGGCGGACGAAGAACAACCCCGTCCTCCTCGGCGAGCCCGGCGTCGGCAAGACGGCGATCGTCGAGGGGCTCGCGCAGCGCATCGTGGCCGGCGACGTCCCGGAGCTCCTGCGCGACCGACGCATGGTCGTGCTCGACCTCGCCCTCATGGTCGCGGGCACGAAGTACCGCGGCCAGTTCGAGGAGCGCATCAAGGCCGTGATGACCGAGGTGCGCCGCGTGCAGGACGTGGTGCTCTTCATCGACGAGTTGCACACGCTCGTGGGCGCGGGCGGCGCGGAGGGGGCGATCGACGCCTCGAACGTGCTCAAGCCCGCCCTTTCCCGCGGCGAGATCCAGTGCATCGGCGCCACGACCCTCGACGAGTACCGCAAGCACATCGAGAAGGACGGCGCCCTGGAACGCCGCTTCCAGTCGGTCAACGTCGATCCGCCGACGCCCGAGGAGACGATCGCCATCCTCCGCGGCCTCAAGGACCGCTACGAGGCCCATCACCGCGTCACCTACACCCCGACCTCGCTCGAGGAGGCGGTCGACCTCTCGGTCCGCTACATCACGAACCGCTTCCTGCCCGACAAGGCGATCGACGTGATGGACGAGGCGGGGGCGCGCGTGCGCCTCAAGAACATGGTCGCCCCGCCCGACCTGAAGGAAGTCAACGAGAAGATCGAGCGCCTGGACCGTGCCAAGGAAGAAGCGGTGCACAACCAGGAGTTCGAGAAGGCGGCCCGCCTGCGCGACGAGGCCTACCAGCTCCGCAAGAAGCGGGAGGAGCAGCAGAAGGAGTGGCGGGCGCGGCAGAGCGAGCGCGAGTCCTCGGGCACCGTGGACGTGGACGACATGCGCGAGACGGTCTCCAAGATGACCGGCGTGCCGCTCACGCGCCTCGAGAAGGCCGAGGCCGAGCGCCTGCTCCAGATGGAGGTCGAACTCAGCAAGGCCGTCATCCACCAGGACGAGGCCATCAAGGCGATCGCCCGGTCGGTGCGCCGCTCCCGCTCGGGCCTCAAGGACCCCCGCCGCCCCATGGGCTCCTTCGTCTTCCTCGGCCCCTCGGGCGTGGGGAAGACCTACCTGTGCAAGCAGCTCGCCCACTTCATGTTCGGGAACCAGGACGCCGTCATCACGATCGACATGAGCGAGTACATGGAGAAGCACAACGCTTCCCGGCTCGTCGGCGCCCCTCCCGGCTACGTGGGCTACGAGGAGGGGGGCCAGCTCACCGAGAAGGTGCGGCGCCGGCCGTACTCCGTGGTGCTCCTCGACGAGATCGAGAAGGCGCACCCCGACGTCTTCAACATGCTGTTGCAGATCATGGAGGAAGGCCGGTTGACCGACTCGTTCGGCCGCCACGTCGACTTCCGGAACACGATCCTCATCATGACGAGCAACCTGGGCTCGCACATGATGACCGCCGCCGGCGGCCTCGGCTTCGGCAAGATCGACAAGAAGGCCAGCGACGAGGAGCGCGGAAAGAAGATCCGAGCCGACGTGATGGCCGAGGTGCAGCGCCAGTTCCGGCCCGAGTTCCTGAACCGCGTCGACGAGATGATCGTCTTCAACGGGCTGAACGAGGAGGACCTGAAGGCCATCGTGCGCATCCAGGTCGCGGAGGTCGTCACGCGCGCCGCCCAGCGGGGGCTCGAGCTCCGGATCGACGATCTCGCCACCCGCTTCCTGATCAAGCACGGCTTCAACCAGGACTACGGGGCGCGGCCGCTGCGCCGGGCCATCGAGCGCCACATCGAGGACCCCCTCGCCGAGGAAGTGCTCCGGCTGGGCGAGAGCTCCCACGCGGTGATCGAGGTGACCGTGGAGGGCGACGTCGAGACGGCCGAGTCCCTCCTCTTCCGCACCGTCCCGACCGCCGCGCCCGCGCCGGAGCCGGTCGAGGCCGGCGCCGCCCCCTCCGAGGGGGTCTGATCCGCTCCTCCCTCCTTCACGCCGCCGCGGGATCCCGGCGCCGGAACGCCGCCGCCCGCGGCGGGTTCCAGAACCCGCGGCGCCCGACCGGCACCGCGGGAACCCACCAACCTCCGATCGCGGGAGGTGGCGCCATGCTCGAGATCCCGCTCTCCCTCCTCCTCCTCTCCCCCTCCCTTCCTCCCGCGCGCGGGGAGGACGAACCCCCGCCCCCGGATCCCGCACTGGTGGAGGCGGCCGCCGGGCGTCTCGCCTCCGCCTACGCGGCCGGGGAGGAGAGCGAGATCGTCGCCGCCCTGCGGGCGGCCCGGGCCGTCGTCGCCCCCCCGGTGATCGACGAGGTCGCCAAGGGGCTGAAACGGAAGTCGGAGGCCGTGCGGGACGGGGCGCTGGCGGCCCTGCGCTGGATGGACCATCCCTCCGCCGTCGACGCCCTGCACGACGCGTATCTGAGGAACCGCGCCTTCGCCACGGACGACGCGGCGATGGCGGCGCTCCTCAAGGCCATCGGCCAGCACGGGGATCCGCGCTCGCTGAAGGTCCTGACCGACCATCCGTTCCAACCCACGGACTTCCGGGCGGTGCAGGCGCGGATCCTCGGGCTCGGCCGCATTCGCACGAACGCCGCCCTCGAGGCGACCGTGGAGATGATGAACAAGGCGGGGGGCGTGCGCCGGGGCGGAGACCAACGGCTCCTCGGGGAGTTCCGCCTCACCCTCGTCGTGCTCACCGGAACCGACCAGGGGCCGCGGCACGACGACTGGATCGCCTGGTGGAACGAGCACAAGCGCACCTTCGAGGTCGCCACGGAGCTGCCGGACGTGCCGCGCGAGCTCCGCCGGCGCTGGTTCGAGTACTGGGAGATCCCGGACCCGCGCGCGCCGCGCCGGGGGGACCGCGAGGGCCGGGGCGGCGGCGAGCGTGGCGGCGGCGGCGACGCCGACGGGGGCTGATCGCCCGGGGCGGTCGCCGCGGGGCTTTTCTCTCCTTCGCCCGCAACCGCGGCCGAGCGGCCGCGTCCCGGGAGGAATGGGCGGGGACGGCGGGAACGCGGGGATGGAGGGCGGCGAGCGGCCCCGGCTCCTCGGCCGGCGCTCCCCCCTCTGGCCCCCCGAGGTCGATCACGTGGCGGATCCGCCGGAGGAGCTCTGGATCCGCGGTCGCGCCGAGCTCCTCCTTCGCCGGCCCCGGGTGGCGATCGTGGGCACCCGCTCCCCCACCCCCTACGGGGAGGCCCAGGCGGAACGCTTCGCGGGCTTCCTCGCCGAGCGGGGCATCGCGGTCGTGAGCGGGCTCGCGCGCGGCATCGATCAGCGCGCCCACGCCGCCGCGCTTGCCGCCGGGGGGGCGACGGTGGCCGTGCTCGGGTCGGGGGTGGACTGCCCGTGGCCGGCCGGCGAGCTCTCGCGGCGAATCGCCCGCGATGGCGTCCTCGTCTCCGAGCACGCCCCCGGCGAGCCCCCGCGCCGCCACCACTTCCCCCTGCGCAACCGCTTGATCGCGGGGCTCGCCGCCGCCGTCGTCGTGGTGGAGGCGGCCTACGCCTCGGGCTCCCTCATCACCGCTCGGTGGGCGGCCGACCAGGGCAAAGGGGTGTTCGCGATCCCCGGCCGCGTGGACCACCCCCTGGCCCGCGGCTGCCACCGCCTGCTGCGCGAGGGGGCGAGCCTCCTCGAGGATCCCGCGGAGCTCCTGGCCGAGCTGGGCCTTTCCCCGCCTCCGGACGAGCGTGGAGCGCCGGCCCCCGCCTCCCCCCTCCTGCGCGCGCTCGTGGGCGAGACCCTCTCCGCCGAGGAGCTCGGGGCCCGCCTCGGGCTCCCCCTCCCGGCGGTCCTCGTGGCCCTCGTGCGCCACGAGCTCGACGGCGAGGTCGTTCGCGTCCCCGGCGGCCTCTACCGGCTCCCCTCCCGCTGACCCCCGCGCCCGCCGTCAGGCGGAGGCGAAGAGGGCCTCGAGGGCGAGCATGAGGAGGGCGACCAGAGCGCAGGAGAGGACGAACACCGTGTAGCGCTTCGGCACGCTGCGCAGGGCCGGTCCGTCCTCGGGGTGCGAGTAGAAGGCGCCGAGGACGACGATGGGCAGGGAGAGGGCGAGGAAGAAGAGGACGTGCGCCGCGAGCCCGTTCACGCCGCCGCCTCCGTCCCAAGCCACCGGCGCTCGCCCACCCCGTGGACATCGAGCATCGCCAAGACGTTGAGCAGGCCGGGCATGCACGCGAAGAGCAGCCCCACGTCGCCGCGGGGGAGCTCGCCCGTCACCGGGGGCCGGCCCGTCAGGACCTCGGCGAGGAACGCCGGGACCCCGAGGAGGAACTGCCCCGACCAGTAGTAGAAGTGCCGCTCGCGGGAGAGGTTCGATCCTTCGGCTAGCCAGGTGCCCCAGAGGAAGAAGCCGAAGAGGAGCGCGAACACGACGAGCGCGCGGCGCCGCCGGCCCTGCAGGAGGTGCCCCAGGCCGGGCAGGAGCCACGCCGCCGCGACGGCGAGCACGGGCGAGATCCCGGCCCGGGGAGCCGCCGCCGGCGTGCGGGCCAGGAGGTGGGCGTGCACCATGAGTAGGACGTTCGCGAATCCCGAGAGGGCGGTGAGCCACCCGCCGAGCAGGATCCCCCCCGGGTAGGGCAGGGGATCCGCGGCTCCGAATCCGACGACCTTGAGCTGCGCCAGCATGCCGCCGAGATTGCCGAGCTCGGGGGTCAACACAGTGGAGAGCGCACCCCGGAGCTCCGGATCGAGGAACTCGAACGTGCGCCCGTCGGAGAGAAGCCAGCCGAGGACGTAGAGCCCCTCCACGGCGAGGAAGGCGAGGAGGCCGGCCGCGAGACGCCCGAGGTAGACGTGCCCCGCGCCCGGGAGGAACCACGTGACGAGGACGGCGACCGTGGGCTCGCCACGGCGCTCGGAGGGGCGCAGGTCGGTCACCATGGAGGGGAGGACATGGCGGGCAGGAATGGTAGCGACGCCGGCCGGGGGCTACCATCGCCGCCCCCCATGGCGAGGATCGCCGAGCACGAGATCCGCGTCCGCTACGTCGAGACGGACCGGATGGGCGTGGTCTACCACGCGAACTACCTCGTCTACATGGAGGAGGGCCGCACCCGCCTCCTGGAGGAGCTGGGGCAGCCCTACCACGAGCTCGAGGCCAAGGGTTGGGCGCTCGTCGTGCGCAAGGCGGAGCTGCGCTTCCGCGCCCCGGCCCGCTACGGGGACACCGTGGCGGTCCGCACGCGGGTCGGGCGGATCCGGGGGGCGTCCGTCGAGTTCCACTACGAGATCGTCCACCCCGGACGAGGCGAGCGCCTGGCCGAGGGGCGGACCGAGCTCGCCTGCCTCGACCTGCGCCAGGGCGACCGCCGGCCGGCGCCTCTCCCGGAGGAAGTGCGCGCGGTTCTGGAGGCCGGAGCGGGCTGACCCGGGCCAACCGGCGGAAGGCCGCGCGTCAGGCCGGCTCGTCCGCGCTCCGGAGGAAGGGGCTCCCGGCGGGCGGGGAGGCGGAGGCCTCCTCCCGGGGGGGAGCCTCGCCAGCCACTGGCTCGCCGCTCCCCGGCAGGAGGCTCGGCAGGGATTCCACGAACCGATCGCGGCACCGGGGGCAGGGCCGGCCGGAGGGGAGGAGGGGGATGCGGGGGGGATCGGTGACGGGCTCGCCGCACTGGATGCAGACGGGGTCCCGGGGCGCGGCCATGCCCCCCTCTTCGGGCGGAAAGAGCTTCCCCTTGAGGAGCCGGGGGAGAGAATCCCTGCCCCCGGCTCGACCCGGCGCGCCTCCCGTGCTAGATTGAGACGCCGAAAACGAGGCCGTCCGAGTGGACGGCCTTCTTTCGAGGCTTATATAGCACTATATCAGTGCGTTTTATCGCTCGATGCTCCAGCTCACCAAGCGCACGGAATACGGCCTGATCGCCCTGTCCCACCTCGTGGACCGGCGGGGGGAGTTCGTGAGCGTGCGCGAGATCTGCGAGCGCTTCCCGGTGCCCCGGCGCCTGGTGGCGGAGGTTCTGAAGGACCTCTGCCGCAAGGGGCTCGTCGAGTCCCAGCGCGGGGCGACCGGCGGCTATGCCCTGAGCCGCCCCGCCGAGTCGATCACCGTCGGCACCGTCGTGGGAGCTCTCGAGGGGGAGCCCCGGCTCGCGAGCTGCCACGTGGGGGACCATCCCGCCGGGGACCCCTGCGACGTCGCGGGCGTCTGCCCGATCCGGGACCCGATCCTGCGCCTGCGGATCGAGTTCTGGTCGCTCCTCGAGCGCATGAGCCTCCGCGACCTCGTCCGCGAGCCGGCCCGCCTCCCGGTGGGCGCCGCGCCCCTATGAAGACCCCGATCTACCTCGACTATCAAGCGACGACCCCCGTGGACCCCCGGGTCCTCGAGGCGATGCTGCCCTACTTCAACCGCGAGTTCGGCAACGCGGCCAGCCGGAACCACGCGTTCGGCTGGGCCGCCGAGAAGGCGGTCGAGGAGGCGCGGGGGCGGATCGCCGCCCTGATCGGCGCCGCGGCGAAGGAGCTCGTGTTCACCTCGGGATCGACCGAGGCGATCAACCTCGCCCTCAAGGGCGCGGCGGAGATGTACGCCGGCAAGGGACGGCACATCGTCACCACGCTCGTGGAGCACAAGGCGGTCCTCGACACCTGCAAGCACCTGGAGAAGAAGGGGTCCGAGGTCACCTACCTGAAGCCGGACGCGACCGGCCGCGTCTCGGCCGCCGACGTGGCGGCCGTGCTGCGGGACGACACGATCCTCGTGGCGGTCCTCTGGGCCAACAACGAGATCGGGACCCTGAACCCGATCCGCGAGATCGGCGATCTGTGCCACGAACGGGGCGTCCTCCTGTTCGCCGACGCCACCCAGGCGGCGGGGAAGATCCCGGTGGACGTGGAGGCGGATCACGTGGACTTGCTCTGTCTCTCCGGGCACAAGATCTACGGGCCAAAGGGGATCGGCGCGCTCTACGTGCGCCGCCGGAATCCGCGGGTGCGGCTCGTGGCCCAGATCGACGGCGGCGGCCACGAGCGCGGCATGCGCTCGGGCACGCTCAACGTCCCGGGCATCGTCGGCCTCGCCGCGGCGTGCACGATCTGCGCCGAGGAGCTGGCGACCGAGATGGCCCGCGCCGCCGCGCTGCGCGATCGGCTGCACGAGCGGATCGCGGCGGGCATCGAGTCCGTGCACTTCAACGGGAACCGCGAGCACCGGCTCCCCGGCTGCCTGAATCTCTCGTTCCCCTACGTCGAGGGCGAGTCGCTGCTCATGGGGATCAGCGACATCGCCGTCTCGTCGGGCTCGGCCTGCACGTCGGCCAGCCTCGAGCCCAGCCACGTCCTGCGGGCGATGGGCCTCGGGGACGACCTCGCGCACAGCTCGATCCGGTTCGGGATCGGGCGTTTCACCACGGTGGAGGAGATCGACTACGCCGCGACGAGGGTGGTGGAGGCCGCCAAGCGCCTCCTCGAGCTCTCGCCGCTCTACGAGATGGCCAAGGAGGGCATCGACCTCTCCCAGGTGGAGTGGACCGGTCACTGACCACCCTCCCGCCGCCACGCATTCCCAGAGGCGACCGCGCCGATCGAAATCGACATGGCTTACAGCGACAAGGTCCTCGACCACTACAACCACCCGCGCAACGTCGGATCCCTCGACAAGGACGCTGCGGACGTCGGCACCGGCGTCGTGGGCGCTCCCGAGTGCGGCGACGTCATGAAGCTCCAGATCCAGGTCGAGGGCGATCGCATCGTCGACGCGAAGTTCAAGACGTTCGGCTGCGGATCGGCGATCGCCAGCTCGTCCCTTGCCACGGAGTGGATCAAAGGCAAGACCCTTGACGAGGCCGAGAGGATCCGGAATACCCAGATCGTGCAGGAGCTCTCGCTCCCCCCCGTCAAGATCCACTGCAGCGTCCTCGCCGAGGACGCCATCAAGGCCGCCATCGCCGACTTCCGCAAGAAGCGGGCGAGCGAGCGGCAGCACGCCCAGCAAGGAGCAGAGACGTGATTACCCTCACCGACCGCGCCGTCGTCGAGATCCGGCGCATCATCCATGACCAGGGCCTCCCCGCCGCGACCGTCTTGCGGGTGGGCGTCCGGGGCGGGGGCTGCTCGGGCTTCTCCTACAGCCTCGGCTTCGACGACCACGTCGCGGACACCGACCAGGTGTCCGAGTCGCAGGGCGTCACGGTCGTCTGCGATCCCAAGAGCTTCCTCTACCTCAACAACACCACGGTCGATTTCGAGGACAGCCTCATGGGGCGGGGCTTCAAGTTCGCGAACCCGAACGCCAGCAAGTCCTGCGGCTGCGGCGAGTCGTTCTCCGTGTAGAGGGCCTTCGCCCCGGCGGGACATGGGGAAGACCGAGGAACAAGGCCCGGTCGAGAGCCCGCTCTTCTGCGCGCGCACGAAGCGGCTGCTCGAGGCCCGCGGCAACCTGACCCCCTTCGAGGTCCTGGGGCTCACCCCCTCGTATCCCCTCGACGACGGCGCGCTGCGCCGCCGCCTCCTGCGCTTGTCGCGGCAAGTCCACCCCGACTTCCACGGGCAGGACGACCCGGCGACGCGCGAGCTCGCCGAGCGCAACATGGCGGAGCTCAACACCGCCTTCCGCATCCTGTCCGACGACTTCCGGCGCGCGGACTGGCTCGTGCGGAGCCTCGGCGGGCCGAGCGAGGACCAGGACCGCGAGATGCCCCCCGAGTTCCTCCTCGAGGTCTTCGAGTGGAACGAGGCGCTGGAGGAGGCCCGCGCCGCAGGCGTCGGCTCCCCGGCGCGAGCGCGGCTGGCCGCCCAGGAGGAGGCCCTGGTCCGCGAGCGGCGGCGGGCGATGGACGAAGTGGGCGCGATGCTGACGCCGCTTCCGCCGGCGGGCTCGGCGGCGCTCGCCGACATCCGCCGGCGCCTGAACTCCGTGCGCTACCTGAACCGGACGCTGCAGGAGATCGCCGAGATCCGGCTCGAGGAGCCGGCCGGCTGATCCGGGGCCATGCCGTACTTCGAGCTCGACGTCCTCGACAACGTGAAGCAGCCGATCGTCGGGATCGACCTCGGCACCACGAACTCCCTGATCGCCCTCTGGCGCGACGGCCGGCCGGAGGTGCTGCGCCCCGACCCGACCTCCGACGACGGGCGCATCCCCTCGGTGATCCAGTTCCCCTCCGGCGGCCGGCCCCTCGTCGGCCGCGCGGCGCGGGCCGCGGCGGTCGCGGCGCCCGAGACGGCGATCTTCAGCGTGAAGCGCTTCATGGGGCGCGGGCTCGCGGACGTGCGGGACGATCTCGCCGCCGTGCCCTTCCCGGCCGCCGAGAACGAACGCGGCGTCATCCAGTTCCAGGTCGGCGCGCGGGTCTACACCCCCCCCGCGCTCTCGGCGGCGATCCTCCGCGAGTGCTGGGAGCGGGCCGGAGCGGCCCTGGGTCGCGAAGCCCCGCGGCGGGCGGTGATCACCGTGCCCGCCTACTTCGACGACGCCCAGCGGCAGGCGACCCGGGACGCGGCCCGCCTCGCCGGCCTCGACGTGGCCCGCATCATCAACGAGCCCACCGCGGCGAGCCTCGCCTACGGTCTCGACCAGCGACGGGAGGGAAAGGTGGCCGTCTTCGATCTCGGCGGCGGCACCTTCGACGTCTCCATCCTCGACATCGAGGACGGCGTGTTCCGCGTGCTTTCCACCGCCGGCGACACGCACCTCGGCGGCGACGACCTCGACCGGGCGCTCGGGGAGCTCGCTCTGCGCGAGATCGGCGCCGGCCTCGACCCGGCGATCGCCGCCGATCCCGCGTTCCGCCAGGGAGTTCGCCTGGCCGCCGAGCGGTGCAAGATCGAGCTCAGCAGCCGGCTGGAGGCCGAGCTCAAGGTACTGGCGCCCGAGGCGGGGCTGCGGTGGAGCCGCATCGTCACCCGCGCGGAGCTCGAGGCCCTGATCGATCCCTTTCTCGAGCGCGCCCTCGCGTGCTGTCGTCGGGCCCTGGCCGACTCCGGCCTCGCCGGCCCCGTCGACGAGGTGGTGCTCGTCGGCGGCTGCACGCGCATCCCCGCCGTCCGCGCGCGGGTCGCCGCCTTTTTCGGCCGGACTCCGCACACCGAGCTCAGTCCGGACGAGGTAGTGGCGCTCGGGGCCGCGGTGCAGGGGCACGTGCTCGCCGGCGGCACCCGCGACATCCTGCTCATGGACGTGACGCCCCTCTCGCTCGGAGTGGAGACCATGGGCGGGGCGGTGGCCAAGGCCATCCTGCGCAACTCGCCCGTGCCCACCCAGGCGACCGACACGTACACGACCTACGCCGACAACCAGACGGGCATCGACTTCCACGTCGTCCAGGGCGAGCGCGACCTCGCCGCCGACTGCCGGAGCCTCGGCCGCTTCAAGCTCTCCGGCATCCCTCCCCTTCCGGCCGGGCTCGCCCGGGTGAGCGTGCGCTTCTCCCTCGACGCCGACGGGATCCTGACGGTGACCGCGCGGGAGGAATCGACGGGAGCCCAGGCCTCGATCGAGGTCCAGCCGATGCACGGGCTCACGGATGGCGAGGTCGAGGGGATGCTCCGCGCCTCCTACGACCACGCCCGGGAGGACCTCGACGCGGGCCGGCGGGCGAACCTCGCGGTGGAGGTCGGAACGATGGTCCGGGCGGTCGAGAGGAACCTGGACACCGCCCGGGACCGCCTGGACCCCGAGTCCTGGGAGGAGCTCCAGGCGGCCCTCGCCGCGGCCCGCCAGGCGGCGGCCGGGGCCGACCTCGCTTCCCTCCAGCGGGCCCGGGACGAGCTCGAGCGGGCCGCCCTCCCCCTCGCCGCCCTGCTGATGGATGCGGTCGCCAAGCGGGCCCTCACGGGCCGGACCCTCGACCAGGTTTGAGGCGGGGAGAATCCCGTTCCCCACCCCCGGCCTGTTTCTGGGGGCCCCCGCCGGCCGATAAGCGGACCCGGCGTCTTCCCGCCGCCGCGCCCCGTCCCCCCGCCATGCCGTCGTGGCTCCACAAGCTCCTCGGGCTCCGCCCGCCGCCCCGGCCCGGACCGCCGGAGCGCCGCCGCGCCCCTCGCCCGGCCGCGGCGAGCTCCGCCCCCGGCGCGGCGGAGCCGGGCGCCTTCCCCGCGGCGCCCGCCGATCCGTCGCACGCCGACGCACCGCACCACCTGCGCCACGGACCGCGGCCGGGGGAGGTGGACCTGATGCGCCGGGTCCAGTCCCGGATCGAGGAGGGGCGCTTCGTCCTGCCCGAGCTCCCCTCCACCTCCATGGCGCTCTTCGACCTCGCGTCCCGCCCCTCGGCGGACCTCCTGGAGGTGGCGGCCAAGATCGAGGCGGACCCGGTGCTCGCGAGCGAGCTCCTGCGCGAGGCGAACTCGGCGCTGGTCGGGGCCCGGGTCCCCGCCGACACCCTCCAGGACGCGATCGCCCGCCTCGGCCTGCGGCGGCTGCGCTCCCTCATCCTCGCCCTCTCCGTCCGCGGGCTCGTCCTGGGCGGGAAGGGCCTGCGCCAGCACGCCGCCGAGGTCTGGCGGCAGGCGTATGCGGTCGGGAGCATCGCCCGCGTTCTCGCTCCCCATGTCGGCATGGACCGCGAGCGCGCCTTTCTCCTCGGCCTGCTGCACGACGTGGGGAAGATCCCCATCCTGCACCTGCTCTCCGGCGAGCTCGGAACGCTCGACGACGCCACGGTGGCGCTCGTGGGCCGCCTCTACCTGCGCTTCCACGAGCGGGTGGGCGAGGGAATGGCGCGGACCTGGAAGCTCCCCCCCGAGGTCGTGGCGGTCGCCGGCCGCCACCACGACTTCCGCGGGAACACCGAGTTCCCGGCCGGGGCGGCCCTCTGCAGCCTCGCCCACAAGATGGACCTCTTCCTCTCGCTCGGCGCGGAGCGCGAGTACCGCGCCCTCGCCCAGGGGGAGGAGATGGCCGTCCTCGGCCTCGCCGACCACCGCCGTCCCGTCGCCCTGCAGTCCGTCCTCGCCGCGTGGCGGGAGCTCACGCCCCGCGCGGCGGCCTGAGAGGCTGAGCAGAAACCGATGCTGCAGCCTCTCAGGCTGCCGCGCGGGGCGCGCGCAGGGCGACCGCCACGCCCGCCGCGATGAGCACGCCGCCGCCGATCGCCGCCGCGCTCAATCGCTCGCCCAGGAAGATCGCGCCGGCCAGGACGCCGGCGAAGGGCTGCAGGAAGATGAACGGCGCGACGCTCGCGGCGCTCAGGTGGCGCAGGGCGGCGACCCAGAAGACCGTGCCGAGGAAGGAGAGGAAGATCCCGAGCGCGACGCACCAGGCCAGAGCCCGCCACGCCGCCGGCCCGAGGCTCCACTCGTCCCACTCCAGGACCGCGAAGGGCAGGAGGAACGGGATCGCCACGGCGAGCGTGCCGGCGCTGATCCCGATGGAGTCGCAGCGCGGCCGCAGGGGCTTCACCAGCGGCGTGTAGAACCCCCACAGGATCCCGTGGACGGCGAGGATCAGGTTGCCGGCGAAGTGCTCGCCCATCACCATTTCGGCCGGATCGGCGCCCTCCAGCACGATCGCCAGCGCCCCGAGGAGGCCGAGGGCCACGCCGGCGAGCTTCGCTCGCCCGATTCGCTCCCCCAGCACGAGCCACGCCGCGACCACGATCGTCGCCGGTTCGAGCAGGATCAGGATCGACGCGTTCGCGGCGGTGGAGCGCTCGACGCCGACGACCCCGAGCAGGATGGGCGCCGCGTAGGCGAGGCTCCCGGCGGCCAGGATGCTCCGGCGCGCGGGCCGGTCCCAGCCGGCGAGGCGGAAGCCGCGCCGCCGGGCGAGGATCGCCAGGGGCACGAAGCCGATCACCGTGCGGGCGAGGGCGATCGTGCCGGGGGGCAGGCCGGCGAGGGCGAGCTTCTGCGCCGGGTAGCTGAGGCCGCCGAGCAGATTGGCGAGGAAGATCAGGAGGACGCCGGTGGCGACGCCCCCCGCGGCGCGCTCGCTCATCGCGCGAGGAGGGAAACGCCGTCCATGCCGGGAGAGCGTTCCAGCCCGGCGAGCTCGAGGAGGGTCGGCGCGACGTCGGCGAGGATGCCCCGCGGCCGGAGCCGGACCCCCACGAGGTCGTCGGCGCAGAGCACGATCGGCACCGGATTCGTCGTGTGGGCGGTGTGGGGCTGGTCGTTCTCCTCGTCCCACATCGTCTCGGCGTTGCCGTGGTCGGCGGTGATGGCGACGAGGCCTCCCCGGCGTGTCACCTCGGGCACGATGCGGAAGAGGCACGTGTCCACGGCGCTCACCGCCGCTTCGGCGGCGGCGAGGATGCCGGTGTGCCCCACCATGTCGGCGTTGGCGAAGTTGACGACGTACACGTCGGTCTCGCCCCGCGCGAGCGAGCGCAGGACCGCCGCGGCCACCGCGGGGGCGCTCATCTCCGGCTGCAGGTCGTAGGTGGCGACCTTGGGGCTCGGGACGAGCGTGCGCGACTCGCCGGGCACCTCCGCCTCGTTCCCCCCCGAGAAGAAGAACGTCACGTGGGCGTACTTCTCGGTCTCCGCGATCCGCTCCTGGCGCAGGCCGGCCGCGCTGACGATCTCCGCGAAGACTCCTTTCAACTCCACGGGGGGGAAGGCGACCGCGAAGGGGAAGTCGGCCCGGTACTGGGTCATGGTCGCGATCTCCAGCGCCGGCCGGGCCGCCCGCGGAAAATCCGCGAAGTCCGCGGTGCCGAGCGCGAGGCAGATCTGGCGCATCCGGTCGGCGCGGAAGTTGAAGCAGAGGACGCCGTCGCCGTCCCGCATCCGCCCGGCCGCGGGATCGCCGATCACCCGCGGTTCGACGAACTCGTCGCCGATCTCGGCGGCGTAGGAGGCGGCGATCGCCTGGAGGGCGGTGTCGTGCCGGGTCCCGGCCCCCCGCGTGAAGAGATCGTAGGCGCGCTGCACCCGCTCCCAGCGCCGATCGCGGTCCATCGCCCAGTACCGTCCCACGACGGAGGCGATCCGCCCGACCCCGGCGGCCGCGATGTCCTCCTCCAGGGCGGCGAGGAACTTCGCCCCGGAGCGGGGCGGGGTGTCGCGGCCGTCCATCAGGGCGTGGATCGCCACGCGCTCCGCGGGGAGCCCGACCGCCGCCGCCATCGCCAGCAGGTTCCGCAGGTGGGAATCGCTCGCGTGCACGCCGCCCGTGCCGATCAGGCCCAGGAGGTGGAGCGCCTTCCCGTCGCGCCGGACCCGCTCCATCAGCGCCCGCAGGACGCCGTTCGCGGCGAACCGCCCGGTGCGGATCGCCTTGTCGATGCGGGTGATCTCCTGGTACACGATGCGCCCCGCCCCGAGGTTCGTGTGCCCGACCTCGCTGTTGCCCATGAGGCCGAGGGGCAGGCCCACCTCCTCCCCCGAGGCCGAGAGCAGGGTGTGGGGATAGCGGGCCAGGAGCTCGCCGAAGAAGACGGCGTCCCGGGCGATCGCGTTGTTCTCGAGGGCGGCGCGGTAGCCCCAGCCGTCGAGGACGACGAGGAGGAGGGGGCGGTGGAGCATGGAGCGGGCGGATACGGTAGCGCGGGCCGGAATGAGCTACCCTCTCTCCTCCGCCGAATCCCCCGGACGGGCCGCGGGGAGGCGGGCCCGGAGATGGAGGTCTGGATCATGGCTGGCAGGCGCGGAACGACGGCGGCGAGGAGCGGGCGGATGTCCGGAACGGGACCGGTGAGCCGGGGGGCGGTGGCGCGGCGCGCGGCCGGGGGGCTCGCCCTCGCCCTCGTGCCCCTCGCCGGAGCGTGCCAGGCGACCCCGGTGACGGGGCGCACCTCGTTCAACGTGTTCACGCCCGCCGACGACGTCCAGCTCGGGGCGGAGGCCTACGGAGAGATCCTCGCCGGGGCCCGGATCGTGCCCGCCGGCGCGGAGAAGGAGATGGTGGAGCGGGTCATGGGAAGGCTCGTGGCGGTGGCCGACGACCCCGGCTACGCCTGGGAGGTGCGGTTGATCGACGACGGCGCGACGGCGAACGCCTTCGCCCTCCCGGGGGGCAAGATGGCCGTCTACAGCGGGATCCTCCCCATCTGCGGCGGCGAGGAGGGCCTGGCGGTGGTCATGGGGCACGAGATCGGCCATGTGGTGGCCCAGCACGGCACGGAGCGCATGACCCGGGAGCTCGGGGTGGAGCTCGCCCTCGGACTCCTCGAGGTGGGCGACTACGCGGAGCTCGCCCGGGTGGGGATGGAGTACTTCGTCACCCGCCCGTTCAGCCGCGCCAACGAGGCGGAGGCCGACCACATCGGGCTCATCTACATGGCCCGGGCCGGCTACGATCCCCGGGCCGCCCCTTCGTTCTGGGAGCGGATGGTGGCCGCCGGGGGGGCCGAGCCGCCGGAGTTCCTCTCCACCCACCCCTCCCACGAGACCCGGATCCAGAACCTCCAGGACCTCCTGCCGGAGGCGATCGCCGAGTACGAGGGGCGCGGCGGCCCGCGCTGATCGGCGGGCGCCGGGGATCGGGGCGGCAATTCCCGCTTAGGTAGTTGCAATCCGCAACCCCCGGGACGAAGTGGAGTTAGCACTCCTTATGCCGCCCCGGCGCTGACTTTGCGGCGGGTCTTTCCTAGGGTGCCCTTCGCCGGGGCCTCCCCCGACCCGCGCCGTCCCCGGCGGGCCCGGCACGCCTCGCCGGCCTCCGGCGAGCCGGACCTCGGCCGGAGAAGGAAGACCTTGAGAATCGCCTTCATCACCCCCGAGCTGCAGAGCCTGGTGCGGCGGACGAACCTGGCCAGCGTGGCGGAGTCGCTCGCCAAGGCCATGCACGACGCCCGCCAGGACGCCCGGCTGTTCGTGCCCTGGGTGAAGGACGTGGACACGAGCGTGCTCGGGGAGCTGGCGGAGCGGGCCACCCTGCGGGTCCGGGACGGCAAGCTGACCCAGCGCTTCCGGGTGGTCGAGGGGAAGCTCGGCGAACTCTCGGTCTACCTCTACGACAACGAGCCCTTCTTCGGCTCGCGGCACCCCTACGGCGACGAGGAAGGCCCCTACCCCGACAACTGGCGGCGCTACGCCCTCTTCGCCCGCGCCGTCCTCCAGTCCCTCGAGGATCTCGCCTTCGAGCCCGAGGTCCTCCACTGCATGGACTGGACCGCCGGGCTCGTGCCGCTCTTCCACCGCCTCGAGTACCTGGACCGCGACCGCGACCACCCCGCGACGGGGGCCGGCACCTACTTCGCCATCCACAACCTCGCCATGCAGGGGGTCTTCGAGCGGGAGATCCTCCCCCACATCGGCGTCCCCCATCGCTACTTCCGGTACGTGGAGGGCATCGAGCTGGAGGGCAAGGTCAACTACATGAAGGCGGGGGTCGAGTTCGCCACGATCATCGGCACGCACTCGCCGGGCCACGCCCTGAAGATCCAGGAGCGCGATCGCGGCTTCAAGCTCGAGGATTCGTTCCGCCGGCGGCACAAGGAGCTGATCGGGATCGACAACGGCATCGACTACCACACCTGGGATCCCGAGAACGACCCCGTGCTCCCCGCGAACTTCGGGACCAAGGACAAGGACCTCGCCGGCAAGCGCAAGTGCAAGGCCGCCCTGCAGGCGGTCCTGAAGCTCGACAGCGGCCCCCGGACCCCCATCGTCTGCTTCATCGGGCGCTGGGACGCCGACAGCGGCTACGACCTGATCGAGGAGGTCCTGCCCCAGATCCTCGAGCGCAACGTCGAGCTCATCGTCATGGGCGCGGGCCGCAAGGAGAGCGCCCAGCGGCTCCTCACGCTGGAGGGCGCCCACATCGGCCGCCTGCGGGCGGTCGAGGGATACAACACGCACTCCGCCCACATGATGATGGGCGGCTCGGACATCCTCCTGCTCCCCTCGCACTACCAGCCCTCCAATCCCCTGTTCGCCATCGCGATGCGCTACGGCGTCGTCCCGATCATCTACGCCCGGAGCGGACTCGAGGACACCGTCGTCGACTTCGCGCGGGATCGGCGCAACGGGCTCGGCTTCCACTTCCAGCATTACTCGGGCGAGGGATTGCTCGAGGGGCTGCACGCCAGCATCCAGACCTACCGCGACGCGGCGAAGTGGAAGGCGCTCTCCCGGCGCTGCCTGGCCCAGGACTTCTCCTGGGACGCGACCGCGGTCCAGTACCTGAAGGCGTACCGCCGGGTGACGCGCCGGACGAAGGCTCGCCAAGAGAGCCCCGGCCGGTCGTGAAGCTCGTCGGCGTCGACGTCGGCGGCAGCGCGATCAAGCTCGGCGTGGTCGAGGAGAGCGGCCGCGTCGTGCAGGAGGATTCGGTCTCCGTCGCGGCGGTGCGGGCCGCGGAGCCCCTGTTCGCGACGCTCGCCGGCGCCGTGCGCCGGATCGCCGGCGCCGACCTCCCCCGCGGGGTGGGAATCGGCCTGCCGGCGATGCTGGACGCGAGCCGCGATCTCGTGCGCCTGAGCCCCAACCTGCCGTGGCTCAACGGCGTGCGGGTCCGCGAGCGGCTCGCCGCCGCCCTCGCGCTCCCCCCGGCCCTCGTGCGGGTCGAGAACGACGCCAACGTGGCGGCGCTGGGCGAGCAGTGGCTCGGGAGCGCCCGGGACGAGCCGGACGTCCTCTTCCTCACGCTCGGCACCGGGATCGGGAGCGGGCTCGTCCTCGGCGGCCGCCTGATCGTCGGAAAAGGCCTCGCGAGCGAGGCGGGGCACCTGTGCATCGACCCGGAAGGCCCCCCGTGCGGCTGCGGGTCGCGGGGCTGCATCGAGAGCTTCGCCTCGGCCCGCGCCGTGGGCCGGCGAGCGAGCGAGGCCGGGCTCCCCCCCGGAGACCCGGGCAACCTCGAGCTGCTCGCCGCTCGCGCGCGGGAGGCGGACGGCCCGGAGCGGGCGCTCCTGCTCCAGGTCGGCCGCGAGCTGGGCCACGCCCTCGCCGCCGTCGTCGTGCTCCTCGACCTCCACACCTTCGTGTTCGGGGGCGGCTTCGCGGCGGCCCTGGACACGATGGAGCCGGGGATCCGCCGGGGGGTCGGGGAATGGGCGCGCGCCGTGCGCGTATCCGACCTCTCGATTCGGCGGGCCGCCCTCGGCCCGAGCGCGGGTTGGATCGGCGCCGCGCGGCTGACCCTCCCTTGACCACTCTGTCGCCTCCGGCGGGGGGCGCCCTCCTCGCACGATGATGGCTCGATCGGACACCCTCATCTCGGCCCACCGGCTCGGCAAGACCTTCCGCTCCCGCCCCTTCGCCAAGGGCTTCCGCGCCCTCACGGAGGTCAACCTGGAGGTGGGGCGGGGATCGGTGTTCGGGCTGCTCGGCCCGAACGGCGCCGGCAAGACCACCTTCATCAAGATCCTGCTCGGCCTCGTGCGCGGGTGGGACGGGGAGGCGTGGCTCCTCGGCGAGCGCGCCGGGAAGCCGGTGCCGCGGCGGCGGATCGGGTTCCTCCCCGAGGCCCACCGCCTGCCGGGCTACCTGACCGGTCGCCAGGTCCTGCGGCTCTGCGGGATGTACTCCGGGCGGAGCCCGCGCTGGCTCGACGAGCGCATCCCGGCCTGGCTCGAGCGGGTGGGCATGACCAAGGACGCGGATCGCAAGATCCGGGAGTTCTCGAAGGGCATGGCGCAGCGGATCGGCCTCGCCCAGGCCTTCGTCCACGAGCCCGAGCTCGTCTTCCTCGACGAGCCCACCGACGGGGTCGATCCGATTGGCCGCGCCGCGATCCGCCAGATCGTCCTCGACCTCAAGGGAACCGGCACGACGATCTTCATCAACTCCCATCTCTTGATGGAGGTCGAGAAGGTGTGCGATCGCGTGGTGATCATGGACCGCGGGCGGATCATCCAGGAGGGGACGATCGCCGAGCTCACCCCCCCCACCGGGCGCGTGCGCTTCGAGGTCGCCGCCCCGCCGGGGACGGACGTGGCGGGCGCGATCCGGGGCCTCGGCCAGGGTTTCCGGGCCGAGAAGGACGGCTTCGAACTCGACCTCGACGAGGCGGAGCAGGACCAGGTCGTCGATCGCCTGCGCGCGGCGGGGATCGGGATCCGGAGCATCGAGCCCCGCAAGCTCTCCCTCGAGGAGTTCTTCATCCGCAAGATCCGGGAGGGACGCTGATGAACCGCTCCATCGTGAAGGCGCTCTTCCTGGACGCCCTCTACCAGGTCCTGGACAACGCGGTCTTCCGGATCCTCGCCGCCCTGACGGCGGTTCCCGTCCTCTTCACGGTCCTCGTGCAGTTCCGCGCCGAGGAGGTGGCGCTCCTCTTCGGGTGGAAGACGGAGACCTACGCGGGGCTCCTGTCCTCCTTCAGCCACACCGCCCCTCTGGGGACGGATCTGCGTCTCTACCTCATCGAGAACTTCGTCTTCATCATCCTGTTCTTGACCGTGTGGGCGGGGATTCCCTTCTGCATCATCGCCACGGCGTTCTTCGTGCCCCGCATGATCGAGAAGGGAGCGGCCGACGTGCTCTTCCACAAACCGGTCTCGCGGCTCCAGCTCTATCTCTCCCGCTATCTCGCCGGGATCTTCTTCGCCGCCGGGCTCTCGGCGGTCCTGGTGGTCGGGATGTACGTCGGGCTCCTCTTCGTGTCCGGCCACCACGACCCAGGGATCCTGTGGGCGTGCCCCACGATGACCTACATGTTCGCCCTGGTCTACGGGGTCAGCATGCTGATCGGCGTCGCCACCCGCAGCACGGTGGCGTCCATCCTGCTCACCACGCTCTTCTTCCTCGGGAACTCGTGCGTGCAGTTGATCTGGGTGCAAGGAGTGAACAACGCGCCCATCGTGGAGGAGAGCGTGGAGGAGGAGCTGGAGCACACGGGGATCAGCCGCGTCCTCACCGTCACGATCGACACGCTGCACTACGCGCTCCCCAAGACCGGCGACGCCAGCCGGATCGCCGCGAAGCTCCGCCGGAGCTTCGCGCGCCAGCCCTTTCGAGACCGCGCCACCGGGCTCCTGATCGCCGATCTCCCCGCCGGCTTGGAGGTCGCCGAGGAGGAGGACGCGGCGGGGCCGGCGTGGCCGGCCGCCATCGGCGAGGCGCTGGGAGACCTGCGCTTCGCCGCGGCGGGGCCGGACGGCGAGCTCCTGCGGCTCTGGGAGCGGGAGGCACGGGCGATCCCCCGCCGGCGTCCGAACGGCGAGGGGCAGAATCGACCCGAGCAGCTCCGAGAGGCAGAGGACTTCCTCGCCGAGCGGGTCGAACCGGCGGTCGGGGAGGATCGTCTCGAGACGTTCGCGCTCCCCAAGGACCGGCCGGCCGGGGCCGCGGAGGAGGAGGCGACGTTCTTCCGGTCGCACGCCGGCTTCGCCTGGACGGAGGAGGGAGCGGCCGGGTCGCAGGCGATCCGCATCGTCGTCTTCCTCCACCGAAACCGCGTCTTCACCCTGGAGTACCGGGCCCGCGCCGGGGAGGAGCCGGGGGAGCGGTTCCGCGCCGCCTGCGGCGGCTTCGACGCCTCGAACGAGCCCGAGTACGACCGCCGCTTCGCCATCGACGCGCCTCTCGAGTTCAACATCCTCTTCTCCATCGGCTCCTCGGTCGCCTTCGCGGCCCTCGTGCTGCTCCTCGGGTGGTGGCGGCTCGGTAGAATCGACTTCTGACCGGCGATGCACCCTTCCCTCGTCCCCCGGCTCGTCGAGATCGTCGGCCGGCAGGGGGTGATCGACGATCCGACCCGGCTCCTCACCTACGAGTCCGACTCGCTGGCCCTGGTCCACCGGCCGCCGGAGATCGTCGTCCTCCCCCGCACGACCGCGGAGACCGCCCGCGCCCTGGCCGTCCTCGCGGAGGCCGGCGTGCCCCTCGTCCCGCGCGGCGCGGGCACGGGGCTCTCGGGGGGCGCGACGCCGATCGAGGGGGGCGCGGTGATCTCCACCGCCCGGATGCGCGACATCCTCGCCGTGGACGCCGCCAACCGCTTCGCCCGCGTCCAGGCGGGGGTCGTGAACCACGACCTCGACGCCGCCTGCCGGCCCCACGGGCTCCGCTACGCGCCCGATCCCTCCAGCCAGAAAGCGTGCACGCTCGGCGGCAATGTGGGGAACGACGCCGGCGGCCCCCACTGCCTGAAGTACGGCACGACCTCCCGCCACGTGCGGGGGCTCGTGATCGTCACCGGGGAGGGCGAGGTGCTCGATCTCTCGGCCCCGGAGCTCGATCCCGCCGGCTACGACCTCGTGGGGCTCTTCGTGGGGAGCGAGGGGACCTTCGGCATCGCCACCGAGGTCACCGTGAACCTGGTGCCGATCGCCCCCGTGGTGGAGGTCGCCCTCGCCCTCTACCGCGACCTCGACGCGGCCTGCGACAGCGTGAGCAACATCATCGCCGCGCGCCTGGAGCCCTCCGCCCTGGAGATCGTCGATCAGCTCACGATCCAGGCCGTGGAATCGAGCGTGCTCGCCGCCGGCTACCCCAAGGAGGTGGGCGCGGTCCTCGTCATCGAGGCGGAGGGCGCCGAGGTCGACGTCGCGGGCTCGATCGCCGCCATGGTCGAGATCTGCCGGGGCCGCGGCGCGCTCGACGTGCGCACGGCTCGCGACGCCGGGGAGCGCCTGCGCCTGTGGGCGGGCCGCAAGGGGGCCTTCGGAGCGATGGGCCGCGTGGCGCCCGACCTCTACGTCGCCGACGCGGTCGTGCCCCGCACGCGCCTCCGCGAGCTCGTGGCGCGGGCCGTCGAGATCTGCGCCGAGCTGGATCTCCGCCTCGCCAACGTGCTGCACGCCGGCGACGGCAACCTCCACCCGAACATCTGCTACGACCGCCGCGATCCGGACGAGGTCCGCCGGGTCGTCGCGGCCGGGCACCGGATCATGCAGGCCTGCGTCGCCGCCGGCGGCACCCTCTCCGGCGAGCACGGCATCGGGGTCGAGAAGCGCGACGACATGCGGATGCTCTTCGATCCCGTCGACCTCGAGGTGATGGACCGCGTGCGCGCGGCGTGGGACCCCGGGGGGCGCATGAACCCCGGGAAGGTGCTGCCGGCGCGGGTCCGCGGCGAGCGGCCGGGAGCCGGCGCATGAGTCCCTCCGTCGCCGAGCGCCTGGCGGCGATCCTCCCGCCCGACTGTCAGGGCGAGTGGACGCGCGCGGCCGACGGCGCGGTCTTCCCCCTCGCCGCCCCGCGCGAGCGGGAGGGGTTCGTCGCGGTGATGGAGCTCGCCGCCGCCGACGGGCTCGTCGTGCAGCCGATCGGATTCGGCTCCAAGGTCGCCTGGTGCCGCCCGGCGCCGCGGCTCGATCTCGTGCTCTCCACCCGGAACTTCGCCGGCGTCGTCGAGTACGCCGCCGCCGACGGCACGCTCACCGCCCGGGCCGGCACGCCGATGGCGGAGCTCGCAGCGGTCGCCGCCGCGGGCGGGCACCACCTCTCGCCCGACGTCCCGCGCCCCGCCGGCGCCACGCTGGGGGGAGTCCTCGCCGCCGGCGCGAGCGGCGTCGACCGCCTGCGCTACGGCGCGGTGCGCGACCAGGTGCTCGGGCTCTCGGTCCTCCTCGCCGATGGGCGCCTCGCCAAGGGCGGCGGGCGCCTGGTGAAGAACGCGACCGGCTACGACCTCGCGCGGCTCCTGTGCGGCTCCCACGGCACCCTCGCCGTCCTCCTCGAGGCGAGCCTGCGCCTCTGGCCCCGGCCCGCCGCCCGCCGCCTGGCGCGCGTGCGCGTCGCGGATCGCGCGGCGGCCCTGGAGCTCGCCCGCCGCCTCCACGCCCGGCCGGTGCAGCTCGTGACGCTCCTCGCCCACGACCTCGATCGCGAACGTCCCGAGGGGCCCTGGACGCTGCTGGCCGCGCTCGGCGGCCGCGCGGACGTCGTCGCGTGGGAGGCGGAGCGCATCGCGGAGGTCGCCCCGGAGGTGGAGATCGACGCGAGCGACGAGGCCCTCGCCGCGGCGCGCGATCTCGAGCTCGGCCGCGGCGGCGGGCCGGATCTCTCCCTCGCCTCTCTCCCCGGCGATCTCCCCGCGAACCTCGCGGCCCTCGAGCTCCACGCCGGGGAGTGCGGGCTCGCCGCGAGGACGCTCGCCCACCCCGCCCTCGCCCGCGTCCTCGTCTGGCTCGGCGCCGGAGAGCCCGCCGGGGCGCCGGCCCCCGATCGGCTCCTCGCCCTCCACGAGCGCCTGGGCGGCCTCCGCGGGCGGATGCGCTGGCTCGCCCCGCCGCCCGGGCTCCTCGCCCACGTCGATCCCGCCGGGCCGATCGGTCCCGGCCTCGCCCTGATGCGGCGCCTGCGCCGGGCCCTCGATCCCGCCGGACGCCTGGCCGGGGGACGCCTCCATGCCGAGCTCTGACCTCGCGCTCCCCCGGGCCGATGCCGCGGCGCTCGTCGATTACGCGAAGAGCCTCGACTGCATCCGCTGCGGGCTCTGCCTGCAAACCTGCCCCACGTTCCGGCTGACGGGCGTCGAGTCCGCGAGCCCGCGCGGGCGGATCCACCTGATGCGCGCCCTCGCCGAGGGGCGGATCGAAGCCGATCCCGTCTTCGCCGAGGAGATGGACTTCTGCCTCCTGTGCCGGCGCTGCGAGAGCGTGTGCCCGGCCGGCGTGCGCTACGGCGAGATGGCGGAGCTCGTGCGGAACGGTCTCGCCGCCCGCCGGCCGGGGTCTGCCGGCGCCCGCCTTGCCCGCTGGCTCGGCTTCCGGGTCGTCCTCCCCCACCGCGGCGCGACCCGCTTTGCCGCCTTCCTCCTGCG
>JBFMCU010000102.1:0-36882 GCA_040754415.1 Planctomycetota bacterium
CCTCGCGCGCGGCGGGCGCGCCGGGGCGGAGGAGCTCCGGGCGAGCCTCGACCTCTTCGTCCGCCACCGCGCCGATCTCGCCCGCGAGCGGGGCAAGATCCTCATGCACACCGGCCCGGCGACCCAGGGCTCCCACTACCTGCTCTTCGACTACTCCACCGCCGCCCTGGCCGCCGCCGCCCTCCCCGCCGGCGCGCGCGCCCGCTACCGGGAGGCGATCCTCGAGGAGGTCCTGCGCCTGCGCGCCGCGGGGGGGTGCTTCATCGACAACCCCTCGCGCGGCCGCGCGTGCGGCACGGGGCTCGCCCTGCTCGCCCTCGCGGCGCTGCGCTAGCTGGCATGGGCGCGCCGGCAGGCGCCGCGCTTCGGCCGGTCCGGGGGAACGGAACTCGCCGGGAGGCGCGCATCGCTCGCCCGGGGCGGGCGGTACACTCCCCTTCGCCCCGGTCCCGCGCCGCTCGGAGGTTCGCCATGCACTTCGCCTGTTCGTTCGCCCTCCTCGCCGCCGTCCTCGCCGCCGGGGAGATCGTCCCCGTCCTTCGGCAAGGAGTCGTGCCCCTGACCTCGCTCGACCTCCAGAAACTGCGCCAGGGGTGGGGCTCGCCGGTCGTCGATCGCTCGGTCGAGGGAAAGCCCCTGCAGATCGGCGGGCGCGAATTCGCGTGGGGGCTCGGCTCCCACGCCGCGAGCGTGCTCCACGTGCGGCTCGCGGGGGGATCCGCGCGCTTCAGCGCCTGGGTCGGCGTCGACGACGAGACCGCCGGGCGGGGCAGCCTCGCCTTCCGGATCCATGGCGACGGCAAGCTCCTCTGGGAGAGCGGCGTGATGAAGGGCGGGGACGCCGCCCGGCGCGTCGATCTCGACCTCGCCGGCGTCGAGACGCTCCTCCTCGTCACGACGAGCGCCGGCGACGGCATCGACTACGATCACGCCGACTGGGCCGAGGCCGCCTTCCACGTTTCCGGCGCGCCGCCGCGGGCGGTGGATCCCCCGGTCGAGGAGAAGGTCCTCCGCACGCCGCCCCCGGGGCCGGCGCCGCGCCTCAACGGGCCGCTGGCTTACGGCGTCCGCCCCGGCCGGCCGATCGTCCACCGCGTGCCCTGCACCGGAGAGCGGCCGATCGCCTTCGCCGCCGCGGAGCTGCCCGCCTCGCTCGCCCTGGACCCCGTCACCGGCATCCTCACCGGCGCCGCCCCGGCGCGGGCGGGCCGCTACCCGGTCGTGCTGAGCGCGACGAACGCCCACGGCACCGCCATCCGGCCCTTCGCGCTCGTGGTGGGCGACGAGCTCGCGTTGACGCCGCCCATGGGCTGGAACAGTTGGTACGTCTTCTACGACCACATCACCCAGGCCGACATGCAGGCGGCGGCCGACGCGATGGTCGCGAGCGGCATGGCCGATTTCGGCTACGAGTACGTCAACATCGACGATTGCTGGATGAAGCGGCGGGACGAGGAGCCCTACCGCGACGCGGAGGGGGCGGTCCTCCCCAACGCCAAGTTCCCCGACATGGCGGGCCTCGCCGCGTACATCCACGCCCAGGGGCTGCGCGCCGGGCTGTACACGTCCCCCGGGCCGTGGACCTGCGCCGGCTACGTCGGCGCCTTCGAGCACGAGGAGGCCGACGGGCGCCGGTTCGCGGCGTGGGGTTTCGACTTCCTGAAGTACGACTGGTGCTCCTACGAGGGGGTGGCGACCGGCGAGGGACGCGAGCGGCTAGAGCGTCCCTACCGCCAGATGGCCGACATCCTGCGCGGTCTCGAGCGTGACCTCGTCCTCAACCTCTGCCAGTACGGGATGGGCGAGGTGTGGGAATGGGGCGGCGAGGTCGGCGGGCACTGCTGGCGAACGACCGGCGACCTCGGGAACGAGCCCGGCGGGCTCTTGCCCGGCTTCTACGCGATCGGCCTCTCCAACGCTCGCCACGCCGAACACGCGCATCCGGGCCACTGGAACGACCCCGACTACATCCTCATCGGGTGGATCGGCGGCCCGGGGGGAACGCACGTCCCCACCACGCTCACCGGCGAGGAGCAGTACTCCTACCTGTCGATGTGGTGCCTCATGGCGGCACCCCTCTTCTTCTCCGGCGACATGACGAAGCTCGACGCGTTCACGCTGAACGTGCTCTGCAACGCCGAGGTGATCGAGATCGATCAGGATCCCCTCGGCCGCCAGGCGAGAATCGTCCGCGAGACCGAGGAGGAACTCGTCCTCGCCAAGCCCCTGCACGACGGGTCGCTGGCCGTCGGCCTGTTCAACCTCTCCGAGCTCCCCCGGGCGATCGCGGTCGACTGGGCGGCTCTCGGGCTCCAGGGGCCGCGGCGGGTGCGCGACCTCTGGCGCCAGCGCGATCTCCCCCCCCGCGACGGATCGCTCCCGATGGACGTCCCCCGCCACGGCGTCGAGCTCCTGCGCCTGGGGGCCGTCGAGTGAGCGCGGTCGCGGCGGTCCTGCTCCTCGCCGGACTCGCCCGGTCGCCCGCCGCGGCGCAAGCGCCGGCTCCCGAACGCCGGCTCGAGCTCGCTGCCCCCATCGAGTCGTGGGACGAGGGGCTCCCGCTCGGCAACGGCCTGACCGGCGGGCTCCTCTGGGGGAGCGGGGGCACGATCCGGCTGTCCCTGGATCGCGGGGACCTCTGGGACGAGCGCCGGCCGGCCGTCTGCACGCAGGAGGGCTGGACGTGGGCGGCGATCCGCCGGCTCGTCGCCGCCGGCGACCAAGCGGAGATCCGCCGGCTCTTCGACGCCCCCTACGACGAGCCCTACCCCACGAAGCTGCCGGGGGGGCGCCTCGAGATCGAGCTCGCGCCGCCCCGCGCCGCGCGGACGTTCGTCCTCGACCTCGCAACCGCGTTGGGCAGCGTCGATCTCGGCGATGGCGCCCTCGAGTGCTTCTTCAGCGCCATCGAACCGGTCGCTCTCGTGCGCCTTCCCGGCGCGCCGCAATCGCTCCGCATCGTGCGCCCGAGCGGCCTCGACGCCCTCGGCTATCCGCCGGCGGCCTTCGGCCGCGACGCCGAGACGACCTGGATGACGCAGGAGGCGGCGGGCGGCCTCGCCTACGCGGTCGTCGTGCGCGCGCGGCCGGCGGGGGAGGCGACGGTTCTCGCCGTCGCGATCACCGCGCGCCGCGACGGAGGCGATCCCCGGGCCGAGGGGCTGGCGCTCACCGCCGGCGCGCTCGCCCGCGGCTGGGACGCGCTCCTCGCCGGCCACGCCGCCGGGCTCGTGGAGGCGGGGCGGAGCTTCCTCGACCAGCAGTGGGAGCTTCTGCCCGTCTACCGCCGCTTCGCCCGCGAGTTCTATGGGGTCGCGGGGGCGGCGGTGCCCGGCGTGGCGACCCTCGGCGGCGCAGCGACCGGCGGGTGGTCGCAGTACGCCCTGTCGCCCACCAACGGGCTGTGGGTCGGGCACTCCTTCTACTTGCACTGGCGCCACACGATGGACCGCGAGTTCCTCGCGCAGCGGGCCTACCCGTGGCTGCGCGAGGTCGCCACGGCGGTCGCCGCCCTCCTCGAGGAGCGCGGCGGGCGGCTCGTCCTCCCTCTTTCGAGCTCGCCCGAGATCCACGACAACTCCCTCGCCGCCTGGCTGGCGCCCAACTCGAACTACGACCTCGCGCTGATGGACTGGGCCTTCGGCGCGCTCGCCGAGATGGCCGACGCGCTCGGCGAGACCCTGGACGCGATCTGGTGGCGGACGCTGGGGGAGCGCCTCGAGCCGCTCCACGTGGACCCCCGCGGATCCCTCATGTTCGCCGCCGGCGAGCCGGTCGCGGAATCGCACCGCCACCACTCCCACCTGATGGCGATCCATCCGCTCGGAACGCTCTCGATCGAGGGATCGGCCCAGGACCGGGCGGTCATCGAGGCCTCTCTCGGCCGCGTCCAGGAGCTCGGCACGCGGAGCTGGGTCGGCTACAGCTTCGCCTGGTTCGCGTGTCTGCTCGCGCGCGCCGGACGCGGCGACGACGCGCTCCGCTACCTCGCCGACTTCGAGCGCGCCTTCCTCCTGCGCAACGGCTTCCACGCCAACGGCGACCAGATCGGCGCCGAGCTCTCGGACTTCCGCTATCGCCCCTTCACCCTCGAGGGGAACTTCCTCGCCATGCAGGCGGTGCACGAGATGCTCCTCCAGAGCGGCGGCGGCGGCGTGCAGGTGTTCCCGGCGGTGCCGGGCGCCTGGGCGGACGTCGCATTCGATCGGCTGCGGGCGGAGGGGGGATTCGCGGTCACCGCCGAGCGGAAGGGGGGGCGCACGACGCGGGTGGCGATCGAGGCCGCCGTGGAGCAGCCGCTGCGCCTGCGCGATCCCTTCGGCGGGGCGCCGTTCCGCGCCAGCCGCACCGTGGAGCGCGCCGGCGGCGAGCTTCGCTGCCGGCTCGCCGCCGGCGAGCGCCTGGAGCTGGATCTCGCGCCGGCCGGCGCCGGGCCCCGCGACGAACGGTCTCCGGACGGCAGCAGCATCCGTTCGCTCGCCGGCGAATGGCGCGTGCGGCTCGACCCCGCCGCCACCGGCGAGGCGGAACGCTGGTTCGCCGCGAGCCTCGGCGGCCAGCCGATCTCCCTGCCCGGCACGACCGACCTCGCTGGGATCGGGCTTGCCCTCGACCCGGCGGCGATGCGCTACCCGGTGCCCTTCGTCGATTCCGAGTTCCCGGGGCGCGGCCCGGTGGCGCGGTTGGACGAGGCGGGCCATCTCGTCCGCACCCACGCCTGGATCGGCCCGGCGTGGTACCAGCGGACGTTCCTGGTCCCGGAGGCCGAGCGCGGCCGCCCCGCCGAGCTCCAGCTCGAACGCGTGCTCTGGGCGAGCAGGGTCTGGATCGACGACCGCTTCGCGGGCGAGTGCGACAGCCTCGTCGCACCGCATCGCTTCGAGTTCGGAGTCCTCGCCCCGGGCCCCCATCGGGTGACGGTGCGCGTCGACAACGGCCCGGTGCACCCGATCGGGATCAGCGGCCACGCCTACGGACCGGAGACGCAGTCGCGGTGGAACGGGATCGTCGGGCGCATCGAGCTGGCGCACCGGCCGGCGGTCTTCCTGCGCGACGGTCAGGTGTTCCCGGCCGCCGACCGCCGCTCGTTGCGGGTCGTGGTCGGGATCGGCGGCGAGCCCGGCCCGTCGCCCTCCGCCGTCCTGGTCTTGACGCTTCTCGAAGCGGACGGCGAGCGGGTCCTCGCGGCCCAGGAACAGCCGGTGGAGCTCCCGCCCGGCGGCGGGACGACCGAGCGGACGCTGGAGGTCGGCGGGCCGGTGCACGCCTGGAGCGAGCACGATCCCCGCCGGTACGTGCTCGCCGTCGAGCTGCGCTCGGCGGCCGGCCGGGACTTTCTCCGCCTGCCGTTCGGGTTCCGCACCGTGCGCCGGGAGGGCCGGCACATCCTCGTGAACGGCGAGCGCGTGTTCCTGCGGGGCACCCTCGATTGCTGCGTGTACCCCCGCACGGGCCACCCCCCCCTGACGGTCGAGGAATGGCTCGGCGTCCTCGGCACGGTCCGGGAGCACGGCTTCAACCACGTGCGCTTCCACACCTGGTGTCCGCCCGAGGCCGCCTTCGCGGCCGCCGACCGCCTCGGGATCTACCTCGCCCCCGAGACGCCGTTCTGGGTGGACGATTGGACGCACGAGATCGGCCTGCGGCCGCCGCGCCTGGGCGAGGATGCCGCGGTGACCGCCTATGTGCGCGCCGAGGTCCGCCGTATCGCCGCCGCCTACGGCAACCATCCGTCCTTCGCCTTCTTCTGCCTCGGCAACGAGCTCGGCACGGGCAGCGATTGGACGCTCGTGGACGAGCTCCTGGCCGAGGCCAAGGCCGGCGATCCCCGCCGTCTCTACAACGCGACCACCGTTCGCCGGAGAGTCGCCAGCGACGACTACTGGGTCACCCACCAGACGGATCGCCCGGTGCGCGGTTTGGGCCCCCCCCACACCGACTGGGAATTCGCGGGCGCGGTCGCCGCCGCCGACCTGCCCGTCGTCGCCCACGAGACGGGCCAGCGGCCGGTCTTCCCCGACTACGCGGCGCTCTGGCCCAAGTTCACGGGCCCGTTGCGCCCCTACAACCTCGCGCGCCTGCGCGACGGTCTCGTCGCGGCGGGGTTGGCCGGCCAGACGGCGGACTTCCTGCGCGCCTCCGCCCGCTTCCAGCTCGTGCAATACAAGGCGGAGCACGAGGCCTTCCACCGCACCGCGGACCTCGCCGGCTACCAGCTCCTCATGCTCACCGATTTCCCCGGCCAGAGCGAGGCGCTCGTGGGGATCCTCGACCCCTTCGGGGATTCCAAGGGGGTCGTCACGGCGGAGGAGGTGCGGCGGTGGAACGCGCCGACGGTCGTGCTCGCTCGCTTACCGCGCGCCACGTGGGCGATCGGCGAGGGGTTCCGCGCCATCCTCGAGGTCGCGCACTACGGAGCGCAGGACCTCGTCGCGGTGACGCCGGCGTGGTCGCTCGCCACCGCGGGCGGGATCTGCGTCGCCGCGGGGTCGCTCCCGCCGATCGACGTGCCGCGGGGCGGGCTCGCGCGCCTCGGGGAGATCGCCGTTCCGCTCGCGGGGCTCCCCGCGGCCGCGGCCCTCGTGCTGAGCGCCCGCGCCGGCGAGGTCGAGAATCGGTGGAACCTGTGGGCGTATCCCCCGGCCGGAGTGGAGACCGCCGCCGGGGACGTCCTGCTCGCGCGGGGCTTCGACGCGACGGTCCAGCCGGCTCTGGCGGCGGGGCGGACGGTGCTCCTGCTCGCCCACGGCCTCGAGGGCGTGAACGCCCAGCGGACCGGCTTCGCCTCCACCTACTGGTCGGCGGCGTGGTGGGGAGATCGGTTCTCCTCGCTCGGGATCCTCTGCGACCCGCAGCACCCGGCCCTGATCGACTTCCCCACCGCCGAGCACGCCGACTGGCAGTGGTACGAGCTCCTCGAGGGAGCGACCACGATCCTGCTCGACGGCGCCCCGGCCGGCTTCCGGCCCATCGTGCAGCCGGTGAGCGACTTCCATCACCACCGGCTGCTCGGCCAGCTCTTCGAGGCGCGAATCGGTCCCGGCCGCCTCCTCGTCTGCGGCTACGACCTCGAGGCGGACCTCGACCGCCGCCACGCCGCCCGCCAGCTCCGCCGGAGCCTTCTCGTCTACGTCCGTTCGGCGAACTTCCGCCCGCCCGCCGAGCTCGACCCCGCGCTGCTCGCGCGGTGGCTGGGGCGGTGAGCCGCTCATGTCCCTGCGCCTCTCCGATGTCGCCATCTTCCTCGCCTTCTTCGCTGTCGTCGTCGGGCTCGGCCTGGCCAAGAGCCGGCGCCGGCGGGAGGCCGAGGACTACTTCCTGGCCGGCCGCGGATTGACGTGGCCGCTCATCGGCCTCTCGATCGTCGCGGCGAACATCTCGACCGAGCAGTTCGTCGGCATGGCCGGCCAGGGCGCGGGCGACGTGGGGCTCGCCGTCTCCGCGTGGCAGCTCACGGGCGCGATCGGGATCGTGCTGATCGCCTTCACGCTGCTCCCCCGCTTCCTGCGCGCCGGCATCTACACGATGCCGGAGTACCTGGAGTTCCGGTACGACCCCGCCGCGCGCGCGATCATGGCGGTGTACACGGTGGTCATCTATGCGACGGTCACGATCTCGGCGGTTCTGTACTCGGGAGGCCTCACGCTCGCCACGATCTTCGACCTCGATCTCGAAACGGCGATCTGGATCGTGGGGGGGATCGCCACGCTCTACACCGCGTGGGGCGGCCTGACGGCGGTGGCCTGGGCGGATCTCCTGCAGGGGGGCGCCCTCCTCGCGGGCGGCGCGGCCACGCTCGTCCTCGTCGTCCGCGCCAGCGGAGGGATCGGGGACTTCGTCGCCGCGAGCGCCGATCGGCTCCACATGGTGCTCCCCGCCGAGCATCCGACGCTGCCGTGGACCGGGGTCGTGCTCGGCATGTGGATCCCGATCGTCTACTACTGCGGGCTGAACCAGTTCATCGTGCAGCGCACCCTGGCCGCCCGGAGCTTGCGGCACGGCCAGCTCGGCATCGTGTTCGCCGCCGCCCTGTGGCTCCTCGTTCCCCTCGTCATCGTGCTCCCCGGCCTCGGGGCGCGGCAGCTCTTCGCCCCCGAGCTCGCCGCGGCGGCCGACGCGGACAACGCCCCGGTCCTCGCCGAGCTCCAAGCGGCACGGGAGAGCGGTGCGCCCGTGCTCTTCGTCGCCGACGACGAATGGCGCGCCCGCGAGCCGGTCCGGGCGGCGGAGGTGGACGCCCACAACGCCCGGGTCCGGGCCGGTCTCGGCGACGCGGCACCGGCCGCCACCCGCCGCCTGGTCGGCAGCAAGCCGGATGCCGCCTACCCGGTGCTCGTCCGGCGCCTGATCTCGCCCGGGCTCCGCGGTCTCCTCCTCGCGGCGCTCGCCGGGGCAGTGATCAGCTCGCTCGCTTCGATGCTCAACTCGGCGGCCACGATCTTCACCATGGACCTCGTGGGCCGGCACCTGCGGCCGGCCGCCTCCCCACGGGGCCTCGTGACGCTCGGCCGGGTCGCCACCGTCGTCTTCGTCGTCGCCGGCTGCCTCCTCGCCCCCGCCCTCGCCCGGCCCCAGTTCAAGGGCGTGTTCAACTTCATCCAGGAGTTCCAGGGCTACGTCTCGCCGGGGATCGTCGCCGCCTTCCTCGTGGGCACCCTCGTCCCCCGCGCGCCGGCGCGGGCGGGGGCGGTGGCCCTCCTCGCCAGCGCGCCGATCTACGGCCTCCTGCACCTCTTCGCCGGCGGCACGCGCTGGAGCGCCGTCGAGGTCCATTTCCTGATCCGCATGCTCGCCACGTTCCTCGCGGTGGCGGGGATCATGCTGGCGATGACCGCGTATCGCCCGCTTCCCGCCCCCCGGGTCATGCCCGTGCGCGCGGATCTCGACGCTCGCTCGTCCCCGCTCGCCGCGATCCTCGGCGCGGCGGTCGTCGCGGGCGCGCTGGCCTACTTCGTCGTGTTCTGGTGAGCGCCGTCCCGCGGGAGCGCCCGGCGCCGATCCCGCCTACAGCGCGGCCGTCCGCGCCGCGACGCCGGGCAGCGGCGGCAGCGGAGCGCTCGGAACCGGCTCGTACCAGAAGGTCGCGCACGACCAGTCGTCGGCGGTCTCCGCGAGGCCATCGGCCCAGGCGATCTGCTGGATCGTCACGCGGACCTCGCGCCGCCACCAGATCGGATCCAGGAGATGCCAGCGGTACATCGAGGTGTACTCGCCTTGCACGAGGCTCGCGCCGTGGTGGAGGAAGGGCGTCGGCTGGACGCCCCACGAGAGGCCGACGTAGTCCTCGCTACCCGTGCCGCAGATGGTCGGGAGCTCCGAATCGCCATCGAGGTACACCTTGAGCTCCCCCTCGCCCCACCAGCGGTTGTGCAGGTCGCGCACGCCGATCACCGCCCCGAGGTAGCGGCCCTGTCCGACGCGCCGGGGCAGGAGCTCGAAGTCCCGCCTCTCCGTCGTCGGATTCTCGCGCCGGAAGAGCACGTGGAGGCGGCCCACGTCCGCGCCGTGCTCGTCCCCCACCGTGTAGTCCATCTGGTAGAAGAGGGCGACCCTCTGCTCGCCCTCGTTAGCGATCGCGAAACGGGCCCGGCGGACGAAGGGCATGGGCAGCCAGAGGTTCAGCCCGGCCTTCTCCCCCACGGAGTGCACCGCCGACTGGTAGGCCACGACCCGCCCGTGGGCGAAGCCCATGAAGTCGCCGAGCGGCGCCTCGATGCTCGGATGGGCCTGGCCCTCCCACCACCCGCGCACCACGAGGCTCCGCAGATTCCTCTGGGAGGGCGGCGTCGTGATCCAGACGTGGCGGAAGGTGCCCGGTCCGGCGACGTCGCAGAGCTCGACCTCCGCGCCGGGGTCGAGCCACGTCATCGGGCGGCCCTTGCGGCCGGCGCCGAGCGGACTCGCCTCCCGGCCCCCCGCGCCGGGGGCCCCGGTGGGGTTCTCGAAGGAGATCGAGCGGGAGGAGAGCCCCCCGCCGAGCCGGTACGGTTCCCGCGCGATGTCGGGCGCGTCGCTGCGCATGTTTCGCACCTAGAGTTCGTACACCGGCACCGCCAGTTGCTCCCCACCCGCGAGGGCGGAGCGGTGGGCGACGATGCCGGGCACCGTGTAGGCGAGGGCCTCCACCACGTCGATCGCCGGCCGCCGTTCGGACCGCAGGGCGTCGACGAACTCGTGGGTGAGGAAGGGATGGGAGCCATCGTGGCCGGAATCGTGGCGCAGCGGCTCGGGCAGGAGGTCGGTCTCGAACCACCGCGGCTGCTCGTAGAGCTCGAAGGACGAGAGCTGGCGCTCGAACCCGGCATCGTCCTTCTCGACCTGGTTCCCCGCGCGCACGATCACCGGGCCGAGGCCGTTCGGGTGCTCGGCGAAGAAGCTCAGGCGGTCCCCGTACCACTGGGCCCGCTCCGTGCCGCGGTGGGCGCCCTTCCAGAACACTCCCACCCGGAACGCGTGCCCCCGGTCGGTCCGGAAGAGAGCGGTCTCGTTCCAGAACGGATTCTCGTACCGATTGCCGGCGAGAAGCGGCGAATCGTCCCCCCAGCCGAGGCACGTCGCGGCGGTCATCCGTTCGCCGGTGACGCCGGTCAGGAAGGCGGTGCAGTGGGTGGGATAGAGCATCGGCGGGAAGCCGTGGCGCCAGGTGGGCGCGCCGTCCGCTTCGAACCACAGCGTCTCCAGCCCCGCGTGGTGGTACTCGGCCTCGGTGTAGAAGATCGTGCCGAACCGGCCGGCGGCCTGGAGGCGGCGGGCCGAGATCGTCACCTGCCGGTAGTAGCTCGTCTCCGCCATCATGTAGGTGAGCCCGGTCGCCCGCACCGTGGCGAGGAGCGCCTCGGCCTCCTCGAGGTCCAAGGCCGCGGGCACGGCGCACAGTACGTGCTTGCCCGCGCGCAGAGCCGCGATGCAGTGGCGCACGTGGTCCGGTGCCCCGGTGAAGACGGCCACCGCGTCCAGCGCAGGGTCGCGGATCAGCTCCTCGAGGGACGGACACGATTTCGCGCAGCCATATACCTGCATGAGCCGCTCGCGCCGGTCGGACCGGAGATCGCTCACCGCCGCCACGACGCAGTCGGGGTGCTCGTGCCACTGGAACGCGCAGCCGAAGTTCCCCCCCACGACACCGATTCGCACCGGCGCGGCCCGCCGGCCGACCGGCACGCCGGTCCCCAGGGCCACAGTGGGCGCGAGCCCCAGGCCCGCCGCCGCCGCCGCTCCCTCGCGCAAGACCTCCCGCCGGGTGCGGCGCCGCGCTCCCCTCGTCTCCGCGTCGTGTCCGTCCATCGCCATCCTCCTGGCGGCTCGCGGCCGCGCAGCGCACTCCTGTAGCGAGAGTCGCGGTCGCCGGCAAGGATCCATCCGGCGTCCAGCGGCCGGCAAGCCATCGACGATCGGGCTCCCCACCTTTCGGCTTCCGGCCAGGCCTGTTAGAAAGCCGGCATGAGAGCGAGCCTTCTCGTCCGCCTGGCCGTCTCGGTCGTCTTCTTCGTGTCGGGCGCGGCGGCCCTGGTCTACGAGATCCTGTGGTCCCGGCAGTTCGTGACGATCTTCGGGAACAGCGCCTACGCGATCAGCATCGTGCTGTGCGCGTTCATGGCCGGGCTCGGGGCGGGGAGCCTCTTCTTCGGCCGGCGCGCCGATCGAACGGCCGATCCGCTGCGGATGTATGCGCTGCTCGAGCTCGGGATTGGGGCCACGGCGCTCGCGATCCCCTGGCTCCTGGACCTCCTCCGCGCGTCCGCTCCGCCCCTCCTCGTCGCCCTCCCCACCGGCCTCGCTTCCGCCACGGCCGTTCGGCTCGTCTGCTCGTTCGCGGTGCTCATCCTGCCGTGCAGCCTCATCGGCGGCACGCTGCCCGTGCTCGCCCGGTTCTGCGTCGAGGCCGAGGGCGTCGTCGGACAGCGCGTCGGCTGGCTGTACGGACTGAACACGCTCGGCGGAGCGGCCGGCTGCTTCTTCGCCGGCTACCGTCTGATCGAGACCCTGGGCGTCGCCCGCACGGGGCACCTCGCGGTGGCCGCCAACGTCGCGATAGCCCTGATTGCCCTCGCCGTGCGCCGCTGGCGCCGGCCGCCGCCGGCGCAAGCGCCGGCCGGCGCTCCGCCGTCCCTCTCCTCCCGCTCCGCGCCGCTGGCGACGCGGAGCCTCGCCGGGTCCCTCCTCCTCGTCGCCTTCCTCTCCGGATTCACGACGCTCGCGGCCGAGGTCCTGTGGACGCGCCTCCTCTCCCTCGTCTGCCAGGCCAGCCCCTACACCTTCACCGCGATCCTCAGCGTCTTCCTCCTCGGGCTCGCGCTCGGCAGCCTCCTCTACCGCGTCTTCCTCGCCGGCGTGCGCGATCGCCTGGCGGTGCTCGGCGCGGTCCAGCTCGCGATCGGCGCGGCGGTGCTCGGGACCCTCCTCGGGGCCTCGGGATACCTCGTGCACGCCGGGCCGGACGCCCAGCAGGCGATCCTCGACCGGATCTTCGCGGCGACGCCGGCCGCTGGACAGGACGGCGGCGTCCTCGCCGCTCACTTCGAGGGCCGCCGCCAGGTGCTGTGGTCCCTCCTCGCGGCCGTGTCGTACGTGCTCCTGCCCACGCTCGCCATGGGCATCGTGTTCCCCCTCGTCTGCGCGGCCTACAACCGCTCGCTCGGGGCGGTCGGCCGCCGCATCGGCCTCGTCTACGCCGCGAACACGGGGGGGTGCATCGCCGGCTCCCTGGCCCCGGTCTTCCTGCTCGTACCGGCCCTCGGGATCCAGGCGAGCCTCACCGCCCTCGCCCTCCTCAACGCCGGGGTCGGGGCCCTTTTCCTCGCGCGTCCGCTCCAGGGCGCAGCGCCCCCGGCGGGCGGGCGGCGCCGCGCGGCGGCGGCGGGCGTCCTCGTGCTGCTCCTCGCCGCAGCGCTGGCCGCTCCCCGCGATCTCGGCCGGCGCATCTTCCTCGCGGGCGTGCCGTCGGTGGGCCCCCAGAGCGAGATCGTCCACTACGAGGAAGGGCGCACCGGCACCGCGATCGTGGTGCGCGACCGGATCGACGGCCTGTACGACCTCTTCGTCAACTCCGTCATCGAGGTGCCCACCACGTACCTCGCCCAGGGCATCTTCCGGCTGATGGGGCATCTCGGCCCCCTGCTCCACCCCGATCCGCGCGAGGCGCTCGTCATCTGCTTCGGGGGGGGCATCGCGGGCGGCGCCCTGAACCTGCACCCGGCGGTGCAGCGGATCGACATCGTGGACATCGAGGGCTCGGTGATCGACGCCGCCCGGGTGCTCGAGAAGGAGAACAACCGTCTCCACGCGAGCGAGAAGATCGCCATTCACGTCGAGGACGGCCGGAACTTCCTCCTCACGTGCGGGCGCCGCTACCCCCTGATCCTCAGCGACTCGACGCACCCCAAGACCGCGGATTCCTGGGTCCTGTACACGCGGGAATACTACGAGCTCGTCGATGCCGCCCTGGAGGAGCCCGGCCTGTTCCTGCAGTGGCTGCCCTACCACGGGATCAGCGAGCAGGAGTTCGGGATCATCGTGCGCACGATGCAGAGCGTGCTTCCCGCGACGAGCCTCTGGCTGGTCTACGGCTACGACGAGCGCGGAACGATCTGGGGGTACACCCTGCTCGTGGCCATGAAGCCGCGACTCTCGCTCGACGTCGAGCTTCTCGCCCGGCGGCTGGCCGAGCCGGCGGTTCGCGCCGACCTCGCCCCCTTCCAGATGGAGACGCCGGTCAAGGTGCTCCGGCACTTCGCCGGCGGTCCGGAAGCGCTGCGGCGGTGGACGGAGGGGCTGCCGATCGACACGGACGACAAGCCTTGGACCCAGTACCACTCGCGCTACTCCGCCGGCCAGCCCGGGATCCGGCCCGGATTCCACATGATGTTCATCCCGCTCCTCGAGAGCCCGTGGCCGTACCTCGTCCGCCCGGAGGCGGCCGGCGGGACGGCGCTGCAGGAGGAGCTCGCGCTCGCCCGGCGCGCCCAGGAGCTTGCGCTGCGGGGTCGCTGGGCCGATGCCCGCGCCCTGCTCCCCACCGACGAGAAGCTGGGCCGCATGGAATCCATCATCCGCCAGGGACAGATCTGGCAGGAAGCGAAGCGGCGGGTGTACCCCTCGCGGTGATCGTCGCTATGCTGCCGGGACTCCAACCGCCCGTCCCATGAAGATCAGCAAGTACATGACGACGAAGCTCATCACCGCCTCGCCGGAGATGAGCGTCAAGGACGCCTTCCTCATCATGCGCACCCACCGGGTGCGCCATCTGCCGGTGGTCTCCCAGGGCCGGCTCGTCGGCATCATCAGCGACCGCGATCTCCGCCGACCCAAGTGGGTGGACGCCCTCGACGACTGGACGATGTACTACCGCATCGACGACGAGACCACGGTGCGCGACGTGATGACGAAGAACCCGGAGGTCGTGTACACGTTCAACCGCGTCCGGAAGGCGGTGCGCATCCTGCGCGAGCAGCGCTACGGAGCCTTGCCCGTCCTCAACAAGGAGGGCGAGCTCGTGGGCATCCTCTCCGCGCACGATCTCCTCGGCGCCCTCGAGGAGCTGCTCGTGCAACCCGAGGAAGAGGAGTGATCAGTCGCCTCCCCCGCGGCCGCGCCGCCCCCGGCGCCGCGGGGGCGCGGGCTCTTCTTCCTCCGGCTCGCCGCGGATCGGGCGGGCGTCGAGGACCCACATGCCGCGCCCGTGGGTCGCGATGACCACCACGTCGTCCCGGGGGTGGACCACGAGGTCGTGCACGAAGGTCGCCGGGAGCCCGGCGGCGAGGACCTCCCAGGTCTCGGCCCCATCGGTCGTGACGTAGACCCCGAGGTCCGTGCCCACGTACAGGATCCGGGGATTCTCCGGGTCCTCCCGCACCACGTTGATCGGGGCGCGGGGAATGCCCGCCGCGATGCTGGCCCAGGTCCGGCCGTAATCGGTCGAGCGCCACACATAGGGCGTGAAATCGTCGTTCCGCTTGCCGTTCTGCGCGGCATAGACCGTGCCCTCCGCGAAGCGCGACGCCTCGACGCGCGAGAACCAGCGCTCGGCGGCCAGACCCTCGACGATCTCCGTCCACGTTTCTCCTCCGTCGCGCGTCACGTGGAGCCGGCCGTCGTCCGTGCCCACGTAGAGGAGACCGAAGCGCAGCGGCGACTCGGCGATCGTGGTGATCGTCTGGTAGGGAATGTCGCCTCGCCGCGCCGGGTCGTTCGTCGTGAGGTCGGGACTGACCGGCGCGAAGCCCTCTCCGCGGTCCAAGGACCGGAAGAGGCGGTTCAGCCCGTGGTAGAGGATGCGGGGGTTGTGGGGCGAGATCAGGAACGGCGCGAGCCACTGGCCGCGGTAGGGCTCCTCGCCCGCGGGCGGCTTCGGCATCAGGTCGGCATGCTCGCCCGCCGCCAGATCCTCGCGGGCGATGCTCCCATAGAAGTTCTCGTAGTAGAGTGTGTTCGGATCGGTCGGGTCGACCTGGTGATAGCTCGCCTCGCCGCCGGAGGCATAGTCGAACTCCACCGGACTGATGCGCGTCCGGCCGCGGCGCAGATCGACGATCCCGACCCGGCTGCCATGGTCCTGGATGGAACCGTAGACGTGGAACGGCTCCGCCATGTCGTAGGCCACGTTGTAGAACTGCGCGACCGGCAGGTTCGCGTTGAAGTCCCGCCAGCTCCGGCCGGCGTCGTACGAGATGACGAGCCCCCCATCGTTCCCATTGACGAGATAGGCCGGGTTGTCGCGGTCGATCCACAGGGCGTGGTGGTCGCCGTGCATCCCCTCCAAAGCGGAGAACGTGCGCCCGCCGTCGACCGACACGTTCAGCGCGAGTCCCAGCATGTACACCTTGTTCGGATCCACGGGATCCGCCCGCACCTGCCCGAACACCCACCCGTAGGTGGCGGAGGCCCGGCGCGTGTAGGCATTCGACTCGCTGGCCTTCCGCCAGGTGTCCCCCTGGTCGTCGGAACGGTAGATCTCCGCCCCCTTGATGCCCCCCGCCCGCTCGCGACCGTAGGAGTCCGTCTCGCCCTCGGCCTCGGCGAGCTCATAGTTGTCGAGGAAGGCGTACAGCACGTTCGGGGCGCTTTGGCACAGATCGATCCCGATGCGGCCGCGGACGTTGGCGGGCGGAAGCCCCGCGGCGATCTCCTGCCACGTGTCGCCGCCGTCGCGCGTGCGCCAGATCGAGCTGCCGTCGTGCTCCGGCTCGCAGCGCGGATCGTTCCAGAGCTTGCGCCGGCGCTGCCAGGTCGCCGCATACAGCGTCTCCGGACGGCTGGGATCCACGACCAGATCGATCGCGCCGGCCTGATCGCCGACGTGGAAGACCAGCTCCCACGTGCTTCCGCCATCCCGCGTGCGGTACACCCCCCGTTCGGGATTGTCCGTCCATTCGTGGCCGGAGGCCGCGACGTAGACCACGTCGGGGTTCGTGGGGTGGATCGCGATGCGCGGGATCGTGTGGGTCGCCGCGAGCCCCATGTGCCGCCAGCTCGCCCCGCCATCCGTCGACTTGTAGACGCCGCAGCCCGCCATCGAGCTGCGGAAGATGTTGGCCTCGCCGGTGCCGATCCAGACGATCTCCTGGTTCGACGGGGCGAGGGTGACGTCGCCGATCGACATGGTCGGGCCCTGCTCGAAGACCGGCTTCCAGTCGACGCCCTCGTTCTCCGTCTTCCACACCCCCCCCGAGGCCGCGGCCGCGTAGATCGTGTACGTCTTGCCGCGCGGAGTGCACACCGCGACGTCGGTGATCCGACCGCTGATGTTCGTCGGACCGAGGAACTGCCACTCGAGCGACCGGTACGCCGAGCGCTCCGCCATCGCCGCGTGCTCGCCATACGCGACGAGCCGCGCCGCCGGGACGCCGGCTCCCCCCGCCGGATCGATCTCCGCCGCCAGGTCGCCGACTCGCGCCGAGAGCTCCTCGACCCTCCGCCGCAGATCGTCGATGCTCCGCGCCAGGTCCTCCCCCTGGGCGAGGGCCGGCCCCGCGAGGACCGGGAGGAGAAGGAGCGCGGCCCGCGCCGCATGCAGCGGGAAGGAACGGCTCGGCGTCGGCATCGAGAACCTCCAGGGAGAAAGCGACTCGACGGAGGGGCGGATTCTAGCCGCACGCCCGGCTGGTCTCCGGCGGCGGCGTGTTCGCCCCGGGTAAGGCCCCATGCTAGGCTGGTGCGGTTTTCGATCGTCGCTCGATCCTCACCTGCCGGCGCAATGGCCCTTCCCGTTCGGATTCTCGCGGTCGTTCTCCTGTCCGTTCCACTCGCCTGTGGCGGGGAGGAGCCGCCTTCCGGGTCGGACGCGGCGGACGATCCCCTTTCCGCCGATCTCGCCGGCTTCGATCCGGGCGTGGCGGAGGCGATCGAGGGCGCGCGGGACGAGGTGCGCGGTCGCGCCAGCGATCCCGACGAGTGGGGACGCCTCGGCATGACCTACGAGGCGAATTTCATCCCCCACCTCGCGCTCTTCTGCTACGACGAGGCGGTGCGTCTCTCCCCGGCGGCGGCGAAGTGGCACTACCGCCGCTCGCGGGCCCTCACGACCCTCGGGCGGGTCGAGGAGGCGACGACCGCGCTCGCCACCGCGGCCACCCACACCCGGAGCTACGCGCCCGCCCACTGGCGGCTCGGTTTCGCGCACCTGGGCAACGGCGAGCTCGAGGCGGCCGCCGCCGCGTTCCAGGCCGCCCTCGCGATCGATGCCGCCCAGGTGCCGGCCCGCGTCGGCCTGGCCCGCGTTCGTCTCCAAGAGGACGATCCCGCATCCGCCCTGGCGGAGCTGGAGAGAGCGGAGCGCGCGGACCGCGAGGACCGCACCGTGCACTCCCTCCTGGCGACTGCCTATCGCCAGCTCGGACGAGAGGCGGACGCCGAACGCGAAGGCGAACTCGGCCGCGGGGCCATTCCGGACTGGGTCGACCCCTGGGAGTCCGAGATGCTCCGGCACCGGGTGGACACCGTCGGGCTCGCCGTGCTGCGGTCGGGCGAGCTCATCGAGGAGGGCAACCATGCCGAGGCCATCCGCCTCCTCGAGGAGTTGAGCGGAACAGAGTCCGACAACATAACCTTCCTGGTCCAGCTCACGACCGCCTATGTCCGCGGCGAGCGCTACGAGGAAGCGATGGCCACGGCGCGGCGGTGCCTGGAGATCGAGCCGCGGAACGTCACCGCGCTCCTCCACCTGGCCGGGGTCCAGGCCCAGCTCGCGGATTTCGCCGCCGCCCGCGCCACGCTCGAGGCGGCGGCCGGATTCCATCCCCAAGATGCCCGCGTGCACCGCGCCCTCGGCAGCGTGCTCTACAAGAGCGGGGATCGCCGCGCGGCGACGGATGCCTGGCGGGCCTCGTTCGCCGCCGACGAGCGCCAGACCGATCTCCTCTATCAGGTCGGGATGGTCGAGCTCCAGATCCACCGGTGGGAGCAGGCGCGCGACGCCTTTCAGCTCGCCATCGATCGCCGCCTCGACACCCCGGACGTCTTCGTCGGCCTCGCCAAGGCCCGCCTCGAGCTCGGGGACCTGGACGGCGCCGCGACGGCCCTCGCGGCGCTCCGCGGGCGCGCCCCCGCCGACCCGCGGCGCCTGGAGCAAGTTCGCCGCGAGATCGATGCCCGCCGGGCCCCCGGGCGCTGACATGGCAATCCAGGCGCCCCCGGGCCGTCCCGCGCCCTTCCTCATCGCCGGGCTCGCCGCCGTCCTTCTCGCTGCGGCGTGCGGAAAGGCGAACGAAAGGGCCGCATCGCCCCCGGTCGGTCCGGCGGCGAGCCCAGCGGACGTGTGGTTCGCCGAGGAGGCGGCGATCCGCGGCGTCGTTTTCCGTCACGTCTCGGGATTCCGCGACGGCTACCTCTTCCCGGAGATCATGGGCGGCGGCGTCGCGCTCTTCGACATGGAGGGCGACGGGGACCTCGACCTCTACCTCGTGCAGAGCGGGGCCGTCCTCGCCCCGCGCGAGGAGCGACCCGGCAACCAGCTCTACCGCAATCGGGGCGACGGCACCTTCGAGGACGTGAGCGCGGGAAGCGGCGCCGAGGACCGCGGCTACGGGATGGGCGTGGCGACCGGCGATTACGACGCCGACGGCGACGTCGACCTGTATGTCACGAACCTCGACCGCGACACCCTGCTCGAGAACGACGGCACCGGGCACTTCACCGACGTCACGCAGCGGGCCGGCGTCGGCAATCCCGCCTGGGGCACGAGCGCGGCCTTCCTCGACTACGACCTCGACGGCCGTCTCGACATCTTCGTCACGAACTACGTGGGCTGGAGCGAGGCTGCCGAACAGGTGTGCGAGTCCCCGCCGCTCGGGCCGGACTACTGCGCCCCCATGGTCTACCGCGCTCCTACCCCCGACGTGCTCTACCACAACGAGGGGGACGGCACCTTCCGCGACGTGTCCGCGGCGGCCGGTCTGCGCACCGCCTTCGGCAACGGGCTTGGCGTCATCTCCTCCGACTTCGACGCGGACGGCTGGCCCGACATCTTCGTCGCCAACGACCGGATGGTGAACCAGCTCTGGGTCAATCAGAGCGATGGCACGTTCCGGGACCGCGCCCTGCCGGCGGGCGTCGCCGTGGACGACGAGGGGAACGCCAAGGGCTCGATGGGCGTCGCCGCCGCCGACCTCGACTTCGATGGCGACGAGGACCTCCTGGTCGTGAACTTCGACCGGGAGTCCGACTCCTTCCATCGGAACGAGGGGAAGGTCTTCTCCGATCGCACCGGCCGCGTGGGCCTGGGCATGACCAGCCGTTCGTTCACCCGCTTCGGCTGCGCGTTAGTCGATTTCGACGACGACGGCCTCCTCGACCTCTACCAGGCGGACGGGCGCGTGCTCCGGCCGGCGAGCTTCACGGGCGACGATCCGTATGCGGAGGAGAACCTCCTGTACCGCGGCACGGACGAGGGCCGGTTCGCGGAGGTGGTCCCCCGGGGCGGCACGGCCCGCCCCCTCGTGGCGACCAGCCGGGGCACGGCGTTCGGCGACATCGACAACGACGGCGGGCTGGACATCGTGGTCGTCAATCGCGATGCCCCCGTCCACCTGCTGCGCAACGTGCGCGCCGGCCGGGGCGGGTGGGTCTCCCTCGCCGTATCCGAGGGCCGCGGGGCCTTCGCCATCGGGGCGGTGGTCACCGGCCGCGCGGGCGAGCGCCGGATCATGCGCTGCGTGCGCACCGCCTACAGCTACTGCGCCGCCAACGATCCCCGGATCCACGTGGGACTCGGCGCCGCGCCCGCCCTCGAAGAGGTCGCCGTCCGCTGGCCGGACGGGATCCTCGAGCACTTCCGCGCCGTTCCCGCCGGGACCGCGGTCCGCCTCGTCCGCGGCGGAGGACAAGTCGGCCCGAAGTAGAGGCCCGGGAACCGAACCATGATTCGCATGCCCAGCGACCCGGTCCCTCGCGCCCGCCGGACGCGCCGGATCGACCACCGGGACGGCAGGGAGGTGAGAACGTGACTGGACCGGAGCGGGATCTCGTGTCCCAGGTGGCCATCGTGACCGGGGGCGGATGGAACATCGGACGGGCGATCGCCCTGCGCCTCGCGCGCGCCGGCAGTCGAGTGGTGGTCGCCGCCCGCCGCGAAGGGCAGTTGCGAGAGGTGGTGTCGGCGATCGAGCGCCAGGGCGGCGAGGCCCTGGCCGTTCCCACCGACGTCACCCTCCTGCCCGAGGTCGAGCGCCTCGTGCAACGCACTCTCGAACGCTTCGGAACGGTCGACATCCTCGTCGCCTGCGCCGGGGGCGGCGGCGCCTACGCGGCCGTCGACGCCGTGCGCCCCGAGGAATGGACCGGCGTCGTGGCCCGGAACCTCTTCGGCACCTTCCACTGCGCCCGCGCGGTGCTGCCCGTCCTGCGCGCGAAGAACTCCGGCCTCCTCGTCACCCTGGCCGGCGGCGGCGCCTTCTTCCCCCTCCTCGGGCACCAGGCGACGGCCTACGCCGCCGCCAAGGCCGCCATCTGCCGCTTCACCGACCAGCTCCAGGCCGAGCTGCTCGACACGGCGATTCGCGTCAACTGCGTGCAGCCGGGGATGGTCTGGAGCCCCGAGCGGCTGCGAGAGGTCGAGACCGAGGAGGCTCGCACCGGCCGCCCCCATCCGGAGCGCGCGCACAACCGGTCCCCCGAGGACGCCGCGGAGCTCGTGCACTTCCTCGCCTCCGCGGGCGGCGCGCGGGTCCGGGGCCGCGTGATCGCCGTGCACGACACTTGGTGGCGCAGCCCCGCCGCCATCCGCGCGATCGAGCAGACGATCCACCTCTACCGGTTGCGCCGCGTCGAGGAGGGCTGACCAGCCTTCGGGCGTCACCGGCGCAGATCGCGGCCGGCGAGCGCGCCGGCGAGGCGGCGATACCCGGCATAGAGCCCGTCGTAGATGCGCGTGTTCGCCCCGTGCGGGCGCACGACTCGGCATCCCCGTCCGGCCGGGGCGGTCATCGCCCGCACCGCGGCGGCGGCCGTGCCGAACCCGGTCGCCCGCCGGCCCGCCGCCACGGCGCCGAGCACGGCCGCGCCGAGGGCGGGCCCCTGGCGGGAGCCAGGCACGCGGATCGGCGACCCGAGGACGTCGGCGTAGATCTGCACGACCAGGGGCGCGTGGTGGGGCAGGCCGCCCGTCGCCACCAGCCGCTCGACCGGAATGCCTCCCTCGCGCAGGAGCTCGACGATCCAGCGCAGCCCGAATCCCGACGCCTCGATGAGGGCCCGGAAGAGGTGCTCCGGACCGTGGTGGAGGTGGAGGCCGGTGAAGGCCCCGCCGAGGTCTCCATCCATTAGCGGCGTGCGGCACCCGTTCATCCAGTCCATCGCCGCCACGCCCTGGGCGCCGGCCGGGAGCGCCGCGGCGCGGGCGTTCAGGCGGCGGAAATCGCGCTCGCCCGCGAGCCGGCGCAGCCATTCGAAGGCGTCCCCCACCGCCGCTTGTCCCGTCTCGTAGCCGTAGAGACCGGGCAGGATCCCGCCGTGCACGACGCCGGCGATGCCCGCGATTCGCCGCTCCTCGGCCGCCTGGATCATGTGGCAGCTACTCGTGCCGAGCACCATGACGAGGGTGTCCGTCCCGGCGACGCCGGCGCCGGGAACTCCAGCGTGCGCGTCGATGATCGCCGCGCTCACCGGGGTGCCGGCCGCGAGGCCGAGGGTCCGGGCGGCGGCGGGCGTCAGTTCGCCCGCGCATTCGCCCGGAGCGAGAAGGCGCCCCGGCATCCGCGTCCCGACCACGTCGGCGAAGTCGGCGTGCACGGCGCCGAAGAAGGCGCGCGACGGGTAGCCGTCCGCGCGGTTCCACATCGCCTTGTAGCCGGCCTGGCAGGTGGAGCGGGGAAGCTCGGCCGCCTCGCCCCCCACGAGCCGCCAGACGAGCCAGTCCCCGCCCTCGACCCACACCTCGGTGGCGCCGTACACCTCCGGAGCCCGCTCGAGCGTCTCGAGGATCTTGGGGAAGAACCACTCCAGCCCGACGACGCCCCCGTAGCGGGCGAGCCAGTCCTCGCCGCGCTCCCGGGCGACCGCGTTGATGCGGTCGGCCGCGGCCTGGGCCCCGTGGTGCTTCCAGAGCTTCGGCCAGGCGTAGGGATTCTTCGCGAAGCGCGGCAGCAGGCAGAGCGGCGTCCCGTCCGCGAGGGCCGGCAGCATCGTGCAGCTCGTGAAGTCGACGCCGATGCCCACGACCTCGGCCGCCGCCACTCCCCCCGCCTTCCGGGCCCGGCGCACCGCCGTCCCCGCCGCCGCGAGCCAGTCGCCCGGGTGCTGCAGCGCGAACTGCGGGGGCAGCGCGCGCCCCCCGGTGGGCAGCCGGGCGAGGATCTGGCCGTGGCGGTAGCGCGCCACGGCCGCCCCGCGCTCCCGCCCGGCGAGATCGACAAGGAGCGCGCGCACGGATTCGGTGCCGAAGTCGAGGCCGAGGGAGATCCGGTTCGAGGTGTTCATGGCGGCGCGATGGTTGAGCAACGGGGCAGGAGGGCGGGAGGGCGTCCGTCGCCGGCGAGCGGGGATTCCCGCGCCCCCGCTACTTCTCCGGTGCGACCCAGGCGCGGGCATCGGGACCGGCGCCCGCGACGGGGAACACGGCGACGCGCAGTCGGGCGCAGCCCATCGGGATCAACGCGATCTCCTCGATCGGCTCCGCCGTCCGCACCGGGCTCGCCTGGAGCGGTCCGACGAGCCCGAGGGGGTCCTCCGTCCACTCCGGCACGCGCCGCCCGCGGGCGACGAGCTCCAGGGGGGCGGAGCGGTGCTCGAAGGGCTGCCCGTCGGGCGGCATCTCCCGGCGCACGAGGGTGAACGAGGCCGCGGGGTCCGTCTCGTCGAGCACCAGGGCGTAGTTCCACGGGCTCGCCGGGAGGATCTCCCAGGCCGGCCAGGCGTCGGTGCCGCCGGAGGGGACCAGCTTTTCGGCGATGCGCAGCGAGTAGGCGAGCGGCCCGCGGTGGACGGAGACCGCGCCGTGCTGGGCGGGCCAGCGGCGCACCTCGATCGCCATAGAGAGGTGGAGGCGCACCTCGTCCCCATCGGCCCACGTCCGCTCGAGCCGCGCGAAGCCGGGGCCGGCGCGGGCGAGGGGGAGGGCCTGCCCGTTCACCGCCAGCTCGGGCCGCGCGCACCAGGCGGGGACGCGGAGGTAGAGCGGGAACCGCACCGGCGCCGGCGTCGCGACGCGCACGGCGATGTCCTCGCCGAAGGGATAGCTCGTCGTCGCGCGCAGCGTCACGATCGTCCCGTCCGCGACCTTCGCCGTGACCGTCGTCGGGGCGAGGAGCACGGCGGCAAGACCGCGATCGGCGGTCGCCATCCACGCGTGCTCCGCGAAGTAGGGCCAGCCATGGGCGACGTTGTGCTGGCAGCAGCGGTGGTCGTGGGGATCGAACCGCAGCATGGGTCCGCCGTTCTGCAGGCCCGGGGCCTTGCTCGCGGCGTCGCAGCGGACGAGGTTCGGCGCCGTGAGATAGTGGAGGGCCCGGAGATCCGCGGTCAGCGCGGCGGGGAGCGAGTTGAACGCGACCTCCTCGCCGCGATCCGCCCACTTCGGATCGCCGGTCCAGCCGGCGAGGAGCTCGGCGGAGAGCATGAGTTCCACCATCGTGCACGTCTCCGCCGCCTGGCGAGCGTCGGTGAATCCCGGCCGGCAGTTCTCGTCGGCCGCCCACAGGCCGCCCGGCACCTGGCCGTACTCGGCCAGCACGGCGCCGAGGTTGCGCTCGGTCGCCGCGAGGTGGCGCGGATCGCGGGACTGCGCCCACCACCCGGCGGGGCCGCGGAAGGCCTGGGCGATGTTCACGCCGTGCCAGTTCGCCACGCCGTCCGTCCAGTTCGCCGTGTGGCGATGGATCTTCTCCGCCAGTTCGAGGAGCCAGGGCTCCCCGAGGCGGTCGTAGAGCCAGTGGACGTTCGCCAGCTCGTCGGCGGCTCGCTGCTGCTGCCAGTCGGGAAGGAGGAAGTCCGCATCGGGCACGGAGAGCTGCCAGCGGAAGTAGCGCGTCATCAGCGCGAGCACGCGCTCGTCGCCGGAGTGCTCGTGCCAGGACCGCAGCCCCCGGAGGGCGAGCATGTTCGGCCAGAGGTCCGGCTTCCCGCCGCGGTCCGTCTGGAGGCGGGTGCGATTGCTGCGCGGGCCGAACCAACCGTCGGCGTCCTGGCTGGCGAGGATCGCCTCGATCCAAACGCGCGCCTCGGCCACGATCCTCTCGTCGCCGAGCACGTAGCCGAGGTCGCCGAAGCCCTTGAGCCAGTACGGCAGCTCCTCCCACCCGCTGTGCCCCGCGCCGGTCGGCGAGAGCCAGGCGTTCCCCTCCCGGCGCAGGAAGGAGCTGATCTCCCCGAGGTGACCGACGAAGCCGGCCGCCTCGCGCTCGAGCTGGGTGCGGAGCCAGCCCTCCGGCCGCACGGCGCCCGGCGGCAGCGCGAGGAGCGGGCTCGGCGCGAGCGGCGGGCGATGCCCGACGTAGTGGGGATTCTCGCCAGCGGCGGGAACGCGATCGACGAAAGTCGCTTCGTCGATTCCGATGGGCGCGCCGGCGACACCGAGGACGCGGAGGAGAATGGTGAGGAAGAGCATGGCGGCCTGGACTCTACCACCGCGCGGAGGGGGCCCCAAGGCCGCCTTGGCGCCGCACGCGCACCGGCGCTACGATCCGCCCATGGCGCCGTGGTCCCTCTTCGCCGCGCTCGCCCTGGCGCTCGCCGCGGCCTTCGCTGCCGGCCAGGAGAGAACGAAGAGCGTCCTGACCGGCCTGCGGCCGGATCATCCGCGGCTCTTCCTCGACGCGGAGCGACTGGCGGCGCTGCGCGCCGCGGCCGCTGGCGATCCGTGCCTGGCCAAGGCCCAGGACGACGTGATCGCCCGCGCCGGCGAGCTCCTCGAGGCGCCGCCGCTCCGCCACCAGCTCGTGGGTCCCCGCCTCCTCTCCGTCAGTCGCGCCTGCCTCGACCGCGCGTGGAACCTCGCGCTCGCGTGGCGGCTGACGGGAGATCCGCGCTTCGCGCGCGCGGTGGAGCAGAACCTGCTCACGGTCGGCGCCTTTCCCGACTGGAACCCCTCTCACTTCCTCGACACCGCCGAGATGTCCCATGCCGTGGGCCTCGGCTACGACTGGTGCTTCGCGGCCCTGGAGCCCACGGCGCGCGAGACGATCCGCGCCGCACTCGTCGCGCGCGGCCTCGCGCCGGGGATCGCCGCCTACACGGGCTCGCCGCCGGCCTGGTGGACGAGGAGCGAGTTCAACTGGAACCAGGTGTGCAACGGCGGGCTCCTCGTGGGCGCGCTCGCCATCGCCGAGACCGATCCGTCGTATGCCGAGATGATCGTCGCGCACGCGGTGGAGTCGCTGCCGCGGGCCCTCGCCACGTACGATCCCGACGGCGCGTGGCCGGAGGGGCCCGGCTACTGGAGCTACGCGACGAGCTACACCGCCTACGCCCTCGACGCCCTGCGCACCGCCCTCGGGCACGACTTCGGGCTCGGCGACCGGCCGGGGCTCGCCCGCGCCGGCTTCTTCCCGCTCACCGCCGGCGGGCCGACGGGTCTCTACGTCGCCTACGCCGACGTCGGCGAGGGGGCCCGCCGCGGAAGCCTGCCCGTCCTCCTGTGGCTCGCCGGCCGGTACGGCGAGCCGGCGCTCGCCGCCGCGGAGCGGGAGTGGATCGCGGCGCATCCGGCGGCGCCCCAGCACGTCGCCTGGTACGTCTCGCCGGCCGGCGAGGCGCCCTTCACCCCGCCCCTCGACCGCCTCTTCCGCGGCCCCGTCGAGCTGGCGCTCCTCCGCAGCGCCGCGGACGACCCGGACGCGCTCTTCCTCGCCCTGAAGGGCGGCTACAACGCGGTGAACCACGGCCACCTCGACCTCGGCGCTTTCGAGCTCGACGCCGGCGGCGTGCGCTGGGCCCGCGACCTCGGGGCGGACGACTACAACCTCCCCGGCTACTGGGACGGCCAGCAGGGCGGGAAGCGCTGGAGCTACTACCGGCTCGGATCCCACAGCCACAACGTGGTGACCATCGACGGCGAAGAGCAGGCGGTCGCCGGGAGGGCGCGGTTCACGGGCTTCGTCTCGCGGCCCGACTACGCCCACGCGATCGTGGAGATCGCCGATGCCTGGCCCGAGCGGGCGACCGCGATGCGGCGCGGCGTGGCGCTCTTCCGGGACCGGCGCGCGGTCCTGGTGCAGGACGAGATCGAGCTCGCGCGGCCGGCCGAGGTCCTCTGGGGGCTGACCACCGACGCCGAGATCGAGATCGACGGCCCGCAGGCCCGCCTGGTCCAGCGCCGCGAATCCGACTCCCCGGCCGTGCTCCTCGCCACGATCCTCGCCCCGCCGGAGGCCGTCTTCGCCGGCGAATCCGCCGCGCGGCCGGCGCCCGAGCGCCCGAACGACGGCGTGCGCCGGCTCGTGGTCCGCCATCCGGCCGCGGCGGGCCCGCTTCGCCTCGCCGTGCTCCTGGTGCCGCTCGGCGCCGGCCTTTCTGTACTCCCCCCTCCCTTCCTCCTCCGCCCGCTTTCCCAATGGTGATCCACCTCGCGCCGTCCCTCCTCGCCCTCGGCGGGCTCGCCCCTGCCCCGCCGTCCCCTCCCGCGGCCGACCCCTTCGCCGAGGCCGAGCGCCGGTCCGCCGTCGCCCACGCGGCCTTTCGCCACGCGAAGGGCGTGCTCGACGGGTGGTGGGCGACGCGCGATCCGGCGACCGGGCTCCTCCCGCGCCGCGTCGGCGAGCCCGTCTGGTCGCCGGGGGACAATGCCGCGGATCTCTTCCCCTTCCTCGTCCTCGCCGCGCGCGCGACCGAGCCGGCGCGGATCCCGGACCTCCTCGCGCTCTATTCCGCCGAGGCGGCGCTCACCACGCGGATGGGATGGCTCCCCGACTGGTACTCGATCGCCGAGCGGCGCTTCATGCACGTCACCCCCGACGTGCACCGGATCGTCTTCGGCGCGACCGAGTTCGCCAAGGATGGGCTGAACCCCCTGATCGAGCTCGACGGGCCGGCGCTCTGGCGGCCGCGGATGGCCCAGCTCCTCGACGGCGTCTTCGCGGTCGCCCCGATCGCCTCCGACTTCGGGCCGCTCCCCGCGGACGGTGCGGAGGTGAACGGCGAGCTCCTGCAGACGCTCACCCGCTTCCACTTCCTCAGCGGAGAAGCGAAGTACATCGAGTGGGCCGAGCGGATCGGCGACGCCTACTGCCTCGAGGTCCTGCCCCGGAGCGGCGGCTGGCTCCCCGCTCACCACTGGGACTTCGCCGCCCATGTCCTCCGCGACGACCGCTTCAGCCTGAACGACCACGGCAACGAGATCGTCGGCGGGCTCGCCGAGCTCTTCCAGGCCGTGACCGCGCTCGGCCGGCCGTCCCGCGCACGCTACGAGGCGCCGCTACGGCGGATGTTCGACACGCTGCTCGAGCGGGCCCGCAACGCGGACGGGCTCTGGTACACGCTCCTGAAGCCCTCGACCGCCGAAGTCCTCGCGACGGAGACGCCCGACACCTGGGGGTATGCGCTCGCCGGGTGCGTCACCTTCGGGCGGGCGGTCGGCGACGTGCGCTACGTCGAGGCGGCGCGCACCGCTCTCCGGGGCGTGCACCAGGACCGCTACCTCGACTGGGGCGGAGCGGATTCGTTCGCCGACTCGATCGAGGGCGCCCTGCTCCTCCTGAACCGCCTGCCCGAGCCGGCGGGCTTCGCATGGCTGGAACAGGTCCTCCCGCGCTTCTGGGCGAAGCAGAAGCTCGCCGGCGAGGGCGGCACGGGGATCGTCGAGGGCTGGTACGGCGACGGCAACTACGCCCGCACCGCCCTCATGGTGGCCTTCGCCATGACCGAGGGGGCGAGCGTGCACCCGTGGAGCGAGGCGATCCGCCTCGGCGGCCGCCGCGCCGGCGAGTCGCTGTGCCTCTCCGTCGCCGCCGAGAGCGCCTGGAGCGGCGTCCTCCGCCTCGACCATCCCCGCCACCGCGATCACTACCGCCTGCCGGCGAATCACCCCCGGTTGAACGAGTTTCCGGAGTGGTTCACGGTCGAGGGCGGCGCGCTCTACCGCGTCACGGGGGCCGGCGCGCCGGCGGGGGAGCGCCTCGTCTCCGGCGCCGCGCTGATCGAGGGGCTCCCCCTGGCGCTGGCCGCCGGCGAGACGCGCCGCATCGCGATCGCCCCCGCCGGGGATCCACCCTTCGGGGCGGAACGCGCACCCGCCGATCCGTTCCAGGCGCTCGACGCGAGCGGGGGCGACGACGCGCTGGTCGATCGGATCGACCTCGCCGGCGAGGAGTACGCCGGCGAGACGTACCGCTGGACGGCCCGCGGGCCGATCGAGTGGACGGCGCGCTCGGTGTACGGGCCCCTCGATTGCACGGTGTGGGTCCGCTGGGGGGCGAAAGGAGACGTCCGCCGCGGCGCCGTCACCATCGCCGGCCGCGCGATGGAGATCGAGCGCGGCGGTCACGACGGCTTCGTCTGGATCCCCATCCTCGTGCCCGCCGAGTGGTGGGACGGCAACGATCTCCCCATCCGCGTCGAAGCACCGCCCAGCGGCATCGCCGCCTTCCTGGCCGCGATCCGCGTGCGGCGGCTCTCCGGCGCACCCGCCCCCGCCGCGACCGCTCGGCGCATCGAGGCGGAGGAGCTCGCGGGGAGCTGGCGGGAGCAGGCGAACGTGCCTGGATACTCGGGGCGCGGCGCCCGCGTGTCCAACGCGGCGGGGATCGCCCCCGATTCGCTGCGGGTCACCACCGACCTCGCGCCGGGCCGGTACCTCGTTTGGACCCGCGGCTACGAGGGCGACGACCAGGACCGTTCCTTCGCCGTCACGGTGGGCGGCGTGCTCCTGGAGCCGACGCACCGCGCCCGCGGCGGCGAGCGGTACGACTGGCAGCTCGCCGGGGCCGTCGCGATCGCCGGCCCGACCGCGATCGAGGTCCGCGATACGGGTTTGGGGTACGAGGTCGCCGACGCGCTCCTCCTCACCACCGACCAGGCCTTCGACCCGGGGGCCGCCGAGCGCGTCGCCGGCGCCCTCCTTGCCGATGCGGGGGGCGCCGACCCGCTCGGCGCGGCGATCGAGCGGTGCGCGGCGCGCGCCGAGGCCGCCCACCGCGCGATCGCCGGCCGCCAGGACACCGCGCCGCGGTGGAAGGAGGAGCGCGCGCGGCTCAAGGAACGTCTCGCCGGCGCTCTGGGCCTCGATCCGCCGCCGCCGCGCACACCGCTCGCCGCCCGCACCATCGGCACGATCGAGCGCGACGGCTATCGCGTCGAGCGCGTCGTCTTCGAGAGCCGGCCCGGATTCCCCGTCCCGGCCAATGTCTACGTCCCCGCCGGCGTCGGGCCGTTCCCCGCTGTCCTGTGCCCCGTGGGGCACTGGGCGCACGCGAAGGCCCAGGACGTCGTACAGGCCCGCTGCATCGGGTTCGCGAAGCAGGGCTTCCTCGTGCTCACCTACGATCCCTTCGGCCAGGGCGAGCGCGCGGTCGAGGGCAACGGGCACGACGAGTACTTCCGCGGCATCCTCGCCGGCGCCAACAACATGACGTACATGGTGTGGGACACCGTGCGGGCGCTGGACTACCTGCTCGAGCGGGGAGACGTCGACGGGTCGCGCATCGGCTGCACCGGAGCGTCCGGCGGAGGGCTGAACACGCTCTACGCGGCGGCCTTCGACGAGCGGATCGCCGTCGCGGCTCCCGTCGTGTACGTCACGCGGCTGCGCGAGTTCCTCGAGACGCGGATCGGGCACTGCCCGTGCAGCCACGTGAACGGGCTCGCGGCGGAGATGGACATGGGCGACGTGGTGGCGCTGATCGCGCCGCGGCCGGTGCTCCTCGTCACCGCCACCCAGGATCCCTCCTTCACGCCCGCCGGCGCGCGGGCGGCGGCGGAGCAGGCGCGGGGCGCGTACGCGCTCGATCACCGCCCCGACCGCCTCGCCGTCCGCGAGTTCGCCACCGGCCACGACTACGACCGCGCCATGCGCGAGACGGTGTACGGCTGGCTGCGCCTCCACCTCCTCGGCCGCGGGGGCGGAGAGCCCTTCCCCGAGCCGCCGCTCGACCTCCCCGCCGACGCGAACGAGCTGCGCTGCTTCCCCGGCGGGCGCCCGCCGGCCGCGACGGCCACCGTGCGCGACCTCTCCCGGGCGCGGGCCGCCGCGCTCCTCGCCGCCGCCCCGGCCACGGCCGCGGGCACGCGCGAGCTCCTCGCCCGCCTACTCGGCCCGGCACCACAGACTCCTGCCCACCGCGTGGCGGGCGGCGGTGACCTCGCCGCCTTCGCCCGCCGGCTCGGCGGCCCGGTCGCCGGGGAGCCCTTCGTCCTCGAGACGCAAGAGGGGGATCGCTACCCGGCGACCGTTCGGGACGGAAGCGCGCCGGACGGGCCCTTCGTGGTGCTCCTCGCGGAGGCTCCGCTCGTGGGCTTGGAGATCGGCGCGCTCAAGTCTGCATCGCGCGTCGTCGCCTTCGATCCCCGGGGCGCGACCGGCGAACGAGACCTCCACCTCCTCGCCACCACCGCCCACCTCGACGGCGATTCGCTCCTCGCCCGCCGCGCCCGCGGCGTGGCCGCCGTCCTCCAGACTCTCCGCGCCGAGGTCGTTCCCGATCGTCCCTGTCTCGTGCTCGCCGTGGGCCAGCGTCCGTCCCTGATCCTGCTCGCCGCGCAGGCCCTCGGCGCGGAGGCGGCGGGAATCGGCGTTTCGGGCCTCCCCGCGAGCTTCCTCGACCTCTTCGCCGGCGAGGTGCCGGCCGCCGACCTCGGCTGCTGGCGGCTGCTTGCCGCCGGGGAAATCGCGGCGCTCCAGCAGGCGACCGGAGTGCCGGTCGTCTCCTTCGACAAACTTTCCGCCGCGGCGACGATCACCCGTCTCGCCGCGATGGTCGAGCGCCGGCGTTGAGCTCCGCCTCCCTCGCCTCGCGCTCGGCCTCGTACTCGAGGTAGCGCGCGTCTTCCGCGTTCGGATCGATCTGCACCGTGAACTCCTGCTTTAAGACCGCGCCGCCGGCGCGCAGGACGACGACGTAGGTGCCGGGCTCGGCTCGGCGGCCCCGGCGGCTGCGGCCGCGCTCGTCGGTGCGCGCCGTCCGCAAGTCCCAGTTCACGCGGTGCAGCCCCTTCTCGCTGGAGGCCTCCAGGGTCTGGAGGACCTCTCCCGAGGGCCGGGTGATCGTGAGCTCGAGGTCCTTCGCGGTCTTGCCGAGCGAATAGTAGATCTGGACCCCCGCCGGGGGCGTGTCCCCCACGAAGACGCGGGTGCCGGCGGCGCCTCGCGAGTGCTGCCGCTGCCAGAGGACCGCGTCGTGCGGGTCGTAGAGCTCGACGGCCGCCGCCACCTTCTCGGCGTTCATCTGCCGCAACGCGCTGATGTCGGCGATCCAGATGCTGCGGCCGTGGGTGCCGGCCACCAGCTCGCCGCTCGGCACGTGCACCGCGAAATCGTGCACCGCGACGGTGGGGAGATCGCCCCGGAGCTGCGTCCAGCTCTCCCCGCGGTCGATCGTGGCGAAGGCTCCGAACTCCGTGCCGAGGAACAGGAGGTCGGGGTTCACCGCGTCCTCGACCAGGACCCGGGCCGACCCCGCCTCGTTCGGGAGGTTCCCCCGGATCGACTTCCACGTCGTGCCGCGGTCCTCCGAGGCGTAGAGATGCGGCGCATCGTCGTCGAAGTAGTGCCCGTCGAAGACGGCGTACACGCGGCCATCCGCGTGCTGGGAGGCCACGAGCGCGCTCGGCCGGTAGCGGCCCGGCAGGAGCTGGTCGATCGTGTTCTCGATGCGCTTCCGCTCCGGAGCCGGCGCCGCGCCCTCCGCCGGCGCGGGAGTCTCGGCCGCCGGCGCCGCCGCCGCGGGCGGCTCGCGCCGGGCCGTGAAAGAGTAACGGAAGGAGTCGGCGGGGCCGACCACGCTGCCCTCCATGGCCTCCCCGGTCACGGTCGCCGCGAAGACGACGCGCATCTCGTCGTTGCCGGCCGTGAAGCTCAGGGCGCCGGTCGCCGGATCGAAGCGGCCCTCGCTCACGTCCCCCTCCCCGAGCGGGGAGACCACGTGGCCGGTGACCGTGCCGTCGGCGGCGAGCCGCAGGGTCAGGAGGAAGGCGCCCTCCGCCGGATCGGCGATGTCCTCCCCCGCGGCCTGGGCCTTCCACTCGCCGCTGACGCGGTCCGCGCCCGCCTCGTCCGCGGCCCCCTCGCCGGGGAGCGGGGCCGTGGTCTCGGTGATGACGGCCGCGTCGGCGGCTTCGCCCGTCCCTTCCTTCTCCTCGACCTCGTTCAGGGCGAACAGGTCCCGCCACTCCACACCGCCGTTCGCGGTCGCCCACAGGGCGCCATCGTCCGTGCCGACGTAGAGCTCGTCGTGGTTGCGCGGCGACTCGGCCAGGGCCGTGGCCGCCCCCCGATCGGTCCGGCTGATCTCCGGGGAGATCCGGTGCATGTTCTGTCCCCGGTCGAGGGAGCGGAACACGTAGTTGCCGGCGCAGTAGAAGATCCGCGGGTTGTGCTGCGAGAGGAGGAAGGGCGTCTTCCAGTCGAAGCGGTAGCGGTAGCCGCGCTCGCCGCGGGGCCGCATGTACCCGCCCTCGCCGGTGCGCAGGTGGGTCCGGCCCATGCCGCCGTTCTGGCTCTCGTAGTAGACGAGGTCCGGGTCCTCGGCGTCGACGAAGCAGACGAAGCCATCGCCGCCGCCGAGGCCGAGCCAATCGGTGTTGACGGCTCCCCGCCCGTCGCCACCCCGGCTCGGCCCGCCCCAGCTCCCGTTGTCCTGCAATCCGCCGTGCACCCGGTAGTCCCGCTCGCCGTCCACGGCGATGTCGTAGAACTGGCCGATCGCGACGTGATTGTGGTGATCCCACGTCTCCATGCGATCCCAGGTCACGTAGAGGCCGCCATCGTTGCCGAGGATCATGTGCCGGCCGTCCGCGGGGTCGATCCACAGGGCATGGTGGTCCACGTGCACCTCTTCCCCGTGGCCGTCGTCCGTGAACGTGCGGCCGCCGTCCGCGGAGCGATAGAGCGAGGTGCCCAGCACGTAGACGCGGTTGGCGTCGGACGGATCGACGCGCACCTGGCTGTAGTACATCGGCCGCGGGTTCACGGAGTTGACGCGCGTCCAGGACTCGCCGCCGTCGGCGGAGAGGTAGACGCCGCCGAACTCGTGGCCCTCGCGCCCCTGGTCGTCCTGCGCGTTCTCGCGCTGGCCGCCGAGCCCGCCGCTGAAGGGCCCCGGGCTCGGGAAGTCCGGCTTCTCCACCTCGATCGGCTTTCGCCCGCCCGCGACGGCCGGCGGGGCCGCCTCCTCCTTCGGGCCGCCTTCCGCCCTCGTCGCGGTCGATTCCTCCCCCTCCATCTCGCCTTCCGCCCGCGGCGCGTCCTCGCGCTCGGAAGGCCGGCGCTCGAAGGTGAGGTCCGCCTCCACCGTCTGGCGCTCGCGGGAGAGGACGAGGTGCACGGTTTCGTCCGCGACGTGGCGGCGCATGATCTTCAAGAGCCCGCCCCACGAGTGCACGAGCTCCCCCTCGATCGTGACGAGGATGTCCCCCTCTTTCAGGTTCGCCTTGGCCCCCGGACCGTCCTTCGTGATAGCCGTGAGGCGCACCCCCACCTCGGCGTCCTCCCCGCGCACGCCCATGTACGCGGCGTTTTCCGGCTCCTGGCTGATCCGCTCCGTCTCGACGATGGCGTAGACGATGTTCGGGTCGGAGAGGCAGTAGTCGAGGCCGATCCGCCCCATCCGGACCGAGGGCAGTCCGGCGGTGATGCGGCGGAAGTTCGCGCCGCCGTCGGTCGTCTTGTAGATGCCGGCCCCCGCCCCCCACTTCACGCGGGGGTCGTTCGAGTCGAACTCGTCCCGTCGCCGCTCGTACGTCGCCACGAGTAGGGTCTCGGGGTCCTCGGGATGCATCTGCACGTCGACGACGCCGGTGTTCGCGTCGAGATGGAGGATCCGCGTCCAGGAGCCGCCGCCATCGGTCGTCTTGAAGAGGCCCCGCTCGGCGTTGGGTCCCCACAGGCGCCCGAGCGCCCCCACGTACACGATGTCGGGGTTCGTGGGGTGGATCACGACCGCGCCGACCTGGAAGCTCCCCGGGAGCCCCTTGTGCCCCCAGGTCGCCCCACCGTCCATCGACGCGTACACGCCGTCGCCCCACGAGACGCTGTTGCGGGGATTCGCCTCGCCCGTCCCCACCCAGACGATGTCGGGATTCGATTCGCTGACGGCCACGGCGCCGACCGAGACGGTCGCCTCGTGGTCGAACTGGTGCCGGTAGGTGAGCCCGTTGTTCGTCGTCTTGAGCAGCCCGCCCGAGGCGGTGGCGATCCAGTAGCAGGTGGAGTCCGTGGGGTGGACGGCGATGTCCACGATCCGCCCGCCCATGTTGGCCGGGCCGATGGAGCGCCAGCGGATCTGGTCCGCCCACTCGATCGGCAAGGTGCCCTCGACCGGCCGCCGCCGGCGCTTCTCGACCTTCTTCGCCTCTTCGGTCGAGCGCAGCTCGCTGGGAGGCGGCGCTGGCGCCGCCTCCGCGACTGTCTCCGCCTCCGCCGGCGGCGGCGGGGGAGGTTCCGTCTCCTCCTGCGGGCGGGAGAGGCGATGCGGGAAGGCGAGGGATCCCAGAAGGACGACGGCCGTCGTCCGGAGCAGGATCTTCTTCATCGATCGAGAGAGCGGTCGGGGTGGATCGGAGGGCCAGGCGCCGGGGTCCGGATGCCGCGGTTTCCAGTGTACACGGCGGTCCCCGCCCGGCGCGGGCGTCATGTACGGCTTCTGTTGGCGCCGCCGAGGGCGCGATTCAGCGCTTCGCGGGCGCGTGGTAGGCCGGCGCGGCGCCCTTCGGCCACGTTTCGAGCGCCTCGAGGGCCAGCTCGACGGCGCGCTCGAGCTGGGGATCGCGGCCGGCGATCACGTCCCGCGGCCACTCGATCACCTCGTGGTCCGGCGCCACGCCGACGTTCTCGACCGCCCACTCGCCGGCGGCGTCCATCACGCCGAAGGAGGCCGCCGTCACCATGCCGCCGTCCAGGAGCGGCGGATACCCGGAGATCCCGACGAGACCGCCCCAGGTCCGCGTCCCGACGAGGGGACCGATCTTCTGCCTCTGGAACGCCCACGGCATCCAGTCGCCGCCGGACCCCGCGTTCTCGTTGATGATCATCACCTTGGGCCCGTCGAGCACGCCGGCGGGGGAGAAGCCCAGCCACCGCTCGCGGTTCATCCAGTAGGAGAGGAGGTCGCGCGAGAGCGTCTCGATGACATAGTCCGCCACCTGCCCGCCGCCGTTGTACCGCTCGTCCAGGATCAACCCTTCGCGGTCGAGCTGGCTGTAGAAGTCGCGGTCGAAGGCCGCCCGGCCCCCCTCGCCGGTGTTCGGCATGTACACGTAGGCGAGCCGCCCGCCGGAGAGCTCGTCCACGCGGCGGCGGTTCGCCTCGATCCACGAGAGCGTGCGCAACGAGAAGTCGCTGCCGACGGGCACGACGCGCACCGTCCGGGGCTCGGCGCCGTCCGGGGTGGCGGAGAGCGTGAGCTCCACCTGCTTGTCGGCCGTGTACTCGAAGGCCCGATGGAGGTTCATCGTCGCGTCGAGCGGCTGTCCGTTCACGGCGAGCAGGTAATCGCCCTCGCGCGCGTCCACTCCGGGCTCGGTCAGCGGCGCCCGCAGCCCCGGGTTCCAGTTCTGCCCGCGGAGGATGCGCGCGATGCGCCAGCGCCCGGCGTCGAGCGCGAGATCGGCCCCCAGCAGCCCGACGGAGATCGATTCCGGTCCCTCGGGGTACTCGCCGCCTCCCACGTACTCGTGCCCGCAGCAGAGCTCGCCGATCATCTCCTGGATCAGGAGCGTGAGCTCGCCGCGGTGCTGGACATGGGGCAGGAAGGCCTGCCACCGCTCCCACATCGCCGGCCAGTCCACGCCGTGCATCTTCTCGTCGTAGAAGTAGTCGCGCTCGATCCGCCAGACCTCGCGCAGGATCTGCGGCCATTCTTGGGCCGGCTCCACGCGGACCCGAACGGAGTCGATCGCGAGGGGCTTGGGATCGCCGCCCTTCGCGTCGGTGATGGCGAAGGCCCCCTTGCCGAACGTCAGCAGGCTCTTGCCGTCGCCGGAGACCGTGAATCCCTGGACCCCCTCCTTGAGCGTCTTCGCCTCGCGCTCCTCGAAGTCGAAGCTCTTCAGGATCCTCTCGCCGCCGGGGGTCTCTTCCACGAACAGGAGCGCCTTCTCGGTGCACTGCAGGTTGTCGTAGTTCCCTTCGGAGAGCGGGAGGGCGAGGATCCGCTGGTCGAGCCCGGCCACGTCGATCGACGGCGTCGCGGGCTCGGCCGGGGCCTGCTCGCCTTCCTCCTCCTCCCCCGCCGTCGGAGCGCCCGCGCCCGGAGCGCCGGCCTCGGCGCCCGAGGCGGGAGCCTCGTCGGCGGGCTTCTCGTCCGCCTC